>NZ_LMDT01000026.1:0-55548 GCF_001425885.1 Ensifer sp. Root1252 | reverse complement strand
TCACCCGCCTGGTTCACTGCCGCCAGCGCGAAGGTGCCGAGGTAGCTGGCGCCCTGTGCGGTGAAAGTTGCGCTGTGCGTGTCGAGCGTATCGACGTCGGCAAAGGTTACCGCACCATTCTGTGCATGCGTCGTGGCATTCTCGCCCGCAACACCGTCGGCGATCTCCGTCACCGAACCGCTCTGCACCGCAGAGGTGATCACCGGTGCGTCGTTCGTGCCGGTGATCACGATCATCACCGTCTGTGTCGCGACGCCGCCATGGCCGTCATTGACGAGCACGGTATACTTCTGCGTTAGAGTCTGGCCGGCCTGTAGCGAGTCCAGCACGCCGTCGGCAACCTTGAAGTTCCAGCCGATCGTATCAGTCGCCTGGTTCACCGCGTCCAGCGCGAAGGTGCCGAGATAACCGCCGCCTTGCGGCCAGAAGCTGGCGCTGTGGGTGTCGAGCGTATCGACGTCGGCAAACGTCACTGCACCCCCCTGCACATGGACGACCGCATTTTCTCCGGCCGCGCCGTCAGCATGCTCCGTCACGGTAGCGCTCTGTGTACCCGACGTGATCACCGGTGCGTCGTTCGTCCCTAGGATTACGATCGTAACCGTCTGCGTCGCGGTGCCGCCATGGCCGTCATCGATGGTTACGTCATATTTCTGCATCAGGATCTGGCCTGCCTGCAGCGAGTCGAGCGCACCGTCGGCAACCTGGAAGTTCCAGCCGACCTTGTCGGTCGCCTGATTCAGCACGCCGAGCGAGAAGGTACCGAGATAGCCGCTGCCCCCCGCTGCGAAGCTGGCGCTGTGCGCGTCGAGCGTATCGACGTCGGCAAAGGTTACCGCGCCGTTCTGCGCATGCGTTACCGCATTTTCGCCCACGGTACCGTCAAACCGTTCCACCACGCCGCCAAGCTGCCAACCGGACGTGATCACCGGGGCGTCGTTGGTGCCGRTGATGACGATCGTCACCGTCTGCACTGCCGTGCCGCCATGGCCGTCATCGACGGTCACGTCGTACTTCTGCGTCAACGTCTGGCCGGCTTGCAGCGAGTCCAACACGCCGTCAGCCACCTTGAAGCTCCAGCCGACCTTGTCAGTCGCCTGATTCACCGGGCCGAGCGAGAATGTGCCGAGATAACCGCCACCCTGCGCCGCGAAGCTGGCGTTGTGTGTGTCGAGCGTATCCACATCGGCAAAAGTGACCGCGCCGCCCTGCACATGCACAACCGCATTCTCACCGGCCGCGTTATCAGCTCGTTCCGTCACCGCACCGCTCTGCACCGCAGAGGTGATTACCGGAACGTCGTTCGTGCCGKTGATSRYRATCGTCACCGTCTGCACTGCCGTGCCGCCATGGCCGTCATCGACGGTCACRTCGTACTTCTGCGTCAGCGTCTGGCCGGCCTGTAGCGAGTCGAGCACGCCGTCGGCGACCTCGAAGCTCCAGCCGACCGAGTCACCCGCCTGGTTCACTGCCGCCAGCGCGAAGGTGCCGAGGTAGCTGGCGCCCTGTGCGGTGAAAGTCGAGCACGCCGTCGGCGACCTCGAAGCTCCAGCCGACCGAGTCACCCGCCTGGTTCACTGCCGCCAGCGCGAAGGTGCCGAGGTAGCTGGCGCCCTGTGCGGTGAAGCCGGCGCTGTGCGTGTCGAGCGTATCGACGTCGGCAAAGGTCACCGCGCCGTTCTGCGCATGCGTCGTGGCATTCTCGCCCGCAACACCGTCGGCGATCTCCGTCACCGAACCGCTCTGCACCGCAGAGGTGATTACCGGAACGTCGTTGGTGCCGGTGATCRYRATCGTCACCGTCTGCACTGCCGTGCCGCCATGGCCGTCATCGACGGTCACATCGTACTTCTGCGTCAGCGTCTGGCCRGCCTGCAGGCTGTCGAGCACGCCGTCGGCGACCTCGAAGCTCCAGCCGAYCGWRTCACCCGCCTGGTTCACTGCCGCCAGCGCGAAGGTGCCGAGGTAGCTGGCGCCCTGTGCGGTGAAAGTTGCGCTGTGCGTGTCGAGCGTATCGACGTCGGGTCGAGCACGCCGTCGGCGACCTCGAAGCTCCAGCCGACCGAGTCACCCGCCTGGTTCACTGCCGCCAGCGCGAAGGTGCCGAGGTAGCTGGCGCCCTGTGCGGTGAAGGAAGCGCTGTGCGTGTCGAGCGTATCGACGTCGGCAAAGGTTACCGCACCATTCTGTGCATGCGTCGTGGCATTCTCGCCCGCAGCACCGTCGGCGATCTCCGTCACCGAACCGCTCTGCACCGCAGAGGTGATTACCGGAACGTCGTTGGTGCCGGTGATCACGATCATCACCGTCTGTGTCGCCGTGCCGCCATGGCCGTCATTGACGGTCACGTCGTACTTCTGCGTAAGCGTCTGGCCGGCCTGCAGGCTGTCGAGCACGCCGTCGGCGACCTCGAAGCTCCAGCCGATCGTATCACCCGCCTGGTTCACTGCCGCCAGCGCGAAGGTGCCGAGGTAGCTGGCGCCCTGTGCGGTGAAAGTTGCGCTGTGCGTGTCGAGCGATGGGATGTCATCCAGGCGATGGGTGCTGCCNTCACCCGCCTGGTTCACTGCCGCCAGCGCGAAGGTGCCGAGGTAGCTGGCGCCCTGTGCGGTGAAAGTTGCGCTGTGCGTGTCGAGCGTATCGACGTCGGCAAAGGTTACCGCACCATTCTGTGCATGCGTCGTGGCATTCTCGCCCGCAGCATTGTCGGCGATCTCCGTCACCGAACCGCTCTGCACCGCAGAGGTGATCACTGGAACGTCATTCGTGCCGGTGATCACAATCGTCACCGTCTGCACTGCCGTGCCGCCATGGCCGTCATCGACGGTCACATCGTACTTCTGCGTCAGSRTCTGGCCAGCCTGCAGGCTGTCGAGCACGCCGTCGGCGACCTCGAAGCTCCAGCCGACCGAGTCACCCGCCTGGTTCACYGCCGCCAGCGCGAAGGTGCCGAGATAGCTGGCGCCCTGTGCGGTGAAAGTTGCGCTGTGGGTGTCGAGCGTATCGACGTCGGCAAAGGTTACCGCACCATTCTGCGCATGCGTTGTCGCATTCTCGCCCGCAGCACCGTCGGCGATCTCCGTCACCGAACCGCTCTGCACCGCAGAGGTGATCACTGGAACGTCGTTCGTGCCGGTGATGGTGATCGTAACCGTCGTCGACGATTTGTCGCCATCGCCATCAGTGATCTCGTAACTGAAGGTATCCGTCACTGTCTGGCCCGCAGCAAGACCTTGGACGGCGCCATGCGCGTTGTTCAGTGTATAGGTGTAGCTGCCGTCAGCGCCCAAAACCAGCGTACCGAACTGGCCGACCGTTGCGCCACCAACCACGCCCGCCGCGTCGCCAGACGATACGGCCGTGACCGACGCCCCGTCTGCCCCCCGCACGTCCTTGACACCGTCCGTACCATTGGCATCCGTGCCACCCGAGCCGGTCAGTACATTGCCATCCGCAACGAGCACATCATCTTCGGTCGCGCTATCCGTGTCCGCTGCAGCCGTCGCAACGTCGTCGGAGACCGAGACGGAGACGGTGCCTTCGGTCTGGTCGCCGTCCGTGTCGGAAGCGATGACCTTGACCGAGCCGAGTGCGGCGAGATCGTCGGCATTGACGCCGGGATGGCTGGCATAGTTGTCGGTGAGCGTCGCCGTCACGGTCGCGCTGTCGCCGCTGCGCACCAGGTCGAGGGTGACGATGGTCACGCCGCCGGCCTTGCCGACGATCTGGGTGTCGGAGACCCGATCCCAGGTCAGCGCACCGGTGAGGGTACTGGTGTCGCCGAACACGATGGTGGCGATGGCATCCGAACCGGCCACGAAGCCGATCGTGCCGCTGCTGGTGTCGGCGCCCGGCGTGCTGCCGTCGGCCAGGTTCTGGTCGTCGAGTGCAAGCGATGCGGAAGCCGCAAGCGGATCGACTGCCGGGCCGGCGCCGTCCGTCACGGTGATCGTCTGGCTGTCGCTGGTCGTGTCGTTGTCGGCATCCTTGGCCGACAGCGTGAAGCTGACATTGACTCCGCCCGCATTGTTGAGGTTGCTGGCCGCTGCAAACGACCAGGTCTTGTCGGCATTGACCGTCAGCGTACCCTCGGCAAGCGCAAACGCCACCGACTGGCCCGCCGTCAGCGTCTGCGTCGTGTTGCCGACCGTCACGTCGACTGTGCCGACGCCATCGGCACCTGCCGAAAGCGTCCAGCTGCCGGCAAGCGTCTGGCCTTCCACCACGCTCGGCGCGGCCGGATCGGTGATCCCGATCACCGGAACGTCGTCGATGATATCGATCTGGAGGGTGGCCGAACCGCCGGCACCATCGTGATCGGTGACCGTGAGGTCGAAGATGTCCCGGTCCTGCTCGATATTCGCGCCGGGATTGACCCCGGAACTCGTGACTGCGCTCGTCAGCTCGTAGGTGTACTCCGCCACACCGGTAAGCGGGTTGTAGCCGGTGATGGTCAATGTACCGAATTGACCCACAACCGTTTGCCCGACGAGACCGCCGATGGCGAACGTCTGACCGTTGATGGTCAGGCCAGCGATGTCGTCAAGCCCGTCCGGATCGGTGAGGGCAAACACACCGCTGACCGACGCACTGCCATCGCCCGCACGCGATCCGACTGCGAGGCCGGCTTCGTCGACTTGCCTGTCGCTCACCGCGATGCCGCCTGGATTATCTTTGGAGTCGGGGGTGATCGACGGGTCATCGTTGGGGTCAAGCGCGAAGGGCAGACGCTCGGTCGCTTCAAGCGCAGGAAACTCCAGGGCGGTCGGGGCGAGCAAGTCGATGACCGGCCCGGCCTGGCCGATGTCGCCGGTCGCATCGGAGAGATCCCCGCCGCTGCTTTGGTTCGACACGACGCTGATGGTGCCATCCGGGCCCGCGGCGACGTTGATACCGTTTTCTCCAAGCACCGCCACGAGGGTTTCGCGGGGGATTTCGGCGTCACCGATGACGAAGGTCGGAACTTTCAATGCGGCGTTCTGGATCGTGATTGTAGAGCCATCAGGCTGTTCTAAAACGATATCAGTGCCGACCACCTGGATCTTTTCGATCGATGCGCCTGCAGGGAGGTGCACGACATTTGAAGCATCGGCGCTGACCGTCGCCGGCATCGGCGGCGTTTGGGGCGCGTTCTCAGCGCCCTTCACCGGAGCGCCGGTTGCCTGGTCCAGGAGCTGCGGCTCGGCCATCGCGCCACCACCGGTCTGTGCTACCAACCGGCCGGCTTTGCCATCCGGTGCGTCGCGGTACTCGATTGCCTCTGCCGGGTTTGCGGCGGCTTCGTTGGAATTTGTGGTGCCTGCGGTTGCCATAGAAAATACCCCTCGACCTTTGCGGGCAAGAGAACATCAACCTTGTGCAGCCGCAATCGGCATCGAAGGGATTAGAGAAAAACAGCATAATATGATATGCTAATACCCAAAATTGGTTAGATTGACGCAATTTTAATAGTTCTGGTCATGGGTTCGACACGAATGCCCCATCCGGCCGCCGGAGCTATAAAAAGAAGCCCTGATGCCACAGAGAGCAAAATGCGCCCGTCAATCGCAACTGGCCGCGTTGCAAGACGTTCCGTTGCACGCATCCTCATGAAACAACCGGCACAGGTGCCAAACGGCATGCTCCGGGCTGGCGATCGCTTTCATGATGACGGAGTCGGCGGCTTCTATACACGAATCCGTCAGTGCTCCAAAAGCATACACAAGTATAAAGTTTGAATAAAATTTTACATAAAACGTATTGGCGTGACACATACTAAATAATACATACGGCTTTACCTGCATTTTTCTTTTGATTCGTAGAGTGTCTCCATGCAACCGAGAGACACGGCGATGAACAAGAAGAGCTGGAAGCACTGCGAAAAATACCTGAAGACTTCGGTGTTTGCGATCGGCCTGGCATCGCTTTCAGCGATATCCTCCGTGCAGGCCGGACAGCCCGGCATGCTCCAGCCCGGCGTCTTCCAGCAGATGCTGAGCCTCGCGAGTCCGCTGGCGGCCGTCGCCACTGAGGCAATCGGCACCTGGTCGAAGCAAGCCTCCGAAGGGCTCAAGCGGCAGCGGGTGCAGAAAGTGGCGGTGACGGCAGGCACCAACCTCGGTGGCCAAACACCGGCGCAGTCGACGCCCTCCGCCGTTTTCCATTCCGTCGCCTTCCGCGTCTCTTCGATCCCCGTGGCCCGCAAATGGAAAACCGTCTTTCCGGCGGTCGCGGCAGCCGATTTCGACCACTGCGCCAACGAGAGTGGTTGTGCCGCTCGCGGCATCCTCGGCAGGGCGATCGAAAACGCCAACGGCCTCGCCTTCCGGCAGAAGATCAGCGGCATCAACCGGACGGTGAACCGGCTTGTCCGCTACCAGCCGGACGCTGAGAACTACGGCCCCAAGGATTATTGGGCAACGCCGGACGAAATTCTCGCCCGCGGCAAGGGCGACTGCGAAGACTATGCCATCCTGAAGATGGCGGCTCTGAAGGCGGCCGGCCTGCCGCCGGAAGCCATGTCGGTCGTCGTTCTGCGCGATGTCCGACGCAACCTCTATCACGCGGTGCTCGCGATCACGACGAGCCAGGGCCACTTCATTCTCGACAATTTGAGCGACGAGGTGAAGCCCGACCGTGCTCTGCCGAACTACCAGCCGCTCTTCTCGGTCAGCGCCGACCGCTCCTGGATCCACGGCGTCAGGTCGACCGGCGACAAGGTCGCTTCGGCCGCACCTCTGTCCGATGTCATGCCCGGAGAGGGCGTCGCGCTTCGCTAAACCTCATCTCCAAACGCAACGCCTTTCGTCGAATGGGTGACCGCTCGAAAGGGTCGCCATTTTAACTACGCTGTCGCAGCGGCGGTCGCATTGGATCAGGCCAGAATAAAGCCGATGATGACGTCCTGGTCGGAGAGCGGAGCGAGGGCGGCGGTAAACTTGCCCCGCGTGATCTGTCCCTGCGCGCCGATGGTGAAGCCGGCCGATTGCGGTTCGCCGGGGGTCTCCTTGAGGCGGTGCACGAGATCGACAAACTGAACGTCGAAGGAGAGCTTCAAGCCCTGTGCGGGTTGAGTCAGGTGCGAGCGCAGGACACGTGACTGGACGAAGGAGAGAAAGGCGGGGTTATAGGCAATGATGTGCTTGTTCCCCGTGAGCGCAAAGGCCGGCGACGGACTTGCGCGGACCTGGCCTGCAACCACCGCCAGATTGCTGCGCTCCTTGGCCGACGAGAGTTCGTCGCGCAGGTAGCGGGTGGCGATAAAGCGCAGCCGCGCCGTCAGGTTGCCTTCGCCCTCGAGTTCTGTTTCGCAGGCGGCAACGATATCCGCGAGCTTACGGCCTTGCCGCGCGGCAAGCTCGCCAAGGCTCTGCCAATAGATCTCCTCAAGTTTGATCCCGCGGCGCTGACCGCCGACGGTGACGACACGGAACCGCAGAGCGCTCAGGTCCGCGTCGGACGGGGGAGGCGGCGTCTCGTTCATCGTCAGCGCTCCCGCAGAGCTTCCTCGCGCGCCTTGTTGATCGGCTTCATCAGATAGGCAAGGATCGTTTTCTTGCCGGTCATGATATCCACGGACGCAATCATGCCGGGCATGATCGCATATTCGCGCCCATCCTTCACCAGCGCGGCTGTGTCGGTCTTGACGCGCACGAGATAGTAGGTTTCGCCATTGTTCTGATCAACCAGGCTGTCGGCGCTGATGGTCTCAACGACACCGCCGAGGCCACCGTAAATCGAGAAGTCATAAGCCGAGACCTTGATCAGTGCCGGCTGGCCGGCGCGCACGAACGCAACGTCCCTTGGAGATAGCCGTGCCTCGACGAGCAGAATCTCCGACGTCGGTACGACGCCGGCGATCACCCCACCGGGCGTCACATAGGCGCCGACTGTGTTGACATCGAGCGTATTGATGATGCCGTCGACTGGTGAGCGAATGTCGGTGTTGGCGACCCGGCTGCTGGCGCCGCGGATGGTTTCCTCGATTACGGAAAGTTGCGAAAGCGCCTCGGTCTTTTCCGCCAGGGCCTCCTGCTTCAGTTGCAGCGACAATTCGGTCACCTGGAGGGTTGCCTCCCTGAGCGCCTCCTCTAGCTTTCCGACTGACTCCTTCCAGAGGGCGAGCTGACCCCGGGTATCGGTCAGCTCTTTCTCGACCCTGAGCACCTCGGTTTGCGCGACGAGCTTGCGCTTGACCATCGGCGCGAGCATTTCCTGTTCTTGCTCGGTTAACTGCAGGCTCTCTGTCAGGCGGGTGATATTGGCCGCCGCCTCGGCAAGCTCCTTCTGCCGCTGGCCTTCGCGCGCTTGCATGACCGACAGCTTGTTGTTGAAATTGCCGGCCTTGGCTTGAAGCAGTTGTTCCTCGTTCGCGCATATGGCCGGCGCGACCTTAGTGATGTCCTCAGGACATTGGTATTTTGCGTCGTAGGCCCCGGTCTCCTCGAGTTTGAGCCGCGCGACTTGCGCGCGCAGCGATCGCCCCTTGGCCTCGAGTTCGCCAAGGGAGGAGCCGCTCGCGGTATCGTCGAGCCGGAGGATCAGATCGCCGCGGCGAACGACCTGTCCGGGCTGTACCGCGATCTCGCGCACGATACCGGGTTCACTCGACTGGATAATCTGCGTCTTCGAGACGGGGATGACCTTGCCTTCACCGCGGGCGATCTCATCAACCTCGGCGATCGCCGCCCAGGCGACGAAAGAGCTGATCAGCAAGCCGATGACAAGCAACCCGGCGCGCGCGGCAAGCGGCGGTTTCTCAGTCATGCTGACCCCTCCCGCCATTTGCGAACCGACGTCTTTTCGTCATCTTTGTGAAAGCGTGCATCATAGGCCGGCTCCGGCCACTGGGCCAGCAGGACCGGGCCGCCTTTGCAACTGCTCGATGACCTCAGCCTTCGGGCCATCGGCAACGACGCGCCCGCGGTCAAGAACCAGCAGCCGATCGACGAGGCTCAGCATGCTATGGCGATGCGTCGATATCAAAAGGGTGACATCGCTGCTGAAGACGGTGGAGAGCTTGTTGATCAGCTCACGTTCGCTTGCAAGGTCCATTGCCCCGGAGGGTTCATCAAGGAAGACGACCTTCGGCTTGCGCAATAGCAGCCGTGCGATGGCGACCGCCTGGCGTTGCCCGCCGGAAAGCTGAGAACCGCGTTCACCTACGGGCATGTCATAGCCGCGCGGATGGTGGGAGACGAATTCGTCCACGCCGGCAAGCCTCGCTGCCGCCACCACTTCTTCATCGCTGGCGGTCGGATTTGCCATCAGGAGGTTTTCCTTGATCGTGCCCGAGAACAGATCAGAATTCTGCGACACGAACGAGACCGCCGAGCGAACGACAGAGGGGTGCAGTTGGCGAATGTCGACGCCGTCGAGCAGGATTCGCCCCGCGCTTGGTGGGTAGAGGCCGGCAAGCAGCCGGCCAATCGTCGTCTTGCCGGAACCGATGCGGCCGATGATGCCGACCCGCTCTCCCGCTTTGATCGCCACGTTCATGCCGCTGACCACCTTGTGGTCGGTACCCGGGTAGGCGAAGTCGAGATTGGCGAAGGTAATGCTGCCGTTGCGGATCTCGCGATTGACGAAACCGATCGTATCGGGCCGATCCTCCGGCTGCTCCATCACCGCATTCAGGATCCGCAGCGATAGAAGCGCCTGGCGCAGTCGCGCCAGCGTCATCGCAATCTGGCCGAGCGGTGCGACGGCGCGGCCGGCCAGCATGCTGGCGGCGATGATCGCGCCGGAGGAGATGTTTCCTTCGGTGAATTCATAGGCGCCGGCCACGACGATGCAGACCGTCACCAACTGCTGCACGAACTGCGTCGCGTGCGACGCCCAGGAGGAAATCTCCTTGATTTTCTCGGCCGTGTTCGAGGAATGCTTGGCCAACTCGTTCCAGCGGCGAAGCAGCTGTTTTTCCGAATGCAGCGTTTTCACCGTCTCGATCGCGCTGATCGTTTCGACCAGGAGTGCCTGGCGCTGGGCGGACTCGTTGGATGCCGCGGCGACGCGATTGCCGATCTTGTACTGCGCAACGTAGCCGATCACGAGGCTCAAGATAAAAGCAATCGCTGGAATGAGCGCGATCCAACCTGCCACCGCATAGATGGCGGCGATGAAGACGAAGACGAAAAGACTGTCGATGATCATGCTGAGCGTATTCGACGTGAAAAACTCCCGCACGAATTCGTACTGCATCGCCCGGTTCGCATACTCGCCGGTGGACGGCGGCCGCGACGCCATGGTTGCATGCAGAATCTTCTCGAACAGCATGTAGGAGAGTTTCAGATCGGCCTTGCGGCCGGCGTAGTCGATCAGCGCCGCGCGTACCGTCTTCAATAGGAAATCGAAGAGGATGGCGGTGCTGATGCCCAGCGCCAGGACCCAGAGCGTCGCGATCGCCTTGTTCGGCAGGATGCGATCGTACACGTTCATCGTGAACAGCGGCGCGGCGAGCGCCAGGACGTTGATGAAGAATGTCGCGATCGCCACCTGGACATAGGCTTGCCAGAAGGGCTTGATCGTCGAAGTCAGCCAGTGTCGGCGGTCAATGTTGCGCGCCTCGCCAACACCCCGGCCGGCAGCCGCGTTCAAATAGGTCGCCGAGAACGACGCGGCATAGGCGAGCCCGCCGAGTTGCAGATCAGACAGCTTCACCGCCGTCTCGTCGGGCCTTGCCAATTTGTTCGAAAGACTGAGTGTACCGTCCGGCGCCTCCTCCAACAGCGCCGTGGCGCTGCCATCGCGAAAGACGAGCAGCAGCGGGAACACGAAATCGCGGTTGGCAAGGGCCCGCGTGGAAACAAGCTCCGTCTCCAGGCCAACGCGCTCAGCGATGCGGGAAACGTCTTCGGCGCTCGGCGACCGGGCGTCGAAGGGGACGTCGGAATAGAGCACACTGTCTGACGAGGGGCGGTTCAAGAAGATGCAAATCTCCTTGAACGCCTCGGAAAAGCCAGTCAAGGACGGGCCAATCTGCGCATGCCTGTCAATAGCTTGCATCACCACCGGTTGTGTCCGCCCTCACGAGGACTATCATTTCTGCCGGATCGGCGCCAACAAGTCGAGCGGCAAATCGTTCGTCTGGCGCGACGGAACACGGCGATAGGTTTCCGTAGCAGGCGTGTCCGGAACATTGAACTCGGTGCGCGCATAGGCTTCGGATTGAGCCGGTGCCTTGATCTGCATCGTCGCCAGGAGCTGGCCAGTTGCGGCAAGCAGGCGATATTCGGCAAACAAGGCTGCATATTGCGATGTTTTCGCCAGGACGCTGACATTGAAACGTGCGTTCTGCGCGCCCAGCACGTCGAGCAGCGAGCGCTGGCCGACCTTGAGCTGCTCGCGATAGGACTCGACGATCTGCACGTTCATCTGGGCCTGTGCATTCAGCGTGCGCGAAATGTCATACTGGCTCGTGCGGCGTTCCCAGGAAATGCGAACGGCCTCCTCGACCTCGCGATGCGCCTGGTGGAAGACCAGCCGCTGCTCGCTCGCCCGGCGCATCTGTTCCTGCTCGTTGGCGATGTCGATGCCGCCACGATAGAGATTCCATTTTGCTACGATCCGCGCTTGCGCGTCCCAGGAATTGCCGGTCGCGCCGTCGATATCGTTTCCGGAGCGCACGCTTCCTTCGGCAAAGACTTCCGGAAACATGCTCGATCGCGCAGCCTTTACCTGCGAGTCCGCGACACTGATGTCGGAATCGGCAGCCTTGATGCGCGGGTTGTTACCGCGGGCGATGCCGATCGCCGTCTCCAGCGTTTTCGGCAAGACGTTCGCAACCGACTTCGGCATCGACGGCTTGGTAAGCGGCTGGCCCACCAGGCGATTGAAGCTGATCTTGACGGTATCGAGCGCTTCCTCCGCTTCCAATAGGCGGGCCTTTGCGGAAAGCAGGCGTTCACTGGCCTGTTGGCGATCCGCATCAGTCAACGTTCCCCCTGAAATCAGCGAGCTGATATCCGATAGGATCGACTGATGAACGCCGACGTTCTTGCGGGCCTCCGCCACGATCTGCTGCTGAAGAATATACTCGAAGTACTCGCGGACGATCTGCAACCCAATGGTTTCGGAACGTTCCAGCACACGGAAGGAGGCGCTGTCGACGCGTGCTGCCTGCCGCTCCAGTTCGGCACGACGACCACCGCCGTCAAAGAGCTTCTGAGTGACTGTCAGACCGACATCGGAAGGATAGAGCGGGTCGTTTTCGATGGAGCCGAGCCGTCGTGCTTCGTCCTCAAGGTGTTGCACGCCCGTGGAAGCTTCCACATCGAGGCTCGGCAGGTAGAGACCGCGGGCCTGCCGCAGTTCGAACTCGATCGCCTCGCGGTTCTCCATCGACTGCCCGATCTCCGGGTTCGATTCCATCGCGATTTGAAGCGCTTCCCTGAGCGTCATCGCATCGGCCGCACCGCCCGCAAGCACGGATGACGCGAGCAGAATAGAAAACAGCCCGCCCTTAAAGGTTTTCCCCACGTTCAATACTATCCCCCTGGCAATCAGTACGTCACGCTTGCAAATCCAAGCGCACATTACAACTGCAGAAATTTATCGCTAAATAATACAGCTGTAATAAAAGGCGGCCACCACTTTTGGGGTGGTGCAAGAGTATCCCAGCCTTTCGCACGGCCATGTTGCAAAAATGGAACAATCGCCCCGCTAAACAGGGATCCGTTAAGCTATTGAAATAAAACTAATCGCGCATGCGTCTTCAGGATTTGAGCGACTAAGTTGCCGCCGGAACTCAATGCAGGCGCGAATTCAGCCACTGGATCTCAGTCGCCGCGTGCAAAGGTTGTATCTTCACCTAACGTGAGCGCCAGCGCCCACATTGATTCAAGCCGAGGGCAGGCGGACAAAACCGACGCTCCGGGTCTCTGCAACAGCAACGGCCTCGGAAGCGGCGGTGCGGCGCAGCTGCTCCAGGTCAACGCTGCCGTCGAACAACGCACCGCCAACGCTGAAGGCAAGATCGACCTTGCTGCCGTCGGCTGCGAAATGCGACGAGGTCAGCGCTTTCGTCAGGCGTGTGCAAACCTGCTCTGCATCGGCTTCGGTCGCACCCACCAACAGGACGTCGAAGCTCGCTGGACCGGTTCGCGCGACGACATCGTCGCGCCGCACCGAGGTGCTGATGGTGGAGGCGACGAATTGGAGCAGTTCATCACTCCATTCCGGGCCGAAAGCGGCGCCGACATCGTCGAGGTTGTTGATCCGCAGATGGATGAGAGCCCCGTGAAGCTCCTCGGCACCGCGCCGACGGCGGCGCTCGAGACCATTAACATGCTGGACGAGCCCGCGGCCGGTAACGCAGCCGGTCGTGGCGTCATGGGCAACGACGTGGTTGATCTGGTTGCGGAGGCGCTGAGCCCGGCGAAACTGCATGGCCGCGACGACGATCAGCGGCACACCCATCAGCAAGGAAATCAAGGCCGCGCCGACCATCGCTGCCGCATAGGGCCGGTCGACGAGAGCGACCAGGCTGAGATAGACCAGAACCTGGGCGAGTACGGCGAAACCAACGATGCCGGCCAGGACATAGCGCACGATCCGCCAATCCCTCTGCCCGTTGAATGGTAACTCTCTCTGCATGCATCCAGCTCCCGATTCACTGACGATAATCGGTCTAGTGCAGTTTTATGCATATTCCCTTTCCTCGGTATCTACAACTTTATGCACCGCATAGAATGCACCAGGGAAATGCACCAAAACGGCATAACTGCCGCCTGAATATTCGCGCTCGGCGTGCAAGTTCAAGACGGCCGCGGGGAAAATCCCGTTCTTCCGCTGTCGAGAAAGTGCGTCCGGCGGACTTTGGTCCTACTCCTGATCCGACTTCAGTCCGCTTTGACACAGGCCCGCTTGTTCCGCACGCTGACAGCATGTTGGGCTGGTGTCACGAAAATGAGGATCAAGAACTCTCTGAGCCGACTTCTTTCTCCGACGCTCGGGCAAGAACTGGCGCCCAGGACACATGTTCTGGAGTCTCTTCTTGACCTTTGCCAAGCCTACAACCTGGCGGTCACGGAGCTGCACAGGTTGCAGCTAGAAACGCATCCGCGGCAGGATGTGATCCGGGAGTTTGAAGTTCTGTGTCGCGATATTGAAATGCGGCTCATGTCCTGTATTGAGAAGGTGGACCGTGCCGGCAAAGCCGAAGGTCCGCACTGAAAGCCTGCCACGGGTCGTTCGCGGCGCCCTGGCCCAACGCGTTTCAGCGATCAGGGCTTTCATTTACAGGGGTTTGTCGAGGCGGTTGTCTCGGTTGAACTCATGCTATCGACCGCCGGATTGCGGTCTGGCAGAGCATGCCCAATCTCGACAACCTGTCGAAGCCCGGGCAAAGTTCTGTACTGAGGAGATGTCATGCCTACGCGTCGGAAGTTTCTTACCGCAGTCAGTTCGGGAGCCGTTTGTCTGTTCGCCACAGCCCTTCCATATACCCTCGGCCCTGCCGGCTCGTTGCTGGAACTTGTTCCCCAGGCCGCTTTTGCCAAGAGCGGGGAGAATAACGGCAATGGTGGGGGCGGCGGCGGCGGCGGTGGTAACGGTGGAGGCAATGGCGGAGGAAGTGGTGGAGGAAATGGCGGTGGTAACGGTGGAGGAAACGGAGGGGGCAGGTCTGGAAAAGGCAACTCGAGCGGCGGCAACGCCCGTGGCAATTCGAAGGGTGCCGGCGGCGGTGCTTCCAGGGTCGGCGTGCGCCATGCCGATGGTATGAGCGAGGAGATCAATAACGGCCGCTACATAATGAAGGATGCGCGGGGGCGCACAATCATCAACCGAAAGGCGACCCTGGCGGACTTGAAACGAATTCAGTCCCTCATTCAGTGAGGGGACGCCAATCGGCCGCGTCGCGCAGCACCATGGCAGCCTCGGTTCGGTTGGTGACGCTGAGCTTGGCCATGATCTGCGTCATATGGTGCTTTACTGTCTTTTCCTGAAGTTCGAGTTTCCGGGCGACGTGCTTGTTGCTCATGCCTGCGGCCACCAACTGCAGCACTTCATGTTCACGCGCGGTCAGGCTGGCGACTAGGGCCGACAGGTTTGATGGACCGCGCGTCCGATTGGAGAGAAGTTTGGCCGAGAGCGCCGGAGTGACATAGCTCTCGCCCGTGGCGACGTTGCGTATGATTTCCGCCAGGGCTCGGCCACCTACGCCCTTCAGCACATATCCCAGCGCCCCTCGTTCGAGGGCTGCAGTGACATCGTCGCTCGTTTCGGAAACGGTCAGCATGATGATTTTTTGCGACGGCGATAACTCGAGGATAGGTGGGATTGCGTTCAAGCCGCCCCCGGGCATGGATATGTCCAGCAGCATGACATCGGGACGCAGATTCTCGGCAATAAGCAGGGCATCATCCCTGGAACTCCCCTCGGCAACGATTTCGAATCCGCCGATCTCCAGCAGGCTTCTTGTTACGCCCTCTCGAAACAAGGGATGGTCATCGACCACGGCTATGCGTATCGCTGTCTTCATACCGCTTTTGTCTCCTCGGTGCTGATTGTCATACGAACAACGGTGCCAGTTGTTGAGACTTTAATCTCGAAGGCTCCACCCAAGCTTTCGATTCGTTCCCTTAAACCCTCAAGGCCAAGGCCCGTTGGCTCGACGCGATCCGGGTTGAAGCCAGGCCCATTGTCCCCGACCTCGACCATCACCTGCGCACCCACCGTCGATTGTGAGACACGCTGGCCGACGCCGCCGCCATGGCGGTACGCGTTGTTGAGCGCTTCCTGCACGAAGCGGTAGATGCAGATTTTGGCGGACAGAGCGAGGTGATCAGGCGGGTCGAAAACTGACAGCTCCACGGTCGTTTCCGTTCGCTGCTGATGGGCGTGAACGACCCGCTTCAAGATCTCGGGCAGGGTCGCTGTTTCTATCTGCGGCAGAACAAGACCGCTGCAGATCGTTCGGATCTCCTGCATTGCTTCATCGAGGCTTTCCTTGATTTCGGCGATGCTGCGCTCGCGCGTCGCTCCGGGTGTTTTCGGGTTCGTCAAAGCATCGCTGTCGAGCCGCAGGGAGGCGAAGGCCAGCAGTTGCGCAGGCCCGTCGTGCAGATCAGCACCGATGCGGCGCAGATGACTTTCGTTGAGCGCCGCCGTGCGCTGCGAGGCCCGCTGGAGCCGCCCACGTAGAGCTTCGTTCTGCGCGAGCAGCGCTGAAAGCTGGGCGATCCGATCCTTGAGCGCATGGCGCTGCGTCTCAATGGTCCGGCTGCCTCGCAGCACGATCGCAGAGAGAACCACGAAAAAAGCAAGCGTAAAGGCTGCGACCGCTAACCAGGTATAGAAGCGCGCTTGATTCAAGCCGTGTTGGAAATCATAGGAGACCTCATGAAATTCAGAAACGGCGACGACCTCTCCCGACCACGGTTGCAGCACCGGATTGTAGATCTCAAGGATCGGCATGTCGGCTGGGCGTTTGTCTGACTGCTCCCCTGATTGATCGAAGAGCGCCACCATCCTGCCGGAGAATGCCGTTCGCAACTCGTCGCTGAGCTCGAGCCGTTTTCCAATCTGGGCTTCGTCGCTTGAATACAGAACCGTGCCGTCTGCCCGCCAAAGGCGGAAGGACACGAGACGGTCTCCCAGGGCGCCCTGACCAAGGGTTTCGTCGAGCGCGCGCGCGACACCGCCGTCGAGTATCTGGGTCGTCTGCATATCGGGCAACAACGGTGCGATCACACTGTCCACATAGAGAGCCGTGGTTGCGGCGGAGTTCCGAGTGACTGCCTCCTCGATAAGGCGTGAAACAAACGCCCCAACCAGCACCATTGCAGCCGCTGCAACAAGGCCGCCGATCAGCAGGAACTGCGATGCCAGTGAGCGGGCGTTCCAATTTTTGATGAGTTGGGTGGCGCGCACGAAATTTCCCGGTATCGACTGCTGGCCGCCAGCGTCTCTGTGGTACAACAAACCCGCGTTAACCTAAACGCTTGGGCAGGCTGGTCAATGCCGTGGCTCGGTTCTCAATCCTTATCGGACCTTAGGCTGTCTGCCCGACAGGACCAAGGTCCTATAGGCCACCGCAATGGTCCGGGGGGCATAGTAGCTGCCTTTGGCCCAAGATAAGTTACGCTTCTCTACAAACGCGGCCTTCATCGAAGTCGGTGCCGCGGCTATTCGAAGAGGAGTTTCTTATGGTTTTCGCGAAAGCAATCGCTCGTGGCGCCTTGGCGCTGAGTCTGGTCGTAGCCCCCGCGGTAGGCGGGATGGTCGGTGCGGCGGGCACAGCCCTGGCCAAGGAAGGCCATGGCAATTCCGGCGGCGGCGGCGGTGGTAATGGAAATGGAAATGGAAATGGCGGCAACCATGGCGGGGGCTCAGGTTCCAGCCATGGAAAATCGGGAACCGCGCGTGCAAGCAAGGACACCCGGTCGAGCAAGGCCAGCGCCAGTGACAAGCCGACGTGGAAATCGTTGTTCACACGTGGCAAAAAAGGCCCGGACACGGCGAAAAAAGCTGCGAAGGCCGACAAGCTGACCAAGGTGGAGCCAATTGAAGCTGGCGTCGGCACGCCGGGACTGCGCTCGCTGAACCGCAACTATCACGCTTATCTCAACTCGAACGATCCCCGAATGGCCGCGGTTTCTGCCTACGCCATCGCCTATGCAGAGTTTGAAGCTGAGAACGGCGTGGACGCCATCCCAAGCGACCCGGCCCTCAGCGACGAGGCCCTGCGCGATGCGCTTGCCGGTTTCTCGAAAGACGGTGTCGTAACCGATGATATGCTTGACGAAGCCAAGGATATCCTTGGCGTCGGGCCCGACGTCGGCAAGATCGATCAGATCCGCGAAACGCTTCCTCCGGCACCCGTGAATTGACGGTTGTGGACCGCCATTCGGCGGGACCAGACAGTTGATCGCGGGCGGCTAACGGGGCGCCAATGATTCTCCGGTCTCGTGATCGGTGAAAATCCGGAAGAGATTGACAGCCAAATCAAACAAGGCCCGCAAACAGGAATGTCTGCGGGCCTTTTGATGTTCTACAGCGCCGCGCGTCATATTAGACGCGCAAACAAAGCTAAAAAAGCAAAGCTTCGAACCGTAACGCCGCGCCACGAACACAGATTGCGCATCCTGGCGGCATGGCCGTTCCTCGCGGCGCAGCCTACGCGCCATCAGGCGATTGCGCGCATGGGCGTCATGAGTGCATGCATCTCGCCGGAGATCCCTGCTGCAATGTCGGCGCGCGCCATTGCCATGTGCAGGTTGGCCGCGACGAAGCCGGTCGGATTTCCGCAGTCGAACGTGCGGCCGCCGAATTCGAAAGCGCGAATTTCCTGGTCTTTCATCAGGGTAATCATCGCGTCGGTCAACTGGATCTCGCCGCCTGCACCCGGCTCCTGGTTTTCGAGGATGTTGAAGATCTCCGGCTGGAGAATATAGCGCCCTGAGATAAACAGGTTGCTCGGCGCCGTGCCCGGGGCCGGTTTTTCCACGAGGCCATCGACCAGTGCGCCCCCAATAGTCTGCTTCAGGGAAACGATGCCGAATTTGTGAGCCTCTTCCGGCAAGCATCGTTCGACAGCCACGACATTGCCGCCATGTCGCTGGTGAAGGGTCGTCATCGATTGGAGGCAGGGTTCGTGATCGACCATCAGCATATCCGGCAGCAGCACGGCGAAAGGTTCGTCGCCGACGATGTGGCGCGCCGTCCAGACGGCGTGGCCAAGGCCACGGGCCTGTTGCTGGCGCACAAATGAGATGCTGCCGACATCAGGCGTTGCCGTCGCCAGCCGATCGGCAAGCGGGTTCTTGCCGGCTCGCCGCAGCGTTGCGTCGACTTCGAATGCGTGATCGAAATAATCCTCGATTGCGCCCTTCATGCGGCCAGTGACGATGATGACGTGTTCGATGCCCGCGGCAAACGCCTCACTGACAATGTAGTCGAGGATCGGCCGATCAACGATCGGCAGCAGTTCCTTGGGAACGCTTTTTGTCGCCGGCAGCATTCGCGTACCGAATCCGGCGGCCGGGATGATCGCCTTGCGCACTTTGTTCTGCATGTCAGCACCTTTTCGCTTCAAGCAACTCGGGAGATTTTTGCGGGTGGGGATTTGAGGATGTCGTGCATCTTGTGCTCGACACCATTTTCAGTGAGGAAACGGTACATTTCGCCGTAGGTGTGGAACCAGGCACGGTTGTACCTGTCGAAGAGGGCCTGGTCCCAATAGTCCTCGAGGCAGAACGCCTGCTGCCCGAAGATGTCGAAACTGGGGATCTTGAATGTGTCGCAGAACTCGGCCGTTCGGCTGTCATAGGTGCAGTAGATCGACGGAACCCCATTCGCCAGCGCCATGAGATTGCCGTGCAGGCGGTAGCCGAGCACCAGGTCCTGGGCGCGGATCAGCCGTTCGTAATCGGCAACCACATCAGAATAGAACAGCCTTTGCTCGTAGAGGCCCAGCATCGCCTCATCGAGATACCAGGACGATGTCCAATGGTCGGCCTTGAGCGCGGCGAGTGCTTCTTCGCGCTGGGCCTCGTCTCCCAGGACAAGCTTCTTTTCCTCGACCTCGCCCTGCGTCAACAGCACGGTCTCGAAGCGCCCAGCCATGGTTTTCACCAGTTCGCGGTGGAAGCCGAGATAGCGTTCGATATCCTTGGCATAGGCGTCGGAGACTTCTCGCCTGACGGTGACCCCGACCTTGCGGACCTGTTCGAGCGGCGGCAGCGTGATGCGCAGTTCCGGATCGTTCAGGCGGAAGGCGGTCGGGCATCCGATGATCCGGACGTTGCGGATGCCGAGATCCCACAAAACCTCGGCCGAATAGGCACCCCGCACACCGACTGATGTCGTCGATTCGGACATCAGGCGCAGCACGGCGCGCGTATCGTCGGAGAGCCTGATTTTTCCATCCACCGGAGCCTGTGCACCGATCCCAAAGCCGATCACTGGCAGGCCGAGCGCCTTCAGGACCGTTGCTGCCGCCTCCCAGTTCATGGCGTCGTGAATGTAATTTGATCCGCGCAGGAACACGTAATCGTATTCCTCCCGAAGCCGGGCGATGTCGCGTGGCCTGAATTCCGATATTTCGAGCACACCGAGTTCTTCGAACCGCAGCAGTTTCAGCGACGAGTCGAAGACGAAGGCATCGCCCATATTGTGGTAGTGGTTGATGTGAGACTGGATGTCTTGATGTTGATACCAGCGAACGCTGTCATGTGCGTAGACTTCGCCGGCGGGGATCATGACCAATATGCGTGCCAAAAGCTTAATCCGTCATTGGAACTGTGACGAGACGCGCATCTCGACGCGATGTTCGCGCTGCGCGGCACCGTCTTTTTCGCGCAGCAGGCTGCGATAGACGCCGAGGTGTTCCCTTGCGCAATCCTTGGAACTGAAGGGACCGCGCATGCTGCTGCGCAAGCGGTCCCAGACCGTGTCGTCGTTCAGCACCTCGACGATCCGATCCGCGAGGTGCTGGCCGTTGCCGGCGCGAAAATGCAGGCCATCGGCGCCATCGCGAACTTTCTCGGCCATGCCGCCAATGTCAGAGCAGATGATCGGTCGGCGGTGCAGCAGCGCTTCCTGGATAACGACGGGTGAGTTCTCCCACCAGATCGATGGGAAGATCACCCAATCGACGGATCGCATGAGCTTCGGCAGATCGGCATTCTGGTAGCTCCCGTAGAAGCGCACCCGACGACCGGCTCGCTCGATCAGCTTCTTCATCCGCGCCTGGAATTCGGCCGGTTGGCGCTCGAGATTGGCGCCGAAGATCATCAGGTAGGCGTCATCGCCCCAGATCTCATCCGGTACGCGGCCGATGGCATCGATCAGCACGTCGACGCCCTTGAACGGCGTCATCTGGCCGAAGAAGGCGAAGCGGTTGCGACGCGCGTCGCTTCGCGCAAGTTCGCGCGCGGGTGTAGCTTCCTCGCCCATGATTCCGTTTTCGATGACGTGAATGCGTTGGCGATCTATGCCCCACTCCGCATAGCGCTTGGCGAGAAAGGCGCTCGGCGCAACGAACGCGTCGACCATATCGAGGAGCATGGTGCGCACGAGCGCCTCACGCCGGAGGAACCTTGATGCCGGAATATCCGGAAAGCAGCTGTTGCAGGCGGTCGGCGAAGCCTGCTCGCAAAGCTGACCCGTCGGCCGTTTTACCATCTGGCCGTGGTTGTGGCAGATCGGCACGAATTCATGAAGGGTGAGAAGGATTGCCGCGTCTGGCAGTGCGGAGCGCACCGCATAGAGCGCCTCGAGACCGAAACCCAGAACGTGATGGAAATGAATGACATCCGGTTTCACATCGCGCACGAAGCGCAGGAGATCACGCTCGATCGACTCGACGTCCTCATTCGCGAGGTGAAAATGATCATAGGCAACGGTGTGGAACAACACCTCTTCCTGCGGCAGGCGCGCACTCATAAGCGCCGACGAGGCGTGTCGTTGCAGCGGCGGGGAGGCGGCCGCCAGATACACGGATTCGACACCTTCCATCGCGTTCAGGCCGCGATGCAGGTTGTGCGAGGCGATCTCCGCCCCGCCCAGCGAAAAGGAGGGGTGCGCATGCGAGATCACCAGGACGCGAAGCTTTTGTTCCCTCATGCGGAAATCCTGTCAAACGATCTTTGGCTCTGGTGAGCGCTTCGCCACCGCGACTTGAGGATTTCGACATCGATGCGTTCGGCGAGCGCGGCAAGCTTGCCGTTCTGCTCCCCCGACATCGGCTCGTCGCAGCCGAGCAATTGGATCGATGGCAGCAAATAAGCAGCGATGCCTGCCCGGTTGATCCGGAGCCCAATTTCGCAGGCCTTCTGTTTTGAGCCGAGATAGACGCCGCAATCGCGCATCGCGTCGTTCAGGACCGCACGCGGCATGATGCAGCATTCGAGCGACGCGACGTCGACCCGCGTCAATTGCAGTGCCGCAATCGCCATCAGCGGATAACCGGCATAGCGATCGAGCAGCAGTTGATCGCCGTCCTCGGAGAGCCAGCTTCCTGCCCATTTCACCGAGTGATCGTCATAGGCAAGCATCGGCGAAATCACGCTTCCGACGTGGGCCTCTCCGACTGCCGTCAGTGCGTCGTACCAGCCTTTGCCAGTAGGGACGAGTGAGCCCGCCATGGTTACGACCGTGTCGCATGAAACCACCTCCGCCCCGACCGACAGCAGATCGAAGCGATCTTGTGCCGCGGCCGCGCAGACCAGGCGGACCGAGAGACCATAAAACCGTGCCAGCTGCCTAAGACGGACGAGATCCCTCTGGAAGGCCGGCTTGCTGACAACGATCACGAGCGGAGCGCAGCGCGTCTGCGGGTCGAGCGCAAACAATGCGAGGAGCGGGCCGACTTCCGGCATTCCGACGGTGGAGCCGACGATGATGGGAACGCCGGCATTTTCGTCGAACACCCCGACGTCGATGATCGTTTCCATGCGCGGCGCGGTGCAGGCTACCTTGGAGAGGAGCGGAACGATCTGGTGATCGACGATCGCCGGCAGCGCCCAGTTGGCGGCATCGAACAAAGACAATTGCTGGCTTGCGGCCCGTCGCGCCGGCATCCGCTTGGGTGTCAAGGGCAGAAACGCGCGCCGACCTTCTCTCAAGGTCAGTTCAAGATAGGGTGTAGCGTCGAGATTGCCGCCAGGCAGTCTCGCATGGGCGACAAATCCGTGGGCCTGATCGTCGCTGTCAAGCGATGCCCGGAATGCGGGTTGATCGGCGAAGCTCTGCGAAACGTCGACCCGATCGAGGCGCGTCCAGATGTCGTCGAGTCTGGCCTCTGCGCCCGGCCGCCGCAGTTTGACGGAGGAAACATGGTGCTCCGGGTCGAGCAGCCAGCCCGAAATCAGCATGTCGCCTTCATCGGTTTCGAACACCCGGTCAACGTCCAGGCGAACCGGGTATGGAAGGCTCGAAATCGTGTCCTTTCCGGTGAAACCGTTTGCCGCTGAACGCAGGCGCAGCATGGCCTCTGGCGTTGCCCGGGCTTCGAGCAGCACGGACCGGATGTGGTCCGGAGTGTCCAGGGCCGCGCTGATTTGCACGCGCGAATGCGCCGGTGTCAAGTGCCAGCCTCCGCCGGCATTGTAGACGATGCCTTTGAGCGCGTCGGCGCGTACCCTCCCGCCCGTTTCCAGAACGGCGATGAAACCCAGCTCGCCCTCCGGTATATCCGGCCGGGCAAAACTGGCGACGAAACAATCGGCGACGGTCGTTGCGCCGGCTAGAAGATAGGCCTGGCAACGGCCGGGAACGAACGCGCGGCTCCAGCCCATGATGACGATGACGCCGTCATGGGTCTCTCCGACCAGTTCGATGAAGCCGTCGGACGGCTGCAGTGCCTTGATCAACGTAAGTCCGGCGAAAACCCTGTTGCGGTTGCCCGGTTGCGCCATGAGCTGATCGGCGAGGCGACTGACGACGACGGCCGTTTCTCCTGCTGTGGTCTGCGCAATAAGGGTTGCCGCGTCTTCGATCGAAATCGGTCTGGGGGCAACGATGAAGCGCTCGCTGATGCGCCCATCGTCAACGTCGATCAGCGAGATGGGCACATCGGGATTCGGTTGCGTCAGGAGCGCCGCAAAACCGTGCGTCGCCGACGGCGACGATGCAGTTAAGGGCCAGCTTGCAACGGAAGCGCCGTCTCGCGGGGGCTTGGCGCCATCGGCTCTGACGGAAACAGCGTGGCCCTTGGCCCGTCCGCTGCCAAGGACGAGCATGGTTTCCTGATCGATCCGAGCGGAGACGGCCCGACCCTTGCCGAAGCGCAAGGGCGCCCCCGCGGCGCGGGTGCCGTTGGTGCCAGCGGATCTTTCATCGTTCGCCATCGCCTGCCGCATCATCATCTTGCCAGCAATGCCAGCAGCGCTCCGGCTGCAAATCCCATGAGGACGAAGAGAAGCAGCACGAGCGGCCTGGTCTCGCCGCCCGCCCGTTTTTGAAGTGTGGAGAGTGTCTTCTCCATGCCCGCCACGACGCCATCCATTCGCAGCAGATGCACGTCCAGATCGTCCAGCCGTCGGCTCATCTCGGCACGAAGACCGTCGATGCCGGCGCTCGGGTCTTGCGCTCCCTCGGTTTCCGCCGCATCTGCGCCGATATGAGGTACGCGCTGCAGCGAACGTTGGGAAATCTGCAGCTGACGCTGCGCAGCCATCAGCACGTCCAGTTTGTCGAGCACCCTGGTCAATGGTGCTGCGATCAGCGCTTCGGCTGCCTGTTCGTCGGGTTGCGGCACGCGGAGGGGCTGCCCCGCTCCGTCTCCCGTAAACGCCATGACGACGAGATCGCGGCTGCGCTTCTGCACCGCCTCAGGCAGGGCGATTTCGAATGCGTGCTGGCCGTCACCGATCCCGTTTCGCTTGAGGTCCGGGCGATTGCGGTCGGCGATCGCTTCGGCGACCGGTGCGCCATCGAGGAGGACGCGCACTTTGAGGCGTTGGCCGGGGGCGGCGGGATCGTGCGCCCAGCCGAACAGGCGTCCCCCATCGATGGCATCGACGCGACCGTTGATGGGTTTGGCGCCTTCATTCTCGGGCGGCGGCGTGTCGAGTTTTTCTGCGACTTGGGCCATGGGTCCTCTTTATGCGGCCTGAACCTGCTGGAGATTGAAAAGAGCAAGGTAACGACCGGCTGTGGTGTCGATGTCATCAGGGCGAACGGCTCGGCCGGAAAGCTGTCGCAGAAGCGTCGGCTTTTCGATGACCTGCCGCATGGCGGCTGCGAGCTGGCGTGGATCGTCGGGTGCCACGGTCAGGCCATTGACGCCGTTCCTGACCAGTTCGGCCATTCCGCCGATGTTGCTGGCGATCACCGGGCGTCCCTGCGCCTGCGCCTCCTGGATCACCAGCGGCGCATTTTCCCACCAGATGGAGGGGACAACGGTGCAGTCGACGCCGCCGATGAGGGCTGCCACATCTTCTCGGCGGTAGGGGCCGCGCCGCTGGACGAAGGGTGCGGTTTCGGAAAACAGGCGGTCGATGTCGGCGACGAATTCCTGGGTCTGAAACGGTGCGCCGCCATGGACGCGCAGCTCGAAGTCGACGCCATCGGCGATCAGCTGGCGCGCCGCCTCCAGCAGCACCTTGATCCCTTTCCAAGGGTTCAGATTGCCGAAATAGCCGAAGACGGGGCGTCCGCTCTTGGGTTTGTCCTTGCCGGCCTCAAACGCCTGGGGCGGTAGGCCGTTGGCGATGACGGAGATGCGGTCTTCGGCAATTCCCCAGTCGACATAGCGTCGTTTCAGGAACTCGCTCGGCGCAGCAAAACGATCAATCGTGCTCAGAAGCGCCTTGAGATGTTGTTCCCTGAGCGCGAAGCGGTCGGGCTTGATGTCCTTGAAGCAGGCGTGACAACGGTCCGGACTAGAGCCGTGGCAGAGCTCCCGCTTGTCGGTGCGCACCATCAGACCGTCATGATGGCAAATCGGGTAGTAATCATGCAGGGTCATGACGATCTTGCACGCCGGCAACGCTCTGCGCACGATATGTGGAAACTCGGCGCCCATGAGCAGAATATGGTGGAGATGAACCACATCGGGCCGGAATTCGCGCAGCAGTTCCACCAGATCCGGCACGAAACCGTAAAGGTCGATTTGGCTCATGAAAAAGCGATCGAAATGCCCCGCCCAAAGCAGGATTTCGTCGCCTGTCGGCCCTATGGCCTGGAAACTCGTGCCCGGTCTGGCCTCGCGATGGACCTGGTTGACCGCGCCCAGGAACAGCGCCTCGTGTCCTGCGCGCTGGTAGGCGCGGAAGAGATCGTGCGCAAAGACTTCCGTGCCGCCGGGATGAAGGGCCGGATGATTGTGCGCCACCACGAGAATGCGCTCGCTCATGGGCGGCTCCGGTGACGCTCACCCACGAGCACATCTTGATAGTGTGTGCCGCCCGGTTCGCGCCAATGGCCAAAGGACTTGAGCGCGAGCGAGAGACCGGTGCGATTGAACGCGCCGTCGAGAAAACCATCGTCGAAGCCGACGGCGGCCAACGGCGGCTGACCCGGTACGAACCAGCAGGGCCCCTGGCCGGCGCGCTCGAAGGCAAGGCGCGGATCGCGCCGCCCCATGGCATTTCGCCTGGCGATCTCGTCGACGATGAAGGCTGTCATGAACAATCGGCCGCCATGTGCCAGGACCCGGACGATCTCCGCCAGATAGGCCATGACCTCGTCGGCGGGCAGGTGCGTGACGACCGACGTCATGATGATGAAATCGAACTGCGCGTCTGCAAATGGCAGTTTCAGTTCCCGGCCCTTGATCGTCCCCGTCGGGTTGTAGAGATCATGGGCGATGTCGAGGCGTTGGAAGGTGAAGTTCGGATAGGTCGGCGTCACGGTCGCCCGGCACCAGCGGATGCCGCCCTCCACGGGATCGAGGCCATCATAACGGCCTCGGTCGCCATCGAGATATTGGGTGAGCGGCACGGCCATGCGGCCGATGCCGCAGCCGATATCGAGAACGCGATGATTGGCCCGCAAGCCGCCCATGCGGATGAAATGTCCGAGAAACTCCGCGCCGATCGCACGGAAATCACCGTCGCCGACAAAAATGCTGTTCGCGTCCGGCTGCGGAAGGAACCGGTTGCGCGACACGCTGTCGGTCAGCCAGCGAAGATGTGCGTCGTCCAGTGGCGGTGGTGCACCGATTTCATCGCGGGGCAGGGCATCGATCATGCATTCGTCCATTCAATTGCGTGGTCATCGGGAGACGCGGTCTTGAGGCTGCTCGGCGATCGATAGTCGCGCGCCATCAGGGCGGCGATGTCATCGTCCCAGCGCTGTGTGTGGAGCCAGGAGTTGTATTGGCTGGCGACCCCGCGCATGTAGTCCTGGCTGCGCCGGATCGACTGGCGCTCGAAGTGATACAGGCAGGCCGACGGCTCATAGCCGATCTCGAAGCCGGCCCGGCGGATCTTCAGGCAAAGGTCGCTGTCTTCATAATCACCGATGATATAGTCCTCGGTGAAGCCGCCGACGCTCTCGTAGAGATCCCTCGTGGTGACGAGGCAGGCGCCCGTGACACCGGGAACCGTTCGCGCCTGCTGCGCCGGCATGTAGTCGCTGGGCATGCCCTTGTAGAAGTGGTGGTTCAGCCAGATCCCACGCTGGTCGCGGCCGAAATAGAGGCCTGCGTGCTGCAGCGATTTGTCTTCGAAGATCAGCCTGGGGCCGACCGCGCCGTACGCCCCGCTCATGATCGGATCTATCAGTGTCTGCACCCAGCCGGGTTCGCAGGGCACGACATCGGAATTGAGCATGACCAGAACGGAGCCCCGCGCCATACGCGCGCCGGTATTGCACGCCCGCGCGTAGCCGCCGTTCCGGTTCATGACCACCAGCCGCATGGGCAAACCGTGCAACAGGTGCAGCCCGCCGAGCAGATGCTCGGTCTCGTCCTGAATTTCCGGGGAATCCAGAACGAAGACCAGTTCCGCGTTTTCCATGAGCCAGGGGTCCGTCGCCATGCCCGACAACTGGAAGCGGAGAAAATCGAGAACCTTGTAGAGCGGGATGACGATGGAAACGAGCGGTGCATGCTGCGGCAGGCCGTAGTCTCTCGTCCGCTTGACCTCGACCGTCTTGCCCAGGCGTTGCTCCACTTCTCTAAGCGCCGGCGCAAGTATCGTGCGGAATGCATCGTCGATGGCATGTTGCGGCGGCACCGCGCGCAGGATCTGGTTTCGCTGCAGCACGGGTTCGAAGGGTTGCGGCGGCGGGATGAGGGATTTCACGGCCCCGGAGGCAAGCCGCATCTGAAAACGCGGCTGAAGCAGTGGGCCGAGCGGTTGATCAAGGGGTATCCGGGCAACGAAGCCGGTCACGTCCGTCTTCGATTTGTCGGCCTGTGTCTGCGCCCATCCGGGGAATTCGTAGATATTGCCGTCCAGCGGCACCGCTTTGCCATCCGCCTGCAGATAGTCGATGCCGGCGAGCATGGATGACGGATCATGATACCATCCGCCGACCAGCAGGCTGTCGGAAAGGGCGAGCGCCAGGTCGACCTGTCCGGATGGCTGCTGTGCCGCTCTCGGAACGTGACGTTCTTTCAAGGGCGCCCGGACCTGCAGGTCGATTGCGGTCGCCGGTCCACCGTTCGGCCAGGCGGCGAGATGCTGAACGAGCAATTCGCGCAGTTCGAGCGCGTCGCGATTGTCTGCCCACCAGCGCGTAAGGCTTGGACATTGCGCTTCGCGCTCGGAAAGCTGTCTTATGGCGATGCCGTTCTTGCTGAGCAGCACAATCTGAAAGGGTGGGCTGAGGCTTGGCATCTCGGCAATGAAGTGGCAGGCCTGCCAGCCTGCCCGTGTGCCGCGACGGATGATCGCCTTCGGCCTTAATTGGCTGACGCTTGCCGCGCCCACGACATAGATCCCGAGCTTGTCGTCGAACTCCGGATTGATGGTCGTTTCGATCAAGAACCGTCCGCGGCCCAGCTCGCAGGTGATGCGCGCCGGTCGAGGCGTTGGCGCCAATGCGTTGAGGGCGTCTTCGACGATAAGTGAGAAATATGGGTCGCTAGCGACCTTGAATGCGCTTCGCCACGTCGTCAGCAGGACGTTGAGAAATCTGATACGCGCTTCCGGCGCGAGTTCCAGGAACAGCTGCTCCATGTCGAGGGGAGGCAGACCGCTTGCCGGTTCGATGTTGATCGGCACTACGCTGTCGCTGCCTTCGACGGCAATGACGGCTGACATCGGCGCTCTCGCTGTCCGCATCGCCCACAGCGTTCGCTGATGTCCGTCAACGAGCGAAAGAGTTACGCTCACGAGCGGAACCGGCGGCTTTGACATCGTCAGCACCGGCCGCGTCGGAATTGGCAGCCCCGGCGGCAGGTCCCAGATGAGAACAGCCAGGTCCGATCCTAAACGAAATGCCTTTGCGTCCCGATGATCGGTATTCGGCTGCTTGATATCGCTGAACGGCAAATTCAATCCCTCTTGGAGTGCGCGCCCTGCGGGAGGAATGCAGGGCACGCCTAGTCCACGCTTAGTGAACCGTGAAATAGTTCTCGGGATTTGCGTGAATGTCGTCGACGTCGACGTTGACCAGGGTCAGTGAATCGCCGTGGCCGAGGTCGATGATGACATTGCCGCCGACCTGGGTGACCCGCGAAGCGAGGTCGTCAGGCGAGGTGATATCGAGACCATTGATGCCCTTCGAGATCTGCAGCAGATCTTCGCCGGGCGTGAAGTCGAGGATGACGTCGTTGCCGCCGCCGCCGTCGAATACGAAGACGTCACTGCCGGCACCGCCAACCAGGAGGTCGTCGCCAGCGCCGCCGTCGATGACGTCATTGCCGCCACCGCCGAAGAGCATGTCGCTGCCTTTGCCGCCGGACAGGAAGTCGTTACCCTGACCGCCGAGCAAAATGTCGCTGCCATTGCCGCCGGAAAGGAGATCATCACCCCATCCACCGGTCAGCGTATCGTTGCCGTTCTCGCCATAGAGAACGTCGTCGCCTTCGCCGCCAAACAGCGTATCGTTGCCGTTGCCGCCGAAAAGCTGGTCGTCACCTTCGTCACCGAAAATGATGTCATGTCCGTTGCCGCCGCTCACGAAATCATCACCCGCTCGAGCATGGATGAAATCGTTGAAGCGAGAGCCGAACAGCGCGTCGTCGTATGCGCCGCCTTCTAGTGTGGCCATCTGCCTCTCCTCTTGGTGGATAAATCGCACGTCCACCGACCAGGTCGATGTTGATGCGCCGGGAGTGTGCATCGGCCTCGAATATATTTCAACATCGATTCCAGATTAAATCATGAAATCTTCGCGACATTATTGCCAATTTTCGTGGGAAATCAATACAGAAATTAAACTATACATAGTTTTCCGCGATTCATTGGGTAGTTTAGTAGCAAACTAGTTCAAGATTTGTAGTAATTTACTGCGTATCCCGCCTGTCGGCGCTGAATCAATCTTCCCTGAAAGCGCGATTGAAGCTCTCTGTCAGCGGAGACACCAGGTAGTCGATGGCGCGGCGTGCCTTGTGCACGATCAGCACCTCGGCAGGCGCCCCCGGATACAGGCGAACATCGGGATCGGCAGCAAGAGACGCCGCATCGATCTTGGCGCGAGCGGTGAAATAGGAGGCACCCGACTTCTCATCGACCGTCTGGTCCGCGGCAATGTAGGTCACCGCGCCATTGAAGGGCATGCGCGAGCGCTGATTGTAGGCGGTCAGACGGATCTGCGTCGGAGAGCCCACCGATATGCTGTCGATGTCACGAGGGTTGACGCGCATCTCGACGACCAACGGCTCGTCTTCGGGTACGATTTCCATCAGGGGCTGGCCAGGCGTGACAGCACTTCCGGGGGTACGCAGCCAGATGTTGCTGACCACGCCTGCCTGGGGCGAGCGGATTTCCATGCGCCGCAAGACATCCTTTGCCGCAACGATCTGTTCTTCGACATCCGTCAGGTCGATGCGCGCCGTGGTTATCTCACCCGCGATGGTCGATTGAAACTCGCTTTCGATGCCGATCAACGCGAGTTGGGCGCCAGCCCTTGCCTTTTCTGCCTGCGCCTTGTCTCCGGCCAGTTCGCCGCGCGCTCTGGCGAGCTCACTCAGGCGCGTATCGACCTCGATGAGCTTCGCGCGCTGCACGAAGCCCTTCTCGACCAGCGTGGCGATTGCGGTGCGCTGTTCGGTGATGAGGGCGATCTGCCGGTCGGTCGCTTCGAGCTGGATGAGCAGCGATTTTGTCTGTTCGCCATATTCCTCGATCGTTTTCGTCTGAACGTCGACGCGCCCGGCCTTGGCCTCGTGTCGCTTGTCGAAGAAGACATTCTCCGCCTTGATCGCTTCGTCGACGGCGATCTCGCCGGCTTCGCCGAAATTTTTCGGGAAGGCGATTGCGGCTGCACCGTCCTGTTCCGCCTTGAGCCTGGCGAGCCTGGCAATGAGGCCGATGCGACGGCTGGTGAGGGCATTCAAGTTGGAGCGTGCCCGCGTGTCTTCCAAGAGGATGAGCGGCTGACCCACGGCCACCTGTTCGCCCTCCTGAACCAGAAGGCGCCCCATGACGCCTCCTTCGAAATGGCTGATCGTCTTGCGCTTGGAGTCGACGATCACGCTGCCGTTGGCAACGGTCGCGCTGCTGAGTTCCGTCGACACCGCCCATGTGAAGAAGCCGCCGAAGGATACGATGATGGTCGCAAGCCCCGCGACCATCAGGCGGCGAAGCGCGCGTTCGGAATGCGCCTCATCGATATCGGCCAGGGTCGGTGCCGCCTGAGGGGCGATTTTTGCCAGCGGTCTGACAACGGGCTCTGAAGGCTGCGGACGAAGCGGAAGCATCTGTTTGTCGGTCATGCGGAAGCAACCTCGCGCCGAGTTTCGCCGGGCCCAGGCACGGTCGTCAGGATATCCGTTCGCGGCCCAAACTGGCTGATACGACCATTTTCGAGGACAAGAAGCTTGTCGGCGACCTGCATGATCGATGGCCGGTGGGCGATCATGATGACGATGGCACCCTGGTCGCGCATGCGCTGGATCGCACGCACCAGCGCGCGCTCGCCAAGCGAATCGAGGTTGGCATTGGGTTCATCGAGAACGACTAGGCGCGGGCGATTGTAGAGGCAGCGCGCCAGCGCGATGCGCTGCCTTTGTCCACCGGAAAGCGTCAGGTGACCATCGCCGACGGGCGTGTCATAGCCGAGCGGCAGGCGGCCGATCATCTCGTGCACTTCTGCAAGCCGCGCGGCCTCGATGACCTTGTAGGGGTCCCCATCTTCCATTCTGGCAATGTTTTCCCGGATCGTGCCCTCCAGCAGCGATACCGATTGCGGGAGGTATCCGACCGATTCCCCAAAGGACCCGCGCTCCCAAAGATAAGTATTGTGGCCATCGAGAAAGACCCCACCCGAGGTCGGCTTCAAGATGCCGACCAGCAGCCGGGCCAGCGTCGATTTTCCGGCGGCCGACGGGCCGACCACGCCCAGCACTTCGCCGGGGGAAAGCGAGAAGGAAATGCCCTTGATGATCGGAACCTCGACGCCGGGGACGGCGTAAACGAGTTTATCCACAATCATGTCGCCCACGTCGCCGACTGAATGGGGCGTTGGTGTCGTCTGGCGGATTGCCAGATCTTCGCCGATCGCCGCCTCGAGCCGGCGCCAGCCGGCAATGGCAAGCACCCATTGGCGCCAGTTTTCAATGATCGTGTCGAAGGGGATGAGCAGACGGCCGACAAGGATGCTCGAAGCCATCATCGGGCCGGGGGTGATGGCCTGGTCGAGAACCAGCAGGGCGCCGGCGGCGAGCGTGATCACTTGGATCGAATAGCGCAGGCTGCGCGTCAGCGACGCCATCGCCCTGCTCCTGGTTCCTCCGGCCTCAAGAGCGCCCAAAGCGTGGATTTGCAGGCCACGCCAGCGCCTTGCGAGCGCCGGCAACATACCCATCGCCTCGATCGCTTCGGCGTGCCTAAGGGAACCGGCGATCTTCGAGACCGCTTCGACATTCGCCTGGTTGGCCTCTTTGGTGAGCTGGCGCGTCATCAAATCGTTGACCAGTCCGCAGCACACGAGCAACACCACGGACACGACGCCGATCAGGCCGAAAAGCGGATGCAGCAGGAACAGCGCCCCTAGAAAGATCGGGGACCAAGCGGCGTCGAGCGGCGCGACCACAGCCGATGAAGTGAGGAAGCTGCGAAGTTCCGACAGGTCGCGGAGGGATTGGGCGGCGCGAGTAAGCCCCTGGTTCACCGATGCCTGCACCGCCGATGCCAGAACCGGAGCATTCAGTCTTCGCACGATGGCGCTGCCCATCGCTTGGAAAGCAAGGGCTCGGATAAGATCTAGGACCCCATAGACGACCAATGCGCTGATCGCGAGCAGCGTCAGCATGGTGAGCGTATCAAAGCTCTGGCTGTTGAGAACCCTGTCATGAATCTGCAACATGAACAGCGGTATCGTGAGCTGAAGCAGGCTTATGCAGACACTGAGCAATGCGGCGTAAAGTGATACGGAAAGAAACACACGCTTGGCTTGCAATATTAGCAATCTTGGATTGATAATTTCATCCTGGCGCAGAACCCCTAAAATTTGAGCGTTGCTTATCGTCTCGTTCCGAACAGTATCACGCATGGGCAGTAGCCTGAGGTTGACGTTAAAGCCATCCGTGGAGGACGTCTGGCTTTAAAATAGGGTGAAGCGTAGTATTGCTTCGCTATGTGTGGCACAAAATTAAGAGGTAATGCAAGTTCAAGGTAGAGGGGAGGGGATGTTGTAGTCTGATTTACTTCAAGATTTGAAGTAAATTTCGAAATGGAGAGTTGGATGAATGAAAGAGTACTCTATCCGTCCACGGGGATCAAAGATGTGTCGTTGCTCCAGCAGGAGGAGCAGACGTCGAAGGCGGTAGGAGCCCACGATCAAGCCGAAGCCGCGAACGATTGCCGACAGCTGACCTATTTCGAGCTTGCGCGCCTGATGGAGAGGGTGAGCAGGCGGTTTTCCGGTTTGGTGCGCGCCGAGCTGACCAAGCTGCGTGTCGACGACATCGGTCCGGCTCAGGCCATGGTCTTGCTGGCAATCGGCGATGCCGAGCTGTCGGTGGCCGAGCTGCTCGATCGCGGGCACTATGTCGGCTCGAACGTGTCGTACTATCTGAAGCAACTGGCAGATGGCGACTACATCGATCGGGTTGCCTCCCAGCGCGACAAGCGTTCGGCGCGCATCAAGCTTACGGAAAAGGGCCGGCTACTGAGGGCGAACTTGCGCGACGCGGCGATGGCCTACGAGCGGGCGCTCAATCGCGGCCATCAGGATCGCCAGAACCTGGAGACCGCCTTTCAGACCCTGCATCAACTCGAACTCGTCTGGGGCAGCGCGTCACGTTACGACATGTGACCGGGCAGAACCCAATGTGGACGTCATTCAGGTAGCGGATTAGATAGCATGCATGTGGCATTTGTTCATCGGCGCGGCTTCGGCCAGTTCGCCGCGTTGGCGGCTGACCTGGTGCGGTCGGGCAACAGCGTCAGCCTGATCACCGAAACCGTGGATCAAAAGATTCCGTCAGTGCGCGTCATTCGGCACCGGGCCGAGCCCGGGCCGCGCATGTCCGCGGCCATCGCTCGGCACATGGCGGTGCCGGATCACCATGCCCGGATCGGACATCGCGTTGCCGAAACGCTCGATGCGATGACGCGACAGGACATGACGCCGGACATCGTCGTCGGCCACATCGGCTGGGGCAGCATGATGTTCGTCAAGGATGCCCTTCCTCGCGTTCCGGCCCTTGGCTACTGCGAGTTTTTCTATCGGTCGCAGGGGGCCGATATCGGCTTTGCGCCCGACGATCAACCCGACCTCGAAGAGCGCAAGAGATTGCGACTGCGCAACGTCGCGCAATTGCTGTCACTGGAAGCCATGGATGGCGGCATCAGCCCCACCGAATGGCAAAAGAGCCTTTATCCCGCCGATACGCGCGAGCGCATTGCCGTTTGCCACGAAGGTATCGATACCGCGCTGTTCCGCCCCAACGCTTCGGCGTCGGTGCGGCTTCCGGACGGTCGCGTGCTGAAGGCCAATGATCCGCCGGTGGTCACCTTTGTCGCCCGCGATCTTGAGCCCTATCGTGGTTTTCCCCAGGCACTGCAGGCCGCCGCACAGGTCGTGAAGAAGCGCCCTGACACGGTTTTCGTCTTCGTCGGAGGTGACGGAACCAGCTACGGGCCGCCGCCTCCTGGCGGTGGTTCATGGAAATCGCACCTGCTCGCCTCGCTTGACGTGTCGCCTGACAACATCATCTTTCCAGGCGTTGTCCCGCACCACATCCTTCGCCAGCTTTTTCAGGTCTCCGCGGCCCATGTCTACATGACCTATCCGTTCGTGCTTTCCTGGTCCGTGCTCGAGGCCATGGCATGCGGCGCCTTGGTTATCGGATCCGACACGCCTCCGGTTCGCGAAGTCATTCGCTCGGGTCACAACGGTATCCTTGTGCCGTTCTTCGACGCCGACGCGCTCAGTGAAGCAATCCTCGGCGCCGTCAGCAATCCGCAGGCGTCCGTCGGCATGCGGGCGGCAGCGCGAAGGACTGTCGAGCGGCGCTTCCGGCTCGAGGATTGCCTGCTGCGTCAGCGAGACCTCATGACAACGATGACGGGGCGTCCCGCAGCAATGTGACAGTAGCATTTCAGAATACTTCAAATATTGAAGTATTTGTTATGTTTATTGTTGGGCACGCTATGTATTTTGCCGTTGTGCACTGCGAAATTCACTGCTACGTAATCAGCGTGATGAATGGCGATCGACAGTATAGCTGTCGTCGGTTCAGAAACTCCATCGATATGCGTTATCGTTTCTTCTGAGGGCGTTACGTGCAAGAAGTAAGACACTCCGCCATGGGGCCTCGGCTCGGTTTGAAAAAGCTGCTTCTGGCATCGGATCGCGATCGGGCGATCTTGCAGGGCAGCAATGTTGCCCATCTGGTGGACTATGTGGAAGCCGACGGTGGTTCCTTCGACACGTTGAAGGATACGTTTCCGATCGCCGCGGTCGCCTTTTCCGACAAGGCAGAGGTGGACCTGAAGAAGGGGCTGGCGCGACTGTCTGCCTTGCGAACGCTCCCGGAGCTGGCGGTCCTGCGTCTTGACCCGGTCAATGTGGCGGAGAGCTCGGCGCTCCTGCGTGCGCTTGCCGAAGACGGAGTAGGCCGGCTCGCCCGATATTCGGCTTCGATCACGTCGGAACTCGCCATGCTGAGGCGTGAGCGCGAAGAACTGTTCGAAAACTATCGCCTTCTGGAAGACGCCTTCCATGCGCGAAACTGGGAGCCGGTTGCCGAAGTCTTTGCCCATGATCCCTTTGCCGATCCGAAGGACGAGGGTGTAGGGCAGCTGTTGAGCAGCGCGTTCATCGAGCAGCTCCTGCCCGTCTCGAGCCTCGGGGTCGCCGGCTTCGCGCTTCACCTGCACTCATTGCCGAAGGGCAGTGGAGAGCTCATCGTCACTTTGAACTACCTGGAAAGTGGCGAAGGCGTGGCGGAATGGAATGTTCCCTATGTCGGCCTGGTTTCCGGCTGGAACTTCTTTTCTCTGCCGCGTGCCTGCGGCGGCGCGGCAAGGACACTTCGCCTGCGCGTATCTGCAAGCGGCTCCGACGCGCTTGGCCTTTCGCTCGGGCACCACATCGCCAGCGAGCGCTACTCGGCGCGATCGGAACATCCGCATCCCGACCTTGACCTGCGCCCGCTTGCGTTCCGGGTGTTTACGGGGCTGCCCGGGGTCAAGCCCGCCAGCACCGCGAACATGATCGCTCCCACCAGTTTGCTGGAAGGACAATTCACCGTCGATTACAGGCTGGGGATCGAGAAGCTCAGCCAGATCACTGACGTTTCGGTGACCCAGATCGTCCCGGATTTCCAGACGATCCGGTTCCTCGAACACGAACATGCGATCGTCTGCCACCCGCTGCCGACCGGTATCTCAGCCGGGGCGATCAACCGCGCCATCGAGCCTGGCACCGTCTCGTTGTCGGCAAGCGCCATTATCGATCATCCCAAGGGCGCGCCGGCAGCAGTCAGTTTTCTCCTGAGCCCCGCCAGTTCGAACGCGCGCGCGGAAGTCGCCGAGCTCGCGCGCAAGGGTTCGGTGAAACCTTCGACCCTGTTCAGCGGCTGGCGCGAAGTCGGTGCCCAGCAATCCATCAGCATCAGCATGCAGATGGACGAAGCGATCCGCGTGCCAATGGATCTGATCATCCTCAGCCGGGCCGTGGATGAGACCGTCGATTTTTGCTGGCTCAAGTTGTCGAGCTTCCGACTGGTAAAGCAGTCGACGGAGGCCCTGAATGCCAGGTAATCCAGAGGCCGATCTCATCGCCATCGCGATGCCGCTTTACGGTCATGCGGCGCTTGTCCTGGAAGCCATCGAATCCGCTCTTGGGTCTGATCTGAACACATCCAGGCTCGCGATCGTGGTTTCGGTCGATGGCGACCCGTGCCACGAAACGTTCGACCAGCTGTTGCTCTATGCTGCGGTCCATCCGTTCATTCACGTGATATTCGGCCGCAACGCGGGGCCAGGTGGTGCCCGCAACCGCGCCATCGACTTCATTCTCGAGCATCTGCCCGAGGCGCGGGCGGTGTATTTCCTCGATGCCGACAATCGTGTTCTGCCTCGCACCATAGAGACACTCTATGAAAAGCTCGGCAGCAGTGCTTGTGGCTGGGTCTATACCAACATCGATACGTTCTCCGTGTCCTGGCGCGCGCATTACGGCAATCAGTATTCGCGGCTGGCGCATTGCATCACGGACAACATTTGCGACACGGGATCGCTGATTTCCATCGACGTTTTCCGCGCCGGCGTGCGCTTCAACGACGACCGGCAGAACGGATTTGAGGACTGGGAATTCTGGTTGTCCTGCATCGAGAATGGCTTCGTCGGGGTGCCATGCCACGACACGGTCTTTGAGTATCGGTTGCGCGCCGAAAGCCGTTTCAAGGAAGCCAACCGGGAGCGCGCTACTTCGGTCAGTTACCTCAGAAAACGCCACAAGGCTCTGTATCGCCGCCCGATGCTCGTCGATTTCGAGCATGAGGAAGCGCCGCGCTATCTCTTCGCCCGAACCGAAAATGCGTCGATCTCGCTGTTTACCGATCCGACCAAGGCACCAACCGTGCTTCGGCTGGACGACATCATCCCGGCGTTCTGGGCAAATGTCGGCGAACCCGACAATGCACACTTCCCGCCCTTTCTCGTGGCGGGCAGTGGTTCGGCTTTCGATCTCTTATTGCGCTCGCGCATGCTTCCAAACATTCTCGCCCACCTGGAGCGGTTGAGCGAAAATACCAACGCGTTGTTCGTTCAACTTGCAAATGACGGCGTGAAGCGTGGGATCGAGGCGGTTGCACTACCGGCAGGTTCGCAGAATGTCGGCCCGGCTGACCTTGTTTTCCTTCCGACGCCGCTGGTCAGAGACGTGATCCAGAACAACGCGCTGGAGTGGTTCGCATCGATCGGCAACCAGCAGGTCTGGCCGACGGTGACGCTGCTGAAAGTTCGCTTTCCCTTCCCCAAGAGCCTGTCGCGCCGTTCGCTGATCACGCCGCAGCAGATGATGATCAATTGCATCAATGCCATTGCTTCCAGCCCCTTGCGCCATACGGCGGGCAAACGGTGGACATGGCGGCCTTCGCGGCTGGTGCCCTATGGCGAGCTATACAAGGAGCTGCGAAGGGAAGTCGGCGGTTCGCCGGTCCTGCCGCTCGGGCACAGCTCCGGCAAGCGCACTGCGGCTCTGCTGGTGCCGAACGCCTCTTTCGGTGGGGCCGAAAAGGTCATTTATGCTGTCGCGCGCGAGCTGAAGCGAACCGGTTTCGAAACACATCTGTTCGTGCTCGGCAGCGCCAAGATGGATGTCATCGACGAATTCGATGCGAGCTTTGATCACATTCACTTCTGGGATGCCGGCGTTCCTGCATGGGGCGGGTCGGGCTCATTCCTCGGACAGGATTTTATCGCCGACGAGCATGGAGTCGATTGGCAGGCGTTGAAGGGCCAGCTGTCTGGTTTCGATCTGGTGATCAACAACCATGTCATGGCCGTCCATCCCCTCATCGCCCGGCTGCGTTCCGAGGGAACGCGAACGGCATGCTATCTTCACGTCGTCGACAACACCGCGTTCAAGCGCCCGGCGGGCCAGCCTTTTGCCGCGATCGCTCACGAACATTGCTATGACGCGTTCCTGACCTGCTCCGAGCAGTTGAAGACCTACCTGCACAGTTTCGGCGTGCCGCACGCAAAGGTCTTTGCCGTCTCCAACAGCGCGGGCTTTACGGTGCCACCGAAAGTCCAGGCAGACGTGATCGCCGCCCGACGGCAGCCGCGCGACGATGCGCGCTTGCACGTGCTCTACATGGGGCGGCTTGATCGGCAGAAGGGGATCGACAGGCTGGCGGCCACGTTGTCCGAGCTTCGAGCGAGGAATGTTCCATTCGAGGCGCGTGCCGTCGGCGGCGAGATTCTTGCCGACTCGAGCGTCTCATGGACGGAACGATTGAAGGATCTCTCCGTCGACGTCCGTCCACCGGCCTTCGCCAGCAAGGAACTCATCAAGGCACTGTCCTGGGCGGATGTGCTCGTCATGCCGTCCCGTTGGGAAGGTGCGCCGCTCGCCATCGCCGAGGCACAGCAGCTCGGATGCGTTCCGATTGCCACGGCGGTTGGCGCCGTCGACGAACTCATCATCGACGGCGAAGATGGCGTGCTGATCCATGCGGCCGCCGATCCCGAAGTCGTCAGGTCGATGGCACAGGCCATCGAGGCGGTTGCCCGCAACCCAGACCAACTTGCTCCGCTGATCGAAGGCTGCATCAAGACTGCATCCCGTCGTTCGTGGACATCCTCGTTTTCGCAGTTTCTCGCGTGGTGCGACACCTGGGTCGATAACTCGTCCCAGTCAAGAACGGCCGTCTTTCCAGCGGATCCAGCGGTAGACGCCGGCATCCGGGCGGCCAGTTGAGCCCACGCCGGTATTTCAAGCAGAAAGGTCGATTGCATGCCTGCAAGGATTCTTGTGACCGGTATTCCCGGTCACTACACCCGCCTCGTCAATGGCGCCCACGGTTTGTCTGTCTCCTATGCGGAGCGTCAAAAACAGCCGGAGACGAAAGAGGAGTTTCTGCAGGAGTTGCGCAATATCAGCAACACCGGCAACTATCTCATCGGCGAAGGTGCCCTGCGCGCGCTTTCACCCCACGCCAAGCACGTGCCGTTCTGGCATCTCTATAATTGCGCCAAGAATGGCGTCGGCCTCGACGAATTCAACTCGAATTTCGATATCTGCGTCTTCACCTGCGCCAATCTGCTGCGCAAAGGGCTTTCGGCTGACGCGGAAGCCGATGTGCTCGAGCAGCTCAAGATGCCGATCGTCATGCTCGGCATCGGTCAGCAGAACCGCAAGGATCTGGAGAACAACCTGCCAGAGGGCACGAAGCGGCTGCTGGCCATTCTCAAGGAGCGTGAGCACTTCTTCCTGACGCGCGGCTTCGAGACGGAAGGTTTCCTGAAAGATCAAGGCTTTAACTTCGTGCGGCCGACCGGTTGCCCGTCCGTCTATTTCATGCCCGACAACATGCGGAAATCGCTCAGAAAGCTGCCTGAGGTCGATGTCGGCAAGGCGCGCACCATTTTCTCCGGTTACCTTGGCGGCAACCAGGATACGGTCCTGGATGCCAAGGCTCTGCCTGGCGGCGATAGCGTCCCGCAATACGTGGTCCAGGACGAGTTTCTCCACTTCGACATGAGCGTCGAGCCCAATGGGGAGGGCCGCGTCTACGACACGGCGTCGGGCACCATGGTGGGCAACCTCGCCTATCCCGGCGCCGACAGGCTCGGCAAGCCATTCCAGGTGCGCACCTTCTTCGACACCAATCAGTGGCGAGCCTGGGCTTCGTCGATGGACTTCAATCTGGGCCGCCGTTTCCACGGCTCGATCATCGCCATGCAGGCGGCCGTACCGAGCCTGATGGTCGCGGTGGACGACCGCATGCGCGAAATGCTCGGTTACACCGGATTGCCTGCAGTCGACATCAACGAGATCGACAGCGCCGAGAACCGCAGCGAATTCGTCGCCGACCATCTTGGGAAGCTCAATGCTTCGGAACTCGTTGACAGATATTCCGATCGCGAGCGCAGATTCCGTTCGACTTTGCGGGAAATCGGCATCGGTCACTAGCAGAACTCGGCATCCTCCTAAGCGCTCGTTCAAAGGACAGTTATGCGTATCTTACTTACAGGGATCCCCTCGTATCTGCAGCGCACGATCGGCTCAGTTGCCGGCATGACGGTGCACCACCGCCCCTATTTCGACGAGGTGACGGCGAAGAAGGACTTCCTCTCCCAGGTCAGGAGAATAGCCAATACCGGCAACTATCTGATCGGCGAGGGTGCCGCACAAAGCCTGCGGGGGCACGATGTCACCTATGTTCCCTTCTGGCACCTCGCCAACAATCGTACTTCGGACGAGCTCTACGAGCAGGCAAACCGCGAATTCGATATCTGTGTCTTCGCTTCCGCCAACCTGTTGCGGCCCGGATATTCCGCCGATCTCGAAGCCGAGGTTTTCGCCAAGCTGAAGATGCCCGTGGTGGTGATGGGCATCGGCATCCAGCGCAAGGAAGGTCTCAAGGAGTTGCTGCCGGCAGGCACGCTCAAGTTCCTGGACGTGCTCAGGAACAGGGAAAGCTTCTTCCTGACACGCGGCTATTTTACCGCGGAGTTCCTGAGAGAGCAGGGGATGAAATTCGTCAAGCCGACGGGCTGCCCCTCGCTCTATTTCGCCCCGAACGAAATGGTCCGATCGCTCACGGCACTTGCCAATCCGGCCTTGGCGGATGCCCAAAAGATCGCCTTCGGTGGTTACCTCGGCAGCGTCGCCGACACGATCGTCGACGCGCACGCACTACTGGGGCCGAAGTCCGTTGCCAGCTATGTGGTCCAGGACGAGGTCATCGCCTACAATCTTGACCTGCCGGGTGAGGATACGACCCCGGTTTACGATCGCGCCAGTGGACGTATTACCGGGGCGACGCAGTACAAGCACAAGGAGAAGTGGCAGCGCGAACACGAGCTGATCGCCTTCTTCGACACAAACCAATGGCGAGGCTGGACGACGACCAGAGACATGTGTTTCGGCCGTCGATTCCATGGCTGCATCATCGGCATGCAGGCCGGCGTTCCGGCGCTGATGATCGCGGTCGACGACCGCATGCGCGAAATGCTCGAGTTCATCGGCTTCCCCTATATCGAGGCGGCGACTTGGAATCGCGAGGCCGACAAGCGGACCTATCTTTCGAACTTCCTTTCCAAGATCGACGCAGAGGCGGCCGTCGACCGTTATCGCGCCTGTGAGACCAACTTCAGAAATGTGCTCGGCCAGATTGGGATCTGAGCGCGTGGCATGGAAGGTTGCAGCGCGCAAAGTCCTTCTTTGCGCGCTGATTTCGCTTCTTGTCTTCGAGGCCAGATCGGCGATCGCACAGGATCAAAACCCGGCGGCGATCGTCGGGATCAATAGGGTCAATCTCGCTTGGCAGACACCCGACGAGCAGAGAAAAATCCTTGGTGACATTGCCGCGAGCGGCGCAACCCACGTGCGGCTATCCCTGTCGGCCCCGGTAGACAAGAGCATCGACGCGGTCGAGATCGCTCATGGCCTCGGCTTGAAGATCCTGCTGGAGATTCAGCTCGCGAATCCCGACTACTACGCGGATGAGGTTCGTGCTCGAACCGGCTTCGGTCGTATCTGGGACATTCGCCGCCTCTCCGACCTCGATCCGGCGAAGTACCGCGAAAGCCTCAAGGCGGCATTGCGCAGATTGGACGATGCAGGCGTTACGCTGATGGCCGTCGAGCCCGGTAACGAGATCAATTATAGCGCCTACAATGGCGATCTCGTCGTTTATCGAAAACCCGGTGCCGTCACACCGCGCCGTGTCTCCGACATCCGCAACAGGCAGGCCTTCGAGCGAGGACTGGCAACCTATGTGGAGGTTGCCAGGATTACCCGGCAGGAGCTGAAGGCGACGATCCATAGCCGCGACGCGGTGGTCGTTTCTGCCGGCTTGTCCGACATGAGCGCCGGGGAGGCGGATCATAGGGGCATGGAGCGCCTGGACCCGGAAGAAGTGATCACCCTTCTTAAATTGCGTGGGCTCGATGAGTATGTCGACGCCTATGGCATTCACGTCTATCCGGGACGTAAGGCAGGGCCGAAGCTTGCCGGCTATATCCGCGAACTCCTTCGTTTCTGCGGGGCAGGGGACACAGGCAAGCCCTGCTGGATCACCGAATGGGGCGTGGCGAACTCCGCCCGTTCCTGCCCGCTCGACGACCAGAAGCGCACCGGGGCGGTGGCGGCGATACGATCAGTTTTTAGCGACCTCATGTCGTCAGGGCGATTGGAAGCCGCTTTCTATTATGACTGGGATACCAACGCCGGCTACGGTGTCTGGCGATGCGGCCAGCTCAGTTCTGCCGGTATCAAGGCAATCGCTCCGAACTAGCTGACGGCCCTCAATCGGGGCAGCTTGCGCGTGGGGGCGAGGATGGCCCGCATTTTGCAGCAGTTCCAGCGCCCTTCAGGCGTCGTGTCGAGGCATTATCGGAGAGTTTGCATCCGCCCTACGTTTGGCTCAGGTCGCCGTTGATCCCCGTATCTGCTGGTGCGGGCCGCTAACAGGCGCACTGGTCGCGGCCCGTTACCTTCATACCTCGAAGACGTCCTCGAACGATTCCGGGAAGCTCTGGCGAGCGACCTTTTCGTTGATGACGAGCAAGGCTTCATAGGACACCGGGTCGAAGTCCTTGTCCACAGCCAAGACCTCGCGGCCGAACAGGAGGTTCAGCCGGGCGGCGTCAAGATTGCCACGTTCGAACGGTTCCGCGCCGAAATGATGCCAAAGGGCGTGGAGGAAGGCCGCGTCGATGCGGTGCGCTCCCGAGCCCGGCCGCGCATGGCGGGGCAACGCCTTGATCGGCGTTGCCCCCTTTGGATTGGCGCGACGGATCACGAACTGGATGCCTGTACCCGGCATGGCGTAGGGAAATCCCCGGTGTTTCGTCATATCAGGCAGCTTGGCCATTCCACTCTCCTTACGCGGTCTCTTTCTGGGCGATCTTATCCTGCGTCTTCGTGTCGAAGTCGGAGGCATCGTGGCGTTCGTGCAATTGTTCCGACGGATCACCGCTCAGGCGGTTGACCATGCGGCCGCGCTTGACTGCCGGACGCGCCGCGATTTCGGCCGTCCAGCGCTGGACGTGCTTGTAGCTCCCTACATCGAGAAAGGTGCCGGCGTCACCATAGGTCTGGTGGAGGGCCAGGCCGCCATACCAGGGCCAGATGGCCATGTCGGCGATAGTGTATTCGGACCCGGCCATGAACCGATTGCCTTCGAGATGGCGGTCGAGCACGTCGAGCTGACGCTTCACTTCCATGGCGTAGCGGTCGATGGCGTATTTGATGTGCATCGGCGCATAGGCATAGAAATGGCCGAAGCCGCCCCCGAGAAAGGGCGCGGAGCCCATCTGCCAGAACAGCCAGTTGAACGTTTCCGTGCGGGCGCGAAGCTCGGTTGGCAGGAAGGCGCCAAACTTTTCGGCGAGATAGAGCAGGATGGAAGCAGATTCGAAAACGCGAACCGGCGCCCCGCCACCCTTCGGCGCGTGGTCCATCATCGCCGGGATCTTGGAATTCGGATTGGCTTCGACGAAGCCGGAACCGAACTGGTCGCCATCGCCGATGCGGATTGGCCAGGCGTCGTATTCCGCGCCTGAATGGCCGGCAGCCAGAAGTTCTTCCAGCATGATCGTGACCTTAACGCCATTGGGTGTGGCGAGCGAATAGAGCTGCAGCGGATGCTTGCCGACGGGCAACGCCTTGTCATGGGTCGGGCCGGCAATCGGGCGGTTGATGCTGGCAAACGCGCCGCCATTGCCCGCTTCCCAGGTCCAGACCTTAGGAAGTGCATAGCCGGCGGGGAAATTATCGGCGGGGGATTTCTCGGTCATGAAAATTCAACCTTGTCTTCTCGGAAACACGTCACTCTGCCGGGTTTGGCATCTCTCGATATAGGAAAGCAATCACTGTTAATCACGACTTTGAGCGACGAAACCAGAGAGACCGTGCTGGGCGGTTTCCGTCAACCGGACCTGTGCGTTTTTTCTCGGGTTCGATTCCACCCCATCATGGTCGATGATCCCAGTAATTTTCCTGCAAAGCTCGCTTGACATTCGTCCATTATACAGGTCAATTCCTGTTTAGCGGACGCAAAGTTCGGTATACCGGACAAAGGCGGGGAGGCCTTTTCGACAGATCGCGCTGAGGCACCATGTTGCCTGCGGACAAATGCGCCCGGTTGGTGCGTGAACATTCCAGAATATCTGCTCTCACAAGTCAAAACTAAAAAAGGGGGACTTAAATGAGTGAAATTGTATCCATCAATCGTAGAACGGCGCTGAAACTGCTTGGTGCGGGAGGGGCTGTTCTTGCGGCGCCTTACATTATTCGTCCGCGCCCGGCCTGGGCCGACAATGGTGTCCTCAACATCACCACCTATGACAAGTTCCTGCCGCAGGAATTCATCGACAAGTTCCAGAAGGATACCGGTATCGAGGTTCGCATCCGTCTGACCGACGACCAGGGCAAGCAGTACAACCTGCTTACCGCCGAGGGTGCCAATCCGTCGACCGATATCGTCACCGTTGCCGGCCACCGCTATTCACAGTTCATCAGCTCAAAGCTGCTGCAGCCGCTCGACACCGGCAAGATTGCCAACTGGAAGAACCTCAATCCCGCCTATCAGGACGCGCCCTGGGCGCGTGTCGACGGCAATCTGTGGGGTCTGCCAATCCTGGCCGGCTACGAGGGTCTCGCCCGCAACGTCGACTATGTGAAGGAGGCGCCGAGCTGGGAGATCATGTTCGATCCGCAGTTCAAGGGCCAGACCTCCTACATCGTCAGCGATTTCATGACCATCGTCATGCAATATCTCGGCCATGACGGCGATTTCGTCAGCTATGCCGGTAAAGCGGACGTCGCCCAGAAGGCGACCAACGAGGCGCGCGACTTCCTGATCAAGAACAAGGACATGGTTCGCAAGTACTATGATGCCGGGTCTGAAGTGCAGCAGATGTTCATCAACGAGGACATCTATCTGGCCCATTCGTGGTCTGGGCCGGCCGCCAAACTGATCATCGACGGTCATCCGATCCAGCTGTCAGTGCCGAAGGAAGGCACGTTCGGCTTCTGCTACACACTCAATGTCGTCAACAACGCGCCGAACGCAGAGAATGCCTACAAGCTGCTCGACGCCATCCTGGCGAGCCCGGAAGTCGGCGCTGCAATGACCCGCCAGTCGGGCTACAGCTCGACCATGAACGGCGTCGGCGATCTGCTCAACGAACGCGAAAAGCTCGCCTCGACGCTTCCGCAGGAAGAAGTCGAGCGCATCATCTTCTTCTCGTCGGTCAACCGCGACATGAAGAACGAAATGATCGACCGCGCGACCACAGAGGTCAAGGCGGCCTGATCAGGCGGCGCTTCGCATAGCTTGCACCTGTCCCGGAGCGCTTCGGTAAGCTCCGGGACGGCTGCCGGTCTGCTGGCCCCTTCCAGCCAACAACGCGCAAGGACTGACTGCCGGCGACGCCGCGCGGTGCCGGTCGGGCTGCGCCAACCGAGATCGTTCAATGGTGAGTAGCAACACGACAGCCGGATACGGCACGGTGCGCGATGCCCCCGTACCGAAATATTCGACGGGGATAGCCAAGGTGGTCAACTCCGCGCTTTACCGGCACACGCTGGGAGCGGCGGTGGAATCGCGGATCGGTCGCATCATCCTTCTGGCCGGTGTGCCGATGATCTGGCTGATCATGCTGCATGTCGGGCCGATCTATCAGATGCTGAAGATCAGTCTCCTTTCCCATTACCCGGTTCAGTCGGGCGTGGAGTCGCGCTTCACTCTCGACAACTATGCTATCTTCTTCCGCGAGGCGATCTACTTCACGCCGCTGATCAAGAGCTTCATCTTTGCCACTGTCGCGACCGCTGCGACCCTGGTCGTGGTCTATCCTGTTGCCTACTACGTCGCCAAGATCGTCAGGCCCGAGGGACGCTCCAAGGCGCTGCTGTTGTTGCTCGTGCCGTTCTGGGCCGGCGAGCTGATCCGGACGTTTTCGGTGATCATGCTGCTTGCTAACCGCGGCGCCGTGAATGTGCTGCTGCGCGAAATCGGCCTGATCGACCGGCCGATCCCGATGCTTTACACGTCGTTCTCGCTGGGCTTCGGGCTGGTCTACCTGATCTGCCTCTACATGCTGTTGCCGCTTTATTCGGCGATCGAAAAGATCCCGTCGCCGTTGCTGGATGCGGCTGCCGATCTCGGCGCCGGGCCGTTCACGCGCTTCCGCCGGATCATCCTGCCGCTGTCGCGCGATGGCATCGTATCGGGCTGCTGCCTGGTCTTCCTGACATGTATCGGCGTCTTTGCCACCCCGATGCTGCTCGGCGGCCCCAACACCGTGCTGTTTCCCGAAACGATCAGCGGTTTCTTCCATGGTGCCAGCGACAAGTGGCCGGTCGGCGCCGCCTTCGCCCTGATCATGCTGGTGACCGCACTTGTCGCCGCCGCCATCTTCATGCGGCTGGTCGGCGGGCGTAAAAGGAGAGCAATCTAATGCGCAATCTGTTTTCCGATGCCCCGCGCGCATCACTGACCGCGTTCTATTGGGCCTTCATCCTCTATCTGCTTCTGCCGCTCACGCTGATGATGGCCATGAGCTTCAAGGGCGCCAATTTCGTCGCCTTCCCGATCGGGGAGTGGACGTTTGACTGGTACGTCAAGGTGATGCAGGACAAGCAGTTCCTGGAAGCCTGCCTCTATTCCATCATGATCGCGGGAGCGACGACGCTTGCGGCGACAATCCTCGGTGTCTGGATCGCCATGCTGATCGTTGCCGAGGGCGTCCGCGGCCAGGTCATCATCTTCGCGCTCGCCTGTCTGCCGGCGGTCGTCCCGGGCATGATCTCGGCGATCTCACTGCGCATCTTCATCTCGACCATCGACATGCCGACGGGTACGGCGGCCGTCATCCTCGGCCACACCGTGCACGCCGTGCCCTTCGTCGTCGTCATGGCGCTCACCCGCCTGCGCTCGATGCCCGGCAACCTCGTCGATGCGGCACGCGATCTCGGTGCCGACAGCGTCGTTGCCTTCTTCCGCGTGACGCTGCCCTATCTCGGACCGGCGCTGCTCGGTGGCATGATCTTCTGTGTGCTTCTGTCGATCGACGATTTTGTCCGCACCTTCTTCCTTGGCGGCTATCGCCCGACCCTGCCCATGCTGATCTTCGCCAAGGTGCAGGGCGGCATGTCTCCTGAAATCAACGCAATGGCGACGCTTGTCCTCGTGGTTACGGCCGCGGTCGGACTGTACGCCGAACATCTCACCCGCCGCGCGAGGACCCGCTGATGGAACCCGTCGTCCAATTCGACAATGTCAACAAGAGCTACGGCAAGCACGTCGCCGTCGACAACCTGAACCTGAGCATCGAGGCTGGCAAGTTCGTCACCTTGCTCGGACCTTCCGGTTGCGGAAAGTCGACGTCGCTTCGCATGCTTGGCGGTTTCGAAACGCCGACATCCGGCCGCATCCTGCTGAGCGGCAAGGACGTCACCAAGGTTCCGCCCAACAAGCGCAACGTCAACATCGTGTTCCAGGACTATGCGCTATTCCCGCATATGACTGTTGCCAAGAACATTGCCTTCGGCCTCGAGCTGAAGGGCCTCGACAACCAGGCGATTCATCGCCGGGTATCGGAACTTCTGGAACTGGTCCAGCTCCAGGACTATGCCAATCGCCTGCCGGCGGAGCTGTCCGGCGGTCAGCGCCAGCGCGTCGCGCTCATGCGCGCCCTTGCGCCGGATCCGGACGTGCTGCTGCTCGATGAGCCGCTTTCCGCACTCGATGCCAAGCTGCGTCAGCAGATGCAGATCGAGCTCAAGGCCATCCAGGAAAAGACCGGCAAGACCTTCATGTTCGTCACCCACGATCAGGAAGAAGCGTTGACCATGTCCGACACGATCGTGGTCATGAACAAGGGCCGGATCGAGCAGATGGGCGATCCCCACACGCTGTACGGCCGCCCCGGCTCGGTCTTCGTCGCCAACTTCATCGGCGAGACCAACCTGTTGCGCAGTACCGTTGTCGGAACCGAAGGCGATGTCGCGGCTCTCAGCTGGAACGGCATCACCATCACGGCAAACCAAGGCGGGCTTTCGCCGAAGGTCGGCGAGCATCTCTACGTGGTCCTGCGCCCGGAGGCGATCCATTGTTCGGCGAGCGAGCCGACCAGCGGAAACCGCATCAAGGGCAAGATCCGTCAACGGGTGTTCAAGGGCAACCACACCTCGCTGATGGTCGAAGTCGGCGCGGGCACCTTGCTCAACACCCTTGTGCATCCAAGCGATGTCGCGCAACTTAACGGCGAGGACATCTGGGTCGGTTGGAAGCCCGAGACGGCGACGGTCATTCCCGACCGGCACGCTCACAACTAATCAACCAACGGCGCGCATCGCATTGGTGCGGGTCCTAAGCAGGCAAGGCGGCCAATGCGAACCCCAAGTTCCATCGGCCGACGGAGGTGAACCATGGCTTATAACGTAGAGACACCGATCCCATCGGCGGCGACGAGCCTGCTGGAGCTGGAACAGCGTGTCCGCGACGATCTTGCCTGCCTGTGCTATCCGCCGGCAAACTGGGTTGTGCCCACCGCCTCTGATGAACAGGTCCATGACGTCGTCGTCATCGGTGGCGGCATGTGCGGCCTGGTCGCCAGTTTCGCTCTGATCGGCGCCGGCATTCAGAATATCCGCATCTTCGATCGCAGCGAGGAGGGCCTCGAAGGGCCATGGCTGACCTATGCGCGCATGGAGACTCTGCGTTCGCCCAAGCAACTAACCGGCCCGGCCTATGGCATGGCCTCGCTCACCTTCCGCGCCTGGCACGTTGCCCAGTTCGGCAATGACGCATGGGCCAAGCTCGACAAGATCCCCCGCCCGATGTGGATGGAGTATCTACGCTGGTACCGCAAGGTGCTCGATCTGCCGGTCGAAAACGGCGTCGAGGTCAAGGCGATCCAGCCCGAGGGCGCTTTCATGCGGTTGACGATAACAGGCAAGGGCGCGCGGGAAACGTCGGTGCTTACCCGGAAGGTGGTAATGGCAACCGGCCGCGACGGCATGGGGCATCCCAGCATTCCCGACTTCGTCGGCGATCTGCCGGAGAAATACTGGGCGCATTCCTCCCACGAGATCGACTTTGCTGCCCTCAGCGGCAAACGGGTCGTGGTTGTCGGGGTCGGCGCATCGGCGGTCGACAACGCCGCCGAGGCGCTGGAAGCGGGGGCTGCCGAAGTCCGCCATCTCATCCGACGCAAGGAAATGCCCTGCATCAACAAACTGATGGGTATCGGCTCGTTCGGCTTCACCGCTGCGTTCCCGCAGCTGGGTGACGCCAGCCGGTGGCAGATCATGAACTACTCGCTGCGCACCCAGACGCCGGCGCCGCGTGGGTCGACGATGCGCGTCAGCCGCCATCCCAACGCCTATTTCCATTTTGACGCCGCCGTCGAAAGTGTCGAACTCGACGGCGACGAAATCGTCATCGAGACGTCGCAAGGCAAGTCGGTCCGCGCGGATTTCCTTATCCTCGGCACCGGCTTTGGGGTCGATCCGCTGGCGCGCAAGGAACTCGACGGCTACGCCGACAAGATCCTTTTGTGGCAGGACCGCTTCACGCCGCCAGCGCGCGAGGAAAATGATCAGCTCGGCCGGTTCCCCTATCTCGCCGACGATTTCAGTTTCCTCGAGCGCGTACCAGGCCAGGCGCCGTGGCTTGCCAACATCCACAGCTTCAACTCGGGCGCTGCCGCCAGCCTCGGCAAGGTGAGTGGCGACATTCCGGGCATCAGCGAAGGCGCGTCGTGGCTGGTGCGGGAGATCGCCGCCAAGCTCTACTCAGAGAATTTCGACCAATATTGGCAGCGTTTACTTGACTACGACACGCCCGAATTGCGCGGCGACGAATGGACGGCATCGCCCTTGCCGGACAGCGTAGCGGTCAACGATCGCAAGCAGGCATAGGAGGATTACATGGCTGAAAACGAGGACGTGATTGCCGCGATCGTCGGCATCGAGCCCGGCAGCGCGATGGCCGGCGTGCTATCGGCGCGCGCGGACATCATGGCGCTTACCCAGAAGACACATGACAGTGCGCTGACGCCGGAAAATCCCGGTGGCCTGTCGCATGCCGAGCGCGCAGCACTTGCCTGGCGCATTGCAAAGATCAATGACCATAAAGCCTTCGAGGATCATTTCGAGGCTTTGCTGGAAAAAGCCGGTGCGCCCGACGCCGCTGCCCGGATGGCCGATATCTGGTTCGATGGTGGCAGCGATATCCGTGCCAAGGCGCTGATCCGCCACGTCGACCTGGTGGCGCATGCGCCGAAGCAGGCAACCCGCCACGACATCGAATTGTTGCAGGAAGCGGGTCTTGCCGATGACGACATCGTGCGGCTTTCAGAACTCGTCGCCTTCGTCAGCTACCAGATCAGGGTTGCCGTCGGCCTTGAGTTGATGAGGGGGTTGGCATGAGCGAGATCGTGCACGACTTCACCACCGATATCCCGGTCTGGAAGCCTTATGTGACCCCGCTCAAGCTGGCGGACGCGAGCGCCGAGCAGCTCGAAGCGCTCAAGGTCACGCCATCCAATACCAAGGTTTCTGACTACGTGCTGGTGCTGGCGCATGACGTCGAAACGCTGACGCACAGAAGCCCGCTCTTCAACGGTGTCATGTATAATAGTGGCGGCCTGTCACGCGCCGAGCGCGAGATCGGGGCCGTCGGTGCTTCCATCGTCAACCGTTGCGTCTACTGTGCGGCCGTTCATGCCAGTCGCTACAACCAGTTGACCAAAAGTACCGATGTGATTGCATCCATTTTTGCCGATGGCGTCGATGCCGAGATCGAGCCGCGGTTGAAGGCGATCTTGAAGTTTGCGGTCAAGCTTTCGAAATGCCCGTCCGAAGCAAGCGCCGATGATATGGCGGCGCTGGTGGAGGCCGGTTTAGGTAAGGAGGAAATCCTCGATCTCATCCTGTCCACGTCTCTGTTCGGCTGGGCCAACCGGCTTATGCATACGCTCGGCGAACCGATCAGGGAATGACAGGAGGAGACGCTCACTCGATTGGCAAAGAGGGACAAGCCATGGTGTTGGTCAGCCCGCCCGAGATCGGGCCGCGCTTGCAGGCATATCGAAAAGAGTTGAATCTGACACTCGCCGAACTGGCTGCAATGTCCGGCGTATCGCGCTCCATGCTGTCGGAGATTGAGCGCGGTAATGCCAACCCGACCTACGGAACGCTGTGGCATCTGACGCGTGCGCTCAAGATCGACCTCAACAGTCTGGTCAGCGGCGCAAGCGAAGAGCGCGGCGATTCCATCATCGACCTCCAGCCGGGAAACCTGACGCCGACCATCCGCAGTGCGGACGGCAGTTGCACGCTGCAGATCCTGTCCCCGGCCAGCATGGTGTCGCTGATCGAATGGTATCTGCTGAGTTTTGAGGCTGAAGGGGAACTGGTGAGCGACCCGCATGGGGCAGGCACCGTTGAGCATCTGCACTGCACCAAGGGTGAGATCGTGGTGCGCAGCGCAGGCAACACCATGATCGTTCGGGCCGGAGAAACGGCGCGCTATGCCGCCGACGTCCCCCATTCGCTGACAAGCGTCGGTCCTGTCGGGGCGGGGGCATTCCTGGTGGTTGCGTCCGGCGATGTCGGGCCGAACACGCCGAGAACGGCGATACGTCCGAAATAACGATCGGCCAGCGGGCCGAATTCATGAGCAGAAAAGGGAATGATAATGCGGGTAGGAATAGTCGGGGCGGGTTCGATCGCTTTTGGAACGGCGGCGCTTGTTGAGCAGCAGGGCCACGAGGTGACCTTGTGGTCGCCATCCGGCGAACGGACGCGTGCCTTGGCCAGCGGCCAGGCGCTGGTTGCGGAAGGCGCGATCAAGGGCACCTTCCATCCGGCCGTTGCCACCAGCGCAAAGGACCTTGTTGCCCGTGCCGAAGCGCTCGTCATCGCGCTGCCGGCCTATGGCCACAAGACTGTACTGGACGCCATCGCACCCCATATCACGCCGGGGCAAATCGTCATCTTCAGTTCGCACGCCTCCTTTGGTGCGCTTTATCTCTCCCGCCTGCTGGCAGCGCGCGGCGTTACTGTCCCGATCGTCGCTTGGGGCACGACAGCTGTGTCGGGCAGGCAGTTGAGCCCGACCTCGGTCAATGTGAACACGATCCGCAAGCAGGTCGATCTCGCGACGGTGCCGGCATCCGAGAGCGCCAAGGGGCTCTCGATCTGCCAGTCCTTGTTCGGCGACCGTTTCCTCGACCGCGGCAGCCTGATGGCGATCGCGCTTTCCAACCTCAATCCGCAGAACCATATGGGCATCGCGCTCGGCAACATGACCCGCATGGAGCGCGGCGAAAGTTGGAGCCAGGGCCAGAACGTGACGCCGAACGTCGGACGCCTTCTTGAGGATCTCGACCGGGAGCGCATCGCCATCGCCAGCAAGCTCGGACTTGAGGTGCGCAATATCTTTCAGCACTTTCATCTGTCATTCCACGTGCCGATGAGCTCCATCTCCCAGATGAATCAGGAGATGCACGAAGCCGGCAATGGCGGCAGCGGCCCGACCACCGCCGATAGCCGCTACGTGACGGAAGACGTGCCCTTCGGTCTGGTCATGACGGCGAAGATCGGCCGTCTCGCAGGCCATCCCGCGGAACTGCACGAGGCGGGTATCCGAATTTTCTCGGCGATGTATGGCCGTGATTTCACCGCGGAGAACGACCTTCTGACGGCCCTTGATCTCGACGCGATGTCGCTGGACGAGCTCAAGGAGCTGTGCCGCAACGGGTTTGCCGCGGCGGCCTGACTTCAGTCCTGATTGCCCGCTTTCACGCGCTCGCGGCAGCCAGCCCGCCGATCGTGCGTGAAGGCCGGGCGATTGTGGCAAACGATCGGGCAACAGCCCGGTCCTCGTTGTTCAATATGGATTTCCCAGTGCTGCGACACGGAAGTGTGTCGCCGGCAAGAGTGAGGCTTTACCTGCCATGACCAATGCCTTTCTTTCCCATCTCCGCTCAGAACTCGACGGCTTGAAATCATCCGGTCTCTACAAGTCGGAGCGGGTGATTGTCTCGAAGCAGGCGGGCGAGATCGAGGTTGCCTCGGGCGAGCGGGTGCTGAACTTCTGTGCCAACAACTATCTCGGCCTGGCCGACAACGCGGAACTGACTGAAGCCGGCAAAAAGGCGCTCGATCGTTACGGCTACGGCATGGCGTCGGTGCGCTTCATCTGTGGCACCCAGGAAGAGCACAAGCAACTGGAGGCGCGGATCTCCGCCTTCCTCGGCCTGGAAGACACGATCCTCTACTCCTCCTGCTTCGATGCCAATGGCGGCCTGTTCGAGACGCTGCTGGGCGAAGAGGACGCGATCATCTCCGACGCCTTGAACCATGCCTCGATCATCGACGGCGTGCGCCTCTCCAAGGCCAAGCGCTTCCGCTATGCAAACAACGACATGGCGGCGCTCGAAGAAGAGCTGAAGAAGGCCGAAGGCAGTCGCTTCAAGCTGATCGCCACCGACGGCGTGTTCTCGATGGACGGCATCATCGCCAATCTGCAAGGGGTGTGCGATCTCGCCGACAAGTATGGCGCCATGGTCATGGTCGATGACAGCCATGCGGTCGGCTTCGTCGGCAGGAACGGTCGCGGCTCGGCCGAACATTGCGGTGTCGAGGGCCGNAAGTATGGCGCCATGGTCATGGTCGATGACAGCCATGCGGTCGGCTTCGTCGGCAGGAACGGTCGCGGCTCGGCCGAACATTGCGGTGTCGAGGGCCGCGTCGACATCATCACCGGCACGCTCGGCAAGGCGCTCGGCGGYGCCTCGGGCGGTTACACGTCGGCCAAGGCCGAGGTTGTCGACTGGCTGCGCCAGCGCTCGCGGCCCTATCTGTTTTCCAACACGCTGGCGCCGGTGATTGCCGCCGCCTCGCTCAAAGTGTTCGACCTGATCGACAACGGCGATGCGCTGCGGGCGCGGCTGTCGGACAATGCGGCGCTGTTTCGTGACCAGATGTCGAAGCTCGGCTTCACGCTSGCCGGCGAGGGCCATCCGATCATCCCGGTGATGCTCGGCGATGCCGCACTGGCGCAGGAGATGGCGGCGCGCATGCTCAAGAAGGGCGTCTACGTCAGTCATCGGCTTCTCCTTCCCGGTGGTGCCAAAGGGCCAGGCGCGCATCCGCACGCAGATGTCGGCCGCCCACAGCGAAAACGACGTGCGCCGGGCGATYGCCGCATTCGAAGAGGTCGGCCGCGAGCTCGGTGTGATCAAGTGAGTGTGGAGCTCTGCTCCTCACCCTGACCCTCTCCCCGTATACGGGGAGAGCGGACTGGCCCCGGTCGGCCGTTGGAGAGGGACGCGAAGTTTGCGGCATGTCCCTTCTCCCCGCGATCGCGGGGAGAAGGTGGCGGCAGCCGGATGAGGGGCAGGCCCCAGGCGGGCAGTTGATTTTGGAGACAACCAAATGACGAAGATGATGAAGGCGCTGGTCAAGACGAAGCCGGAGGTCGGGCTTTGGATGGAACGCGTGCCGGTGCCCGAGGTCGGACCGAACGACGTGCTGATCAAGGTGAAGAAGTCGGCGATCTGCGGCACCGACGTGCATATCTGGAACTGGGACCAATGGGCCCAGAAGACCATTCCGGTGCCGATGGTCGTCGGCCATGAGTTCATGGGCGAGATCGCCGCGGTCGGCTCGGCCGTCACCAAATACCATGTCGGCGAGCGGGTCTCGGGCGAGGGCCATATCGTCTGCGGCAAGTGCCGCAATTGCCGCGCCGGGCGCGGCCACCTCTGCCGCAACACGCTCGGCGTCGGCGTCAACCGGCCGGGCTCGTTCGGCGAATTCGTCTGCCTGCCGGAATACAATGTCGTGCCGATCCCGGAAGAC
>NZ_LMDT01000025.1:0-52245 GCF_001425885.1 Ensifer sp. Root1252 | reverse complement strand
ATCGGTGCGGCCTCGACGATCACCGGTTCGGTGACCGAGACGGGTCTTGCAACCGACGACACGACACCGGTGACCGGTCCGCTGACGGCGACGGGCACGATGGTATCGAGCGACGTCGACACCGGCGCGACGGCGACCTGGAGCGGCAGTGCCGGCGGCACTTTCGGCGGCTTCGCGATCACCGCGGCCGGGGTCTGGACCTACACGCTCAATGATGCGGTGGCCAACAGCCTGGCCGAGGGCGAGACCCGCACCGAGAGCTTTGTCGTCACCGTTACCGACGACAAGGGCGCGATCGACACCGAGACGGTGACGATCACCATCAACGGCACCAACGATGCACCGGTRATCGGTGCGGCCTCGACGATCACCGGTTCGGTGACCGAGACGGGTCTTGCAACCGACGACAAGCGGCAGTGCCGGCGGCACTTTCGGCGGCTTCGCGATCACCGCGGCCGGGGTCTGGACCTACACGCTCAATGATGCGGTGGCCAACAGCCTGGCCGARGGCGAGACCCGCACCGAGAGCTTTGTCGTCACCGTYACCGACGACAAGGGCGCGATCGACACCGAGACGGTGACGATCACCATCAACGGCACCAACGATGCACCTATTCTCACTGCCGATGGTGCCGGTTCCGTAACGGAAGACGTAAGCGTTGTTGCCGGAAAGCTCAGCGATAGCGGCAGCTTGAACTATACGGACGTGGACATCGGCGACACGCATACGGTGACGAATACGCTTGTCGGAGCACCCGTGTGGTCAGCTGGCAATCTTTCGACAGTCCTGAGCGCGGCCCAGATCGCCGAGCTGACGAGTAATTTCACGACCTCCGGTTCTGCCTGGAACTACAACGTCTCGAATGCGCTGGTGCAGTTCCTCGACAGCGGCGAAACGATCACGTTCTCCTACAATGTCGCCGTTACCGACGACAAAGGCGCGGCCGACACCGAGACAGTGACGATCACCATCAACGGGGCCAACGACGCACCGGTGGTCGCCAGCACAAGCGTATGGCTGCCGAGTGACCCTGCTCAGCAGACGCCCGGATTTACCAACGGCTATCCGCTGCAGGTGTCCGTGCCGACGGATGTCGATGGTGAAAATGTAACCGTCACCGCGACCAACGCCCCTGCTGGCGTCTATTACTTCAACGGCAGCAGCTATGTCGCCGTCACAAGCAGCACGGTGCTCTACAACTCCGCAGCGGGCGTCAATCTGCTTGATGATCTCGTCTACAGGCCAACTTCTACGGCAAACGACACCGTCACCAACATCTTGAATTTGGCGGCGAGCGACGGGACCGCAACGACGACCTATTCCGTGTCGATCAACGAGGTGCCACCGAACCGACTTCCAGCCACCGACGTGACCGTCGGTGACGGCAGCGGCCCATTGAACTCGGGGAACACCTTCACCTCGCAACTCGTGTTGTCTCAAGGTGTGGCCGACGGCATCAATGCAAATCTGTCTGGTTCGACGATCCGAGTTCTGACTGATTTTCAACGGGCCCCCTTCGACTCGCCGATACCGACGACTGAGCAGAATCCTGACGGATTTAATGGGAACAGTGCCGGAACCGCGCGCGAGAGGGAGCTGCAGGTCGAACTGTGGATCGGCACTAACAAGTTCGTCGTAGTCGAAGCCGACACAACGACCGCGAAATTCGAGCAGAGTTGGTCTTTCGACTCGGCAACCGGCAGCATGGCGGCGACCGCAAACTATTCGAGTATCTATCTACTCAATAGCTCCGGCGTTCCGACGGCAACGACCCTGGCGGATTTCCTTGCACTCAATCCTGCCCACGCGAACGATCAATGGACAGTGAGTTACTTCGACAGCACGGGGGGCAACTTCCAGGCGCGGTTCGCCAAGTTTGAGTTTTACTACAACGACCCCGGCGACGCTGGCATCGTAGTGGTAGGCGACAATGCCAAGGAAAACCTCATCTACGGCACCTCGGGCAACGACAACCTGACAGGCGGGGCTCTCGACGACACCATCATCGGCCGTGGCGGAAACGACGTGCTCAGCGGCGGCGGCGGCCACGACACACTGAAGGGCGGTGCGGGCAACGATACGATCGATGGCGGCGCTGGCACCGATCTGCTCGACTTGTCTGATGCTACAGGGGGCCTGACCCTTACACTCGTGCAAAGCAGCAGCAACACGACCATGAACCTAACGAGTGCGGGCCTAGGAGCCGACATTTACAGGAATATCGAGGGTCTGATCGGCTCGGACTTCAATGACAGTATCACCGGCAGCACCTCCAACGACCAACTCTATGGCGGCGGAGGCTTAGATACGATACGTGGTGGCACCGGTTCAGACACCATGACTGGCGGCGCCGGCGGCGATACCTTCGTGATTGGCTCCGACTCCGTGCAGCTTAGTATCGACGACGTCATAACCGACTACTACTACGGCGAGGGCGACACCGTCGACCTGTCCGACCTGCTGGGCAACCTACCATCGGGAACGAACCTCGACGGCAATTTTGTCCAGGTCGTTCAGGATGGCCAGAGTGCCAACCTGCAGGTCGACACGGACGGCAGTGCAGGCAATGCTTCGGGTTGGCACACGGTCGCCGTACTGGAAGATTTCCAGGTGTCAACCGAGGTGGTGAAGGTCCTGTTCAACGAAAACGGTGCGCCGAAGACACAAGACGTTCCTTAAACGCAAAGTCGATCTCGACAGTTCCGCGGTTCTCGGCAATCATCCGGGAACCGCAGTTTCCAGGGGGAATCTTTTTCATGATCAGAAGCATGCTGGCGGGCGCGATTGTCGCTCTAATGCCCTTTTCAGGGTTCGCGGCCGATCTCATCGTCGACTATGCGCCGGTTGCCAGACAGTGCACCGAGCTTAGCCAATCCTCGCTGACAGTCGAGGAGAACGTCGCCACGTTGACGAAGGAGGTCGTGTCGCGCATGGACGAGGCGATCGCTGTTGCCGACGATCCGCGCTGGATTTTCTCGACGCGCCCCGCTTTCGTTTGGGCGTCCGAAACCAAGGTCGCTTGTGGCAAGGCCTACGGTTACCTTCGAGCCAATTGGCGCGACGAGGACTATCTCACCAAGTGCGATTGCTTCCACGCCAAAATGCGTCGCTTCATGAACTGAAACAGGCGGTTTGATCGTCAATGTCTCGCGCTGTCATTTCATCAGCAACGTGTGTGTCGCCTCGTCGGCAATGGCTAACCCTTTGCATGTTCGCGCTCGGCGTGCTTGCCGGCTGCCAGGGCACCCCCACCCCTCAAGACGTGCTCGACGTGGAATCACCGCAGGCGATGCATGCCCGGCGCGCGGCAGAACATGCGGCGAAACCGCAGGAAACCTTCGGCAGCGGCGCGACCCGGATCGCCCTCATCACGGCCCTCATGTCGCCGACCGGAGAAACGGTGCGCGAACGTGACATCCGGGATGGCGCGTCGCTCGCCGTGGATGAGGTTGGCGGTGGCCAGCTCTCGCTACTGGTCGAGAATACCGACGGCTCACCACAGCAGACCCAGGACGCGGCGAAACGGCTCGCCAGCCAAAACGTCGCGCTCGTTGCCGTATCCGTCGCCGATGTGCCTGTCAGCACCGTCCGCCAGGGCCTCGGCAATGCCCGGGCCCCACTGCTGGTGTTACGCGACAACGGCGCCGAGCGGCCGACAGGCACCTTCGCCTTCGTATCCGACCGCATCGACAGCGCCGTCGAGGGCGCGTCATACGCGGTGGCTTCCGGCCATAAGCGGTTTGTCGTGCTTTTGCCGAGCGATGTCTCTGCCGCCGAGCGGCAAAGGCTCGAGCGCGAGCTTGCCGGCTATGGCATCAAGCCGATCCTCGTTGCTTTGACAGGAGGGACCGCGTTTTCCGCCGACGCGGCCACCAAGGCCAAGCTGAAGGACGTCGATGCAGTGATCCTGGTCGGTGCTGGAGACTCCGACGTCGGCGCGTTGTCGCAACTCAAGGCCAACGGTTATCTGAAACCAAACGCGATGGTCGTTGGAAGCTCCGGCTGGAGCGCTGCCGCCTACAGGCGCCCAGAGCTTTCCGGAAGTCATCTCTGTCTCTTCGGTCCGGAGAACGGTTCGCGGATGACGTCGCGCTATCTCGACCGCTACGAGCGTGCTGCCAGCCCCGACGCGGCCTATGGCTTCGACATCATTGCGCTTGCAGCCGGTCTCGTCCGTACCCAGGGTGAAGACGCCATCAACCAGGAGAACATCCGTTCTCCGAACGGCTTCATCGGCGCAGCGGCGGCATTCCGCTTCGAAAAGAACGGCACCGTGCGGCGGACCTGCGCAATCCATCAAGTTACGGGCGGAAGCGTGAAGCTCCTGGATCCGGCCCCACGCTCGTTTTGAGCCGGGCGACTGGACACTGTGCAAGCCCTGAGATCGACAACGAAAGGTTCGCCCACGGCAATGGCGGCCTCGCGATTTGGTCGCGTGGGCATGCTTGCGCTGAGACTTATAAGAATCAGCTGAGTTCAAGTTTTGAATGAAGTCGTTTGCGCCAAACGCGCAATAGATGCGGAAATGATTTTCGCTTTGCAAGTAATGCATCACCGCTGTACCGTAATACTGGCATTCAACGTATAGCTGGAGCCAACGTCCGGGCGTCGTTTCAACCCGATGAATAAGTAGCCGCCGATCATGGAACTTATCGTCGCTCTTGGCCTGATCGTCTTCAAGGTCGCATTTCTAATTGCGATCCTGCTACTGCTGCCCTTGCCGCTGACCTGGGTGGAGCGCAAGGTCGCGGGTCACATCCAGCAGCGTATGGGGCCAATGCGCGTGGGTTGGCACGGGCTGCTACAGCCGCTGGCGGACGGTATCAAGCTGCTAACCAAAGAGGATCATATCCCGGCCGAGGCCGATCGCTTCCTCTTCAAACTGGCGCCGATCCTGGCGCTTGCCCCACCCTTCGTGGTGTTCGTCGCGATCCCCTTCGGCGAAACCGTCTCGGTTCTCGGCACCGAAATTACGCTCTACGTCTCCAATATGAATGTGGGGCTGCTTTTCGTTTTCGCGGTGATCGGGATCGAGGTCTACGGCGTCATCTTCGGCGGCTGGGCCGCCAACAGCAAATATGCTGTCCTGGGCAGCCTCAGGACCTGCGCGCAGATGATCAGCTACGAGATCCCGATGGGGTTCGCGGTCATCGGCGTGGTCATGCTGGCGCAATCCATGAGCCTGCTCGAGATCGTCCGGGCGCAAGCCGATGTCTGGAACATCGTCTACCAACCCGTCGGTTTCTTCGTGTTCTTCGTCGCCGGCCTGGCCGAAGCGCAGCGCATTCCCTTCGACTTGGCGGAAGCGGAAGGCGATTTGGGGGCCGGGTTCCACACCGAGTACAGCGGCATCCGCTTTGCATTCTTCATGGTCAGCGAATACGCCATTGTGTTGCTGGTGTCGGTGCTGGTGGTGATCCTGTTCTTCGGCGGTTGGAACGGCGTGCTGCTTCCCTTGCCGCCGCTTCTCTGGTTTGCGCTCAAGGTCGCCTTCTTCATCTATGTATTCATATGGTTCCGCTTCACTTTCCCACGCTATCGCTACGACCAGTTGATGGCGATCGGATGGAAAGTCTTGCTTCCTCTTTCGATGGCGAACATAATTATAACCGGTGTTCTTTTGGGAGCCGCAGCGGCTCCGTAGCGGGGCGGCGATGTCGCACGCAGGAAACAGAGTTGGAACTTGGATCGGCTGGGTGTTCTTCGCCGATCTAGCGAACGCTTTGGCTCTGACATTCGGCTACATGTTCTCCAAATCCGTGACCATGCAGTATCCGGACAAGGAAAAATGGTTGCCTTATGCGCGTTACCGCGGGCACCATTTCCTGAAGCGCGACGACCAGGGCGAGATTAAATGCGTGGCCTGTGAACTCTGCGCGCGGATCTGTCCCTGCTACTGCATCGAAGTCGTTCCCTACGAAGACGAGAAGGGCAACCGTCGGCCAGCAAAATTTGAGATCGACACGGCCCGATGCCTATTCTGCGGGTTGTGCGAGGACGCTTGCCCAGCGGACGCGATCGCGCTTGGCCAGCAATACGAATTCTCGAGTTTTTCCTCGCCCGACCTGGTGATCGGGCGTGACGATCTGCTTGCCAAGCCGGGCAAAGCGATGACCGGCGGCGGTGTGGTCGCGGCGCACCTGAACACCGACGGGGACGTTCTGGTCGAGACGAGCGAACTGCAGGGGTACAACTGGTGGCGGAATATCCGGCGAACGTGAACGCGCGTCCGCCGCCAAGCCGGAACGCGTAGACAGGAGGCTCAGATGCATATCTGCCAAATTTTGAAAACCAAGTCTCCCAACCTCATCTCGGTTACGCCGGATCAGACGATGGAAGAAGTCCTGCGGCTGTTTCGGGCGAACAATATCGGCTTCGTAGTCGTCAGCCGTTCTCCCGGGGAATGCCTGGGCACAGTGTCAGAGCGGGACTGCTGCTATGCAGTGGCTGAATACGGAACCGGGGCGCCCACTATGCGGGTCGCCGACATCATGAACCGCAATGTGGCGACGTGCTCAACAGAGGATTTGCTGCCCTATGTGATGGCCATCATGACCAATTGGCGCACGCGCCATGTGTTGGTCATGGACGGAGGCGCGCCTGCCGGCGTGGTGAGCATCGGCGACGTAGTCAAGCACCGGCTCGAAGAAGCGCTGCGCAATGAACAGGCATTGCACGACTACATTGCCGGCACCGCCTATCACTGAGGGCGCAAACCGGGGAGCGGGAATTAGGGTGGACTGCCCGGAAGCTCGGCAATGCCTCGGCCGGGATTTTCAGTTGCTGCCCCGGCTCCCGCCGCCGAATCGAAGGCGGCGCGCACCTTTTCAACCTCCACCGGACAAGGGTATTCGCCCTGCCGCATCAGGCTGTTGAGACGCAGGTCTCGGTAATTTTCCGGCACGAACACGAGCCCGCTGGGAAAGTGCCTGTTGATCTTGAGCTGCGCTGTCAGTTCGCCCTGGGTGGATCGCACGACCACGTGATCGCCATCCGCAACACCAAGTTGCGCCGCATCGCGCTCGCTCATCTCGACATATGGCTCGGCAGCAACCGTATTCAGGATCGCGGAGCGTTCAGAAAGATATCCGTTGTGGAACAGGCAGTTGCCGGTAATCAGCATGAGCCGGTCGCCGGCATTCGGAATGGCAGGCGGCGGCGCGAGGAACTCATCAGCCGGCGGTGTCGGCACCGATCGGGTAAATGCTCCGTCAATGCCAAGCCCGTTCAGCGTCAGCCCCTGATAGGCCGGTACCAGTTGGGTCATCTCGTCGAAGATTTCGGCTTGCGTTGACGACCGCAACTGCTGATTTCGAAGCGCCGCGACGAAGTCGAGGATCGCCAGATTGCCCCGCGTCTCGAAGGCGGCTTCGCGGAACTTGCAGACTTTCTGGGTCCGGCCCTCATTGCTGGTGAAGGTACCGGATTCTTCGCCGTAACTCGCTGCGGGCAGCACCACATCGGCAAGCCCCACCGTATCTGTGAGGAATGCGTCCTGTACGATCAGCAGGTCAGCGGCGCCAAGCGCCCGCGTCACGCGTTTCCGGTCGGGGTAGCTCATCACTGGGTCGCTTCCAACGATATAGAGCGCGCCCATCCGCCCGCCATCGCAGATCTCAAGCATGGCCCCGAAATCTGCGCCTGGCTCAGGCGGGATCGCGGCGCCCCAGGCCCGTTCGAGAGTTGCGCGCGCAGCAGCATCGGTGACGGCACGCAGTCCTGGTAGCGCTGCCGGCAGAACCCCCATGTCCCAGGCGCCCAGCTGGTTGGCACGGTCGAACAGGAATTGCATCGCCAGGTCCTTGCCAAGGGCACGGAGGAGCCGCAGCAGCTTGTTGATCTGTTGTAATGCTGCGCGCGCAAGCGTTGATCTCAGGAGGTCGACGCTGACCAGAACGGTGACGCTGCCACTGTCCAGCAGCGCAGCAGCGAGGCGGTCCGCCCCGTCACCATCGGTTGCGCCCAGCCTGCCGGTTGGTGTGCCGATATCCGCGGGAACTTCGCCCGGCACGGCCTGACCGGCCGCCGCAACGAGACCGTCCACGACCGCGGCAAGGCCGGCCGCCTCACCGCCGGGAGGAACGCGAATGACCGCCCGGGCATCGGCGTCCAGACGGGATGGCCGCGCCGAGAGCATAAGCAAGTCGGTCTGCCGTCGCCGCGCGCAGTCGCGCAACAGATATTCGGTGACCGGGTTTTCCTCGGTCACGTTGCCACCGACAACAAGCACGGAGTCGTTGCCGATCACGTCCTGCAATGGCGCCCGTGTGTAGAAACTCGCCAGCAATGGGCCAAGCGCATCGGAAGGTGTGGCCCAACGCGACCCGCAGTCTATGTTGTTGGTGCGGAACACCGTGCGCATCACTTTCTGGAACTGGTAAAGAACCTCGTTGGGAAGGCGCGGCGAGGCCAGCCCGCCCGCGACCTTTCCCTCGACGGCCGAGAACCGCCGCTGCAGATAGTTCCCCGCTTCTTCCCAGGAAACCGGGACGAGGGCGCCATCACGACGGACCATCGGCCGTTTGATCCGGTCCCGGCTCCCGACGAAATCGAGGCCGAAGCGCCCCCGCACGCAAAGGGTTTCGCGGTTGACCCCATGCTCCTGCTTCGAGCGGACCCGCATGAACTCGCCCTTGCGCGTGCCGACGGTCAGCTGGCAGCCAGTGCCGCAATGCGGGCAGATCGTGTCGGTCTCGGCCAGATCCCAGGGCCGCGCCTTGTAGCGATAGGGAAAGCTCATCAGCGCACCGACCGGACAGACCTCGACGCAATTGCCGCATTGGTCGCAACTCGCGAGGCTGCCCTCGAAGCCGGTCACGGCGGTATCCATGCCTTTTTCAACCGTGCCCAAGGCGACGGCGCCGACCACTTCCTCGCACATCCGGACACAACGCTGGCACTGGATACAGCGGTTGACGTTCATGATGATGACCGGGCTGAGGCGGATGTCCTTGGAGTGAAACACACGTTTGGCATCACGGAACTGGCTTTCGCGGGGGCCGTACGCCATCACCAGGTCCTGAAGCTCGCATTCGCCGCCCTTGTCGCAGATCGGGCAATCGAGGGGATGGTTGGCGAGCAGCATGTCGAGCATGGAAGAGCGTGTTTCCTCGATCAGCGGCGTGTTTGCCCGCACCACCATGCCGTCTGTGACCGCGGTCGCGCATGCGGGTTGCAGCCGCCGCTGCCCTTCGATCTCCACCAGGCACATGCGGCAGGAGGCCAGCGCCGGCAGCCGCTTCAGGTAGCAGAAGGTCGGGATGTCGATGCCCAAACGCTCGGCGGCCTGCAGCACGGTCGAGCCTGCCTCCACTTCCAGTGTTTGTTCGTCTATCGTGATGCTAACCATTGCCTTCCTGCGGCCTTCTATTTGCGCTCCTCAGTGAAACGGGCACCTGCCCGCTTCGATATGGGCGACGAATTCATGCTCGAAATGCGTCAGCGCCGCCCGCAGCCCCATGGCCGCACCATCGCCCAGAGCACAGAACGTGTTGCCGAAAATGCCCTTGCAGAGTGCCTGCAGTTGTTCGAGGTCGCCCGGCGCCCCCTGCCCCGCCTCGACCCGGCGTAGCACTTTTACAACCCAGTTGAGCCCTTCGCGGCACGGGGTGCACTTGCCACAGGACTCATGGTGGAAGAATTCGATGATGCGGGTGGCGACCTTGACCATGCAGGTCGAGTCGTCGATTACGATGACCCCGGCCGAACCGAGCATTGAGCCGGCAGCCGCCAGCGAGTCGAAATCCATCCCAACGTCGAGCCCATGCTCCGGGATCACTGGCGCCGAGACGCCGCCTGGGATCACCGCCTTGATCTTGCGTCCAGGCAGCGGCCCGCCGGCGCGGTCCTCGACCAGTTCGCGCAGTGGTATGCCCATCGGCAGCTCGTAAAGGCCCGGTTTCCGCACCTGGCCACTGAGGCAGTAGAGCTTCGGACCGGGACTTTTGTCCGGACCGATGCTGCGGAACCAGTTCGGCCCTCGCGCCACGATATGCGGAACGCAGGCCAATGTTTCGACGTTGTTGATGACGGTCGGGCTGGCGTAGAGGCCTTCGACCGCCGGAAACGGCGGTTTCAAGCGCGGCTGCGCCCGCTTGCCTTCAAGCGAGTCGAGCATCGCTGTCTCCTCGCCGCAGATATAGGCACCGGCACCGCAATGGATATGCACGGCGAAATTGAAATCCGAGCCGAGAATGCGTTTTCCCAGATATCCCTTCGCATGCGCCTCGGCGAGCGCCTCCTCGAGCCGCCGGATCGCCAGCGCGTATTCCCCGCGGATGTAGACATAGGCGGTTTCAGCTCCGATCGCGTAGGCGCCGATGGCCATCCCCTCGATCAACTGGTGCGGATCGCGCTCCATGATGATCCGGTCCTTGAAGGTGCCCGGCTCGCCCTCATCAGCGTTGCAGCACAGGTATTTCGGCTTGCCGACGCGCTTCGGAACGAAGCTCCATTTCATTCCGGTTGGGAATCCGGCCCCGCCGCGACCACGCAGGTTGGATTCTTTGACAAGATCGATGATCTCGTCGGGCGTGTGTTCGCGAAGCGCCTTCGACAGCGCTTGGTAGCCACCGCCGGCCTCGTAGGTCGCGAGCTGATGGCCGTCCGGCACGCCCACATTCCTGAGAAGGACGGGTTCCATCATGACACTACTCTCCCGGCGGTGCTGTGGCGGCGGGATCGGCGCCGATCGCCTGCCCCGCCATCGCCCGCAGCCGTTCCAACAGCGCGTCGATCCGCGCAATGTCGAGGCCGCCGCAATAGTCGTCGCCGACCTGCATCACCGGGGCCATCTCGCAAGCACCGAGGCATTCGACGGTCGAGAGCGTGAATAGCCCATCCAGGGTCGTGCCGTCCTTTTTGATCCCCAGCACCGCTTCCAGGTGCCTCAGCAATTCCTCGGATCCACGCAGCATGCAGGAGACATTGTCGCAGAGTTGCAAGTGGAACATCCCCACCGGCTCGGTGCGGAAGAGCGTGTAGAACGTCGCCAGCTCGTAAACCCAGATCCGCTCGACGCCGAGGATGTCGGCGACCTCTTCCAACACGGGGCCCGGCAGATGGCCATGCTCCTTTTGCGCGATCAGAAGCGCGGGCATGATCGCCGAGCGCTGGTTCGGATAGCGCGCCGCCGCCACTTCGATCTTTTCGCGCATGTTCATCGCGTCCAAATCTCCCGTTACTTGTCCACCTCGGCCATCACCGGGTCGAGGCTGCCCAGAACGGCGATCATGTCGGCCAGGTAATGCGCATTGCTCGTCCCGAACAGGCCCTGGAGGTTGACGAACGACGGTGCCCGCACCTTCATGCGGAACGGTTTTTCCGAGCCGTCGCTGATGATGTAAAACCCGAGTTCGCCCTTTGGCGCCTCGATCGCCGAATAGACCTCGCCCTTCGGCACCTTGAAGCCATACGCCGACAGGTCGAAGTGCTGGATCAGGGCCTCCATCGAGCAATGCACCTTGTCCTTGTCCACCGGGAAAGCGATCGTCGGCATGTCGATCTGGAACGGCCCCTCGGGCATCTGCTCGAGGCATTGTTCGATGATGCGCATACTCTCGCGCATCTCCTCTACCCGACATTGCCAGCGCGCGTAACAATCGCCCTCTTCGCGGGTGATGACGTTGAAGTCGAGACGATCGTAGATCTCGTAAGGCTCGTCGCGGCGGATGTCCCAGTCGACGCCGGAGGCGCGCAGGTTGGGGCCGCTCAGGCCCAAATCGATGCCGTCTTCGGCGGTGATCACGCCGATTCCCTGCGTTCGCTTCAGGAACACCCGGTTGTTCTCGATCAGCCGTTCATAGTCGCGGATCCGGTTCGGGAAGATGTCGCAGAACTCCCTGATCTTGGGGAAAAAACCGTCGGGCAGGTCCTCGCGCACACCGCCGACCCGGCAGAAGGAGGTGTGCATCCGCGCGCCGCTGATCATCTCCAGCAAGTCCATGATCATTTCGCGCTCGCGCATGGCGTAGAGCAACGCGGTCATTGCCCCCAGATCCAGCGGCAGCGCGCCGGTGATCAGGAGATGACCGGAGATCCGCGCCAGTTCGGCCATCAGCACGCGGATATACTGCGCGCGGATCGGCGCTTTGATGCCCAGGAGCTTCTCCACCGCGAGCGCGAATGCCAGGTTGTTTGACGGTGGGCAGACGTAGTCGAGCCGATCGGTCAGCGGAAAAATCTGGGTGTAGGTGAAGCTCTCGGCCAGTTTTTCCGTGCCGCGATGGAGGTAGCCGATATGCGGGTCCACGCGAGCGACATATTCGCCGTCCAGCTCAAGGACGAGCCGCAGCACCCCATGCGTGCTGGGATGTTGTGGGCCGAGATTGAGGAGCACCTCCTTGGTGTCGAGCGCCTCGCCTTCCGGCCTGCTCAGTTCCGTGACTTCGGTCATCTCAAATTCCCGACGTGGAGCGGCCCCCCTTATGGAATGTCCTTGGTCGCGAGGTCGGGCTGTGTCGGCGGCGGGCCTTCGGCGCCAAACGGGTTCAGCTCGTCCTTGTAGCCCCGGAGCGGAAAGTCTTTGCGCTGAGGGAAGCCCTCGAACCCTTCCCACATGTAGATCCGCCGCAAGTCGGGGTGGCCCTCGAACCTTATCCCGTACATGTCCCAGGCTTCGCGCTCATGCCAATTGGCGGTCCGCCAGACGCCCGTCACCGACGGGACCCGCGGCGGATCGTCGAGGCGGCATTTGATGCGTACGCGCCATTTGTTCGGCAGCGAATAGAGGTGGTACACGGCCTCGTAGCGCGGCAACTCGGGGTAATGATCGACGCCGCAAATGTCCGACAGGAAATTGAACCGCAGCGCCGGGTGTTCCTTCAGAAACCGGCAAAGCTCGACGATCATGTCGGGCGGAGCGGCCAAGGCGTGAACGCCATGCGCGAAGCCAAGATCGTCGATCGCGTTGCCGAAGCGCTCCTTGATCAGGATGAGATCGAGGGGTGTCTCCACGCTCATGGCACCGCGATCCGGTCCAGAGGCGTCCCGGCCAGCGCTCGGGATTTCTTGATCTTCTCCTGAAGCAGGAGGATGCCATGCATCAGCGCCTCGGGCCGTGGCGGGCAGCCGGGAACATGCACGTCCACTGGCACGAAGGTCTCCGCTCCCTGCACCACGGCGTAGGTGTTGTAGACCCCGCCCGAGATTGCGCAGGTGCCCATTGCGATAACCCAGCGTGGTTCCGGCATCTGATCATAGAGCCGGCGTACGACGGGCGCGAATTTCCGGGTTATGGTACCGGCGATAATCATCACGTCGGACTGGCGCGGTGATGGCCGGAACACCACGCCGAACCGGTCGAGATCATAGCGGGCGCAACCCGCCGAAATCATCTCGATGGCGCAGCAGGCAATACCGAAGGTCTCGGGCCACAGCGCCGATTTTCGGCTCCAGTTGATAACGCTCTCGGCGGTGGTGAACAGCACGCTGTCGCGGATCGCATTGTTTACGCCTCCCATTCCAGCGCTCCCTTCAGCCAGGCGTAGGCGAAGCCCACAAGAAGCAGCACTATGAAGACGAACATCTCGACATAGCCGACCAGTCCGATGTCTTTCAGCACGACGGCCCAGGGAAAGAGGAACATCGTTTCGACATCGAAGACGACCAACAGGATTGCGAGAACAAAGAACTGCACCCGGAAGCGGCCTCCGGCAGCCTCGCCTGCCGGGTCCATGCCGCATTCGTAGGGCATGTTCTTCGCGGGATAAGGATTGGACGGACGCAGCAGCGAAGAGACAAACAGCGTCGCCCCCGCCACCAGAACAACTCCGGCGACCATGACAAGAACCGGGAGGAACTCCATCGCAGTCATATCGCGTTGCCCCGTTCACCCGCCGAGGGCTTTCCTCAGGCCGCGACCGACCCAATTCGGGACCGGTAATGCGTCGCCCAGGGAAGGGACTTGGGCTATCCTTTCTTGAACTTCCAGTTTATTCCCCCGGGCGGATCATTGCAAATCCAATCAATTAGCCCCCCAAAACCGAATGCTGGGCAAGCCTCAGAAACCACGCCGGGAATAGGCCGATGCCGATGGTGCCGACGGCGGTGAAGGCGAGCGTGACGCGGACCAAGGGCGTCAGTGCCGGCTCGAACGCCCGTTCCGGCTCCCGCATGTAGATCACCATGACGATGCGGATGTAAAAGTAGGCGGCGACGGCGCTCAGCAGCACTGCGATCACCGCCAGCATGACGAAACCGCGCTCAACGAGCGCGACCAGGACGTAGAACTTGGCGAAGAACCCAGCCGTCGGCGGAATACCGGCCAGCGAGAACAGATAGAGCAGCATCAGAAGCGCCAATCCGGGGCGTGACTTGGCGAAACCCGCGTAGTCTTCGATGATCTCGCCCGAGAAATCGCCGTTCCGCATCATGATGACGGTGGCGAAAATGCCGAGATTCATGAAAGAGTAGATCAACAGGTAGAGCATCACGCTGGCGATCCCGTCGGCGCCGCCAGCCACCACGCCGAAAATGGCGAACCCGGCATGGGCGATGCTCGAATAGGCCAGCAGTCGCTTGAAATTATCCTGCACCAGCGCCACGAAACTGCCGAGCGCCATCGTCACCACAGCAAGGACCGCGAGGATAATCCAAACGTCCGAGGTCGCGACCAGCGGATTGAGGAACACCCGCAGGATCACCGCGAACCCCGCCGCCTTGGGGCCTACCGACATGAAGGCCGTGATCGTCGTCGGTGCGCCTTCATAGACGTCCGGGATCCACATGTGAAAAGGCACCGCGCCGACCTTGAAGACCAGCCCCGAGACGATGAAGACCACAGCCAGCAGCAAGCCGGGGTCGAGCGGATCGCCGGTCACCGCCGCAGCCATCGCGTCCAATTGTGTGGTGCCGGTGAGCCCATAGACCAGTGAAACGCCGTACAGGAAAATCCCGGTCGAGACCGAGCCAAGGATCACGTATTTCAGCGCCGCTTCGTTCGACCGCTGCTCTCGCCGCAGGAAGCCGGTCAGCACATAGGTGCAGATCGCCATCAGTTCGACGCCGACATAGACCGACAGGAGGTCGGTCGCCGAGGCCATGATCATCATTCCTGAAAGCGCAAGAAGCAGCAGGACATAGTATTCGCTGCTGCCGATCCCTTCGGTCTCGGCATATCGCCGCGAAAGCAGGAATGTCAGAACGGTGGCGAGGTAGAACACGAATTTGAAGAAGACCGCGAAGCGGTCAGCGATGAACATGCCGGCATAGGCCGGCTGCGCCGCGCCGGCGAGCATGAGTGTCACAGAGGCGGCAATCAGCACGACCGCCACGGAAGCCCAGATGAGGAAAGGTTCCCTTCCCTTCCGCAGAAACTGTCCCAGGATCAGCAGGATGCAGGCCCCCGTGATCACCACGATCTCGGGCAGGCTCGCCAGCACCGACTGGAAGAGCGCGGCGGCGGTCATTGGCCGCTCCCCTTACTGTGCACCTGCATCAGCAGATGCTTCGCGGAGGCATCGATAATGTTGAGAAAGGGTTTCGGATAGAGCCCGACCCAAAGCACGAAGGCGGCCAGGGGCAGGATTGCGACCATCTCGCGGGCATTCACATCGCGTATGCTGAACCGGGCGCCGACGCTGGCCGGGCCAAGCGCGACTTTCCTGTACATGCCAAGCAGATAGGCCGCGCCCAGCAATGCGCCCAAAACAGCGGTCGCGCCGACGGCCAAGTCGGCCGCAAACCCGCCCGACAGCACGAGCAACTCCCCCACGAACGAATTCGTTCCCGGCAGCGCCATCGCCGACAGGACGAACAACGCAAGAAACGCGGTGTAGACCGGCGCCGCCTTCATCAACCCGCCATACTCCGCCATGCTGCGCGTGTGTGTCCGCTCGTAGATCAGACCGACGAGCAGGAACAACGCTCCCGTCGTTACGCCATGATTGAACATTTGCAGGATGCCGCCCTCAAGTCCGCGCAGGTTCAGCGCAAAAATCCCTAACGTCACGAAGCCCATGTGGCTGATGCTCGAATAGGCCACCAGCTTCTTCAGGTCGTCCTGCGCCAACGCAAGCAACCCGCCATAGACGATCGCAAGCGCCGAAAGTGCCATCATCAGCGTCGAATAGTGCACTGACGCTTCAGGCAGCATCGGCAGCGAGAACCGCAGGAATCCGTACGCACCCATTTTCAGGAGTACGCCCGCCAGGATGATACTGCCCGCCGTCGGCGCCTGCACATGGGCATCCGGCAGCCAGGTATGGACCGGAACCATGGGGACCTTGACCGCGAAGGCGATCAGGAAGGCGAAAAACAGCCAGGACTGGACCTGGAACGGCAAATCCTGCGCTGTCAGGGCGAGGATGTCGAAGGTCTTGCCGCCGTGGAAATAGAGCACGATGACACCGATCAGGAATAGGAGGCTTCCCGCCAGCGTGTAGAGGAAGAACTTGAACGCTGCATAGACCCGGCCTTCGCCGCCCCAGACGCCGATGATCAGGTACATCGGGATCAGCATCGCCTCCCAGAAGACGTAGAACAAGAACAGGTCGAGCGCGCAGAACACGCCCAGCATCAACGCCTGCATGACCAGCAGGCTGACCATGAACTCCTTCACCTTGCGGTCGATCGCGGCCCAGGAGGCAAGCACGCAGATCCAGCCCAACAGCGCAGTCAGGAACACGAAGAGCGCGCTTATTCCGTCGATGCCGAGCGCATATGTGATCCCAAGCGCGGGCACCCACGGGTGCCTCTCGATGAACTGCATCTCATGGGTAGTAGTGTCAAAACTGGCCAGCATGGCCAAGCAGAGAGCGAGGTCGAGGATGGTGACACCGAGTGCTGTCCACCGCACCGCATCGTCACGGCGCAAAAACATCAGAACCGCTGCCCCGGCGACGGGCGTGAATACGATGAGACTGAGTAGCGGGAATCCCATCGCGCCTCCTACCGCCACGCCACGGCGAAGACGGCAACGGCTGCGATCACACCGACAATCATCGCCAGCACGTAGTGGGTCACGACGCCGGTCTGGAGCCGACGCAGCGCCGCGCCGCCGCGCAGGATCGAGCGGGCAACGCCGTTCACGATGGCGTCCACGCCGGTGAGATCGATCCGCAGTCCCGCCCGTGCTGCCCCATGCAGGAAGGGCAGCGCCGCAGTCTCAGACACGTCGCTCACCGCCTTCTCGTAGCGCGCCAGCGGTTTCTCGGCGATCCACATGAAGACCCGTGCGCCCTTGCGGTAGAACCAGTCAGTGTCGAGGCTGATCGTATTCTCGGGATCGAGCGCCTTGAGGAACAACACGAACCCCAACGCTGTAAACATCAGCACGCCGAGGCTCTCGGTGACATGGACGCCGGTGTAGGGTTCGAAGTCGACCGGATAGGGCAACAGCGCATACAGCGCCTGGGGGAACACCCCGATCGCGATGCACAGCACCGCCGCCATGCCCATCGCGACCAGCATGTTGCCGGGCGGTTCGCGCGCCTCCAGCTTCTGATCCGTGCCGAAGAACATATAGTACGGGAGTTTTAGTCCGGTGTGCAGGAATGTCCCCGACGACGCCATCGTCAGCGCCAGCACCACCAGCGCCCGATGGTCCTGCCCGGCGGCGGCCACCACCATCGACTTGGTGACGAAGCCGGAGAAGAATGGAAATGCCGAAATCGCCAAGGCACCGACCATATAGAGCGCCACGGTCATCGGCATGGTTTTGTAGAGCCCACCAAGCTCGGTGAGCTTGCGACGGCCGGTGACGTAGATGACCGCCCCCGCCCCCATGAACAAAAGCGCCTTGTAGAGGATATGCGCGAAGGCATGGCCCGTTGCCCCGTTCACGGCCATCTCGGTCCCGATGCCGATGCCCGCCACCATGTAGCCCACCTGGCTGACGATGTGATAGGCCAACAGTCGCCGGCAGTCATTCTCCAGCACCGCGTAGATGACGCCGTAGAGCGCCATCGCGGTGCCGAGCCAGACCAGAAGCTCGGTGCCCGGAAACGCCCGCGCGAGCACGTAGACGGCGGTCTTGGTGGTAAAAGCGCTCATGAACACCGCCCCGGTGACGGTCGCCTCCGGATAGGCGTCGGTCAGCCAGGCGTTGAGCGGCGGCACCGCCGCGTTGAGCAGGAACCCGGCAAGTATCAGGTAGGCGCCGACGCCCATCCCACCCTCGATCGGACCGAAAAGCAGCGAGCCGGTGGCGAGCCCGTGGAGAATGATGCCGCCGAGCAGGGCAACCCCGCCGGTGATGTGGACCATCAGATAGCGAAAACCGGCGGCGATCGCCTGCCGGCTGCCCTGGGCGAAGACCAGATAGGCAGAGGCAAATGCCATGGCCTCCCAGAACAGGTACAGGGTCAGGTAGTCGCCGGCGAACACCACTCCGAGCGCGCTGCCGACGTAGACGAACGCGGCGACATGCTGGCCGGCGTGAGACAGGTGCAGCGCGTAGACGGTTCCGATCAGCGCCATAATGGTGAAAACGGTGCCAAAGACGATGCTCAGCTTGTCGACCTTCGCGATCAGGACTTCCTGGCCGATGAATTGCATCTCGCCATAGCTGCCCGGCTGCATTGCAAGCACGGCAAGGATCGCCAGCGCCGGAACCAGCAGCAGATAGGCCTTGCGGATCGACCCGTTGAGCAACGGGATCGGCAGCGCGCCGAGAATGAAGATCAGGCTCGGATGGATAAAATCAATCATAGTAATCCTCGCGCCGCATGAGCCCACACTGGTGGCCGAGGAACTTGGAAACGAAAATCAAAACCATGCAGGAGCCGAAGCCGTAAACGGCAGACCAACCAGGCAGGCGGTCCCACAGGTATTCGGCGTGTTCGCGAGAAACCAGAAAGTCGGCGACGACGATCAGGACGAGCACCAGATAGAACAATCGGCGGCGCTGCCTGGCATATTCTTCGTCACCAAAGAAGTTGACGACGCGTTTGATCATTTGACCACTCCGTCCGCCAGGGCGAGAAAATAGCCGGGAAAGATGCCCATCAGCACCGAAAGGATGGCGGTTGCGACCAGCGGGATCGTCATCATCGGAATTTCACGGACCGTCGCCGGGCTCTCCTGCACCTCCGTCCCGAAAAAGGCGACATAACTGACGGGCAGGAAGTAGGCGGCGTTCAGGACCGAACTCACCAACAGCACGATCAGGAATGCAATCTCCCCCGCCTCCACAGAGCCCAGCGCCAGATACCACTTGCTGACGAAGCCCGCGGTCGGCGGCACCCCGATCATGCTGAGCGAGCCGACAAAGAATGCCCCCATCGTCCAGGGCAGCCTACGGCCGATACCGGCCATGTCGCTGATGTTCCGTTTGCCAGACGCGCAATAGATCGACCCGGCGCAGAAAAAGAGTGTGATTTTCGAGAAGGCATGCGCGGCAATGTGGATGATCCCGCCGACCATTGCGACCGGCGACAACAGAACCACGCCCAGCACGATATAGGACAGTTGGCTCACCGTCGAATAGGCGAGCCTGGCCTTCAGATCGTCCCGGGTCAGGGCGTAGACCGACGCCATCAGGATGGTGAACGAGACCAGATAGGCCGTGGCTGTGCCGAGGCCCAGCTCGCCGACCAGCCCGACGCCAAAGACGTGGAACACCACGCGCAGCACGCAGAATACGCCCATCTTGACCACGGCCACCGCATGCAAGAGTGCGCTGACTGGTGTCGGCGCCACCATCGCGGCAGGTAGCCATGCGTGCACCGGCATCACGGCGGCCTTGGCAAAGCCGAAAAGATAGCAGAAATAGACGACCGTCAGCAGCGCCGCCGATGCATCGGCCCCTGCCAGCAGTCCCCCCGCCACAAAGTCCAGCGACCCCGCAATGTGATAGGTCAGCGCCAGCGCGGCAAGCAGCACGCTTTTCGACGCGCCCATCAGATAGACGAGATACTTACGGCTGCCCTTCCATCCCTCTTCGTCCTCGTGGTGGTAGACGAGCGGATAGGTAACGAGGCTGAGTACCTCGTAGAAGATCACCAGCGTAAACAGATTGGCGGCGAAGGCGCCCCCGACGGCCGCTGCCAGGCTGGTGGCGAAACAGGCGAAGAACCGGGTCTGCGCATGCTCTTTCAGGTGCCGCATGTAGCCGATGGAATAGATCGCCGCCACGATCCATAGAAGTGACGATACTGTGGCAAAGACCATGCCGAGCGCATCGACGCGGAAAGCGAAGTCGATCCCCGGTAGTATCTCGAAAAGGCGCAAATCGACGGTCCCGCCCGCCAGTACTGTGGGCGCCATCGATGCGACAATCGCGAACAGGGCGATCGCGGCCAACGGCGAGACGATGTCGCGGAGTTTCTCGCGGTTGTTGAGAAGGACAACGGCCAGGGCCGCCAGAGCCGGGACGGCGACGGCAAGCAGCGGCCGGATCGTTGTCTCCGGGTCCAAGCCGCTATCCTTTCATCATGGTCACATCGTCGACCTTGAGGGTGGATTTGTTCCTCACAAGGGCGACCAAGATGCCGAGGGCGACGGCAACCTCCGCCGCAGTGATTGCGATGACGAAGATCGCGAAGATCTGCCCGCGGAAATCGCCGTACTGACGGCCGAAAGCGATGAAGTTGATGTTGACCGAGTTGAGCAGCAGCTCCAGCGACATCAGCACAACCAGAATATTGCGTCTGAGCAAGACGCCCGCCGCTCCAATCACGAACAGGGCCACTCCGAGCAAAATATACCACCAGAGCGGAACCATCACCCCGACTCCTTCCGCGCCAGCACGATGGCGCCCACCAGGGCCGCCAGCAGGATCACGGAGGCGGCTTCAAACGGCAGGAGATAGTCGGAGAAAAGCGTCGTGCTGAGCTGTCTGATCGCGTCGCCATCGCGCGTCGCGACCGGTTCGACGACGGAAAAGCGGTCGCTCCGGAGCACCAGCACGAGCATCTCGATGCCGAGCAGGACGAGCAGCACGAGAGTTGGAAGGCTACCGCCGGGCAAGAACCGCTGCAAGACGGCTTCGCGCACGTCGATCATCATGATCACGAACAGGAACAGCACCATGATCGCGCCGACATAGACGAAGATCTGGATGACGGCGAGCAACGGCGCCTCGAGCATGATGAAGATTGCGGAGATCTGCAGAAAACAAGCCATCAACGCCAATGCGCTGTGAACCGGATTCCGCGCCACGACGACCATCAGGGCCGCGACCACGGCCACCGTAGCGAACAGAAGAAAGAACCCCTGATCCATCGACGCCGCCCCTCGGGCGCGAACTGTCACTCGGCGAGACGGCCGGATTGGAGTAGCGCCGCACTTCAGATGCGTTCACAAATTGTGCCCTAGTATCGGATTTTTCACAAGATTATTGTCGGCGGTCGGCTAGAGGGGCGACCTTCGGAGGGCGTTAAGAAGCACCGGAAAACTGCACCGGAAGCGGCTAGAGGGCGACCCTTCGGAGAGGATAGTGCGCTAAGGGCATCGTAGAAGTGCCTAAGCCGCAATCGGCGTTTCATGCAGATGCCGCCATCGAAGCGAGCCATCCGCTGAAGTTTCCAAAACGACGGTCGAGCGTCTTGCGGTTTGAACCCCACCGGCATCCGCGTGCGTCTCGCGATAGGTGATGCAGGCTCCGCCCGACCATTCATGACTGATCTGCATCTCGTCGACCGTGATCCGCAGGCCCGGGCGTTTCCCGTGCAGGCGTCCGAACAATTCACCCAATCCCTCATTGCCGAGAGCGGTCCCTTGCATGGAAATCATGCGAAACTCAGGCGAGAAGCGTTCGAGCAGTTGCACCAGATCGGCAGGCCGAGCCGCCCCGATGAACCAGCGTTCGATCGTGACGTGCACATCGACAATCTCACGGAAGAATCTTTCAGTATCGGTCATGTTCGGCTCCTTGTCGGACATTGTGAAAGAATGGGCTCCGCGCGCTAATCGGCTCGCCGCAGGCGCAGAACGAAGGGCAGCGGAAACATGATCAGAACGGCAGCGATCACAAAACAGTAGCGGTAAGGCAGAGCGTCGTCCGCGCCGCCGCTCGTCGCGAGGAAAAGCCCCAGCAAGCCTCCCAGCACACTCGCACCGAGCGAGAAACTGAGCTGACGGTTGATGTTCCACAGCGCACTTGCCTCTGCCATCCGTTCCGTTCGAACCGCCGTAAAGGCTGCCGTCTGGGCCGTGCTCGTGCAAAGGCTCGCTCCGAAGCCCATTGCAACAAATGACGCGATCCTGACGGTGAACATTGTGGCGAATGGTGTGGCCAACAGCAGCACGCCAGCGCAGGTGACAGTCATGCCGACGAGAAAGAGCGAACGCGGGCCTCGGGACGCAAACAGCCGCCGCGTGGACATGATGGCAACGAAGGATGCGGCTGCCCATGGGAGCATAAGCATTCCCGTCTGCGTGGCCGTCAGACCAAGGCGGTCCTGCAAGTACAGGGAGGCGATCAGGTTTACGCCCGTGAAAACGCCAGGCACACACAGGTAGATGATGCTGCCAGTCCTGAGCATCGGATCGGAGAGCAGACGCAGATCAATCAGCGGTTCGCGCGAACGCAGCGCATGGCGGACATAGGCAGCGCCCGCGACAATCGCCAAGGCAAGGACAATCGCGGCATGAACGCCGCTTCCCGTCTGGCTAATGAGCGTCAGGCCAAGCGCAAGGCAACACAGGGTGATGGCGCTTAGCAGGAAACCTCGAATGTCGAGCGCCGGCTTCGTTTCCGCCAACCGATCGACCGGCGCCCAGGCAAGGGCCAATGCTGCTATCGCCGCTGCCAGTGGCGCAACGCCGATAAACACCCAGCGCCAGGACACATGATCGGCCGCGATCCCGCCGACAGCGGGTGAAAGCGCCGGCACCAGCAGCGCAACCGTCATGACCACGGCCGTCAGATGGGCGCGGTCTTCCGGCGGATAGGCGCGATAGGCCATGCCCTGGCCGACCGGCACGAGCAGTCCGCCGCCGAGACCCTGAACGAGCCGACAGGCGAGAAGCGTCGCAATCCCAGTGGCCGTACCCCCGCCGAAGCTTCCGACGGCCAAAATGAGCAGGGAGGCAATGAACACGCGGCGTTCGCCGATCCGGCGCGCAAGCCAGCTCCCCAGCGGAATGGCGACAGTCAGGCCGAGCATGTAGATCGTGCCGACCCAGGCGAGTTGCACCACCGATGCGCTCAGCTCCCGTTGCAACGCCGGCAGGGCGGTATTGAAGATGAACATACTTGCGAGATCGACGGCGAAACCGAGAAGATAGAGGGTGGCAATTCGGGAGCGGGCGGACAACGGTAAAACCCTCGATAGGAATGACGCCCGCAGGGTATTCCCTTTCATATCATCGAATAAGACGATACAATTCGACAACACTTGTCGATTTGATTTACCAATTGGAGTGCCTGATGGCGGTGAGTCTTGATCGCCTGACTGTTTTCCGAGCCGTCGTGCAAACAGGATCGTTCACAGCGGCTGCCAAGCAACTCAATCAGGCCAGAGCCGCAGTCAGTTTCAACGTCAAGCAGCTCGAAAGCGAATTGGGCGTCACGCTCCTTTATCGCACCACGCGCAGTCTTGCTCTTACCGATGCCGGCGAACGGTTCTATGCGCGCTGCCTGCGCATTCTCACGGAAGCCGATGAGGCGATTGCCGAAGCGCGCACGGAGCAAACGGTGCTGACCGGCAGCTTGCGCCTGACATCGACTGTTGAATATGGCGTTGCGGTGATCGCTCCAGCACTTCAGAAATTCACCACGCTGCATCCAGACCTCGACGTTCAGTTCGAAGCCTATCCGACGAATGTCGACCTCCTGCGCGACCGCTTTGACGTCGCCATCCGGCTGGGGCGCAACGAGCAATTCCAGACGTCGCCATATGCTGGTGTGCACCTGGGAACGTATCAGCTCAGGCCAGTCGCGTCGCCGGATATCCTCGCCCGCGTTGATGGAACTGTCGTTGGTACGCCCGAGATGCTGAGCGCGCTGCCGCACATCATCAATGCCACCGTCGACCATGTGAAGAGCTGGAGAATGTTCGACGAAGACGGGTGCGAATGCGCGTTCGAGGTGCCTCCTCAGTCCCGGCTACGTGCCAACAACGCATCGGTTGTCAAGGCGCTGGCAGTTGCCGGCACAGGCGTTGCACTTCTGCCTGACTGGTTCGTCGCACCAGAACTCGCCAAGGGCACGTTGGCCGACGCCCTGCCGTCCTATCGCTTCCCCGATCACCAGATTTACGCGATGCACCTGCCCATGCAGATGGTGCCGCAGAAAATCCGGGCCTGGCTGCGTTTCCTCAAGGATTATGTCCGTCGTTAATTTCCTGGCACGGCAAGGCGGACTTCTGCCCGGAAGTTCCCGACGTTGGCAATCGTCCGGCCCCGACGGTCACGGTAGCGGACAAGATACGGAGGATCGGTCAGGATGAAATCCACCGCCCCGCCCGGAAGGCGCTGAATCAAGGAGATGCAGTCGCCATAGAGGACAGTGTTGCAAACGGGGCGCATTACGCGTCGTCCTGTTTCCAGCAGCAAGCCATGCTCTGATGCTTCGGCTTTCAACCCAGTGGCCTGTGCGTTCTGGGCCTCACGTTACTCCGGCCCTGCTGGTCTCCCATATCGCTCACAGTCGCCGCTCAAGGACCTCAACCGTAATGTCCTGCCCGCGATAGAAAACACCCAAAAACCAAAACGTGCACCTCTTCGACTACAAAGGCGATGCTCACGCTCCGGCGGTAACCGATAATCCGAAGACCAGGAACAAGGCCAGTCCTCACGGTTCCCCGCTTGGGGAACGTTGCCAGTTCCGCAATGAACTGGCGTATACCGCTGATATAATTCCAAGCCATAACGGGCCCGGCTTTTTCGCCGCTGGCGAGCCAAGCGGGCGCTGCGAACCGGCAAGCGGTTCGTCGGACAACCCCTTCGGGTGTCTCGACGAGGCTCTAGAGCCTCGTTTCCGAGGTAGAGCGGCGGCTCCGCCGCTGTCTTCCCTTACGATCGCGATTAGCCCGACGGTGTAATGGCCTCATAAATCCCCGGACATGATCTCCCAATTAGTAAGTGAGCGAGGTAATGTGCCCCTATGACCAGCCGAAGGCGATCAATCGTCGAAAGGGCACATCAACGTGCGGACAAATTAGCGCTTACAAATGAGGGGCCAGTTTTGTGCTACCTGTGTGCTAGGTCATTTTGAACGCAAAAGGGCTCCGAGTTACCTCTGAGCCAACTGATATTTCTTGTAAATTTTGGTTGCGGGGGCCTGATCACACCGAGAATTGTAATCCGTCTGCCGCTCGAACTTCGCCATGGGTTGAATCGCGGATCATGCACCGGAGGAATGCGCCGCCGTCCGAGTGGCGCAAGGAGACGGACGCATATGTCACGCGGCTCGCGCAAACCGAACATTGCGCTCAAGGCCTGCCATCGGCAGGAGGAACATTCGGCGCTTGCGCCCAACGCGTTGAATGCACTGCATCTGGGAGCGGTCTTCATCGCCGCCCTCCGGACCCGCAAGGCAGCCTTTCGGTTAGCGGCGGGCAGATTACGCACCGCGCTTGATATCGTCCCAAACCTTTGAGAAATCGATTTCGAGATCCGCAACATCGCCGAAGACGACCGAGAGGACCATGAGGCCGATGCCGTGGCAATCCCCGCGGTGGGCTTAAGCTTAGGCGGAGGACAATTCCCCTCCTTGGAGCCGTCGCGGTATCCACGCACCTCAAGGATGTTATGGCCAAACGCACGTACCGCAGGATCTGTTCCGATGTTAACAGTTACGCACTTGTCGCGGCGTTCGTGTGGGAATTTACTGTATATAGTGCGGGATCGTTGGCCGGCGCATTGACGCGCAGCCACAGGAGGAATCGGATATGCGCGGTTCGGTGTTTCTGTTGATGACGGTGGCGCTTTTTGCAGGACCGGTCGCGGCCGATCCCGCGGTTTTAACGGCGAATGTCAATTTTCGAGAGGGCCCGGGGACGGGCTTTGCAACATTTGAAACGATCAAGGAAGGCACGCAGGTAGACCTAATCGAGTGCGACGCCAGCGGTGCCTGGTGCGCAGTGCGCCATGACAGCAAGACGGGGTTCGTCAGCGGCAAATACCTCGACGAAGTCGAGGCCGACAAACCGCGCTGGCCGCGTACCTACACCATGGAATCCGGCGGGGAGATGACCCTCTATCAGCCACAAATCACCGACTGGGAGAATTTTACCACGATTTCAGCGCTGATCGCCGCCGAATACCGTGCGTCCAAGGAAACCACCCCGATTTTTGGCATCATCGGGGTCAGCGGCCAGACGGTTTCCGATAACGATACCGACGACGTTGTCATCCGCGATGTCAACGTCACGGAGATCAATTTTTCGACACTCAACCGCCCGCGCCTCGCCGAACTATCGCTGGAGGTGGGAAAACTAATGCCCACCGGCACGCTGACGCTCAGCGAGGAGCGGCTGGCGGCGAGCCTCGCCGACTACAAGCGCGTCGATGACGTCCAAGGCCTGAAGGCCGACCCGCCTCCGATTTTCAGTAGCAAGACGCCCGCAATCCTCGTGCAGACGATTGGCAAGCCCGTTTTCTCGCCCATAAAGGGCGTCGAAGGGCTGCGTTTCGCGGTCAACACCAACTGGGACCTTCTCAGGACGGACGCGGACAACACATACTATCTGCGCAACGAAAAATCCTGGCTGACCTCGAAGGATCTGGACCAAAACTGGACGGTCGCCACCACTCTGCCGCCGGTTCTGTCGAGGTTGCCTGACGACGAGAACTGGAAGGATGCACACGCGGGGATCCCGCCCCAACCGTTCGAAGGCGGACAGTCGCCGAAGGTGGTCTATTCCGACAAGCCAGCCGAGCTCATCCAGTTCTCAGGAGAGCCGGCACTCGTGTCGGTTCCGGGCACGGGGCTGAAATGGGCCTCGAACAGCGAGAATGACGTTTTCTACCGCGACGCCGATGCGCGCTGGTATGTGCTTCTCTCCGGCCGCTGGTTCTCGTCCTCCGCGCTTGACGGCCCCTGGACCTTCGCCACGCCGACCTTGCCGACTGACTTCCAGAACATACCGGACGATGTACCCTATTACACGGTTCGCTCCTCGGTACCGGGAACCTCCGAGAACGCCGAGGCCCGGTTGAGGGCCAGCATTCCGAGGATGGCGCGTGTCGCGCTCGACGGATCGGTCAAGGTCGATGTCGCCTACAGCGGCGAGCCAAAGTTCGTGCCGATTGAAGGCACTGAGATGTCCTACGCGGTCAACACCAACGAACTGGTGATCAAGGTCAAGGACAAGTATTTCGTTCTCAAGGACGGCATATGGTTTGTCGGCGATACCGCGACCGGCCCGTTCGTGGTGGCGCAGGCGGTTCCCGACGAAGTCTACACCATCCCGCCGTCCTCACCGGTGTACAACGCCACCTATGTGCACATCTACAACACCGAGAATGAGGCTGTCTGGTACGGTTATACCATGGGCTATCTTGGGGGCTATTTGGCCTGGGACAGTTATGTCTATGGCACCGGCTGGTATTATGACGACTACTGGGATACGGACTGGGAGGACGGCAACTGGCCCTATTATCCCCCGCCGATAACCTACGGGGCCGACGTGTTCTACAATCCGGCTATCGGGGCATTCGGCCGCTACGGCTACGCCTATGGTCCCTATCGCGGGATCGTCGGCGGGGCGGCCTACAATCCGCGAACGGGAACCTATGTTCGCGGCGGCGCGGTCGCCGGACCAGCGGGCGAACGCGGGTTTGTCGCGGCTTACAACCCGCGCAACGGGAACGCCGCGGTCGTCCGGGGCGGAGAGAATGTCTACGGCTCGTGGGGATCGGTGAGCGTGAAGAAGGGCGCAAACTACGCCCGCGTCAGCGGTGGCTCCACGGGGGACTCCGGGGCGGTGCGCTGGCGCAGCTCCGAGGGCAACCGTGGCTTCGTCGCCGGTGAAAAAGGTGGCGACCTCTACGCCGGCCGCGACGGCAGCGTTTATCGCCGCCAGGACGGGCAGTGGCAGAAGCACACCGACGGCGCATGGACGCCGGTGGAGAAGCCTTCCAGCGAAAACCTGAAGAAGCCCGGCGAAAATTTCGCCGCGAAGCATCCCGACGCTCTTAACAAGATTCAGCAGCGGCCGAACGCCGGTTCTCGGCTCGCCAACACACCGGCGAAGCGACCAAGCGCGGGCCGGACTCGAGACCGTGCGCCCGACCATCTCGCCATTGACCGCGCCGGACGTCAGATGGGAAATCAACGGTCTCACCAGTTCGAAATGTACAATCGGCCGTACTCGGGAAGCTTCGACCGGTTTGAAGGAAGTGGCCGCGGCGGTAATCCGAGTTTCAGTGGCGGCGGCGGTGGAGGTAGGAGCTTCAGCGGTGGCGGTGGCCGTGGCGGGGCTGCCATCCGGGGCGGTGGGGGTGGCCGTGGTGGGGGTGGCCGTGGTGGTGGTGGCCGGAGGTGATGGCGCGGAAACGGCAATATTGTCGGCTGTGGAAGGTCGCGGCGCTCAGACATGGAACTTTTACGGGAGATAACAGCGGCTTACCTCATGAAAGGAACAGCGCGTGAAATACATGTACTCCCAGATCGACATGAAGGAGCGCCGCAAGATCGTCCCTCTGTTGCCGACACCGTCAGCCAGCCACTGCTGCCGAAGCCAAAAGTAAACAGATTGCAGGCGACGTCCTCTCGCTCAGCCGTGAAACTGTCGAGGATTTGTTATGGCCACTGGCACCATTAATTAAACCCGAAAATGCAGGCCCTGACGTGTTCGTACACGTGTCGCTTTGCAGGGTGGCAGTTCACTAAGCGAAGGGCAAAAAGTGAGCTAGGACGTAGACCAGGATCGCAAGACCGGGAAATCGAAAGTAGAAAAGTTCGCGTGCTTTGAGTGAGTTTGTTCAATTTGTAGAGCGGCCGCCCATGCAGGCCGATTCTTGGACCCTGAAATCCTTGGTCTCGCGTAACCAGTCGGCGCGGATTCATTCGTCCACGTAACTGTTGCTATCCAAAGCGACGGCTACCATTCACATTTTTCCCGACGATCTCCCTTATAATGGTCAGGGTTTCCTTTGCAGCTTCTTTTGGCGGCAGGGATGTATCTGAGACGTTGCTCACGAGTTTCGTGATGTCATGATCAATTTTCTTCTCGGACCATTGCTTGCCTTTGGCGACGGTGATGTAGACCGAGTAGGCGTGATGCATGGTTCCAGGTCGTTCACCGATGATGTGGAGGATTCCTCTGAAACTGTTGGGATCAGCATTTTCGAAAAGCAATTCGCCGATCCGGTAGCCGGCTCGCACTCTTCCACTGGTCACCACGATGTTCTTGTCGCTCATCGTGACATCGGCCCCGGCAAGCAGCCGACGTACTTCCTCAAGATAAGGGACAAGGTGTCCGTCGTCCATGATGGCCTTGGCATTGAGACCGTCAGAGATGACGATCTGACCTTTGGGCATATCGTTTCCCCAAGAGTCTTTTATTCTTGCGATATCTCCTATTGCTTCCGGGCTCAGCAATTCACCCGTGCTCGGGTGGGCGATAAAGTCATTTCGGTCCTTCGATAAGGTGTGGACGGGTACGACATCAGGCACGGCAGCGATAAACTCCGACGTGAGTTCGGCCCAGAGAGACTGCTTGGCGTCGTCGTACAGCCCCTTCACTTTGACTGCGAGCTCTGGATTAAGATCCCAGATATTCGGACCGTGCCCCGAAGCGAGGTCGACACCTCTCTCTTCAACTTCCAGCATTTTCTGTCGGCCTTCCGCGTAGATCGCATCCTTGGACCTACCATCTCCCTTTGCGAGGCGGTACTGATAGTACACCCAGAGAGGATCTCCATAGTTCGCAGTGTAGCTGTTGTTCTCGCCAACAATTCCTAACCGCTTGTAGAAATCCCATATTGCATCATTGACCTTGAAGCCAAACTTTTCCCTCAGTCGCACGTGGTCTTGGAACGACGTGGTGAGGTAGCTCAACATCGGGTCGTTTTTGGTAGGCAGCGCAATCAGATAAGCGGGATTGGCCGGCAATATCTGATCCTGGCACCAATCCAGATCGTCAAGGCTGACCGACATATGCAGGGTAGTGCAGATATCCAAGCCGATCGATAGCCCATGGAGCTTGCCCATCACCAAATCTTCGAGGCAACATCTCACCAATTGTTCGCGGCTTTTGAAAACCTCTGGCCCAATGAATCCGGCAACATCGTTGACATGCAGCCACGCGCCCTCGGGCTGCACCTTCGCAAGTTCCATCCCCACCGCTCTGCTGAATCCGTATTTTCGGGATTCGAGCACCATCATGTCGACACCGTTTGCCGCCGCGTTGGTGAACTCCGAGCCCTGCCCAGTTTCGAAGTAGAGGCCATATCTTTCCCCCTTCTTCGCACGCGCATAATTCAGGATCTTCTCATTCGTAATATCAAAGATCTTGTTGCAGACATCTGTCCCAGCAAGGCTCTGGAACATCGTGGAAACGGTTCCTGGGAAACGCTCGCTGACTTCGGCCTGGACATCAATGTGCGCTAGCACACACCAAGGGATCACTTCCTCCAGCTTGAAAGTGTCGACAATATCCTTAAGCGCGCTTTCAACCGCGACGACGCTCCCTACCGTGCTGTCCACCGGATTGGTGCCGATGACAATGTCGCCGGTTGCATAGGAGAAGGCATCGAAGACCTGCCAGACGATATCATCGGGATGGTCTGTGGGAGAATTCGGCTGGATCCGTGCGCCCATGTATCCCTTTTCCCCCATTTTGGTGCCCGGCATCGGATTGAAAATCTTCTGACTGAGGGAGATGAGGTCTTCATTGCTCATCAGTTTCGGTACAAAGCCGATTGTATCGCTGGTTAGGCCATTCATGATGCCCTTTATTTCATTCTCTGGTGCCGCCAGAAGGAAATCCTTCAGTTGGCCCATTGTCCAATCTTTCACCTTTTCATATTGGGGTTGGTCCGTGGTCTCCCAGATCAATTTTTGTAAATTGTCCTCAAACAATGGGCGCTCGTAGAGGTCCTTAATCGTCGTATTAGCCAACAAGGCGCGGGCGTTCCTACGTGTTGTCTCATCTGCGGCTCCCACTCCAATTGCTTGATCTCCCTCCTTGAACTCATTAGCCGCGCCTATCACCTGCTGGTAAGCTGCTTGATCAAAACCGCCTTTAACGCTGTTGAGATATCCAAAGACGTCCTCGCCCTGCTTTACCTCTTTGATCGCAAGGAGGCCTCCGCCGTTCGCTGATCTGGCCACACGAATGTTGCTTGCGACCGTGGCAATTCCTGTCATCACCAGGAGGTCTCTTCTGGAAAGCCCGTTATAGCGAATAGACAATAAGCCCTTCCTCATGGCCATTTCCTTTCTGCACAAGGTCCGGTGCACCCGCCACTCGGCTGGACGGCGCATGCGTAAATCTACTGTCTGCTGTCTTCACCAGAATTGATTGGAAGTCATTTCGACCAGAAATTGCGGCCGATCTGCGCCAGTGCGACGTCGCTGGCAGCAGCCCGCATCGCATGTTTCTTGTTGCCTTCGTCCAACCGGCATTGGCTTTTGATGTGCAGAACCTGGTCGCCGGAACGGACTACACCAGCCGCATTGAACTCACATCGAATTCTGCTGAGTTTGGCGAGGTCGTCTGAATATGCTTTGGCACTTTCGCCCACAAGCCCGAGCCTCTTCGCCGCCCAAATGCCGACGAGCTTGTTTCGGCGTACCATTCTGAACATGTCTTCATGGTGGCTGTTCATTGAAACCCCCGCGAATGCCATCGGAAATTCAACGAGAGTGATTATCAGCGCTTGCATCTGCATTGTCAAAGCAAGCCCCAGCGAAGCCTGCGCGCCGAAGCCCTACCACCTGTGGCTCGCACCGACGCATAATCTCCCAGACCAGTCCGGTTCTATAGCTTTTCAACCATCAGGACGACGGGACTTTGGTCGATGCGGTAGTGATAGGCACCCACCTGTCTTCTGCACAGCATAGGTATGGTTGAACGACGGTTAGGGCCCGTAGGGACGCGTCGTGCCGAGGTGGAATGCGGCAAGCGTCCCGAGAGTGGGGACATCGCCAAAACACGCACAACATCCGGGTCGCGTCCCTTGTCGTTGCTTGCCCACTCCCAGTGCCGCCTTGTGGTCAGACATGGGAAATAGTTCGGCAGATATTTCTGACCAACCAGAAAGGTAATTCGAAGCGCGCCAGTATGCGTTTGCCTGATGGTTTTTCGTCGAGCCTCCAATTTCAAAGACTTCGCTGTAACGAGTTCGGCCGTAATGCAAGCTGCTACAATCTCATGACGATGCGACCGTCAATCTTGCCCGCTTCCATCCGATGAAAGATATCGTTGATGCTCTCCAGGGGCTCCCACGAAAAATGGGGCGTTACCTTGCCTTCCGCCGCGAACTGAAGCGATTCCTCCAGGTCCTGGCGGGTACCCACGATCGATCCGCGCACGGTAATACGTTTCAGGACTGTTTCGAACACAGGCAGGGAAATTTGCCCAGGAGGGAGGCCGACGAGGGCCATCGTGCCCTTCGACCGCATGAACCCGAAACCCTGTTCCATCGCGGCGGGAGAAACGGCCGTCACCAGCGCTCCATGAACGCCGCCATTCGTGGCCTTGTGCACCTGTTCAATGGCATCGTCTGCCTTGCCGTTGATCGTGATGTCGGCACCAAGTTGTTTGGCCAAGGCCAGCTTTTCTTCGAATATGTCAGCGGCGACAACCTTCATGCCCATCGCCTTCGCGTACTGAACGGCCATGTGGCCCAGACCGCCAACACCCGAGATGGCCACCCATTCACCAGGGCGGACTTCCGTTTCCTTGAGGCCTTTATAAACAGTGACACCAGCGCAGAGAACGGGCGCAGCGGGCCCGAACTCCAACCCATCGGGAATGTTGCCGACGAAGTCGGGATCCGCCAGTCCGAATTCAGCGAAGGTTCCGTTGACCGAGTATCCGGTGTTCGATTGCGAGGCGCAAAGAGTTTCCCAACCAGTCCGGCAATAAGGGCAATAGCCGCAAGCAGAGTGAAGCCATGGCACCCCCACCCTGTCGCCTTCCTTCACCCTTTTCACACCCGCGCCGATGGCCGAGACATAGCCGACACCCTCATGTCCCGGAATGAAGGGGGGTGTCGGCTTCACTGGCCAATCGCCGTTTACCGCGTGCAAATCGGTATGGCACACACCGGTGGCTTCATATTTCACTAGTATCTGTCCCGGTCGCGGAGTCGGAACCTCCATCTCCTCGATGGTTAGCGGAGCGCGGAACTGTCGAACGACAGCCGCCTTCATCGTCTGTGCCATTTCCGTTATCCTCCGTGTCGCATGTATTGAGAGACGCCTTTGCAGGCAGCATAATAATGAAGTATCAATCGGGTGAGACAGACTAAAGCGGTCGCATCTCGAGGATCGGCGATGTGGGCGTGCGAACCGCGCTCTCCGAGGCGGCCAACGTCATTTTGACCCGGCCGGTCAAAGGCTCGGCTCTTAAGAGTTGGGCACTGGCGGTCGCCAGACGTGCGGGGCCTAGAAGGGCGCGTGTTGCGCTGGCCCGCCAGCTGGCGGGGGTGTTGCATTTGCAAGTTCACAGTAAACCTGCTGAAAGGCTTCGACAACCGCTCTTCGCCGGCTAGCGCCGCGGCCTTTGTAGCAAGGCCAGACTCAACTTGCAGATGGGGCCTATTTCTTCAGGTCGCCCCACCCCCAACGTTGCATGTTCATGCCCGATGATCCAAGCAACTCCCGTTGACGCATGTGTATGCGGTTTACGCCTCGCATTCATTTCCCCTTGAAGGTCCGTGTTTTCCTGGTCTTCGTTTTGGGCGAGCTTGGCGGTTAGTTGCGTTTGTCTTGTCTCGGAACGCCAAAAGCCCGCGGACATTACTGTCTCGCGGGCTTTTGGCCTGATCGCACCGAGACTTGCAATCCGCGCCATGCCTGAGCTTTACGCAACCATTCCGTTATACGGTCCAGCGGGTCATTCGCTTCGTCACGCTATCGGTGCGGCTCTTCCGGCGCTGTCGCGTGCGGTTCAGATCGTTTCGATGAGAACGCGGTTGCCTAGCCCTTGTCCATCGCAGACTGCAAGGTTGCTCGCATCTCGTTGGCAACATCTTTTAGGACTGCGGTGAATTTTTCCGCGACTGCCGAACCCGTTTTTCGGGCCGGACGCCAGACGGCGAGCGCGTAGGGGACGCCGACGCTGAACCTTCGCAGGACCACGCCCTTGCCCAAATGGTTCGCGGCGGTCAGCGGATTGATGATTGACACGCCCACTCCGGCTGAAACCATTGAACAGACGCTTGCCGCCGTCGTCGTTTCAACCGCGTAGCTACGCGAGATGCCCGCTGCAAAGAAGATGTCGTCCAGTTTCCGTCTATACGGGTCATCCTGCGAAAAATAGACGAACGGGACACTATCGAAATCGGCAGGCTCGAGAACCGGTTTGGACGAAAGCGGATGACCAATCGGCAAGACGCAGACCAGGTCGCCAACTTCGATGCGCTGCGAGATAACCCCCTGATGTTCGAACCGGCCTTCAGTCACCCCCAGGTCAAACACGGTCGTGGCCATCTCATGCTGCAGCGACAATTCCTCGAGGGAATGAAGGGACAAATGAACCGCGGGGCGATGCTTCAGGAGTCGTTGCGCCACACGGGGCAGGATCGCCTCCGCATAGGCGGGGATGGTCGCGACCCGGCAGTTCGCGGCATTGTGTGTTCGGATCGCGGACGCGGCCCGACTGATTTCTTCCATGCCTACGAAGGCGCGGCGCACGACTTCATGCAGCAGCAGCGCCTGGTTCGTCGGTGTCAGGCGCTTGCCGAAGCGCAAGAACAGCTCGAATCCGATCCGCTGTTCCATATCCCGCAACTCGCGGCTTATCGTTGGTTGCGACGTCCCCAAGGCCGCCGCAGCCGCGGTCATGCTCTTGTTGATCATGATGGCGTTAAAAATCTCCATCTGACGCTGATTGAGCCGCATCGTTCCGTTCTTTCTCTTTCCCGCCTCGGAGATGCCACCGTTCCCGTCTTTGACCGGTCGAGGTTCCAGCAACTTGCATATCAAATCTGAATAAGACGGCCTTAGCAATTATTTCCCAAGCATCGTGAGGTCTGGAATCATCTGCTCATTAGTAACCGCTGATGCAATTATTCGTGATGGGCTGATGACAAAACATACGGAATCCCCGAATCGCCTGGGAAAAGACCGGGACTGGCTCGTCTATCAGGCTGGCGGCCTGCATATCGAGGATGTCTGTCTAAGCGCCGTGGCAAGGGCCGTGCCGACCCCTTTCTACTGCTATTCCGCAGATGCCATCCGATCGGCGTACAAGTATCTCGCGTCTGCCGTTAACCCGATCGGCGTTTCGATCTGTTTCGCGGTCAAGGCCAACAGCAACATCGCCGTGCTTGGCTTGCTCGCCGAACTTGGTTGCGGCATGGACATCGTTTCCGGCGGAGAGCTTGAGCGCGCCCTCGCCGCGGGAGTGCCGGCATCCAAGATCATCTTCTCCGGGGTTGGAAAGACGCGCGCCGAGATTGCCCGCGCAGTTGAGGTCGGCATCCACCAGATCAACGTCGAGTCGGCAGCTGAAATCACCGCAGTGGCCGAGGTTGCTCGAGGACTTGGCCAGCGCGCGCCTATCACGCTTCGCGTGAATCCCGACGTCGATGCAAAGACACACGCAAAAATCACGACGGCCACCAAGGACAGCAAGTTCGGAATCCCGATCGGCGATGTAGCCGACCTCTATGCCGAGGCAGCGGCGATGCCGGAACTCGAGGTGCTGGGCGTCGCCGTTCACATCGGATCGCAAATTCACGACATGTCGCCGTTCCGACGTGCCTTTTCGGCAATGGCCGATCTGGTGGTGTTCATGCGCGGGAGAGGACTGGTTGTGCCGCGTCTTGATCTTGGCGGCGGGATAGGCATCGCCTCGAACGACACGCCGGGTCCCGACATCGCAGAATATGCTGCAATCATCGCCGAGACAGTCGGCCACCTTGGCTGCCAACTGACTGTGGAGCCCGGGCGATGGCTGGTCGGACGGGCGGGATTACTGGTGACGGAGGTTCTTTACCTCAAGGAAATGCAAAGCGGACCCATGGCCATCCTGGACGTCGGGATGAACGACCTGATGCGTCCGGCGCTTTACGACGCGCAGCATCCCGTTTTAACTCTTCACGAGCCGCGCACGGATCGGGCCGCCCCTCACTACAGCCTCGTGGGTCCGATCTGCGAAAGCTCCGACCAATTCGGGACGTATGATAGACTTGGCGAGATGCGCGCGGGCGATCTGCTGGCGTTCGATTGCGCCGGCGCCTATGGCGCGTCGATGGCCTCGACCTACAACTCCCGTGATCTCGTGGCCGAGGTACTCGTGGAGGGCAGCCGGTTCCGGACGATACGGCGTAGGCAGGATATCAGCGAGATGCTGAGGCTCGAGCAAGCGGGAAGGTGGCAGTTTCCTGTTCCGGAAGGGCAGGAAGCGACCAGGTCAGCTCAACCGGTCTCGGACGGGGCGCTCAGGACGCCAGTGACAATTGGCACGAGCTGAACTGGAAACTGATCCGGAAACGGAACAGCCGGGGAGGCACGCGGCGACATTCGTCGTGCACGTCGACCCGGATGGGGAACCAAGAAAAAGGAAGAAGGACGGACAAATGCTTAATAAGGTCAAAATTCTAATGGCGACGGGGCTGGTCACGCTTGCCCTGGCCTCGCCGACACTGGCGGCAGATCACGTATTGCGGATCGCCTACCAAGAGGATCCGAAGACGGTCGATGTGCAGATGACGCAGGACTTCTACACCCTGCCGCTGAATGTTTACGACCGGCTTATCGAAGCGGAAACGAGCGGCCCCGGCCAATCGAAGCTGGTGCCCGGCCTCGCCGAGCGCTGGGAAGTTTCGGAGGATGGCAAGACCTATACGTTCCATCTGCGCAAGGGAGTCCTTTTCCACAATGGCGAGGAACTGACGGCCGATGACGTCGTCTACACCTTCGACCGGATGCTCGACCCCAAGACCAAGGCCCTCAGCACCGATATTCTCGACTTCGTCGATGGCGCCAGGGAGCGGCTGGACGGAACGGCCACCACTGTCCGTGGATTGCAGGCAGTAGACAAATACACTGTCAAGATCGTTCTGCGCGACCCCTACGCGGCCTTCACCGCTCTTATGGCCGCCCCGGCCGCCTCGATCTACAATCGGAAGTTCACCGAACCGTTGGGCGACCAGTACGGTCTTACGCCTGAAACGACCAACGGCACTGGTCCGTTCAAGTTGACGGAATACAATCTGAACGACAATCAGGTTCTCGAAGCCAACGACCAGTACTACCGTGGTCGTCCCAAGCTCGACCAGATCATCATCCGCGTTGTCGCAGATTCGGAGACCTTGCGGCTTCTCTTTGAATCTGACGAACTGGACGTCTTCGACGTTGACTACGCTCCGACGCAGTTGCCCTATTTCACCAGCAGTGATCAGTGGAAGGGCCAGGTCCGGGCGGGTCCGCGCGTCGGCATGTACTACTATCACATCAACCAGGCGTTGAAGCCCTTTGACGACGTGCGCGTCCGCAAGGCATTCCAGATGGCCATCAACCGCGAGGAAATTCTCCAGAAGAATTTCTACGGCAAGGGCATGGTTGAAAACGGCGTGATGCCGCGCGGCCTTACCTGCTACGCCGCCGCCACGCCCATCGAATACAATCCGGGCAAGGCCAAGCAACTTCTGGCCGAAGCGGGTTATCCCGACGGCGTGGACATCAAGCTTGCGCAGGTCAGCAGCTGGTCTTCGAAATGGTCTGACATGAACCAGATCATTCAGGCCCAGATTAAGGAAGCCGGCTTCAACGTCCAGATCAACACGATGGACGAGTCGGCCTATCTTGCGAGCCGCAAGGCCGGGACGGTCGACAACTACACGCAAAACTGGTCCGCTGACTTCAACGATCCGGATAACTTCTTCTACACGTTCTTCAGCAAGAGCGGGACAGCGGTTCGTGGTTACAACAACAACGATACTGAAGTCTTCGCGGCTCTCGACAAGGCACGGTCGATGACCAATCCCGAGGAACGCTGCGCACTCTATCAGAAGATGACCGATCGGATCGTGCAAGAAGACGCGGCCTGGGTGCCGATGTTCAGCCTCGATCACGCCTACGTCGTCCAGCCGCGGGTGAAGAACTTCGTGGTGCCGTGGAACGGCTGGAGCGATATGAGCTACTATAAGATGGAAGTCGAATAAGACATTCGAGGTGGCGGGCGTTGTTCATCGGTGCCCGCCCCATTCCAGTGCGCGCTTGTCGCCAGTGCGCCTTCTCTGGCAGGTATCTCCTTGCAGCTCTCGCCTCAGTGAGACCCAATGAAAGACTTCTTTCGATGCTGATCTTCGTGATAAAGCGCATCGCGATTTCGATCCCCGTTCTGATCGCCATCACGGCGTTGCTTTTCATCATGCTCAATGTGATCCCCGGCGATCCCATCGCGCTGATGATGAAGGAACATGCGAGCGCCGAAGTGATCGACCGCGTGCGTGCCCAGATGCACCTCGATGATCCGCTGCTCACGCGGTATTTCAGGTTCCTTTTCGCCGCGCTGCAGGGCGATCTCGGCGTGTCGATCAAGCTCAACCGGGACGTGACGACGCTCATACTCCACGCCTTTCCGAATACGCTTCTCCTCGCGGCCAGCGCGGCGATCGTTTCCTGGGTCATCGGCATCCCCGTGGGGATTCTGTCGGCGGTTCGGCGGGGTTCCAAGCTCGACCATTTCTTCATGGGCTTCTCGCTTCTGGGCGTGTCGATGCCGATCTTCTGGTCCGCCCTGCTGATGCAGTACATCTTCGCCTTGAAACTGAAATGGCTGCCGGTATCGGGGTTCTACGGCTTCGAATATGTGATCATGCCCGCCATGGTTCTGGGGTGGAGTTCCGCAGGCGTGATCGCCCGTTTGACTCGATCCAGCCTCTTGGAAGTGATGCGCCTTGACTATATCCGAACGGCCCGGGCCAAGGGACTTCGCGAGATCCTGGTAATTCAGCGGCATGCACTCAAGAACGCGCTCATTCCCGTGGTGGCTATCATGGCGATCCAGGTTGCCACGCTTCTGTCCGGTGCGGTCATCACCGAAGCGATCTTCGGCATTCCCGGCGTCGGCCGCATCTCCGTCAACGCCATTCAGGCACGCGATATGCCGCTTCTGCAAGGGTCGGTCCTCTTTGCGACTACCCTTGTCATTATGGGGAATCTGATTGCCGATATTCTCTACTCCGTCCTCGACCCCCGCATTCGATACCAAATGAAGGGAGGATCGAAGTGACGCAATTTTCCGAAACAACGGAAGACTTTGCCGATACGAGCGAGAGCGACAGCTTCTTTCGTGAGACGGTCAGGGTCTTCTGCAGAAACCGCATGGCGGTGATCGGGCTGATCTTGGTCGGCGCTCTGGTCTTCGTTGCGATTTTTATTCCGCTTATCAGCCCCCACGATCCCTATCGCGTCGCGCTGGACGAACAGTTCTTGCCGCCGTCCACCACCTATTGGCTCGGGACAGACAATTTTGGCCGGGATCTTCTGACGCGGATTCTCTATGGCGCTCGGATCTCGTTGGTCGTCGGCATCGTGCCGAGCTTCATCTCTCTGGTGATCGGGGCCGTAATGGGCATCATCAGCGGATATTTCGGAGGCAAGACCGATGTCCTCATCATGCGCCTGGCCGATACCATGCTCGCTTTCCCGTCGCTGCTCTTGGCGATGGTCGTGATGTACACCCTGGGCGCAAACCTCTTCAACATCTTCATCGCGTTGAGCCTCGTCGGCTGGGCAGGTGTGGCGATGGTCGTGCGCTCCCAAACGCTCGCCCTCAAGGAGAAGGAATACATCGAGGCGGCGCGCGCGAACGGCACGAGCAAAGTGACGATCATGGTTCGCCACCTCTTCCCCAATGTCATCCCGACGCTGATCGTCCTGTTTTCGCTCAGCATTCCCGAGGCGATCATGTGGGAATCGAGTCTCAGCTTCCTCGGCGTGGGCGTCCAGCCACCCGAAGCGAGCTGGGGGTTGCTAGTGGCAAAGGGCAAGGAATACCTCTTCTCGGCACCGCTGGTCGCGATCATACCGGGGGTGGCAATCCTGGTCGCGGTGCTGGCGTTCAATTTTGTCGGTGACGGGCTGCGCGACGCGCTCGATCCCTACATGAAAGACTAGCGGGCGCTGCGATGACAGATCAGAGCATATTGTTAAGCGTGCGCAACCTGCGCACGGAATTCCAGACCCAGCGCGGCTCCGTCAAGGTTGTCGACGGCGTGTCGTTCGACGTCGGCCGTGGCAAAATAGTGGGACTGGTGGGAGAATCCGGCTCCGGCAAGAGCGTGACGGCGCTGTCGCTGATGGGGCTGGTGGCATCCCCCCAGGGAAAGGTAAGCGCCGACAGCATTATGCTGAACGGCACCGACCTGACACGGCTGAACGCCGAAGAACTGCGGCGCAACCGCGGCCGTCAACTATCGATGGTGTTCCAGGAGCCGATGACATCCCTGAACCCGGTGAGAACCATGGTCCAGCAGGTCGGAGAGCCTCTTTCGATTCACACGAATCTCGGTCGGCGTGCTATCCGCGACAAGGTTCTGCACATGTTCGAAACGGTGGGCATACCGGAACCTGCGGCGCGTCTCGACGTCTATCCGCACCAGCTGTCGGGCGGTCTCAGGCAACGGGCGATGATCGCCATGGGACTGATTTGCGAACCGAAGCTTCTCATCGCGGACGAGCCGACGACCGCGCTGGATGTGACGACACAGGCGCAAATCCTGCGGCTGATGATGGCGCTACGCGACAGGGTCGGCACCGCGATCGTCATGATCACCCATGATCTCGGTATCATCGCAGAGATGTGCGACGAGGTGAACGTGATGTATGCGGGTCAAATCGTCGAGCAAGCCAACGTCTTCGACCTCTTCGACCGGCCATCGCATCCCTATACGCGCGGACTTCTCGCATCGATCCCGAAGGCGACGGAAAAGCGCTCGGCGGAACGCATGAACAGCATTCCGGGTGTGGTGCCCAACCTCGCCAAACTTCCCACGGGCTGTCGTTTCAATCCCCGATGCGGGGACGCGATGCCCATCTGCCGGGTGCAGCAACCCGAACTGACGGATCTCGGCAATGGTCACAAGGCCCGCTGTTGGCTTCACGACAAACAGGGAGGAAAGCTGTGAGCGAAGTCCTCATCTCAACCGACGGGCTAAGCAAGCACTATCCTATCGGTACAAGTTTCTTCGGCCGACGGGATCAGGTGATCCGTGCCGTGGACGGCGTCAGTCTGGATATCTACGAGAGAGAGACATTCGCGCTGGTGGGCGAGTCGGGCTGCGGCAAGACCACGCTTGGCCGTGTCATGCTGCGGCTCCTCGACCGGACCGCGGGCACCGTGCGGTATCGCGGCCAGGACCTTCACGCGCTGAACGATTCAGCGATGCGGGCGATGCGCAAGAAGCTCCAGATCGTCTTTCAGGACCCGTTTGCCTCGCTCAATCCCCGGATGCGGATCAAGGACATTCTGGCCGAACCGCTGCGCACGCACCGCTTCGGAACAGAGGCCCAGATCGAGGAACGCTGCGGCGAACTGCTCGACATGGTCGGGCTGCGGCGAACCTTGTTGCGCCGTTACCCGCATCAGTTCAGCGGCGGGCAACGGCAGCGCATCGGCATCGCCCGCGCTCTCGCCAACAGCCCTGAATTCGTGGTCTGCGACGAGGCAGTTTCGGCGCTGGACGTCTCGATTCAGGCGCAGGTCCTGAACCTGCTCCGCGATCTTCAGGAACAGCTGAAGCTGACCTATCTGTTCATCACGCACGATCTGAGTGTGGTTCGCCAGTTCGCTGACCGCGTCGGCGTGATGTTCCTCGGGCGGATGGTGGAGGTCGGCACGACGGAGGAGATATTTTCCAATCCGCGTCACCCCTACACGATGTTTCTGATTTCGGCGGTTCCGCGCGCCGATCCACATCAGCGGAACCGCGAAAAGCCGTTGCTGGTCGGCGACATTCCGAGCCCGATGAACTTGCCTACCGGATGTCGATTTCAGACGCGCTGTCCTTACGCTCAGGCGATCTGCAGGACGGAGGAACCGGCCCTGTCCGATCGGGGCGGCCGGCCAGTCGCGTGTCATTTTCCCCTGGGTCTGTGAGATTTCAAGAAGGAAGGAGTTGAGCGTGGATCTGATCGTTTCGCGAGACGGGGACGGCTGGCAAGCCACATTTGGAGACAAGCGCTGGCGCTGCGCCGTCGGCCGCGGCGGCTTGCATACAGACAAGGTCGAGGGCGATGGTGTCAGCCCCGTGGGCCGTTGGCCGATCCGCCAGATTTTCTACCGGGCAGACCGGATGGCCAAGCCGACAACGCAGTTCCCCTGCCATGAGATCGACAGGTTGGACGGCTGGTGCGACGCCCCCTCGCACCCAGACTACAATTGCCAGGTGAAGCTACCCTTCGCCGCGAGCCATGAAGAGCTTTGGCGACATGACGATCTCTATGACGTTGTAGTCGTATTGGGACACAATGACGACCCGCCGGTGGCCGGCGCGGGCAGCGCGATCTTTCTGCATGTCGCCCAACCGACCTATTCGCCGACTGCGGGTTGCGCCGCGCTCTCGAAAGAGGATCTGCTCGACTTTCTGGCAATTGCCGAACCTACCTCGCATCTGTGCTTTCACCGTCGATCCGCATGATCTCGGTCAGCAGCCATCCCTGCGGGCGGTGATCGGCGTGTAGCACAAGAGCAGGAGGTCAGCTTCAGCCACCTCGCGCATCAGCCTGTCCTCGGCACGCCGTCGGGCAGCGAGACGAGCTCGACACCGCGCGCCCGTAGCCCGGCGTCGATCATTCGATTTCCTGATCCGTGCGGCTTTTATGGCATTCCTCCTGCTTTATCCGATGTCCGCCGCGTCAACCCGCGAGGATCGATTGTTCGACGATCGTCAGCGCCCGGTCGAGTTCTTGGCGGGAGACCACCATGGGCGGCGAGAGTGTCATGACGTTGCCCTGGCTGATCTTCAGGCTCAGCCCCGCTTCCATGCAGCGATAATAGGCCCGCTCCGCCAGCGCATTGTCCGGCGTGAAATCCGTCCGGTCGGATACGATCTCGACGCCGAAAAGCAGGCCGCGGCCGCGCACATCTCCGACCGCCGCGCAGCGTTCGCCGAAAGTGCTGAGCCGCTCCATCGCATAGCCGCCGAGTTCGGCGGCCCGCTCCGCAAGCCCCTCCTCGATGATGATGGAAATGGTGGTCAGCGCCGCGCGCGTCGTTACCGGGTTCTTTTCGTGCGTGTAGTGGCCGATGGCATAGTCGCCCGCCACGTCGAGATCGCGCCTGGCGACCACGCCCGCGATCGGCAAAATGCCGCCACCGAGCGATTTTCCGAGCACGAGGATGTCGGGAACGACGTCGTCGTGCTCGCAGGCAAAGAAGCGGCCGGTCTTGCCTAGGCCGGTCGGAATTTCGTCGAAGATCAGCAAGGTTCCGTGCCGGTCGCAGGCCTCACGCACCTGTTTCCAGAAACCCGGCGCCGGTGGATTGGGCGTCGCCCGCATCGGTTCGGCGACCAGCGCTGCAAAATCGCCCTCGCGGGCGAGGACGTAGGAGATCATATTGGCGCAGGCGCGCGCGGAACTTTCGAGATTGTCCTGGCCATAGCCGCAGTGGCGGTTCGCCCAGGGCGCGACGTGTTCGGCGCCCGGCAGGAGCGGGCCGGCTATGCCCGAGCGGAAGGTCGCCTCGCCGCCGACGCTCGACGCGCCGAATCCGGCGCCGTGGAAGGCATCCCAGAAGGAAAGCGTCTTAAACCGGCCGGTCGCGGCGCGCGCCAGCTTCAGTGCGACTTCGATCGCATCGGATCCACCCGTGGTGAACAAGACCTTGCCGAGATCGCCGGGCGCAAGACGGCCGAGCATCTCGGCAAGCTCGACGGCAGGTTCGCAGGTGAAACGACGCGGTGCAAAACACAAATCATCGATCTGGGCCTTGATTGCCTGTTTCAGCCGGGGATGGCCATAGCCGATGTGGTGAACGCTGTTTCCATGGAAGTCCATGTAGCGCCGGCCAGCGGTATCCTCGATCCAGATGCCCTCCGCCTTGGCGATGGCGGTCAGGCAGGGGCTTGACAGGCTCTGGTGCAGGAATGCGGCGGCGTCGCGCGCTACGAGGGAGTTCGTCCGTTCATCGCCCATCCGGGCGTTCCAGGCCCCGCGCGCTGCCGACGTGTTGGCTTCGCCCTCCGTGTGAACCAGGGCGGATGCTGTGGCTTTCATCGCTTTCTCCGATCATCGTGCAGCTGCGTGCAAGCTATCGCATCTATCGGAGAGTGAACAAAATCGATATTAATGAGACAAATTAAGAATTCTTCGATGCCGAAGAAGCATCACCTAGGGGCTTCCGCCTGTCATGCGCTATGTCCAGCTTCGGGCTTTCCATCACGTGGCTCTTGCCGGCAGTTTTTCGCAAGCTGCCCGCGCATTGCACCTCACGCAGCCTGCCATTTCCGACCAAGTGCGCTGGCTGGAGGAGGAATACGACGTCGCCCTATTCGTTCGAAAGCGCCGTCAGATCGAGCTGACACCGGCAGGTTCCCGGCTCCTGGCGGCGACCCACCGCCTGTTCGATGCCGAAGGCGAAGCCCTCGAGGTCCTGCAGGAGGAGCGATCGTTGCGGGCAGGCATGCTCAGGATCGCAGCCGATTCGGTGGATCACGTCCTGGACGTGCTCACCGTCTTCCAGGCGCGGTTTCCCGGCATTCAGATCAAGATCGTCGGCGGCAATTCCAACAGCATCGTGGAGGATTTGCTTGCCTACGACGTGGACGTCGGCGTCCTTGGCGAATTGGCCGATGAGCGCCCGTTCGAGGTCTTTTCGCTCAATGTCTCGCCTGTCGTGCTCTTCGCCGCGAAATTGCATCCCCTGGCGACGCGGACGAGCATTCCGCTTGAGGCGTTGAGCGCATGGCCCCTGATCATGAGGGAGCACGGTTCACGCACCAGGCAGATGCTGGAGAAGCTCGCGGGGGCGCAAGGGGTGACCCTCCGCTACGCAATCGAGGCCGAAGGACGCGAAGCCGTCCGGCGGATCGTTGCCGCAGGCATGGGTCTCGGGGTTGTGTCCGAAGCGGAGTTCGACAACGATCCGAGGCTGGTGAAAATCGCGCTCGAACACCAGCCGCTTTCGATGCATGAAAAGCTGATCTGCCTGAAGGATCGCCGTAGCAGCAAGTCAATACAGGCCTTCTTCGCGACTGCGCGCGCACTGGCGCAAGGCTAGTGCGCTCCCCCACCCCGCATGACCACCGATAGCCAATCGCGAAGATCCCTCGCCTTCGGCAGCGTCGCGTTACCTAGCGAAGCAACGCGCCTCCGACGCGCCGCAGCGAACGCTTGTGCCCCGCGGCACATCATGTCATTAGGACGCCTTCCCGGAGACTGGCACATGACGAAAAACATAATCGCCGGAAAACCTTTGAAAAGATTGGCGTTTATGGCGTCCCTTTTTTTGTGGACACCGGCGAATGCAACGCCGGCACTCGTCGTGGATGCCGACAGCCATCAAGTTCTCTATCAGGAAGATGCCGGCGTACCCTGGTATCCGGCCTCGACAACCAAGCTCATGACCGCGTTCGTCGTGTTTGAAGCCCTTCGGTCTGGCGAGGTGACACTGACGACACCGGTCACCATGACCCGCAACGCAACGAAACAGGCGTTTCTCGAATCCGGCCTGACCTTCGGCCGGACGATGACCCTCGAAGATGCGCTCTTTGCCACGATGACGGCTTCAGCAAATGACGTCGCTGTAGCCTTGGCAGAAGTAGTCGCTTCCGGCGAAACGTCTTTCGTTCGGCGAATGAATGAAGCGGCGGCCCGCATCGGGCTTACGGGCACGCATTTTACCAATCCAAACGGTCTATTTGACCGAGAGAATTACACGACTGCCCGCGATCTTGCGATCCTTGGGTTGGAAGTGGACCGGATGTTTCCTGAATATCGCCGCTTCTTCCTGGCTTCGGCAGTCACGATCGACGGTAAAGAGATCAAGTCCAACAATCTGTTGTTGACGCGTTTCAGCGGAACCATCGGGATGAAGACTGGTTTCCTATGTGCATCCGGACGAAATATCGTCGGGCTCGCAACTCGAAATGGAAGGCGCGTGATGGTGGTCATCTTGGGCGCAACGACAGAACGGGAACGCAACGAAAGATCCGCGCAATATCTGACGCAAGCCTTCGATGGAACGCTGTCCCCCGATGCAGTGCTTGTGGATCATCTGCCGAACCGGAGGGGTGTCGCGCCGCAGGATATGCGCATTCGCCTCTGCACCGACCAGAGTGCTGACTACGAGGCCAGCCGAAATAAGCTTTATCCAATGGGCCTGGCAGGTCAGGAAACCTACTTGCGGGATCATATCACCGGGCAGGTCCACGCGATCACGACATGGGCCAACGATAACGTCACGGATGTACCAACACCCACACCACGCCCATCATAATCACAACAACGAGCCAGCTGTATGGTGCCATACACCTTCGGCCCGAGTCCCCAGCGACCTGCCCAGAGCCGCGGCCTGCGGATCATGGGTCGCCGGCGGCACGCCGGCTCCCGTCTGGATGCACGGCCTTAGCCGTATGACACCCGCAGTTTGGTTTAGAGGTGCGCGCCCACGCGTGAAAGTTTTGGAAAGTCACGGATTTGCATTGCCGCCCCGTCGAAGGAGACTGCAAGATGGCAAAGAAGCTGCTCGAAGGCGCCTCGAAGGAGGATCAGACCTGGTCGGCCGAAGTGACATGCCGGTTTTCGCATGGCGGGCTTTTTTTGATTTGGTTGCGGGGGCTTGATCACGCAGAGACTTGTATTTCGGGACGCTATATCAATTTCGCTCATATTACGACGTCGCCGCCGCACCTTGAGGCGCCTAGCCGCGGCGATGATGCGGGCGGTGATCGGCGTGTAGCACAAGAGCAGGAGGTCGGCTTCAGCCACCTCGCGCATCAGCCTGTCCTCCGGCACCCGCCGTCGGGCAGCGAGACGAGCTCGACGCCGCGCGCCCGTAGCCTGACGTCGATTTCCGGGCATTCGATTTCCTGATCCATCCGAACGGCTTTCATGGCATTCCTCCTGCTTTGTCCGATGTCCGGCGCGTCAACCCGCGAGGATCGATTGTTCGACGATCGTCAGCGCCCGGTCGAGTTCCTGGCGGGAGACCAACGGATTTCACGCCGGACAATGCGCTGGCGAAAGCTGCCACTAATCCTTTTGATCGAGGTGACGAGCAAAATCATCCAACTTTAGGCGAAGTTGTTCTGCGGATAGTGAAACTCTAGCGTGCCGTGTCAGTTGGCGCCTCCGTCTTCAATCCGCTGGCGATCGCGCCAAGACTGATCCGCAGTGCCACAAGGGGACGGAAGGGTGATTGCGGTGGCGGCTAAAAGGGCGCTGGCTCAAAAGTGGGGGGCAGATGTTTGCGGGTTTAGAGGTCTTTCAACAGGCGTTTGACGTGTGCGTCGCGGGCGCTGGCCCGGTCGGTATTGCCGCTGCGCTTGAATTGAGCAGGCGCGGCATGCGAACGCTGCTTCTCGAAGCGGGGCCGAAACGATCGAAACGACCCCAACGAAACGAAACAGGCTTCGACATAGAAGACGATATCTATCACGCTGCGGACCGACTTACTTCGGCCACCGGACTTGGCGGCACGTCCGAACGATGGGGTGGGCAATGCGTTGAGCTGGATGATATAGACTTCGAGGCAAGAGATTATGTCGCACACTCCGGTTGGCCTATTGCTCACGAAGAGATTTCGCCTTTTTATCAGCGGGCACGGGCTCTTTTGAGCAGCAACGTCGCCGGCGAGCGATCGGAGCCGGAACCGGAGACTGCTTTCCCATCATCCCGGGAAAGCTGGACACGAATACGCAACACAGCGAAGGCCAACAGCGCCGAGCTCGCTTCTTCGAAGAACCTCTTCGTCGCCCTGGACGCGAGGATCAAAGCTCTGGCGTTCGATCCGGTTGAGGCGCGCGTACATTCCATGTCGATTGCCTGCCGCGGTGGTTCGTACAAGGTGTGCGCCGACCAATATGTGCTGGCCTGTGGCGGCAGAGGTAATACCCGGCTCCTACTGAACCTCCAGCTGGCGTTTCCGCAATTGTTCGGCGGAAGCGATGGGCCGCTCGGGCGCTTCTACATGGGACATCTCGCTGGACAGATCGCGCAGATCGAATTCGCCACCAAAGAGCATGCCGAACGGTATCTTTTTAAGCGCACATCCACCGGAACCTTCGTGTGTAACCGGTTTCAACCCGCCCCCCAATTGCAACGGGCACACGAGCTGCCGAATATCGCTTTTTGGCCGACGAACCGGAGGGCCGCTTTCGGTGAGGCCGACACGGCGCTCTCGCTGCTACATCTCTGGAACAGTCGGAAGTCCTTCGTCCACAAGGCGACATGGGGCGAAGCCGACCGATTCCGTTACTATAATGCTCTGCATAATGTACTGCGCAATCCCCTTGGCGCGACCTCTTCCGCGCTGGGGCTGCTTCGCCAAAAATTCAGCTTTGCCGAACCATATGTTCTGCTGCGCAGGCCAGACATGAAATACGGCCTTCGCTACCATGGGGAGCAAATTCCAAGCAGTTCAAGCCGCGTCTTCCTCAAGCCAGAGCAAGATGCGGACGGTCAGTTCAAGCTCGACGTCTCATTCCGATATCTGCCTCAGGATTTTCGCGGGACGCTCCAAGCACATGTCGCCTTGGATCGCTGGCTCAAGGAGCGCAAGATAGGCAAGCTGATATTCGACGCAGCCCCCGAAAACCTCGAAGAGCATATCGCCGCGCAAGCCAAAGACGGATACCATCAGATCGGGTTGACCAAGATGGGCGTGGACCGCAACCACGCCATCGTCAACCACAACTGTCGCGTCATCGACATCGCTAACCTCCATATCGCCGGCAGCTCCGTTTTCGCTACGTCCGGACAAGCGAACCCCACGCTTCCCGCCGTCGCCTTGGCCATCAGACTCGCCGAACATCTCGCCAGCGAGGCCCGCCATCAAAGCACGGCGGCGAGTTTGTCGACGAGCAGCCGCGGAAGCCTCTCGCCCGGTCCTCAACCCGAAACTAAAATCCTGCCCGCACTCTGACAATCGGGGGCGTTGCGTGGGAAGCTCCCCGCTCGAAGGCCGGCGACCGTGGCGCAGTCAGGGGGAAGCTGTCCGCACATAGGCTCAACTCGGCGCCCCCAGACAGGACACTAACCGCCACCCCTTACAATACTAATCTCACTAATCAACACCCTCTTGACTCCTAATTGAGACACCGACCATTGCTTTGTTCTGCCTTAGAACGCCAAAAAAGCCCGCCGGCCTTTCGATCTTGCGAGCTGTTGTTTTGATTTGGTTGCGGGGGCTCGCTTCAACGAATGGCATAAAAGGGCTGTTCTGCGGCCCTCCCGCTTCCGCATTGGCAAAGCCGAGAATGCCAAACAGCTCGCCGCGTAGCTCTGCATGAACGTCGCCGCGCTTGATGCTAGGGGTCAGTACGATCTCGCCGATCAGCGGGCGCAACGCCTCCGCCGCCTGCCTGCCTCCGTCTGGATCCTCAAGCGCTTCCGTCAGACGCTCCACCCGCAGCCGGTAGAGGATGACAACGTTCGGGAGAATGTCAGGCATGTCGGCGGAGGCCTGTGACAGGCGGGCGGTGATATCCGCCTTCTGTCGTTCGAGGTCATCCATGCGCGCCTTCATCGACGGCTGGTACATGCCATCCATCGATGGCGGAAATAATCCCGGCGATAGCCTTTTCGATCTTCGCGAGATTTTTCCGGTCGGTTGCCGCCTGCGCACGTCGGTCATGATTCAGCCGGTTCATCTCCTCGGCAGCCTCGGCGACCGCATGCGACGAGACAAGTTTGTCCTTGATGCCGGACAGAACCCGCGCCTCGATCTGCTCACGGGTGATGGACCGACCATTGTCTCAGGTGCCCCGCCTGTGATGGTTGAGGCAGGCATAGCGGCTAGGCGTGACGATGCCGAACTTGCCGCCTCAGCATCCGCAGGTGAGAAGGCCGGTCAGGAGAGAAACCGGCTCGCCCACAATTGCCCAGTGGATGTCCTGTAGATCAACGGCCCCAACCGAACCAATTAATGGCTCGAAAGAAATGAACCGGATCGCAGCGGGCGCCCTATGCAGATGCTCAACACGATTGACGACATCCGCGTTTTCAGTGCTGGTGCCGAGCCAGACGTTGGGCAGGGCTTCGCCAATCTTGCCGGAAACCAGCTCCGTCATTCGGTCCGGCCGCTTCGTGAGGATTTGATAGTTGTGGCTGCAGATTCCGAGGCAATCCGCCCCCGCATTCCGAAATGATGCCGCCCGTGGGGCGGCGTCTCGCGCATCACCTGCGAAACTTCGAGAATGAAGGCGTCGCTGACCTGCTCATGAAACAGGTCACTCATCGAGTTTACGAAGATCTTTCGGGGTTTGCGCCAGCGATGCGGAATCGACAGCGCCTCCCGATCCTCGCGTACCACGCCATTTTAGACAGTTCGCCGTCCAGTCTTGCGGGTCAGCCCCGCATATTTCTCCACGCCCATCGCCTCGAGGCGTTTAGCCATTTCCATGGCATAGCAATGCGTGCAGCCAGCGGTCACAATCGAACACCCGGCGACTGGATTCCAAGTCGAATCCGTCCACTCGATCTGCGTTTCAGCCATGCCTCTCTCCCGAGAATCTGTCACCCAACCAAGACATCAGTTGCCATCCCTCATAGGATTGACGAATTGGATACCGGCGAAATCTTTTCCGTTGTCCGTGACCACCACGCAGTCGTTAGCACCGGCGACGGCAGCGATGATCATGTCGAGTGCGCTGCGCGGACGACCTGCGGCTTTGCCTTCGGCCATCAATCGCGCCCAGATCAAAGCTGCCTTGTCGTCGAACGTAAGGATACGGTTGGCGAACAACTCCTGCGGACCTTCCGGCCCCGAGAACCAGGCATCAAGGGCGTCTCGCTTCTTGCCGCGCGGCTTCTCCAGAATGCCGCGCCGGATTTCCGCGATGGTGAGCGAAGCGACGAACAGGTTCTCATCCTTCTGTTCGATCCACCATGCCAACAGCGCTTCCGAGGGCTGCGGCTTGACGATATTGCTGATGATGTTTGTATCGAGGAGATAACGCGTCACAGCTCGACCCTGCGCCCTTCCTCGCGGGGGCGCGACAGATCGAGATCAGCGCCGACCAGAGGCGAGCGGCGGAGGGCGGACAGGATACCGCCGGATTTCGGCGGCTCACTCGCGACGAGGGCCTTGACCGCCGCCCGCGCCTGCTCCGCTTCCGGCCCCTCTTCAGCTAGTTGGCGGGCAAGCGACCGGATCAGTTCGCGGTCGGATTCTAGCGCCAGGACCTCGAAGCGCTTGAAGCCGCGCTGCGTCAGCCGTGCGCGATAATTCTCGATTGCTCTCTTCTGTGCGGCATTGCTCATGACGGGTCTCCGTTCTATATCCTGATATATAGCCGATATTAACATCATAAACAAGGGATGTCAGCGATGCCACGAGACTCGCGCCATAAAGCAGTAATGCAGAACAATACTGCGCGTTGGCGCCAGTATTTTCCATATGCTGCGGCACGCGGAAGTGCGCCAAGCTTTGCCGTAGCCGCCGAAGGCACGCCGTCCACCGCCGAATATACGCCTTTAATTTCAGTTGCTTATACTGATCCTCACGCGAATTCTGCAGGGCATGACCTTGCACCCACCCGGCAACAAAGCGAAGATGTCAAGAAGAGAGCGCGAAGAGCTCCTCGAATCCTTGCTGATCGACGAACTGGAGCTTACCTTTACACCTCGTGGCAACCCCGATCCGCGCTTTCTGGGTCTGGTCGACTTTCTGGCACGGCAGGCAGCGCGGGAGTGCTTCGCGGAAGAAGTGAAGATGATGAGGCGACGGGGGAAACGCACCTCCTGATGCCGAAAGGAGAGGTGCATTGAAGGTCGCGATGCCCGCTACAAAGAGAAGGAGAAGCGGATCGAGGCGGCGAGCATACTGCGCTTGGTGGTGGACACGATCGTGCTGAGGCCGGTGGAGGGCAAGGTGGAGATCGACGTTCAGGGCGATCTTGCTGGAATCCTTACGATTTCCGCACAAACGAAAAACCCCGCCTTAGGGGCGGGGTCATCGCAAGTAAAGATGGTTGCGGGGGCAGGATTTGAACCTGCGGCCTTCAGGTTATGAGCCTGACGAGCTACCGGGCTGCTCCACCCCGCGCCATCTCGGTAAACCGCTATG
>NZ_LMDT01000024.1:0-58450 GCF_001425885.1 Ensifer sp. Root1252 | reverse complement strand
AGCGGGATGACATGGTCGCCCTTCTTGACCGAGGTCACGCCCGGGCCGACATCAACGACGACGCCGGCACCCTCATGGCCGAGGATCGCCGGGAACAGACCTTCGGGGTCGGCGCCGGAAAGCGTGAAATCGTCGGTGTGGCAGATGCCGGTCGCCTTGACCTCGATCAGAACCTCGCCGGCCCGCGGGCCTTCGAGCTGAACGGTCATCACTTCCAGCGGCTTGCCGGCCTGAACGGCGACGGCGGCGCGTACATCCATCTATTTTCTCCTTGAACTAACAATGATTTCGGGTGGCATCGACAGAACGGCCAATGTCGCCCGTTGGAATCGGCAATGAACTAACGAATAGTCTGTTGAACGCGATTGAGCTCTATCTCAAGAGCGGCAATGGCCCTGCCAGTCTGTTCGTGCAATTTCTTGACGAGAGCCAGCTGCTCTCGAAGGCTCTCGCTCGAAACGGTCTTCGTCTCATCATCCGGCGCGCGGCCCATGCCGGCGATCAGCCAGGCGGGCGTAACACCGAGCACGCCGGCGAGCATGAACAGGCGGGTGGTGCGCGGCTCCGCACGGTCGCGCTCCCAGGCGGCAACCGTTTCCACTCTGACGCCGAGCTGATCGGCAAGGTCCTTGGTCGAGAGGTTGGCCGCGTCGCGCGCGCGCCAGATGCGCCCGCCCAACGTATCTCCGTCGCCGGTGTCGCGCAGGCGAGCAATCATCGTTTCGGTGGACAAGCGCATGGATATCTCCTTTGCCACGGTCACGTTCAAAGGTCCCGGTTTCTGATCAGAGAAGTAAGAGCGCTTCTCCTCCGGGGCGGAAGATGAAATGAGCTTATAGGCATTCGGCCCGTCAGGGACCACCCCGCAGCGGCAAAAACACGGTCAAAAGCGGCTCCGACCATGAAACATGTCTTACCGTGTCGTACCCGTATGCGTTGAAAAGTGCTGCGAACGTTCTAAAGTGGCGCAGCCCAATCGGAACAAGCCCATGACCGCGTCTGCATCGACAGCAGCCAATCCCCAGAACACGGTAATGCAGGGCGTCGCCATCATGCTCTTTGCCATGATCATCCTGCCAGGCATGGATGTGATCGCCAAGTACATGGCTGTCGTCGAGGGCATGGCGCCGGCACAGGTGACGTTCTATCGATTCTTCTTCCAGCTTGTCGCCACGCTGCCCTTGCTCATTACCGTTGGTGGTCTGCGGGCGCTGCGCCCGAAAAGGCTCTGGCTCAACCTGCTGCGCGGCGTTCTTCTGGCGGCGGCGGCCTTGTTCTTCTTCATTTCGGTGAAATACATGCCGCTCGCCGATGTGTTCGCGATCTATTTCGTCGAGCCGTTCATCCTGACCTGCCTGTCCGCGCTGCTCCTGCGCGAGAAGGTCGACTGGCGCCGCTGGCTGGCAATTGCCGTAGGTTTTGCCGGTGCAATGATCGTCATTCAGCCCAGCTTCGCCGTCTTCGGCGCAACATCGTTGCTGCCGGTCGCCTGTGCCTCGGTCTTTGCCTGTTATCTCCTGCTGAACCGGGCCGTCGGAACGGCCGACAGCCCGCTGACGATGCAGACGATTGCCGGTATCGGCGGAACGCTGTTCATGGTGGGGGTGATTGCGATCGGCGATCAAATGGGTGTCGCGGACTTCGAGCCGTCTCTGCCAAAGACCGCGCTCGGCTGGGCGCTCGTCGTCATCCTCGGCTCGCTTTCGGGCTATGGCCACCTCCTGGTGGTCAAGGCCTTCCAGGCGGCACCCGTTTCCCTGCTGGCGCCGTTTGCCTATTTCGAGATCGTCACCGCGACAGCGCTTGGCTATCTCATCTTCGGAGATTTTCCATCGGTCTCGAAATGGCTGGGGATTGCGATCATCGTCGTGTCAGGACTTTTCATGATCTGGCGCGAACGACGGGCCAGGGATCGCTTCATCGAAGCGCCCTGAAACATCCCTCTTCCTAATAGTCCCAAATTCAGGCTTGGTCGTTGCGGGTCGGGCCGAAGACCGTTTCGAAGGCTTCGCGCAGGCGCATGTCCACATCCGGCACCATCACCGGCAGGCCGAGATCGACGAGGCTGGTGACGCCGTAGCCGCGGATGCCGCAGGGCACGATGCCGCCGAAATGGTCGAGATCCGGATCGACGTTGAGCGAGAAACCGTGAAAGCTCACCCAGCGGCGCAGGCGAATGCCGATCGCCGCGATCTTGTCTTCAGCCGTAGACCCGTCCGGAAGTGACGGTTTCTCCGGACGGCGAACCCAGACGCCGACGCGATCCTCTCGGCGTTCGCCTTTGACGTTCATCGAACCAAGCGTCGAGATGACAACGCTTTCCAGCGCGGCGACGAACGCCCGCACGTCCTGTCGCCGACGCTTGAGATCCAGCATGACATAGACCACCCGCTGGCCAGGGCCGTGATAGGTGTATTCACCGCCGCGGCCGGTCGCAAACACTGGGAACCGATCGGGCATCACGAGGTCTGCCGCGTCGGCGCTGGTGCCTGCGGTATAGAGCGGCGGGTGTTCCACCAGCCAGACGAGCTCGTCGGCGGTGCCGGCGGCAATGGCGGCCGCTTCGCGCTCCATCGTTTCAACCGCCTGTGGATAATCGACGAGGTGATGGGCGATCCGCCAGCGAACCGGGGGTGATTCCGGGGGGGCGAACATGTCCTGGCTCAGATTTTCGCGCTGCATTTCCGTCTGCATTCCTGTTTTGATCCCCTGTACATGGGACGGCGCGCGACAAGAGTCCAGCGTTTGCAGGGCTTCGCGGGGAGGCTGTTGAAATAGTTTCTTTTCCCGTCAAATTTCTGTCGTCATGCCCTTGTGCACCCCAGAGGCTTTTGCTACATGCAGCCCCGCCGGAGCAATTCGGCACCTACCACGATGCGGTCGTGGCGGAATTGGTAGACGCGCAGCGTTGAGGTCGCTGTGGGGCAACCCGTGGAAGTTCGAGTCTTCTCGACCGCACCAAAGAAAACCTGCTTCGGCAGGTTTTTTTGTTTTTATCCCTATACTTAGCGCAACGGTGTCCCACGTCGGGACCATGCGTGGGACATCTGTTCGTTCCATTGCACCAAGCGCGAGTTTCCGGCTTCAATTCGTACGAATTACGCCACGGCGTCGTGTTCCTCGCGCGCAGCTTCCCAGACTTCCCGCGCTGCATCCAGGTTCATCAGTGCGATCCCCAGCCCAACAATTAAATCCGGCCAAGCCGACTGCCACAGGTAAGCCGTCGCCAGGCCCGCGCCGATGATGGCGACATTGGCAAAGGCGTCATTGCGGGCAGACAGGAATGCCGCCCGCGTGAGGCTGCCGCTTCCATGGCGGTACGCGGCGAGAAGGTATGCACAGAACAGGTTGATCAGGAGAGCGCCAAAGCCAGTCAGGGATAGTGCAAAGGGCTCAGGCGGGATTGGATCCATGAACTTCGCCCAAGCCGTCCATAAGAAGGCCAGCGCGGGGACCAGAAGAATGAATGCCATCGCCATACCGACACGTGCACGGCTCCGCGCTGTCCAGGTGAGCGCCAAGAAGATCAGGATGTTCACGGACGTGTCTTCGAGAAAGTCGACACTATCGGCCAAGAGGGAAACGGAGCCGATGGCAAGCGCAACGAAGAATTCAACCCCGAAGTAGCCTAGGTTCAATAAGGCGACGATGAGCACGACGCGGCGTAAATTGTTATCCACTAAGGGTTTCCTTCATCCACTAAGGGTTTCCTTCAGAGCTACCGAAATACACCATCGACAATTTTGACGCACTTGCCAGCAATAGATTGCTATCCTGAGCGTTAGGTTTCGAGATATGCACTGCTCATGGAAGCCTCTGCCAACGCAGCCAGCAATGCCGGCTGCGCACCGGTCGCCTTAGACGGAGGTGCTCTGATCACCGTCGTCCGGCTGATCGCGAACCGCTTGCTGGTGCGTCTGGCGCAACGCGAGATCGGTACCGGTGCGGAAGGTCAGATGGAGCGCTCCCTTCGACAGGCAAGGCGCATTTGGGTGAAGATGTGGAAGGCTTGATCGACGGCGAGCGGCCGCCGGAGCTTGCGGCAGCGATTCGGCAGAAAATTGGCTGGTTGCGCCAACAGTGAGAAACGGCTTAGCGTCTATAGTCACCTTGTCTTGAGTACGTTCGCCTGCACCGGGTGCTCGATGCCCTTCAGCGAAAGCAGACGGGTCTCGGAGCCATCGATGAAGTCCGGCGCTTGGGCGGCCGTCTCCGCTGATACCAGGATCTCGCCGGCACCGGCCTGGGATTCGAGCCTTGCAGCCTGATTGACGGTGCCGCCGATTGCGGTGAAATCGCTGCGGAAGCTTGAGAATTCGCCAATCTCGACATCGCCGGTATGGATGCCGACACCAACGCCGAGCGTATGACCAAGGGTGCCTTCGAGGACCAGGTTCGAGCCGTCCAGGGCTGCGTGATGTCGCTGTATATCCATCGCCGCCTTGATCGCAGCACGAGCATGATCCTTTATCTCGATCGGGAAGTTGAAGATCGCCATCAGGCCGTCGCCCATCTGCTTGTTGACGATGCCGTCATGCGCCCAAACCGCCTGCGCGCAGCGATCCTGGAAAAGGCTGACAATTTCGCTCAGCTCAAGCGCTTCGATCCGCTCCGACAGATGCGTGAACCCCCGCATATCTGCAAACAGGATGGTAGCGCGGGTGGTTATGTGGCGTTGCTTCTTGACGTAACGGAAGGAGCGTTCGCAGATCGTGCAGATGTTTGGATTCATCTTGCTTCGGGTGATGCCGAATGCGCGGAAGGGAAGGGCAAGCGGGCCGCGGATCGGGATAGGTACGCGCATCTGATCCCAGCAGCCCCGGCATATGTTGGCGTTGCTGTGATGGGCAGGCTCGGGGGAAGAGGCAGTCGTCATGCCCTGCAATCTCGTCAGGCCGCAGAAACCTTTTGGTCGCGCGTTAATAAACTTCTAATATTCAGTTGCTTTTGGCAACTCGTGGTTTGGATCGGGCGACAATAAAGGCGCGGCGTATTCTGCTGCGCGTCTCACCCTGCAGTGTCAGCCGACTGCCGCCCGCCAGAACATCCGACTTCGCTGGTAACCCGAAAAGTGCGAGGGAGGGAATTGCGAGGGGGGAATAACGGAAGTCGCGGTTACGCTTGCGCTTTGCGATCCGCGCAAGGGGTGACCGGCGGAGATGCTTGGCGCGCGCTCCGCTCCTCGAAAGCTGGATTGTTCATTGTCCAGCTTCCCCAAGCTTTCGCCTATCGCGCTTCAACCGGTCTTCGAGCTTCTCTTTCGAGGATAGGCGCTCTTTGCGGCACCTTCGTTACTCGGCGAAAGCCCGAACCGGCAGCTGCTGTCATTTAACCGTGCCGTCGGGCGAAACTTGTTGTGTTTCGTCGCCGGTGCTTGAACCTGCGGTCGGCGCGGTATTCGTCGGTGCCGGTATCCGGCCCTGCTTGTTGTCGATGCTGCCGGTGTGCTCCGGTGATGGTTGCGGTTGGATCTGGTCGACTGCCGTGGTCCGTTCGCTATCGCTGTTTTCGCTCCAGATTTCGGTGCCTCCCCACACAAGCAGCGCCAGAAACAGGCCAGCACCGAGGATTGCCAGAACACGCACACCCAGCGGACCCTGACGGCTTTCGCGCGCCGTAAAGTCCTCCCGGTCGGGATCATGTGTTGCTGAGATAGGATCGCCTCGCTCATCCAGATATTTGCTCATCGGATGACCTCCGTTGTTGTCATCGTAAACAACGGGCATAGAACAACAATGTTCCGTCTTGAGGCAAATCGCCCGGTCATTGGCCAGGGATAAGAGAAGCCGGAACGCCAACGAATTGGCGGCCCGGCTTCATATGTCATTTCAGCATGAAACGTGATGTTCAGTTCGACCAGGTGTCGGCGACACTGCGACGCACGAGCTTGTAGCTGTGATCGGGTTGAACTTCGTAGGTTTCGTAGACCATGGTGCCCTGGTGCAAGAAGCGGTTCTGAATCATCGTACCCGGCGCCGCCTGCGTCTTTCGCATTGGACCTGTCTCGCCGTAGGTGAGGCTGCCCGGTAACGGCTCGAGGTTGGGGGGGGCGGTGTTGCATCCCGCCAGAGCGAGAAGGGCGAGGATTGCGACATGCGTCGGTCTCATAGGCTGATCCTTGATTGAAAACCTGTGTTTGACACTAGACATTTGGTCCTGGGACGAAAAGCTCGGGTTCGATTGATATACTGCAGTCTGCTCGATCTCCTCGGTGGACGGCGCTCGCCAGGTCAGTTTCGCGCCAACTCGCTTGTGGTTTCTCGAACTTCTTGACGGCGCGCTCCCGCTTCAGTCGCGACAGGCGCTGGATCCAGAAAATGCCGTCGAGCTGGTCGATCTCGTGCTGGAGACAGACCGCCATCAGGCCGTCAGCGTCTTCCTCGACAGGCGTACCGTCGAGTGTCTGGTACCGAACGCGCACCATCCCGGGGCGCTCGACGTCTTCGGAAATTCCCGGCATCGAAACGCTGCCTTCGGCATGTTTGACCATGTTGGTCGAGTGCGAGACGATCTCGGGATTGACGAAGATACGCACACCACTTTCGCGGTCGAGTTCGATCACTGTCAATCGCTGCAGGATGCCTATGTGCGGCGCGGTGATACCGATCCCCGGTGCCGCGCGCATCGTGTCGAGGAGGTCGTCCGCAAGCGCACGCAAGGCGGCGTCGAACTCTTCGACGGTCTTTGCTTCCCGGCTCAGCAACGAATCTGGAAAACGAAGGATGGGGTGGATCGCCATCTGAAGCTCCTCGGCTGCGGCCGCATAGTGCTATCCGATCGCCCCGTCGATGTCGACTGCGCGTGCGCACGAGCGTTTCCCATGTCTTTGCAACAGCTTGAATAAATCTGTTGCCGCAGTGGCGACGTCCGCGTCTGCGATGTGGACCTCGGCAAGGCTTTGCGCTAGCAGGGCTGTAAGGCCCAATTCTGAGAGGAAGATCTGGGCGGCAAAACCGGCAGTGATGTACCCTTTCCAGAACCGCGCTTGGCGGGCTGGAAAGTTGGCAATCGTTTCGAGGGCGCGCTCATGAGCAATACCGGCGACGACGACCGCGATTCCGAAGAAATCCCCGCCTATGATGGGGCGGACATCTATGCCGAAGACGGTTCGGTGCGCTCCGACTTCCTGATGCATGTCGGCGCGGCGATTGCCGACCGCGACACGATCTATCTCCGCCAACACGTCGCCGGCCTGCACTCGTCCGAAATGGGCGACCTGCTCGAGGCGATCCAGCCGGAACAGCGCCTGGCGCTCGTCTCGCTGCTTGGCAAGGACTTCGATCTTTCGTCGCTGACCGAAGTCGACGAGGCCATTCGCCTCGACATCGTCGAGCATCTGCCCAACGAGCAGATCGCCGAGGCGCTTGGCGAGATGGATTCGGATGATGCCGTCTACATTCTCGAGGATCTCGATCAAGAGGACCAGGACGAGATCCTGGCGAAGCTGCCCTTTACCGAGCGCGTTCGCTTGCGTCGTTCGCTTGATTATCCCGAGAGCACAGCCGGCCGGCGCATGCAGACGGAGTTCGTCGCGGTGCCACCGTTCTGGACCATCGGCCAGACGATCGACTATATGCGCGAGGACGCGGACCTTCCGGAAAGTTTCACGCAGATCTTCGTCATCGATCCGACCTTCAAGCTCCTGGGTGCCGTTGATCTAGACAAGGTTCTGCGCTCCAAGCGCTCGATCAAGGTCGACGCCATCATGCGCGATACCAGCCATGCCATTCCAGCGGAGATGGATCAGGAAGAGGCGGCGCAGCTCTTCGAGCAATACGACCTTCTTTCGGCTGCTGTGGTGGACGACAACGGCCGGCTCGTCGGGGTTTTGACCATCGACGATGTCGTCGACGTCATCCAGGAGGAGGCGGAGGAAGACTTGCTGCGTCTGAGCGGCGTCGGCGATGAGGAGTTGTCGGACTCGGTCGCCGACGCTTCCCGCTCACGCGTCCCGTGGCTGTTCATCAATTCGATGACGGCCTGTATCTCCGCCTCTGTCATCGGCCTTTTCGATGCGACGATCCAGCAGATCGTGGCGCTTGCCATCCTCATGCCGATCGTCGCGGGCATGGGTGGCAATGCCGGCTCGCAGACGATGACCGTGACGGTGCGCGCGCTTGCGACCCGCGGCCTCGACATTCACAACGCGCCACGAATCATCCGGCGCGAAGCGGGGGTGGGTCTCTTGAACGGCATGATCTTCGGCACGCTGATCGGCCTTCTGGCCGGCCTCTGGTTCCAGGATCCGAATATCGGCGGCATTATCGCCACGGCGATGCTCATCAACATGATGGCCGCGGCCCTTGCCGGCATCATGGTTCCGCTCCTTTTGGAACGCTTTGGCGCCGATCCGGCGGTCTCCTCCGCCGTCTTCGTGACGGCTATTACCGATATCACCGGCTTCTCCAGTTTTCTCGGTATCGCCACCTGGTGGTTTCACGTCACGTGACGTTGCCGGTTGTTTGACTTTTACGTCAAGGTCAACGATAGTGATGGTCAAGAAATCATGGAATGGCAGCGTGAATAAGTACTATAGCATTACCGAATTGACGCGGGAATTCGGCATTTCGACCCGAACGCTGAGGTTCTATGAGGACGAGGGCCTCATTCATCCGGAGCGTCGCGGACGGACCCGCATGTTCCGCCCCGCGGATCGCCGGTTGATACAGGAGATTCTCCGGGGTCGGCGCATCGGTTTCACGATCGCCGAGATCCGCGAGATCATTCAGGTCTATAAGGACCCGCCCGGCGAACTTGGTCAGCTGCAGTTGTTGATGAGCCGCGTCGAGGCGAAGCGCGAAGAGCTCCGGCAGAAGCGCAAGGATATCGAGGACACGCTCACCGAACTAGACAATGTCGAGGAGGCATGTCTGACGCGTCTCGCCGAGATCGGCGTCGGCACCTGATTGGGTACCATTCAGCGCATGAAGATTAAAAAGGTGGCTTTGGCCGCCTTTTTTATTGTCTATAAGCAGCCGATCAGATCCAGCGGCTCGTATGCCGGCAGTAGCGCTCGAACTCGAAGCCGAAGCGCGAAAGCAGATGCCGCTCCTCGTTGCGAATGGCGAAGATCGTGGTCAACATCACCGCCGCAATCGCCATGATGAAGAACCAAGGATTGAGTGTGATCAGGCCAAAGCCGATCATCATCAGCGTGTAGCCGAGATAGATCGGATTGCGCGTGAAGCGGAACGGTCCGTAGGTGACAAGGCACGTGGCGCACCGCTGCGGAAGTACGGCGGTGTGGCGATCCAGCAGCGTCTTGACGGCCCAGAGATCGAGCCAGATTGCTGTCGCGACAAGGATGGCGCCCGAAATCCAAGGCACCCAGCCGTGGCCATGAACCACCGGGATGGGCGAATATCGTGCAAGCAGCAAGGCTGCGAGGGTGGCGGTCCCGTAGAGCAGGGCCGGCCATGGGAAACTCAGCGGCTTGGCACGATAGGCATTCATGTCCTAGTCCCCTGATTGCACGTCCATTGTGCACTGGCCGGCGATTCGCGCAATGCGTTCATCCGTGTTCACGTTGATCTTTCCCCTGTTCAGGTCGTCGAACAGGTTCTGTTCCACCAGACGGTCGAGCGTACATCCGCAAAAGGCGTCACAAGGCACGGCCGGATTGCCACGGCCGCAGGCCTCGACGCAGTTGGTGCGGTAGGCCTGCTTGGGATCCGGCAGTGTCGGCGGCGAGACCAGTGAGAAGAGATAGACCAATCCGATGAGCAGCGGCTGGTGGAGGAGGTATATGGCCAGACTGTGACGCCCCCCGAAGATCAGCGCTTTCGTCCACAGCCGTCTCTTTCCGTCGTTCACCGGGCGCTTGGCAAGCCATGCCATCAGGCGTGCATGCACAAGCTTTGCGGTGCCGAGACCGAGGAGGAACGGTGCGAGCCACGGCAGCAGCGGCACGTAGTCGTTCGAGCGCGGAATCGTTTCGGAAAGGCCGACCCACCAGAGATAGGGTGCGTCGAAGATCGCAGAGCGGAGATAGAGCGGAGCGGCAAAGGCGGCGGCTGCAGCCACGAACGAAACGATTGCCGGAAGCGGCAGGAAGAGAAGGCCGACGAGGCTCGCCGCGGCAATCGAATGGAGGATCCCGAAAAATATGAAGGTGTTGGGGAAGGCGAACCAGGTCGCAATGCTGATAACCGCGGCCGCGCCGGCAATCTTGGCAAAACGACGCATGAAGGCATCGAAACGTATCCTCGGCCGTTGCCCGAGCACGAGGCTGTAGCCCGCCAGAAACAGGAAGCTGCTGGCGATCAGGCGCGCAAAAATCTTCCACCCGCCGGTACCGGCGGTCCCAGCCGCGACATAGCCAAAGAATTCCAGATCCCAGACGAAATGGTAAAGCGCCATGGCCACCAGTGCCAGGCCGCGCAGCACATCGATAAAGACGAGCCGGCGATGGGCGCTCGTCGTTGGTTGCGGTTCAGCGGTTGAGGTCATGTTGCTATCGGACATGGTGTTCGCCATCCTGTTGGCGCCAATGAGATTGGCAGGTCAGGCTTGCGCCAGACCGGCTTTGATTGCTTGGAAATGGAATATACGGCTGGATTCCCGTCCTGAGATATCCGAGACGCGTGGCGCGAGCAGTTAGCGGGCGGCGTCTTCCAACAGGGCCGCGCGCGCCTCCGAGAAGAACTGCCGGCGGGTCAGAACGAAAATGACGAAGATTGTCAGGCCGACGAAGGCGTAGGGGCTGATGAACCAGCCGAGATAGCCGATCGACAGGAAGATCGCCCTGAGACCGGCATTGAAGTGCTTTGCGGCGAGCACGTTCATGCGCACCGCGCGTTCGGCCGCGATCTCGGCGGCGTGCCGGTCGCGTATCATGTCCGCCGTCATCGGTATGCCGCCCATGAGGATCGAGCAGTAGTTGAACAGGCGATAGGACCAGCCGAACTTGAAGAAGGAATAGCCGAAGAGGCAGGTGAGCCCGGCGACCTTCAGCTCGAAGGCCGTTCGGCCCCCGTGGAAGACATAGGGCATGTCGGCGAAGATCATCTGCACCTGCTCGGTCGCGCCCAAGAGAGCGAAGCAGCCGCCGAGCGCAAAGATTGTTGTCGAAGCGAAGAAGGCGGTGCCCGCCTGCAGCCCGGCGATGATCTGGGTGTCGATCATTTTCAGGTCTCGGTTGAGCGAATTGCGAATCCACCGGCCACGATGCTCGTTCATCAGCCGCGTGAGACTGATGCGTTTGAAGCCACGGGTACCGTCTGTTGCCCAGCTGAAGCCGGCCCACAGCAGGATGAACACGGTAAGTGCTATGTAATCTTCGAAGGTCATACACGTGTTTTTGGCATGGCTTTTGGAAATTGCAAGGTGGGCGCGCCTGTGGAGAATCGGCGCTGCATCAACTAGTGTGATGAAATTGCGGCGGAATTTCTTCCCGCAAAAATGCGCGAACCCCAACGTTTGCTGTGTTGACCGGAGTGCGGATGCGCCCCTGTCACCTTTTCGCCATATTTCACCGTTGCGTCTTTACACTTTCTTCAGTATGGATTGCGCCATGCACGGGCCCTTGATGTGTGGCCCGCAGCCGTTGAGAGTTTTTCGGAGACATCATGGACAATACAATACAGAAGTCTTGCTGGGGCGTGACTGCTCGCGCCGTAGCCGGTTTCGCTGGCGTTCTTGTTCTTGCTTATCTTTTCGGCGGCCTTTGATACCCAAAAGTCCTCTGATTGACAGCGCGGCTTCCCGGAAGCCGCGCTGTTTTGATTCCGGGCAGTCGTATCGCGGGTTCGGGCGGCTGCGGACCGAATCGTCGGCGCAATGTCGCACCAACGGGAACTTATGTCGGTTGATCGCCTGATCGACAGGGATAGGATGGCTTAGAGTTTGATCCTATATCTAAGGGTGACGGTATTGCTTCGGTCCTGAGGAGGGATCGAGTTTGTATCGACTGTGCAATCATGCATATGACCGCATCCGGCGATGGGCCGGCGGCATATGTTCAGGCTCCGGGCAGGCAATTCATGTTTCTTTCCGTCTTCGACGTCTTCAAGATCGGCATTGGTCCTTCGAGTTCGCATACGATGGGCCCGATGTCGGCCGCCAATCGCTTTCTCGAACTCATCCTGTCCGACGAATGGCCGCGTCCGTCGCATGCCTCCGTCGCCGCCATCAAGGTCAGCCTGCACGGCTCGCTTGCCCACACCGGCATCGGCCATGGTTCGGGCAGGGCGGTTGTGCTCGGGCTTGTCGGCGAGCGTCCCGATCGCGTCGACCCCGACCGCATGGATGCACTGATCGACGACGTCGAGCGCACCGGGCGCATAACGCCGCCGGGCCATCCATCTTACGAATTTCAGCCGAAGACCGATCTGATCTTCGACAAGAAGGTGCCCTTGCCAGGCCACGCCAACGGCATGTCCTTTTCGGCCTTCGACAAGGACGGCCGCCTTCTGCTCAAGCGCATCTACTATTCGATCGGTGGCGGTTTCGTCGTGACCGATACGGAACTCGAAGCGATGCGCGCTTCCAAGAACAAGCCTGCTGGCGTCAAGGTCCCGTTCCCCTTCAGCACTGCCCAGGAAATGCTCGACATGGCCGCCCGCTCCGGCATGACCATCGCGCAGATGAAGCGGGCAAACGAAGAAACCACCATGTCGCCGCAGGAACTGAATGAGGGGCTCGACCGCATCTGGGGCGCAATGAGCAGCTGCATCGACCGCGGCCTTAGCCAGGACGGCATCATGCCCGGTGGTCTCAAGGTGCGCCGGCGCGCCCGCTCCATTCACGACAAGCTGCAGGAAGAGTGGCGCTCCAACAAGATCAACCCGCTGCTCGCCAACGACTGGTTGAGCGTCTACGCCATGGCGGTGAACGAAGAAAACGCCGCCGGCGGCCGCGTTGTGACGTCGCCGACGAACGGTGCCGCCGGCGTCGTTCCGGCGACCATCCGCTATTACATGCATTTCCACGACGATGCCGATCAGGACGGCGTTCGCGACTATCTGCTGACGGCAGCTGCCATCGGCGGTATCATCAAACACAACGCCTCCATTTCAGGCGCCGAAGTCGGCTGTCAGGGCGAGGTCGGTTCGGCCTCGGCCATGGCGGCAGCGGGCCTTGCTGCTGTCATGGGCGGTTCTCCGGAGCAGATCGAAAACGCCGCCGAGATCGCGCTCGAACATCATCTCGGCATGACCTGCGATCCGGTCGCCGGCCTGGTACAGGTGCCTTGCATCGAACGAAACGCACTCGGCGCCGTCAAGGCCGTTACTGCAGCGTCGCTGGCGCTCAAGGGCGATGGTCAGCATTTCGTGCCGCTCGATGCCTGCATCGAAACCATGCGCCAGACCGGCGTCGACATGAACGAGAAATACAAGGAAACGTCCACCGGCGGCCTGGCGGTCAATGTCGTCGAATGTTGAGCGGCGCACGAACGATTGTGGATGACGCTGCGCAATTCGCTTGACCGTGACGGCCGGACGGGTGTTCAAAAACAGCCATGTCTCTGCATCTCATAAAGCTCTGCGTCGGAGCGGAATCGATCGATGATCTGCGCGAATGGGTTTCGCGCAAGGCCCTGGCTGCGATTGCCGCCGGCCTTGAACCGCATTCATACCACACCACCCGAATGGTGCCGAAACGCATGGACGAGCTGCTGGAAGGCGGCTCGCTCTATTGGGTCATCAAGGGTCAGGTTCAGGCGCGCCAACCGCTGATCGGTATCGAAACCTTTACGGACGGTGAGGGGATCGGTCGCTGCAATCTGCTGCTCGGACCCGAAGTCGTTGAAACGGAGCTGCAGCCGCGTCGGGCCTTCCAGGGCTGGCGCTATCTCAAGGCTAACGAAGCGCCTCGAGATCTGGCGTCGCTTTCGGGCGATGGGGCCGAAATGCCTCTCGAGCTCCGGCGCGAGCTTGCCGAACTCGGTCTGCTCTAAGAGCCTTTCCAGGAAGAGTGCGAAGCGGTTTTCCGCCAGGAAACGCGAAGAACCAAAGAAATAGAACGCTTCAATGGCTCCGTTTAGGACGGAGCGCTCAACTGCATGTTTCCTTAAATCCTATTCGATTTAAGGATAAAAACATGCAGCAATTCAAAGCGCTGCAGCGACCTTTGCGCGTCTAATAAGACGCGCGGCGCTGTGGCCAGACGAAAAAGGCGGCCGAAGCCGCCTTTCAATCTCAGTCTATTCAAAGGATGCGCATCTTCAGCGGGTGGCGACGACCGGGTGCCGTCACGTGAAGATGGATGCCGGTGCGTGGCTGTGTCGAGCGCCAGGCGCGTGCACCATGGGTCAAGAGCATGCCTACCAGATCCTTGGTCTTCGCCTTCGGGCGGTTCAGACCGAGATCGGCAATGCGCATCGCTGCCTCATGCAGCGGATGCAGATTGATGCGCGACGGTTTCGCCCGTCGCCCGGGCAAGGGAGTGACACCCGGAACATTCTCGTTCATTGCCATAACTAACCTCGTACGCTTTACAAAACCGAGGAGGGTGGTCGGACTAACAGATCGGCCACCGAAACTAAATGCCGTCTACTGCTGGGCAGCCCAGCAGGAAATGCCTTTCTTCTTCAACGTCTTGCATGCGTTTACCGCTGCATTCTGGTCGTCGAACCCGCCAAAACGAGCGCGGTAGAGCTGAGCACCGCCATTGCTGAAGGCGACCGTAAAGGGCGTTGCCTTGCTGAGCGCCTTGCCACCCTTGTCCTTGGCGTTGCCGAGCAGGGTCATGGCCTGTTCCTTGTCCGGCGTCGCACCGATCTGGATGACCCAACCCTGGGGCTGCGGTACAGCCTGCGGCTCGGCTTCGGCTGCGACCGGCTCGCGCTTGGGAACGGAGTTGGTGATCTGACCGTCGACCATGCCTGCGGCAACCGGCTGACGCGACAGCTTGATGCTCTGGGCGTCAAGCGTATTGGGGACGATCTTCGGCGACAGGACCGGGTTGTCCGATGCGCGCTTGGTGCCGGCATAGGCCATCTGCACGCTGTTGGTATTTTCGCCACTGTAGCGCACGGACGGAACCGGTCCGGTGTTCGGCAGGTCGAGGCCAGCGGCAGCTGCGACCGGGCTGGAGACCGGCGTTTCCGCGACCTGCGCGACAGCGATAGGCTCTTCGGCGACAGGCGCAACCGGCGTCGGTGCGGTTTCAGCGATCAGGTTGCCACCGCCGCGGCGCGATGCCGCCGGCATGTACTTTGCCACCAGGCGACGCATCTGGGCGTCACGGCTGGCGCCAGAGGTGCCGCCCATGACGACGGCGACGATGCTGCGACCCTCGAGTTGAGCAGAGGTCACCAGGTTGAAGCCTGAGGCACGGGTGTAGCCTGTCTTGATGCCATCGACGCCACGCACATTGCCAAGCAGGCGATTGTGGTTGCCGATCGTCTGCTTGCCGAAGCGGAAGCTGCGCGTGGAGAAGTAATCGTAATACTGTGGAAAATGCTGGCGAAGCGCGAGGCCGAGGCGTGCCTGATCGCGGGCCGTGGTGCGCTGTTCGGTATTCGGCAGGCCGTTGGCGTTGCGATAGGTGGTGCGGGTCATGCCGAGCGCACGCGCCTTGTTGGTCATCATGCGGGCAAAACGCTGCTCCGAGCCACCCAGCAGTTCGCCAAGCGCCGTCGAGGCGTCATTGGCGGAACGGGTGACGAGCGACAGGATCGCCTGCTCGACCGTGATCGATTGCCCCGCGCGCACGCCGAGCTTCGAAGGCGGTTCGGCGGAAGCGTTCTTGGAGAAGGGAACAGGCGTTGACTTGCTGATCCGACCGGCTTCGAGCGCCTCGAACGCCAGATAAAGCGTCATCATCTTGGTCAGCGAAGCGGGGTAGCGCAACTCGTCGGCATCTTCGCCGTAGAGAACCTTGCCGGTTTTCGCGTCGACGACGATGCCCGAATACTTCGGGTTGGCCAAAGCGGGTGCTGCGAAGGCAACCGATGCGACGGCGCCCGCAAGGACGATCCGTCCTACCATCTTTGAAAAGGCGCCGAACGGGCGTTTCGCGAGATCAAGAAAACCTGATTGGGACACTACGCTGCTCTTCATTCTCATGTCATGGGTGTTGTCCGGACGCCGCCTCCGGGAACGACCGTTCCTGAGACAGTATCGGCATAGCGTTACCAATCGGTTTATGATGAATGATTGGTTTCCGGAATCGGACGCATTTGTACAGAGGTGATACCGGTGTAGCGCAATGGTGCGGCGCACAAGCCAGCATCACACCACTTGGACAAAATCAGGGCACGAGATGGCTTTTCACGAAGCCACCCACAGCATTGTCGATTTCGCGCCATTGCGGCAGCAGATTGCGGGAGAAGCGGTAAAGGACGACGAGATCCTTGCCGGCATGAATATCGCGCTGGCAGTCCGCACTCGTGGAGGCCTCGTTCGCGCGAGGCTCCAGACAGCGCACGACGTAGGGTGGCTCCTTTCCACGCGCAGCTGTGAAGAAGGCCTCGCCGGCATAGCTCGACGTCGCCTTGACGCCGTGCCGCGTCAACCCATTGGGGCCAGGGCCTGTGGCGCCCTCGAAGACCTGGGTGTAGATGGGGTCGAGCCGACCGGACATGTCGCGCGACATCGTGCTCTGCGCGATCTGCAGGAAGATCAGGGCCTCCGGACGGCTGACGTCATTGAAGAGGTTGCGGTTGTCGTCGCTGTACCCCTCGAGCGCTGGCCATGTCACGTAAACGTCGACCCGTTCGGCGATCGACGTCGCCCGCTGGTTTTCAAAGCGAATGACGTTGGCGGGCAGGCGTAGGTGATCCTGACCGATGAAGATATCGTAGGGCACGAGGCTTGACGTGTGGCCGGCCAGTGCGAGGTTTTCCCCGAACCAACGCCCCGACAGGGAAAGTGCGGCGGTGATCGCGGCAAGCAGGACAACGACCGCGGTGATCTTGTAGACGAAGCGCCTCGAAAGGAGCGGGCTGAGTTCCGGCTCCGAGTTCCCGTTGGAAGAGGTGCTCATCGATGGGGCGTCCCGTCGCGGTAGCCGCGCGATATGTGGCGGTTCAGCTGCCGCTGGTCGGTCGGCAGCGCAAGTTGGACTCTGGCAGGGGTGGCTTGCCTGACGCTGGTCGAAGGTGGTTAATTTTCGATTAAATAGGCGCGTCTTCCGCTTGTGCGCGCCTGATCTCGGCGCGCTGGGGTGGCCGAGAACAAGAAAGCCGGCTCCGAGGGACAGCGGAACCGGCCAGGGCCTGGTCTGAAACGGGGATGGGACTGACCGAAGCCCGGATAACTGATCGCGGCGCGGGAAATCACCCAACCACGCCGCGGTCATTCTGTGAGGGTTACTGGGTGCGGACGCTGCCGACTGCGACCGTGCGGCCATCCTGCAGCTTGACCCAGCGGCCAGCATGTTCGGTCGACTGCCGCTTGAGGTATGTGTATTCGGTATCCGACCACAGCAGCACTTTGTTGCGCATGTTGTCGAGGATGAAGTCGCCGCGATCGGTGCGCACGGTCAGGACCGCGTGGCCATCGCCATTCGGCTGAAGGACGACAGTGATCAAAAGGTCAGAGCCGGCGAAGCCGCTTTCGATGAGTTTGCGGCGCTTCAGCAAAACGTAGTCTTCGCAGTCGCCGACGCTGTCCGGGTAGGACCACTTTTCCTCGACGCCGTGGATTTCCATGTCGGTCATCGGCGTGACCGCCTGGTTGACGTCGTAGTTGACCTCGAGAATTTTCTGCCAGCTTTCGCGCGTCAGGACCATCGGGCCGCGATCGGCGCCGTTCGAGCGGCATTCGCCCGGATTGATCATGCAGAACTCATAGTGGCCGATCGGCGGGTTGGTCGCACCGGTCACGGTCATGTTCGCCGGAAGGGCCATTGCGCCTTCGACCAGGCCGCCGGTCAAAAGTGCGGCGACAGCGATCATCTTGGTGATTGTCTTGAGCATGATTGTCTCCCCGTTATGGTTCGACAATGGCACGGACATTTTTATCGCTGGCGAATATGCGAGGTAAAACAAAGTACAAATGAAAATCGTATCAGAATAAAATAAGAACAGATTTTGAGATATATTTTAGTCGAATTTGATTCAAATTTTATCGATCTTGAACGGCCGTCGAGCACGCAAGTGGAATCTGTTAAGCATCTAAATGGTTGCAAGAGTGGGGTTTTGTGAGCGCATATCGACGGATAGCGTGCCAATGCCCGGGTGCATGGCGGCAGCTGGATGTGTCGGGGAGGGGCAATTTCGCCACTTTGCGTTTGGCCGCAATGCTTGATTTCAACGTGAAATCAACGCGACGAGCGAAAATACGGAGAAAAATTATTTGAAAAAAGTTGTGCCGAAAATCGGCAAAGGGAGCCACGGGCTGTGCTGAAATGGAGCAACAAGGCGCCGCGGTCGGAACGGACGCGCGGAAACATCGGTTCGATCGTCGAGAGTGTTGGGCCGGAATAGCCCCGATCCAGGGCGGTCTACCGCGTCGGCGTTGCCGATTATGCTCGGCCGCATACGGATGCCGCCGAGGACGAAGCGTCACGATTGAGGGCTGGCAATGCCGTTGAGGCGGCGGCCGAAATCGCCCAAAGCGCTATCGCGCAAACGAACGCAGCGATTTTGCGATAACGTCATGCGCATCACAAGAGTTTGAGGCGCAGTCCGCGGATACGACTGCTTAAATCCTTAAATCGGAATCGATTCAAGGAGAGAATCATGCAGCAGATTTAAAGTGCTGCAGCGTCCTTTGCGCGTTGACGCGCGGCGCCGTAGAGGCCGCGACGCGGTTTAGAGGAATTCCGTCAGGGCTTCGCGGGACTGGACGCCCGAGAATTCGATGGCAACGCCTTCCTGGAAATGACGGACAATCTTGCCCTTCATGTTGCCGAGCTTGATTTGCGTGCCGATCGGGGGGCGGTTTTCAATGTCCACCGCGGCGCCGGACATCGAAAGGTCGATGATGCGGCAGGGATACTTGGCACCGGTATCGAGCGTCAGCTCGGTCAGCGTCTTGCGCGGAGCAAGACGATCGTGGCGACGATCTTCGGGAAGGCCGAGTTCGTGCTTGTTGGCAATCCACGTCAATTGCGCCGCAAGCTTCTCGCGCTTGCGCTCCGTGGCGTTGAGCTGGATGACGAAGGCGTTTTCGGCGAGCCGAGACACGGTGCCTTCGAGCCGGCCGACGTGATCGATGTAGGCAATGATGCGTTCGCCGGCACGTGGGCGGGCTGGCGATAACAGAAGCACGTCACCCGGTGACATGTCGACGGCGGTGCAGTCGAATTCGTCGTGGTTGGCAAGCATCAGTCGCCCGGTAAGGTTCACCGAGACGCGCTGAAATGCGCCTTCCTGGTGCGGCTTCGGACCGGTATTTTGAGCTTGCTGGAACGAGAACATGATCACTCTGCATGACGTATCTTGGCAGGCAAAGCATAGTGCGGTCCGGTTAATAGAATGTTCGCCCTGCGGTTGGTGGCTGCGCGGATCTTGGCACAGGCGTTTGTCAGGCGTCGCGGCCGCCCTCGAAGACGCGCAAGTGTTGCACCTGCCGGATTCCGGGAGAAAATGCCTCGTCCATGGCCGGTTCCCTTAGGAGCGCCGCCGTCCGATCCGGATCGAGCACTCTGAGGCCCCTAACATCGAGACCGCTGACCGGTGCGGCGTGCAACCAGTACGGGCGCGACAATGGTGAGAGAGAACCGAGAATGCGGTCACTGTGACCTTCGTTGGAGGCGAGGGGAAGGAGCAGAGCCTCGATCTCCAATTCTCTCCTGTCTTCCGTCAGTGCAATCGCCGACAGCATGACGGGCACGTGTCGTGCCATCACCTGCGTGCTGACTTGAAGCGTTCTGCCAGCCTGGGTCCCGAACCAGAGTGTACCGAACTGCTGGCCGCGCAGTTCCTGGCCGAAGAGGGCGCAGACATGCGTTCCAGCCAGGCGGAATTTTATACTGGCGAAACTGTCCCTCTCGAGGATGAAGAGCTCAGGCAGGAGTGTCCGGATGGCCGACGGTTCGATTTCGTCGCGACGCGGTAGTTCACGGTCGCCACGAATGAGGTTCCAATACTGGAACAACTGCGTTGATGTCTTGCTGCGCATGATGTCGTTCATTCCATTTCGCGCGATCTGTGTGCCGATCCGGCACAAATTCGACCGCTCATACCGGTTGTCCTGATGACAGAGCGAATTCCGTGCCACCTGGAAATTAAGGTTAACAAACGGTTTCGATTGCTTCGGCCGCAGCGGGCTGGCACCTGAATGAACATCACTTCACGAAGGATTGCCTTCGGCACAGATTTTGAGCTCTGGGTATTGGGAGCTCACCGACCGTTCAGTTTTTACTGGACGGTCTTTTTTTGTTTGCTTATGGCTGGGCGCGCTGTCCGGCGATGCGCAATTGCCCGGCCGACTGGGTCGGATTGAAACGGACATGCGGACGGAAGAGAGCAGCAGCCATGGAACGAGATCAGGCAGCGACGCCACCGGAGGCGGAGCGGGAAGGCGCCGTCCAGCGCACGCACGAGCCCGCATTCAACCTGCCGGCGGGGCTGACGTGCATCCTGTTGTTCCTCGTCGCTATTCATGCGCTTCGCACCTATGTCTTCTCGAGCAGTCTCGACCAGGATATCATCCTGAACTTCGCCTTCCTTCCAGCGCGCTATGATCATCCGCTTGCCGAGCAGAGCCTTGCGTGGCTCTGGAGCCCGGTGACGTATTCGTTCCTGCACGGAAGCTGGGAGCACCTGATCTTCAATATCTTCTGGATGGTTGCCTTTGGGGCACCGGTGGCCCGGCGCATCGGCATGGCGCGGCTGGCTCTCTTCTGGGCTCTTTCGGCCGCCGCTGCCGTAGCACTTCACACAGTATTTCACTGGGGCGAGATGATCGTCGTGGTCGGCGCCTCGGGGGTCGTTTCGGGCTTCATGGGTGGCGCGGCGCGATTCGTGTTTTCGCCAAGCGGCCGCATCAGTCGGCAGTTCGCCCACCTCAATCGCAGGCTTTCCTTCAGCGAGGCGCTCTCCAATCGCTCAGTCGTCGTTTTCAGCGGCATCTGGTTCCTGACGAATTTCCTCGTCGGGTTCGGCATGTTCACGCCTGGCGGAGCCGACAGCGTGGCGTGGGAAGCGCATATCGGCGGTTTCCTCTTTGGCTTCCTCCTGTTCGCGTTGTTCGACCCACGCGATTGAGAACGCACCGATCCTGTTGCGATCATTGTCAGAACGCTTGATTTCCCGGGAACGCTGGCGCACCATTTGAAACGGCCGATATTGTCCATGGACGGTGCGGCCCGTGAAGGCCGGGTGCTCAAAGGTATAGCGCGTTTCTGAGGAGCGACGCGTCAGCCTTGCAGGTACCGGAGTGGGTATAGGTTCCGTTGCCCGACTGTGCCGCACACGACAGGCTGGAACCTTCCCCGCCGACCCGGCGTCGTCGCAACGGGGAGAAGTGTGCATGTCAGTAAAAGCGATACTCAATGAAAAGGGCCGGAACGTCGTGACCGTCGGTCCTCGCATGACGGTTCAACAGGCCGCAGTCCTTCTGCGTGACAATCATATCGGCGCAGTGATCATCATCGATGCGGATGATCAGATCACCGGCATCCTGACCGAGCGCGATATCGTCGCCGCCATTGCCAAACATGGCGCTGCCTGTCTGGAGAAGCCGGTCTCGGCCGTGATGTGGCAGAACGTCTATTGCTGCACCGAGGAAATGTCCGTCGATACGCTGATGGAAATGATGAGCAAGCTGCGAGCCCGTCATCTGCCAGTTGAAACGAATGGGCACCTGGCCGGCATTATTTCGATCGGTGACGTGATCAAGCATCACATTCGCGCGATGGAGCAAGAGGCCGAGCACATCAAGGCCTATATAGCTGGATAATTGAAAGGGGCGGTTTCCGCCGCCCTTTTGTTGTCCGTCTGCGGCGCAATCTCGAACAGTCGTGCTGAACGCGCGCTGGCACTTTCCGCCATCGCTAAATGTGCGACCGGTACAGCAATCCCTTGGAGCAACGCGGAAACCTGGCATTGCGCCCGTTGTCAGCGAACCAGGACTTCCTGCATCCGGCGGATTTCGGCGAGCTTGGCTTTCGCTTCCTGATAGCCGCGATCAATCGCCTCTCCGGCGCGGTGGAATTCCGAGAGCCCGATGTCGTTGAGCTTCGGATGGAGGGCCAGATCCGGAGGATCGCCGGCAAGGCGCGCACGCGAGATGCGATCCTGAATGATGTTGAAGGCCTGAACCATGACGCTGGTCATGCCCATGCGCGCCGAGTGGTGCGTCGGCTCGTTGATGGCCGGCATATCCAGGGTCTCTGTGCCGGCGCTGTGTTTGACCACGGCAGAGCGGCCATAGAGATCGTAGTTAAGGTTCACGGCAACGACGAGCTGCTGTTCATGCGCACGGCATACCGAAACCGGTACGGGGTTGACCAGTGCGCCGTCCATTAATGTCCGGCCGTTGGCATTGATCGGCTCGAAGATGCCGGGAAGGGCATAGGACGCGCGGATGGCGGTGATCAGAGAGCCCTTTTCCAGCCAGACTTCGTGGCCGCTATGCACCTCGGTTGCAACCGCAATGAACGGTCGGTCGAGGCTCTCGATGCTTAGGCCCTTGAGATGCTCCTGCATGCGCTTGGTCAAGCGCAGCCCACCGAAGAGGCCGCCGCCGCCGATGGCGAAATCGAGCAGGCCGGCAATGCGTCGTACAGTCAGTGACCGGGCAAATGCTTCCAGTTCATCGAGCTTGCCGGCGAGATAACAGCCACCGACAAGAGCGCCGATGGAGGTACCGGCGATCATGCCGACCTCGATGCCTTCTTCGTCGAGCGCTCTGAGCACGCCGATATGGGCCCAGCCGCGAGCGGCGCCGCCGCCGAGCGCGATTGCGATCTTGGGCGGTCTGGGCGGCACGGCGGGTTCAGATGGTGTTGTCGAGAGTGATGACCCGTCCGGGTCGGTCAGGTCGGCAATCTGGCTGCTACGCGTAAAAGTCCAGTTCAACATCCGGCACCTCCAACACCGCCGAACACGTGGCAGCGCAACACGTCCTTCAGAATGCGCGAAGGGCGTCGTGGCGCTCCATGCATTGACTCAAACTTCCGAAGACCAGATTCGATCCTGGAACGACGCAATAATTTTGAGCGCACTTGTCTGGAGGAAAACCTGCCAAGCCGGCGCTGGTGCCGGCCTTGTCCTTATTCATCGCTGAAAGACTGGCACCGTTATTCAGATTACCATCGATCCTGTCGCCGCGTGCGGCGGGGCCGATAAACATTCACTACAGTTTGCAATGTTACCCGGCTTGCGGCCGTTCCCAGGGAAACTGCATCCTTGCCGAAGGATTAGGCGCCCGCTGGGTTACCAAAATATCAACGCAGTATGCACCCGCCCCAAAAAGATGCGCAATGCTTAATTTTTGTCATAAACCTCGGTCGGGTCGAAATGCCTGATGTCGTCGGTGATCGTAACGGTAGCACGGCCGCCATCGGTGCCGACCGTTCGATAGAAGCAGGAGCGGCGGCCGGTGTGGCAGGTTGCGTCGTGTCCGGCGACCGACACCTTGAGCCAGATGGCGTCCTGGTCGCAATCGGTGCGAATCTCTTTCACCGTCTGAAGATTGCCGGAGCTCTCGCCCTTCTTCCAGAGGCTCTTTCGGGAGCGGCTGTAATAGTGGGCGACGCCGGTCTCGATCGTCAGCGCCAGCGCTTCGGCGTTCATGTGCGCGACCATCAGCAACTCGCCGTCGCGTGCGTCGGTGACGACGGCGGTGATCAGCCCCTTTTCATCGAAGCGGGGCGTGAAGGCCGGACCGTTTTCCAGTTCGGCATTGTTGGAGGAGGGGGTCTCGAATGTGAGCGTCATGAAAGGCTCCGTTGGTAGGAGCCTTACTTGAAGCCCCGCAGCATCGTCATGAAACGGGCCTGTTCGGCCGGTTCGGTCTGGAAAGTACCCGTAAATGTGGTGGTCAGCGTTGTCGAGCCTTGCTTCTGAACGCCGCGCATCGCCATGCACATATGTTCAGCCTCGATCATCACCGCGACCCCGCGGGGCGCCAGCGACTCGTCGATCGCCTTGGCGATCTGGGCCGTCATCGATTCCTGCGTCTGCAGCCGGCGACCATAGATATCGACCACGCGGGCGATCTTCGAAAGCCCAAGAACCCTTCCATTCGGCAGATAGGCGACGTGCGCCCTTCCGATGATTGGCACCATGTGGTGTTCGCAATGGGAATAGAACGGAATGTCCTTGACCAGCACCATGTCGTCGTAGCCGGCAACCTCTTCGAAGGTCCGGCCGAGCACGTCTTCGGCTGCGAGATCGTAACCACTGAAAAGCTCGCGGTAGGACTTGGCTACGCGTGCCGGCGTATCCAACAGGCCCTCGCGACTCGGATCATCACCTGCCCAGCGCAGCAGAACGCGCACGGCGTCCTCGGCCTCTTTTTGCGTCGGCCGGTCGCTCGCATTGTCGAGCACGGGGAAATTCTTCACTATGGCATCCATAATGGCCTCTTTGCGCAATACGGGGATTGCTTGACGTTTTATCTTTCGGACAACTCGCCACTGGCCATTCGCCTAACCCTGCAGGCTTGGGTTCCGTCGGCGGGCTCCGGGGCTTTCTGGTCCTTGCTTAGCAGTGCAATGGACCGTCCGGCACGGTTTCCCAAACAACAGGCGACATTTTGATCCTCTTGCGGAACTGTCGCCCCAACACGACATAGCATATAGTATGGTGCCACAGAGATGAAAGAGGCCGAGGGGACTGCGTCGTGCTTTTTTCCTGCCTATAGGAGAAAATCATGCGCCGATCACCCAAAACCGCGAAAAATCAGCCGGATCGCGTCAAATGATGGATGACATTTACAACAATCGTATTCTCGACTTCGCCGGCAATATCCCGCGTATCGGGGTTCTGGAAAATGCCGATGCCGAAGCGGTTGCGCATTCGAAGCTTTGCGGCTCGAAGGTCCGGATCTGGCTGAAGATGGACGGCGACGTGGTCACGGATTTTGCCCATGACGTCAAGGCTTGCGCGCTCGGGCAGGCATCGTCGTCGATCATGGCTCGTCATGTCGTCGGCGCGCAGGCGAGCGAAATCCGAAAGGCCCGCGACGAGATGCTGGCGATGCTGAAGGCCGACGGGGAAGGTCCCTCTGGCCGTTTCGAGGACATGCGGTTCCTGAAGCCGGTGAAGGACTACAAGGCCCGGCACGCCTCGACCATGCTCACTTTCGATGCTGTCGTCGATGCGATCGGCCAGATCGAGGCCAGGCGTCTGGCGACGGCCGTCTGAGCCATGTGCCGGGATCCGCATTGCGAACATCCGCCCATGGCTGGCTCTGAGTCTGCGGGCGGCGGGCGCAACTGGTCCGGTCCTTTCCGCAGGACGCCGGGGCGCCTGCTTGGCATGGCCTTCATCCGTGCCTATCAGTTGACCCTTTCCAGTTTCATCGGCAATGCCTGCCGGCATCTGCCGACCTGTTCGGAATATGGCTATGAGGCAGTCGCACGCCACGGCCTGTGGGCCGGTGGTTGGATGACGCTTTTTCGCGTCGCGCGTTGTGGCCCGGGCGGAACCCATGGGTTCGACCCGGTGCCGGAGCGCCTGAAGGGCAGGCATCATTGGTATGCGCCGTGGCGCTACTGGCAGCCGCGGCCAAAGGGCGGATGAACGCGATGACGATCCCGATGGAATATCGGCAGGCTTCGGTCGATTTCGACCGCTTCATCACCGATGCCCGCGATATCTCAGGGCTCCAGACGACGAACCAGGCCTATACGATGGTTCAGGCCGTGCTGCAGACCTTTCGTCGTCGCCTGGATGTCGAGGATGCGATCCTGTTTGCCGACGTGCTGCCGCCGGTTCTAAGAGCGATCTTTATCGCCGAGTGGGATCTCGAAGAACCCACGAGCCCGTTTTCGGGAAGGACGGCTATGACGCTCGAAGTGCAAGCGCTGCGTGGAGACCACAATATTTCGCCGGATACGGCAATTGCCGATGTGGCGGCAGCCTTGCGGAAGAACGTCGACGAAGCGAAGCTCGATCGCGTATTGGCCCATTTGCCGGCCGGTGCCGCCGACTACTGGCGTGCATGAGCCAAGGAGTTCCCTGCGTGAACAGCTACGTCGCGCTGCTCTATAGTATCGTGCTCAGCGAAGGGCGGCGCGTTGTGATGGGTGATCTGAAAGCCATGGCCGAGCGGCTCGGTCACCGGTCACCGCGCACACTCGCCGCCACGGGCAACCTGTTGTTCGAAACGGACAGGGTTGCCGTCGGAGAGCTGGAGGCGGCGCTCGAGACGGCATTCGCCGAGACGTTCGGCCGGCAGGTCGACATCATCGTTCGTCCTGGTTCCGATTGGCTGAGGCTTGCCGCAGCCAATCCGTTTCGCGTTGAAGGCGAGGAGGACGGCACCCGCGTCCATGTTCGCGTGATGCGCGAGCCGCTTTCCGGCGCCGTGCCTTCGGATTTCGAACGCTATTGCACTGCCGGCGAGCGTCTGGCGGTCGTCGATGGCGACCTTTGGGTTCATTTCACCGGCCAGGCAAGCGAATCGAAACTGCTCGGCGCCTTGACCAAAAAACGTCTCCGCATCGGCACGTTCCGCAACTGGAACACGGTTAAGGGCCTCGCCGCGATGCTTCGTGCATCCTGCATGTTTCCTTAAATCCTATTCGATTTAAGGATAAAAACATGCAGCCATTCAAAGTGCTACAGCGACCTTTGCGCGTCTGATAAGACGCGCGGCGCTGTAGGCTGTCCTTGCCTTTACTCCGTTTCGAAAAACCTCTATCAGGCCTGCGTCAAATAGCCGGCGGAAGCCGGTCAGTCATACCACACCATACCACCCGCATTCGTTGGCGGGACTGGATAGGAGATCATGATGTCGAATCCCGTTTCCCTTACATTTCCTGATGGCTCCGTCCGCGAATACGCCCCGGGCACGACCGGGCGCGATGTCGCCGAGTCGATTTCGAAGTCGCTGGCCAAGAAGGCCGTCGCCATCGCGCTCGATGGCGAGCTGCGCGACTTGTCCGATACCATCGCCGATGGCCGCATCGAAATCGTCACCCGCGACGACAAGCGTTCGCTTGAGCTGATCCGCCACGATGCGGCGCACGTGATGGCGGAAGCCGTGCAGGAGCTGTGGCCGGGCACGCAGGTGACCATCGGACCGGTGATCGACAACGGCTTCTACTACGACTTTGCCAAGAACGAGCCCTTCACGCCCGACGACCTGCCGGTCATCGAGAAGCGCATGAAGGAGATCATCGCTCGCAACAAGCCGTTCACCAGGGAAGTCTGGCCGCGCGAAAAGGCACGCCAGGTCTTCGCCGACAAGGGCGAGGCCTACAAGGTAGAGCTGGTCGATGCGATCCCGGAGGGCCAGGATCTCAAGATCTACTATCAGGGCGACTGGTTCGACCTTTGCCGCGGCCCGCACATGGCCTCGACCGGCCAGATCGGTACGGCATTCAAGCTGATGAAGGTTGCCGGAGCCTATTGGCGCGGCGACAGCAACAACCCGATGCTGACCCGCATCTACGGCACGGCCTGGCATACCCAGGAAGAGCTTGACCAGTACCTGCATATCCTGGCCGAAGCGGAAAAGCGCGACCATCGCCGCCTCGGACGCGAGATGGATCTCTTCCATTTCCAGGAAGAGGGTCCGGGCGTCGTCTTCTGGCACGGCAAGGGTTGGCGTCTGTTCCAGACGCTGACGGCCTATATGCGCCGCCGGCTCGCCAACACCTATCAGGAAGTCAACGCGCCGCAGGTGCTCGACAAGTCGCTGTGGGAAACGTCCGGTCACTGGGGTTGGTACCGCGACAACATGTTCAAGGTGACGGTCGCCGGCGACGACACCGATGACGAGCGGGTCTTCGCGCTGAAGCCGATGAACTGCCCGGGTCATATCCAGATCTTCAAGCATGGCCTGAAGTCATACCGCGAACTGCCGGTGCGGTTGGCCGAATTCGGCAACGTCCATCGTTACGAGCCATCCGGTGCGCTGCACGGGCTGATGCGCGTGCGCGGGTTCACCCAGGATGATGCCCACGTCTTCTGCACCGACGAGCAGATGGCGGCCGAGTGCCTGCGCATCAACGATCTGATCCTTTCGGTCTACGAGGACTTCGGCTTCAAGGAAGTCGTCGTCAAGCTGTCGACCCGTCCGGATAAGCGCGTCGGTTCCGACGAGCTCTGGGATCGCGCCGAAAGCGTCATGACCGACGTGCTGAAGACGATCGAGGCGCAGTCCGAAGGCCGCATCAGGACCGGCATCCTGCCGGGCGAGGGCGCCTTCTACGGTCCGAAGTTCGAATATACACTGAAGGACGCGATCGGCCGCGAATGGCAGTGCGGCACGACACAGGTCGACTTCAACCTGCCGGAGCGCTTTGGCGCCTTCTATATCGACAAGGATTCCGAGAAGCGTCAGCCGGTGATGATCCACCGGGCGATCTGCGGTTCGATGGAACGCTTCCTCGGTATTCTGATCGAAAACTTCGCCGGCCACATGCCGCTGTGGATCTCGCCGCTGCAGGTCGTCGTCGCGACAATTACTTCCGAGGCAGACGACTATGGTCGCGAGGTCGCGGAGCTTCTGCGTGATGCCGGACTTACGGTCGAGACCGACTTCCGCAACGAGAAGATCAACTACAAGGTCCGTGAGCATTCGGTGACCAAGGTTCCGGTCATCGTCGTTTGCGGCAAGCGCGAGGCGGAAGAGCGTTCGGTCAACATCCGGCGTCTCGGCTCGCAGGCCCAGACGGCGATGTCGCTCGACGAGGCGATCGCTTCGCTCTCGGCTGAGGCCACGGCGCCTGATCTCAAGCGCAAGGCTGAAAAGAAAGCCCGGGGTTAACACCCCGGGACCTTCGCTCTGTCAGCAAACTGTCATATTAGCGGAATATCCGGATGCTACAGCGCCGCGCGTCTTATCAGACGCGCAAAGGTCGCCGTCGTACTTCGAGTTGCTGCATGTTCCTATCCTTAAACCGGGTACGATTTAAGGAAGCATGCAGGAGGCCATCCATCGGAGACTTCCGTGCAGTTCAAAGAGCTGTCTTACGCAAATGAAAATGACCGGCGCCTGAAGCGCTGGTTCATCCGCTCCATGGAGGGCCTGGCGGGTCGCAACCGATACGTCAAGCTTTACGCGCGTTGGCAATCCGACGTCGTCGGCAAGAGCGACCGGATCTTCGGCGAGATGCTGAAGCTGATCGATGTCCGCCTGCGGCTTCAGGGCGAATGGCCGCCTCGGCACCTGCCGGACACCCCCCTGGTTATCGTTGCCAATCATCCCTTCGGCATCGGCGATGGCATTGCCGTTCTGGCGCTTGCCGAGCAACTCGGCAGGCCGTTTCGGGTGCTGATCAACAACGAGCTGTTGAAGGTGCCGGAGATGGCGCCCTATTCGCTGCCGGTGTCCTTCGAGGAGACGAAGGAGGCCTTGGCGCTGAACATGGCGACGCGCCACGAAGCGGTGCGATTGCTGAAGGACGGCGTGACGATCGTGATCTTCCCGGCCGGCGGCGTAGCAACGGCGCGCTCGGGCTGGGGCAGGGCCGAGGATCTGCCGTGGAAGATCTTTCCGGCCAAGTTGATACAGGCCGCGCGCGCGAACGTCATACCGATCTATTTCGAGGGGCAGAACGGCCGCATCTTCCATCTCGCCAGCAAGGTCTCGCTGACGCTCAGGATCTCTCTCCTGATCCGCGAATTCCGAAGGCTGTCGGGCACGACGATCGCGGCCCGCATCGGGCATATCCTCACCTGGGAAGAGCTTTGCTTGCATGCTGACCGCAAGGATCTGCTCGGTCGCATCTACGAGGCGGTCTTTTCGATGGCACCGCCGCGTCGCCGTTTCCTCAAGCGTGCCGGCTGACGTAGCGTCAGGCGTGCCTGCCGCACGGTCAGCCTGGCGGCGTCAGATCAATCCTGTGCTTCCGCGGCTGCTTCCGGGCTTGCGGCCGCGCCGCCATTGGTCAGCAGCACTTCGATATCGGTGTTGACGCCGGCCTTCACCGTGAAATCGCGCTGGTAGATCTTGTTCTTGTTTCTTGCGACAGCCGTATAGTTGCCCTCGAGAAGAACCAGCGTCGGGAACGCCCCTTCCTCCTGGTCGACGATGTCGCCGGCCGAAGTCAGGATCGACCAGCCGGTGTCGGCGATGGCTTCGCCGCCCGGCTCGGAGACCAGCTTCAGCGTCAGCTTCGCAGCCTTGTGCTGGATCGTCGCTTCGGTCAGCTTGCCGGCTTCCACCTGGATGTCGGCCGTGATCACCGCATTTGTCGTGCCGTAGTTGGAGCTGACATGATAGGTGCCGGCGCCGAGGCGAAGGACGGTGCTGGGCTTCACGTCGGCGGCAATCAAGGCCCGTTCGCCATCGCTCTGCGTTTCGGACGAATAGATGGAGAAGCTGAGTTCGCCCGGCGGGATGCGCACATCGCTGCCTGAGACCGCATTCAACGTCATGCCGCCAGCATCAAGGACCAGTACCTGCTTGTCGAGCACGCCGTCTTCCGGGATGCGGATCTTGCGCGTCGCGGCCGCACGGCCAAATGCGACGTTGACGAAATACTCGCCCGGCACCAGGCTGAAGGCCGTCGATCCGCCTTCGGACGTCGCCAGCAGCGGCAGCTTGCCGTCGCTTCCGGGGATCGGGCTGAACACGCGCCAGGTCAGGCCGGCCTCGACGGGCTGACCCTTGCCGGTCAGAAGCGCCTCGAGTTTCACGTCCTTCAGTGTGCCGCCCTGTGTCGGGTCGCTGGTCAGCGGACTGAAGCCGGTCAGCTTCTGCGTCTTGCCGGTGGTGGAAATGGAGGGAAAGCTCTCGAAGGCCTCCGTGGCGTCCTGCGCCAGGACGCTGCCGGCGGTGATGCTTGCGAGTGCGACCGCCAAACCGGTTCTGATGAAAATACGAGGGCAGGTGCGCATGAGAGCAGTTGACTTCCTGACTGGGTGACTCCACTTGAGACGCCGGTATGGCATTTTCGTGGCTGCCGGTCGGCGGCAAAATAGTGGAATTCACCCAATATGAAAACCGAAATAAAGCTCGTTGACTATCTCGCGTCCCGCCGGTCCATTCCCGCTTTTCAGATGGGTGAACCAGGACCCGGTAGAGCTGAAGTCGAGGAAATGCTGAAGCTCGCCTCGCGTGTGCCGGATCACGGCAAGCTCGCTCCGTGGCGGTTCATCGTTTACCGCGGCGAAGAGCGGGCGCGCATCAGCGCCGAACTGAAGACAATGGCACTCGCCAAGAAGCCCGATCTGTCTGACGAGATGATCAAGGTCGAGGAGACGCGGATGACGCGGGCTCCGGTCGTCGTTGCGGTCGTCAGCAAGGCAGCCCCGCATTTCAAGATCCCGGAATGGGAGCAGCAGATGTCGGCCGGTGCCGTTTGCCTCAACCTGCTTATGGCGGCCAATGCGCTCGGCTATGCCTCCAATTGGCTGACCGAATGGTACGCCTTCGACGAAGCTGCCTATCCGTTGCTCGGCGTTGAGCCGGGCGAGAAGATCGCCGGCTTTATCCACATCGGCACCGCTACGGTCCCGCCAACGGAGCGTCCACGCCCGGAACTGGCCGAGATCGTCACCTGGGTCGGAGAAGACGCCTGATGTTCTACGACACGGCCGCAAACAGGCATGGCCTGCCGCATGATCCGTTCAAGGCCATCGTCTCGCCGCGGCCGATCGGCTGGATCGGCACGCGCGCCACGGACGGCTCGCTGAATATCGCGCCCTATTCCTTTTTCAATGCGATCAGCGACCGGCCGAAACTCGTGATGTTTTCGTCGAGCGGCTACAAGGATTCGGTGCGCAACATCGAGGCCACCGGCGAATTCACCGCCAGCTTCGCCAGCCGGAATCTGAGCGAGGCGGTCAACAAGACCTCGATTGCAGCTCCCCATGGCGAGAGCGAGTTTACGATAGCCGGGTTGACGCCGGTTGACGGGACGTTGGTCAAGGCGCCGTTCGTGGGCGAGGCCTATGCGGCGCTGGAGTGCCGGATGACCGAGATGTTCCAGCCAAAGGGGCTCGATGGCGAGCCCTCGGACAATTACGTCGTCATCGGCCAGGTGGTCGGCATCCACATTCGCGACGAGGCGATCCGCGACGGTCGTTTCGACATGGCGACGGTCCGCCCGCTCGCCCGCCTCGGCTACATGGATTACTGCGACGGCGGCGACGTCTTCCAGATGGTGCGTCCCACGCGCTGAGGCGTGGGTAGTCGGAGGAAGCGTCAGCCGCCTGTATCCAGCCATGCCGCTTGCTCCGGCGAGCGGCAGACCACGGAAGAAAAGCCATTGGCGCGGCTGGCAGCGAAGGCGCGCCGGACGGCCTTTTCAGTCACTGCCGTTTGCGGCAGCATTTCGTAACAGCCAAGACCCGCTTCATGGGCGCGAAGAGCAGCAGCGGCGCGCCCGGCGGCGATTGGTGCGACCAGAACCTCATCCTGCGGCTCCTTCGATGGTCTGCAGCCGATAGCCGCCGCCAGCGCAGAGGCATCGAAAATAATTCCTTCGAGACGCGGCGAGCTTTCGCCAAGGGAGTAGGGCGAAAGTACGCTTTCGGGGACCGAGCCATATTCGGCAAGGATAGCGACCTGCTGCAGGCGATTGCCTACGTTCGCCTCCGCGACGCGCAGCATGACATCGAGCCTCTGCACATCTGCGCGGCTCCGGCATCCGGAAAGCAGGACGCCGCTAATGTCGTTGCGAAGAAGCGAGGCCATGTCCTCCGCTGCCAGGCGGTTGATTGGAGCGATCCGTGCGAAGACACGGCAGGCACCGCGCGCGACTGCCACCAGCTGAGCTAGTGCATCGTCACCAAAACCGAGATCGACAATAATGCCATCGAAAGCGTTGAGATCGACGGACGTCGGTAGCGGCGCGCCGGCGCTCTGAAACAGCAGTGGTTTCATGGTTTTGAAGCGGTTAACGGACATGGTGAACCAATCTTAAACCTTTGCCGGCTAGGCTTCCAACATCAGGTGGCTTTGGGTGTCTAGTGGGGCGTCGGTGATCATACAAGCATTTCTTCGCTGGGTGGAGACGGCGAGAACGGGCGATCGTGCCCGCGCTGCCCGGGCCCTCGGTCGCGCCTATGTCGACGCGCAGATGAACGGTATTGATCGTCAGGCTGCCGAAATGGCAATGACCTTTCTGCTCGACGATCCCTCTCCGAAGGTACGTTCGGCTCTGGCCGAAGTGCTCGCGCCATCCTCCGATATTCCTCGTGCCATCATTCTCGGGCTTGCCGAAGACCAGCCGGAAATCGCCTACATCGTCATTTCCCGCTCGCCTGTTCTGACCGACGAGGACCTTGTCGATCTTGCAGCCCGGGGCTCGGTCGAGACACGGGCGCTGATTGCGGCCCGCGCATTCGTGTCACGTTCCGTCTCAGCCGCTATCGCTGAAATCGGCGGCGAAGAAGAAATGCTGATCCTGCTTGAAAATGGCGGTGCCCAGCTGCCGCGCCGGTCGTTGAAGCGGATCGCTGAGCGTCTCGGCTATTCCGCTGCCATCCGCGATCTGCTGCTGGACCGCGCCGACTTGCCAAGCGATGCCCGGCACGCGCTCGTCGAAGAGGTGGGGGCAGCTCTCGCCGCCTTCGGTCTGGTTCAGATGGCGATCGGAAAGACGCGGGTAGAGCGGATCACGCGCGAGGCCTGCGACGTCGCAGCGGTCGGCATGGCCGGCGCTTTGGCTGTGGATGAATTGCCTGACCTCGTCGCTCATCTGCGCGGGACCGGTCGCCTGACGCCGGCGTTCCTGTTGCATGCACTTGTCACCGGTCGGGCGGAGTTTTTCTCGGCAGCCATCGTCGATCTCTCTGGCGTCACGGAAAAGCGCGTTCGCTCGATCCTCTCGAGCGGCCGCATCCATTCCATTCGCGCCCTGTTCGAGAGCGCCGGCCTTGGGCGTGACGTCAGCGAAGCGTTCGCTGAGGCGGTCCTGCTCTGGCGCAAGGACGGCACGACCGGCACGGACGATTGTCGCGCCTCCGTCTGTGCCGCGCTGCTCGCAAGCTTGCACGGTCAAAGGGCGCCTTCGCCGGCCTGCAATGCAATGGCGGAAATTCTCGAGCGTCTGGCCTTTGCCGAGCAACGGCAGTCTGCCCGCGACTATGCCCAATTGGCCGCGCGCCAGGCCGCCTGACGTCAATTCGCCGAAAGGTCAGCCAGCCGTGCTGGCCGCCAAACCACGAGCGCCGAAAGCCTGATGAATGACCCCGCCTGATTGCGTCAGTCGGTGAACCGCCGCGCCACCCAGGAATAACCGTCCTCGATGTAGTGAACCGGCTTGCTGACCAGGGTCTTCAGCTTCTCACGGTCGGGAACGGCGCCGGAGAGAAACGCAAGGGCGCGCTTTGGCAGGGTCGGTTGCACCTCTGCTGCCTGCGGCGCCGGCGTCTCGGGCTGCGGAAGCGGAGCGACGACCTCCGGCTGCGGATCATTGGTGGCGAAGCCGGGGCCGGAACTCTCGCAGACGGCGACGACCACGGGATAGTTGGCATTGGAAAAGCGCGGCAACTGTTTCTGCGAATCCGTATCGCATTGGGCGATCGAGGGCCATGTCCCGTCGACCGTCGAGATATATTGGCACTGGCTGACGTCGTGGTCACAGCCAAGGATGGTCATAACGATCAGGGTGGCTTTCATGGTCTGGCTGTATCCATCTGGGCGCCGGTTGCACGACTTCTGCCTGTGTGATTCTTCCGGAATTAGGGCAATGGCCTGAACGCGCAGAAACAATTTGTTTCGCCGCGTCATTCGGATTGATGGGCAGGTCTGGTCCTTGCGCAATTTGACGTATTGGGTGCCGACCTAAAGGCCGTTAGTTTCGCTTCAGAACCGCAAACGAACCAAGCCATTGCCGAGGATAAAAATTGCCTGACGTCACGATCGCCGAAGAGTTACCACGCCAGCCGGAAATCCTGCGCCTTCTGGAAATGTCGGACGCCTATGCCGCATTGCTCTATCCTGCGGAAAGCAACCACCTTGTCGATGTGCCGACGCTGGAGAAGCCAAGCGTATCCTTCTTCGTCGCGCGTTTTGATGGAGTTGTCGTCGGTTGCTGCGCGCTGGTCGAAGCCGGCGATGGTTCGGCGGAGATCAACCGCATGTTCGTCGACCCGCTGGCGCGGGGACTGAAGGTCGGAAAGCGTTTGTTGCAGACAGTCGAGCGGCACGGCGAGAACTGCGGTCTTGATATCATCCGGCTTGAAACCGGTATTCACCAGCCGGAAGCAATCGGGCTCTACAGGAGCGCCGGATATGTCGAGCGCCCGCCTTTCGGCAACTACCAGCCGGATCCGCTGAGCCTGTTCATGGAGAAGGCGCTGCGCACACCTGCAGATCTCGATCGATAGTCGGAGCGGCGTCTTTGAAGGCGCCTCGCAAATGGGCAACGCCCGTCGTTTCGGGCGTGCCATTATCGGCTTCACCCACGGTGCCTATCTGCTTGTAAACACATAGGCACCGCGACGTCTCGGTCGATCAGATATCGAGATTATCCGCGAACACGGCGCGTTCTTGGATGAACCGGAAGCGTGCGTCGGCCTTGGTGCCCATCAGGCTGTCGACGGCTTCGCGCGTGCCTTCGAAATCGACGTCGTCGATTTGGACCTTGAGCAGCGTGCGGAACTTCGGATCCATTGTCGTTTCCTTGAGCTGCGCCGGCAGCATCTCGCCGAGACCTTTGAACCGGCCGACTTCGACCTTGCCGCGGCCGTTGAATTCGGTGCGCATCAGCTCTTCGCGATGGGCGTCGTCGCGGGCATAGAGCGTCTTCGAGCCCTGGCTCAGGCGGTAGAGCGGGGGTACGGCGAGATAGAGGTGGCCGCCGCGGATGAGCTCCGGCATCTCCTGGTAGAAGAAGGTGATCAGCAGCGAGGCGATGTGCGCGCCGTCGACGTCGGCGTCGGTCATGACGACGATGCGTTCGTAGCGCAGGTCCTCTTCCCGGTATTTGCTGCGAGTACCGCAGCCGAGCGCCTGGATCAGGTCGCCGATCTGCTGGTTGGCGCCCTGCTTTTCCCGACCGGCGCTGGCGACGTTGAGGATCTTGCCGCGAAGCGGCAGGATGGCCTGGTTCGCGCGGTTACGCGCCTGCTTGGCCGAGCCGCCAGCCGAATCCCCTTCGACGATGAAAAGTTCCGCACCTTCGGCTGTGTTCTGCGAGCAGTCGGCAAGCTTGCCGGGCAGGCGCAGCTTGCGCACCGCGGTCTTGCGGTTGACTTCCTTTTCCTTGCGGCGGCGGACGCGCTCGTCGGCGCGCTCGATCACCCATTCAAGCAGTTTTGCCGCCTCGGCCGGGTTGTCGGCAAGATAATGATCGAAAGGATCGCGCAGGGCGTTTTCGACGATGCGCTGTGCTTCGACGGTTGCCAGCTTGTCCTTCGTCTGGCCGACGAATTCCGGCTCGCGAATGAAGACCGAGAGCATGCCAGCGGCTGAAATCATCACGTCATCGGTGGTGATAATGGCGGCGCGCTTGTTCTGCGTCAGCTCGGCGTAATTCTTCAGACCCTTTGTGAGCGCGATGCGGAAACCTGCCTCGTGCGTCCCGCCTTCAGGCGTCGGAATGGTGTTGCAATAGGAATGGACTTGCTGGTCGCCACCATACCAGGTGACGGCCCATTCGAGCGATCCGTGGCCGTTCGACTTCTCGGACTTGCCGGCAAAGATCTCGCGGGTAACCGTGAACTCCTTTCCGAGCGTTGCGGCAAGATAGTCCTTCAGGCCGCCGGGGAAGTGGAACACCGCCCGGTCCGGTATCTCGGAGCCTTCCGGCAGCAGCGACGGATCACACGACCAGCGGATTTCGACGCCGCCGAAGAGATAGGCCTTCGAGCGTGCCATGCGGAACAGGCGCGCCGGCTCGAAGCGGGCATGCGGTCCGAAAATCTGCGGATCGGGATGAAACCGAACCCGCGTTCCGCGTCGGTTGTGGACGTCACCTAGCTCCTCCAGGCCACCCTGCGGCACGCCGCGCGAAAAGCGCTGGCGATAGAGCTTGCGATTTCTGGCAACCTCGACTTCGAGATCGTCCGACAGCGCGTTGACGACGGAGACGCCGACGCCGTGCAGACCGCCGGAAGTTTCATAGGCCTTGCCGTCGAACTTGCCGCCGGCATGCAGAACCGTCATGACGACTTCGAGCGTCGATTTGCCCGGGAATTTGGGATGGTTTTCGACCGGAATGCCGCGGCCGTTGTCGGTTACCGACAGATAGCCGTCGGCGTCGAGATGGACTTCGATGAAGTTGGCGTGCCCCGCCACCGCTTCGTCCATCGAGTTGTCGATGACTTCGGCGAAGAGATGGTGCAACGCCTTTTCATCGGTGCCGCCGATATACATGCCCGGACGCCGACGGACAGGCTCCAGCCCCTCCAGCACCTCGATCGCCGAAGCATCATAGTCGCCGCTGTCGCTGCCTTTGGGAGCAGGGCGCGGTTCTTCACGCGGAGCCGGCGCCGTTCGCGCAACAGGCGCGGCGTCTGCCACGACGGGCTTCGGTTGTTCGGGTATTGCGGAGAAGAGGTCGCTGTTGTCGTCCATGGGGCGTCTAGATCATTCCTGTCGTGCGGAGGTGCTGAAGGCCATAGCAAGACCTCGGTCTTGTCGCCATCCCCAGTCATTCGAATCACCCGAATTCTGCCAGACTCTTGCCGATTGTGCGAACAAAAGGAGAATGGCCGCGCCGGATGCCTGCAAAATAAAGCCTCTGCGTCGGCGTTTGTTACCAACTGTTGCTTTGCTGTCGGGCCGATGGCAAGGCTTTGCCGCGAACCAGGGAGCCCTTCGTTGTCCGTGTCCACAGCTGATTTTTGCTTTCGCCGGCTTGCCGCCATTTTTCTGTCCGTCGGCCTTTTTGCAAGCTCGATCGTTTGCGCCGAGGCGCAGGTGCTTAAGCCCTACAAGGACGATCTGTTTTCATACGGCAAGGTGCTGGAGGAGAGCGAGGGCGGTGACTACCGCGTCGTCGACTATCAGGAACTGCGCGATATCAATGAACGCGACGAAATTCCGGAGCGGCGCGTCAAACGCGCCTTCGTCTCGTTGGGTGTCAAAGGCGAGCAGGTCAACGAGACGCTCGATGTTGGCGGGCGCTCGCTCGACGTGACGCGCGTCGGTCGGGAGCGCGGCGCAGCATTCACCGTGATTTTCATCCATGGACGCGGGGGAGACCGGCGCCTCGGCGCCAATGATTTCTCCTTCGGCGGCAACTTCAATCGCCTGAAGAACCTCGCTGTCGCCAATGGGGGCGTTTATTACGCGCCGAGCGTGCGGTCCTTCGATGCGGCCGGGGCCGCGGACGTTGCAGGCCTGGTCAAACTTGCCGCCGAGCGCTCCGGCGGGAGACCTGTCGTGCTGGCCTGTGCCTCCATGGGCAGTTTCATTTGCTGGGGTGTGTCTCGTGACGCGGGCGCTGTGGCAGCGCTTGGCGGCATGATGATCATGGGCGGCGCTGCCGATCCTGATTTTACCAAGAGCGCCGCCTACAAGGCGAAATTGCCGATGTTCTTCAGCCATGGCAGCCGAGATAGTGTCTATCCGGCAGCGAGCCAGAAGGCGCTGTACAGCGCGTTGAAAGGGCAGGGCTATCCGGCCCGCTTCGTGCTCTTTGAGACCGGATCGCATGGAACGCCGGTCCGTATGACCGATTGGCGCGACGCCTTGAACTGGATCGGCAGCCGCTGACGGACATCGCTCGCGGCTCGGCATTTGTTAACCAGAACGGCAATTTCCGGGTGTAGGCGCGCTGCTTATTTCCACCTTTGAAAGTGATCGGCGCGATTATCCCCGGCAGATATTGCTGGGGTAGATTTCATGAATGCGCATATCGAAACACGGCAAATTCCGTTGTGTGTCGACTTGGATGGCACCTTACTGGCTGCCGACACACTGTGGGAAGGTGCTGCGATCATCGTTTTGCGCAATCCGCTGATGCTCTTCCCGATGCTCATGTGGCTATCGCAGGGCAAGGCGCGTCTGAAACATGAGGTTGCCTTGCGCTCCGGACGAATGGCGGCGGACTGGCCGTATCGCCAGGCCGTCCTTGCTCGATTGGCCGCCGAAAAGGCCCAAGGACGCGACATCGTGCTGGTTACCGGTGCTGCACCTTCCGTCGCGCGAGAGGTCGAAGCGCATATCGGGCTCTTTTCTTCGATCATGCATTCGTCGGAGGCACTCAATCTGACCAGCAGCCGAAAGCGTGATGCGTTGGTGGAACGGTTCGGCGAAGGTGGCTTCGACTATATGGGCAACAGCCGCGACGACATCGCGGTCTTCGAGGCGTCGCGCCGGGCAATCGTCGTGGCACCCGATGCGGCGGCTGAGAAATGGCGTCGTAGTCACGATGCCGAGAAACTCGACACCGGCAAAGTGAGCATGCTTGCGCCGCTGAAGTCGATCCGCGTCCATCAGTGGGCGAAGAACGTGCTGATCGGCGTGCCGATGATCCTCAATCATGAGGTGCTGCATCTGGATGCGCTGGTGAGTGTTGCCATCGCATTCTTTGCGTTCAGCTTCCTGGCCTCCGCCGTCTACGTCATCAACGACCTCTCCGATCTGGCGAACGACCGGCGCCACGCGAAGAAGCGCAACCGGCCGCTTGCCAGCGGCCAGATGTCGGTGCCGACGGCATTGGTGCTGGTCGTCTGCCTGACCCTGGCCTCGGTTTCGCTGACCTTTCTCCTTCCGTGGAAGTTTGCTGGCGTGCTGGCGTTTTATGCCTGTGCTACGACGGCCTACACCTTTGTGCTCAAGCGCAAGCTTCTCGTCGACGTGTTCACGCTTGCCGGCCTCTACACGACCCGTATCGTTGCCGGTGCGGCGGCGACCGGAACGGAACTTTCCTTCTGGCTGGTGTCGTTCGCGATCTTCTTTTTCCTCAGCCTGGCTCTGGTGAAGCGCTACGTCGAACTGCATGAATTCGACAACAAGGACGGCGGTGCCGTTCCCGGGCGCGGCTATCTCGCGGTCGATTTCGAGATGGTCGGGCAGGCAGGCGTGGCCTCAGCCTTCACTTCCGCTCTGGTGCTTGCGCTTTACGTGCACAGCAAGGAACTGCAGGAAATGTACACGACGCCGTGGGCATTGTGGCCGCTTTGCCCGCTGGTGCTTTATATGCTCCTTCGGATCTGGATGCTGGCGCGCCGTGGCATGCTGCACGAGGATCCGGTGGTCTTCATCATGCGCGATTGGCGCAGCCAGCTGACCATGCTGATCGGGGCGTTACTTATTCTTTTCGGAGCCGTCGGGCCGCAATGAACACACAAGACTACGAAAGTTGGGGCCGGCTCGACCGTCGGCCACGACAGGGCATTTCACCCGACGACTACGAAGATCGCATCGGCAATATCGAGCCCGATGCCTTCCTGCCGTTCGGCAACGGCCGCAGCTACGGCGACAGCTGCCATAACGATCGCGGCATGCTGATCGACAACCGTCGACACGCGCGCATAATCGCCTTCGATCCGGGCACAGGGATGATGACCTGCGAAGCCGGCGTTACCCTTGGCGACGTTTTGGCCCGCGCCATTCCGCACCGCTTCTTTCTTCCCGTGACACCAGGTACGGCTTTTGTCACCGTTGGCGGCGCGCTTGCCAACGATGTCCACGGCAAGAACCACCATGCCCGCGGTACCTTCGGCAATCATGTGACTGGCTTTACGCTCCTGCGTTCCAATGGCGAGCACCTGGCCTGCACTCCGGCGGAGAACCAGGAGCTGTTTTCCGCCACGATCGGCGGAATGGGGCTCACCGGCTTGATCCTGACCGTCAGTCTTCGCCTCACCAAGGTGCCGTCGCCGCATGTGCAGCAGCACGCGATCCGCTTCGATAATCTCGACGAATACTTTGGTCTCGTCGATCGCGTCGACGAAGAACACGAATACTCAGTCGCCTGGATCGACCAGCTTGCAACGGGACGGCGTATGGGCCGTGGGGTTCTGCTGGCCGGCGACCATGCCGATGGCTCTTGCGAGCTTCCCGATATGCCGAAAGGCATGAAGCTCTCGGTGCCGTTTTCGCCACCGTTCAACCTGCTCAATTCAGCGACGCTCAAGGCCTTCAACGAATACTATTTCCGCAAGCAGAAACCGGGCGAGGCCGTGTCGACGGTGCCGTGGACTTCCTATTTCTATCCGCTCGACGCCATCGGCGCGTGGAACAGGCTGTACGGCCCCAAAGGTCTGTATCAGCACCAGAGCGTCTATCCCGCCGAGAATGCGCGGGAGATCACCGCGACGCTGATGGAGACCGCGCGCCGTGCCGGACACGCATCGTTCCTGACCGTCTTGAAGCGCTTCGGGGACGTCGCCTCCCGCGGGCTCCTATCGTTTCCGCGGCCTGGTTTTACTTTGACGCTCGACTTCGCCAATCAAGGTGAACGGACGGTTAAGCTGCTGGACAGGCTGGATGCAATCGTTGTCGAAGCCGGGGGCGCGATCAATCCTTACAAGGATGCGCGTATGAGCCCGCAAGTCTTTGAAAAATCTTTCACTTCCTGGAGGGAGCTTGAGGCTTTGCGCGATCCAGCGCTGACGTCGAACTTCTGGCGCCGCACGGCGCTGGCTTTGCCAAAGTGAGAATGCCGACAATTTTATTAAATTAAACACGCGAACTTCACTGAATATGCGTCTCTCGCGTGTAGGTACTTCCCCGGGACTGGGGGTAAAACTATGAAATATATTCCATTCATTCTCTTCACTGTGCTGACCAATGCGGCGGCACAGTTGATGCTGAAACAGGGCATGATGTCACTCGGGCCGATCTCGATGACGGCAGAGACGGCGATTGTTCGCCTGTTCCAGATCGTTTTCAATCCATGGGTCTTCGCGGGTCTCGCGACCTTTGTCATCTCGATGGCATCGCATCTCTATGTGCTGTCGAAGGTAGAGCTTTCCTTCGCCTATCCGTTCCTGAGCCTGGCCTATGTGGCGGTTGCGATCTTCGCCTACTTCGTCTTCCGCGAGGACCTCAATGCCTGGCGCATCGCCGGCATCGCGCTCATCTGCGTTGGAACGGTTCTGATCGCCCAGTCGGGCATGTCATCCCATGGCGACGAAAAGTCGATCGATACGGCTGGTGCAAGAACAGCAGATTTCGGGAGCAAGTCATGAAGCATATTATCTTTGGTGGCGACGGTTTCGTCGGCCGGCATCTGGCGCAGCGCCTCGTTCAGGATGGCGAGGAGGTCGTGGTCGCCGATATCGTCAAGTCCGATCTGCCGCACTACAACCGTGCCCGCTTCGTCCATTGCGATGTGACGCAGATGAGCGATGTGCTGAAGGTCGGTATCGGCCCTGACGACATGGTCTACAACATGGCGGCCAAGATGCTGTCACCGTTGCAGATCCGTTCGAAGCGCTGGGATTTCTTCTGGCCGGTCAACTACTACGGTGCCGAGAACATCATGAAGGCCATGGGCGCAGCCAATGCGTCGCGTCTCGTTCAGTTCACCACGGACATGATCTACGGCCACACGGTGCAGTCGCCGCAGACCGAGGACCATCCGGCAAAGCCGCTCGGCGAATACGGAAAATCGAAGTGGGCAACGGAGCAACTTGCCGCTCAATGGCGCAAGCAGGGCATGAACATCTCGATCTTCCGCCCACGCCTGATCATCGGACCCGGCCGCCTCGGTATCCTCGAAAAACTGTTCAAGCTGATCGACATGAACCTGCCGGTGCCGATGATCGGTTCGGGCAGGGTACCGTACCAGTTCATCTCGGTGTTCGACTGCGCCGAAGCGGCGCGGCTCGCCTGGAAGGGTGGCGTGCCCAACGAGGCCTACAACCTCGGCTCGGATAGTCCTCCTTCGGTGCGTGAGCTTCTCGGCAACCTGATCAAGCACGCCGATTCAAAGTCCTTCCTGCTGCCGACGCCTGGCTTCGCAGTGAAGCAGACACTGGCGCTGTTCGATCTGATCAACAAGCCGATCATGGATCCGGAGCAGTACCTGATTGCCGACGAACTTTGCGTCCGTGAAACGGGCAAGCTGAAGCATCAGCTCGGCTGGCGGCCGGAGTTCAACGATGGCGACATGCTGATTGCCGCCTATGACGAGTATCGGGCCAAGAAATCCGGCGCTGCCATGCAAAACGCCGCAGCCGTACCGGCCGAGTGAGGGGAATGACAATGCTGGATAGACCGAACCGCACAGGCGTCTCGGCGCCGTCGATCGAAGGCGGGGTCGCAAGGCCAAATCTGATCACGGTCGAGCAGGCGAAAGCCATGTCGATCGGGGACATCACGACCGCCTTCAAGGACCATCTCAACCCTGGTCAGCTTCACTTCATGAAGCTGCTCGGCTTTCACAAGGTGAAGATCGAAAGCGCCGAGGGCATGTACTACACCGATCAGAACGGTCGGAAGATTCTCGACTTCTTCGGCGGCTTCGGTTCGCTGGCCTTCGGCCACAACCATCCGCGTATTCTCGAAGCACGCCAGAAGTTCCAGGACGAGAAGCGCCACGAAATTGCGATCGCCTTCATGTCGCAATATGCATCGGCGCTCGCCAAGAACATTGCCGCCTGCTCGCCTGCTGATCTCGACATGGTCTTCCTCGGTTCCTCCGGTTCCGAGGCGATGGAGGCAGCCGTCAAGCTCGCCGAGCGCGCCGCCGGCCCGAAGCGTCCGAAGGTCGTCTACGCGGAAAATTCCTTCCATGGGAAAACCAAGGGCGTGCTTGCCATTACCGACGGCCAGCTTTACCGCGCCGAGTTTAGGGTTGCCGACAACACGGTCCGCGTTCCCTTCGCCGATATCCAAGCCGTCGAGAACGCCTTCAAGTCCGATCCCGAAATCGGCGTGATCGTGCTCGAGACGATCCAGGGCGGCGGTGGCATCATCCAGGCGCCGGCCGAGTACTGGCAGCAGCTGCGTGCGCTCTGCGATCGCTATGGCGTCCTGTGGGTCGCTGATGAAGTGCAGTGCGGTTATGGCCGTTCGGGTCGCTTCTATGCTTTCGAGCATTATGGCGTCATTCCTGACGTCACCGCGCTCGCCAAGTCGCTCGGTGCCGGCAAGGCGGCGGTTGGCGCAATGATCGCCCGCCGCGACGTCTACATGAAGGCTTATGGCACATCGAAGACGGCGATGATCCACGCCATGGCGACCTTCGGTGGCATGGGCGAAGCCTGCGTCACCGCGATCGAGGGCATCAATGTGCTCTACGACGATCATCTGATCGATCGCGCCGCTGACAGCGGCGACTATCTGCTTGAACGCCTGCAGGCGCTGAAGGAAAAATATCCGAAGATCATCAAGGACGTACGCGGCAAGGGACTGATGGTTGGCCTGGAGTTCCAGGATTTCAGCCAGACGTTGCCGATGGTTCTGCGTCCGGTCGTTTCCGTGTTGGATGACAAGCTGAAGGGCTCGCTCTCTGGCTTCATCGGTGCGTTGCTTCTGCGCGACTACGACGTGCTGGTTGCCTTTACCGAATACAATCGCAATGTCATCCGGCTCGAGCCGCCGCTGATCTGCGAGCGCGCGCACGTCGACCAGTTCATCGCGGCACTGGATGAGCTTCTTGGCCGCGGCATCGTGCATATCGTCAAGGATTTCCTCGGTAGCCAGATCGGCGGCTGAGCGGAAACCCAAAAATACCTCGAAGGGCAGGAGCTTAGTGCTTCTGCCCTTTTATGTTCATGTCGAATTCGACGACATTGGAATAGATCGGCGTGCCGACGTCCATGCCGTAGGGTGAGCGAAAGATGCTGCCGCGGATTATGAAGGAGATCGACCGGCTGTTCCAGTCCATCAGCTTGACGGAGAACCGTTCCTTCCGCGCTTTGCCGCGCGCCGTCAACGTGCCTTCGACGGCGGCCGTGTCCGGGCCGGTCTGCTTGACGCTGGTCGAGCGGAAGGTGACGGTGCGATAGGTCGCGCTGTCGAAGACCGCACTCGACTTCAGGAAATCTTCGACGCGGCTTTCTCCCGTCTCGACACTTTCCGGGTAGAGGGTGAACTCGACCGACGAACGGGCGATGTTATTGCCATCGATACGGAAATTGCCGGAGAACTTGCCGAAGTCGCCGATGATGCCGCCGCCACCGACTTGCGCAACGGAGAAATGCACACGTGACGCACCGGTGATGCCGTAGCTGCCGGCAGCGTCCGAGAGTTGCGGCGCACTGGCACTTGTGGCGCTTGGTCCGAACGTCGTGGCAAGCACGACGCCAAGTGCCAATGCTGTTGGCGTTGCCTTCGATTGCTGCTTGATCATGGTTCACTTCCTCTTGGCAATGACCTGACTGCCCTTGGTCTTTTCGACCTCGCCGCGCCGCAGCAGTCGCGTCGGCAGCATGCGAACCAGAACTTCGTCGCGGCGCACCATGTGATGGTAGAGCGCGGCCATCGCGTGGAGCGCGACAAGAGCCAGCGTCGCGTAGGCGAGGATTGCGTGGGTCGACGTCCAGAAGCTCTCGGCTGCTTCCGATTTCGCCATCGGCAGATGCGAGATGACGAACCAGTCGAAATAGAAGCTTGGAATGTTCAGCGTCGAGGTCGACGCAACCGCCCAACCGGCAAGGGGCACGGCTATGGTCAGGCCGATCAGGATTGCATGCGTGGTCCGGGCCGCGCGTCGTTCGAGCACGGAAAGGCCTGAAGGCGCCTGTGGTTGCCTATCGAGCACATGCCAGACGGCGCGTAGCGCGGCGAGGGCAAGCACGGTGAAGCCGAAGGATTTGTGCCATTGGTAGAGCGAGAACTGCAGGGCTGGATCCAGGGATAGCCTGCGCATGACAAAGCCGAGTGCCAGTAGGCCAAGGATCGACATGGCGATCAGCCAATGGAGGATGATCGTCACCCAGCCGAATGTAGACTTGCTGTTTTGCAGCATGGCACGCTCCTGCGGCATTCGGACGAAATATTCGCCTTCGTCACCCGGATAAGACCCGTTGGCCCCATCTTTTATTCTCCGACGATACCGTAAATTCGCAGGCCGATCCTGTTGATACAGTCGAAAGATATCTCATCTGCTCCGCGCAGGGCAGTCGACGGGCTGGTCTGATGGTTGCAGATCCAACGTATTGCGGAACATGAGACATGACGCAGAATAGCGCGACGACCGAGATGATCCCACTTGAAAACGTGGTGTTGAAACATGCCAACGCCGGCATCGCGCTGGGGGCGGAGCATCGGTTCGCAGAATCGCTCGAGCAATGCGGCGCAACTGGCGGACGCGAACTTCGAGGGGGAAGACCTCTATTATTGGGTCAAAGGCGGTTACGGTGCCGCGCTCCACGATGTCAGGCTTCACCGCGAGAGCATCGCTGTTTCGAAACTCGTTCGCGAATGGACGCTTTCACTGCGCCAGCCGCTCGGGTCGATGACCATCGCCCGCTCCTATCTGGCGCTCGGTGAGGCTGAGCATGTCTATCCCCATATCCAGGACGTCCAACGGCTGACGGGGGACGAGGTGTTCGACCTGTTCGACCGACAGCACGTGGCTGATATCCGCAAGGCACTTGCGGCAAAGGCGTAATACCAACCTGCGCTGATATTGACCGATTGCGCCGGAGCGATTTTGGTTTCCGGCAAGGAGATAACCGCAGCCGGACCGCGTGGTCCGGTGAGGATTGTCAACGCCATCAAGGGGCAAAAGTGCCCGGCCCTTCGGGCGGGCCGTCTGTCGCCCACTGGCAGCGTCGCAATCCTCGACCGATGCCAAGGCATCGCTCTCAGGTCCGCTCCTCGCCGGATGACCGCACACGGTCCCACGCAATAGGTCAATATCAGCGCAGGTTTGGTATAGGTCAGGATGCCCCGGTTATCTCCTGAAACGAGATGCCGAGATCGTCCGCGACGGCCTGCATCATCAGGCGGCGCACGGTTGTCGGCGATAGCAGCGGCATAGGCAGCACTGCCATGCTGGAAAGGCCAATTCCGAGACCGAGGATCCGCCAGGAGATCGTTTCTGCGAGCACGCCTGCACGGAATTCATCCGCCGCGACACCGTCCGCAATGATGCCGCAAAGCAGACGATGCCAGCCGGAAACGGCCCGGGCGTAAGCGCCGGCCAATTCTGGGTCGGCCTGGGCTGCCCGCCATGCCTCCGCCCAGAACCGCATACCGCTTTCCCGTGTATCGTCCGTGTGGTCACTGACGAAGAGCTTGAGCGCTGCCGTCGCACTGAGTGCAGGGCGCATCTCCACGAACTCGGCACGGGCCGCAGCCTCGTAATGCAGGAAGGCCGCACACTTGAGGTCGCTTGCCGTTTTGAAGTGATGGTGGATGATGCCGTTGGCCGCTCCCATTTCGGCTGCAACCCGACGTGTCGTCATCCCGTCGAAGCCGTCCTTCAGCATGACGGCGATGGCCGCCGCAATGATCGCCTCGCGCCGGGCGAGGCGGGTCATGTACACCATATTCAGTCTCCGGTTGTATGCGATTGACATAGCGCAGATTTGATCATATGTCCAATTTGAGCGTTGGCTCAAATCGTTGGCGGACGATCTAAAACCGCGGCCGGCCTTTTTGGCTTGGTCCTCGTTTTCATCCATTTGATTTTCAGGAGTCGCTTATGAGCGAACATGCATTGCCGTCTGATGCAGAAATTACCTTCCGCCGTATCTCCGCGCTTACCGTTTGCGAGGTCTGCGAGCTCAGCGAAACGCTGAGCGAAGGACAGCGCAATATGGTCGCCGACAACGGCACCTCGATTGCGGAAGCGCATTTCTCCGAGAATGCCTGGTTCCGCGCGATCTACGCCGAGGAGACGCTCGTCGGTTTCATCATGCTGCACCAGGGATCGGATTGGGACGACGGCATCGATTGCCCGGGCGTCTACCTCTGGCGCTTCATGATAGCCCGTCCATTTCAGGGCAAGGGCATCGGCAAGAAGGCGATCGAACTCGTCGTGCGCGACCTCAAGGCGCGTGGCATCCGCGAGCTCTACACCAGCTACGGACTGGGTGAGGCGAGCCCAGAAGGTTTCTACAAGGGGTTGGGCTTTGTTCTGACAGGCGATAGCTACGGCGAAGAGCCGGAGGCCGTGCTCAAGTTTGCGGCCTGAAAGAGGCATCACTGGCGGCGCTCGGCGGGTTGCCGCTCAGAATATCTTATGAGAGAGACATGCAAAACGACCAACACGAGGCCAATCGGCTCTCAGAAACGGTGATCCGGCCTTACCGCGCGGAAGATCGTGACCGGCTGGTGGCCATCTGGCTGTCCGCCTCGCGCATCGGGCATCCCTTTCTCGGCGAAGAGCGGCTGGTCACCCAGCTGCAGATCGTCCGCGACACGTACCTGCCGATGGCCGACAATTGGGTCGCAGAGGTCGGTGGGCATCCGGCGGGCTTCATCGGGCTGATCGACAATTTTGTCGGCGGGTTGTTCGTCGATCCCGAAGTCCATGGCGCCGGCATCGGCCGCGGACTGATCGAACACGCCGCGACGCGGCTCGGTCATCTCGACGTCAGCGTCTACGCCGACAACGCGAGCGCGGTCGAATTCTATCACCGTCGCGGCTTTGTCGTCACGGGCCGACAGGAGAGGGATGATGAAGGATTGCCTTTTGCGGTGATCCACATGGCTCGCACCGTCGCCCGCATATAGATCCTTAATTCGGAATCGATCCAAGGACGATATTATTCAGCAGGTTGAAAGCGTTACAGCATCCTTTGCGCGTCATACTTAACGCGCGGCGCTGCAATGCGAGAGACCACCGGCCGGGCCGATCGTTTTGGTCCTGCCGGAATATTCAGCGACGGATGCTTTCCTTTGCCGGCTGCATTTGCTAGGCCGCTTGCCGAGAAAATGACCTGACCCGGAGGAAATTTCATGACGCCTGACATCCGCCCGCTCGTCGCCGGAAACTGGAAGATGAACGGAACGCGCGCATCGTTCGATCAGATCAAGGCGATGGCCGAAGGGGTCAAGGGCGATCTGTCGAGCAAGGTCGAGACGCTGATCTGCCCGCCCGCGACGTTACTCTATGTTGCGACCGCGCTTTGCGACGATAGCCCGCTGATGATCGGCGCCCAGGATTGCCATCAGAAGCAGTCCGGCGCACATACCGGCGAAGTTTCTGCCGAAATGATCGCCGATTGCTTCGGCACCCATGTGATCGTCGGCCATTCCGAGCGACGCACCGACCATGCCGAGCATGACGGGTTGGTGCGCGCCAAGACGGACGCCGCCCACGCCGCCGAACTGGTCGCCATCGTCTGCATTGGCGAAACCGGTGACGAGCGACAGGTGGGCAAGACGCTCGACGTGCTCAAGCGTCAGCTTGCCGAAAGCCTGCCCGACAGCGCCACGGCGGAAAACACTGTCATTGCCTATGAGCCGGTCTGGGCGATCGGTACGGGTCTGACGCCGACGACTGCCGACGTCGAAGAGGCGCATGCCTTCATGCGCCAGGAACTGGTGTCGCGGTTCGGTGGTGCCGGCGGCAAGATGCGCATTCTCTACGGCGGTTCGGTCAAGCCGTCCAATGCCCGCGAATTGATGGGCGTTGCCAACGTCGATGGCGCGCTGATCGGTGGTGCGAGCTTGAAAGCCGAAGACTTCCTCGCCATCTACCGGGCTTATGAAGATTTGACGGCCTGATTGTCCGGCACAGGCCGGGCAGGGGGTTGGAATAGCGGACGGCTTGGTATAAAGAAGCGCGAAAATTGCGCCCGGGAAGCCCCGAGTCCGCGCAAGATTTGATTCGTTTGCCCAAAGGGCAGGACTGGAAGCTGATGCAGACCGTACTACTCGTCATCTATCTCATGGTCGTCGTTGCCCTGATCGGCGTCGTTCTCATTCAGCGCTCCGAAGGTGGTGGCCTCGGCATCGGCGGTGGCTCGGGCTTCATGTCCGCACGCGGCACTGCCAATGCGCTGACCCGCACGACGGCGATCCTCGCGGCACTGTTCTTCGTTCTGGCCCTGGCGATGGGTATCCTCGCCCGTTACCAGCCGCAGGCGACCGACATCCTCGACCGTATTCCGGGCACCAGCTCGGGCGGCGGCGTCCTCGATTCGCTTGGCGGTGGCAACACTCAGGCTCCGGCCGGCGGCGCGACCCAGCAGCCTGCGACCGGCAACGGTGCAACAGCACCGGCTCCGGCGACCACAGGCGAGGCTCCGGCTAGCGGTGCCACGACAACGCAAACGCCTGCAGGCGGCGCCAACGGCAACACGGGATCGCAAGTTCCCAGCGGCCAATAAGGTCGCAATTTAAATGAACCCACCGGCGGATGGCACCATCCGCCGGTTTTATTTTGTGTGAAATCTGATTCCCTTCGAAGACGGAAAAATTCGGATAGGCGAATTTTTCGGTGGCGGAATCGTTTGTTAAAAGGTAACCGGTGACTCCCATGGCGCGATATGTATTCATCACTGGCGGCGTGGTTTCCTCCCTCGGAAAAGGCATAGCTGCGGCTGCTCTTGGAGCGTTGCTGCAGGCGCGTGGCTACCGGGTGAGACTGCGCAAGCTCGACCCCTACCTCAACGTTGATCCGGGCACCATGAGCCCGACCCAGCACGGCGAGGTGTTCGTCACCGACGACGGCGCCGAGACCGATCTGGATCTCGGCCACTATGAACGCTTCACGGGGCGTTCGGCGACGAAGACCGACAACATCACCACCGGCCGGATCTACAAGAACATCATCGACAAGGAACGTCGCGGCGACTATCTCGGCGCAACCGTTCAGGTGATCCCGCACGTTACTAACGAGATCAAGAACTTCGTTACCGAAGGCAACGATGACTATGATTTCGTGCTGTGCGAGATCGGCGGCACCGTCGGCGACATCGAAGCGATGCCGTTCATGGAGGCGATCCGCCAGCTCGGCAACGATCTGCCGCGCGGCACCGCCGTTTATGTCCACCTGACGCTGATGCCCTACATTCCGGCGGCTGGTGAACTGAAGACCAAGCCGACCCAGCATTCGGTCAAGGAACTGCAGGCGCTCGGCATTCATCCCGACATCCTGCTCGTCCGTGCCGATCGCGAAATTCCCGAGGCCGAACGTCGCAAGCTTTCGCTGTTCTGCAACGTCCGCCAGTCGGCGGTTATCCAGGCGCTCGATGTCGCTTCGATCTACGACGTGCCGATCGCCTACCACAAGGAAGGCCTCGACAACGAAGTGCTTGCCGCCTTCGGCATCGAGCCGGCACCGAAGCCGCGCATGGAAGCGTGGGAAGAAGTTGCCGATCGCATCCGTACGCCGGAAGGCGAAGTCACCATTGCGATCGTCGGCAAGTACACCGGCCTCAAGGACGCCTACAAGTCGCTGACCGAAGCGCTCTATCACGGCGGCATCGCCAACCGGGTCAAGGTCAAGCTCGAGTGGATCGAGTCGGAGGTCTTCGAAAAGGAAGATCCGGCGCCGTATCTCGAAAAGGTACACGGCATCCTGGTTCCCGGCGGCTTCGGCGAGCGTGGCTCCGAGGGCAAGATCAACGCGGCGCGTTTCGCCCGCGAACGCAAGGTGCCGTATTTCGGCATCTGCTTCGGCATGCAGATGGCAGTCGTCGAAGCGGCGCGCAACCTTGCCGGCATCGACAAGGCATCCTCGACCGAGTTCGGCCCGACCAAGGAGCCGGTCGTCGGCCTCATGACCGAATGGGTTAAGGGCAACGAACTTCAGAAGCGCTCGGCTTCCGGCGATCTCGGCGGAACCATGCGCCTTGGCGCCTATCGTGCGTCGCTGAAGACCGGCACGAAGATTGCCGACATCTACGGCACGGCCGATATTTCGGAGCGTCATCGCCACCGCTACGAGGTCAACGTCGATTACAAGCCGCAGCTTGAATCCTGCGGCCTGGTCTTCTCGGGCATGTCGCCTGATGGCATTCTGCCTGAGACCGTCGAGTACCCTGACCATCCGTGGTTCATCGGCGTGCAGTATCACCCGGAGCTGAAATCGCGCCCCCTTGATCCGCACCCGCTGTTTGCGAGCTTCGTCGAAGCGGCGCTGGAACAGTCGCGCTTCGTTTGATCCGTCAGCACGGTTCTGAAAATTGCGGCCGGTCCTACGTGACCGGCCGTTTTCGTTTTGGCTTCATATGCCGCATCGACACCGAAGCGCCCGGCGAGCAGGGTCGCCGGGTGCGATCTCGATCTCGCCGAAAAGAATGGTCTACCGCCGATCGGCGCTTGCAAGGTTGCGCCATTGCGGCACGCGCCAAATGGTGATGAGGCGCAGCAGCCATTCCAGCGGTCCATAGGCGAAGCGTTGCAGCCACCAGCGGCTAAGAACAAGCTGGGCGGCGTAGACGACAAGGGCCATCGATACGGTTTCGAGCGGCGAGATATGGCCGATCAAGCCGAAACCGTAGCCATGAAAGATAAGCGCGCAGATGAGCGACTGTAGCAGGTAGTTGGAAAGCGCGGTCCGGCCGGCCGGCGCCAACAGGTTGCGCAGCCACCGTCCAGCGGCACTATCGAGGAACAGCATCATCGCGCCGACATAGGCTCCCGTCAGAAACGGCGCGGTCAACAGCCCGACGGCAAGTCCGGTGATCGCCTGAGGCGAATCGGCCATTTGGACGCTGGTATAGGCATAGATGACGGCGCCAGGCAGGCCGACGAAAAGGCCGAGGCGAACAAGCCAACGGAACAGGGCGCGGTTCTCCTGCGGCCGAGACAGGATCTGCCGACGTCCGGCAATCAGGCCGACAAGAAACATGGCCAGCGCCGATGGCGCCTGCAACAGGCCGAGGATGACCCAGACCGATGACAGTTCCGTCAGGTGCTGGCCGATGATGGATTGCCAATCGCCCCGAAAGGCCGCTTCCGTCGCTGCAGCCGCGGCGATGATGGCGTACCGCTCAAGGACTGGAGGCTCCAGGACGGCGGCGACGCCAAGGGCGAACCAGGCAAGCGCCGTACTGATCACCAGCAGGCGAGCGAGACGCCAGAGGCTGGCATCGCTTCGCGTGCGCAACATCATCAGGGCGATGCCAAGGACGGCGTAGGTCGTCAGGATGTCGCCATGAAACAAAAGCACCGCATGCGTCAGGCCAATCAGCCAGAGCCCCGCCTGCCGCCGCAAGAGTCGCGGCACGAAGGCGTCGCCTGCCTTTTCGGCGGAGCGCATCTGCAAGGTGAAGCTGTAGCCGAAGAGAAAGGAAAAGAGCAGGTAGAACTTCATTTCGAAGAACAGTGCGACAGCGAAGTGCACCGCGCGGTCTAGGCCGGTATCGAACGATGGGTCAGGCAATTCGAGGCCGTAAAATGCCGAAGCGAAGGCCATGATGTTGACGAGCAGAATGCCGAGCAGCGCGAAGCCGCGCAGCGCATCGACCCCGTCTATGCGGTCTTGGGTGGTCATGGTCATCTCCGTAACGGCAGGCGATGTGGCGGCCGGCCGGATCCATCTGATTCAAAACGCCTATCGCCGAACGGGCATGGTTGGGCGAACGGTCGACGTAGCTCCGCCAACCGGGGGGTCGGCAGTGGGTGGCGCAAAACGTTCAAGGGCGGCTCAGTGGCGTTATAATAAATAGAGTAATCTATCTAATAATAAGTTTCGAGGACGTCAAGGGGTTCGCCGAGCCGATGCAGGCGACGGCGTTCAACGGATTGAGGTTGGGGGGTGCGGTCCGCGGAGGCTAGTTTGCTGCGGCTTTGGCCTTCAGCCAGGCGGTCTGGCGTCGCGCGCGGCGCAATGCCGTAACGGCTGCCCCGACCGAGACGACAACAAGGGCGACGAGCAGTACTTCGCCATCGCCGAGCCACAACCCTTCAAAAGCCGAAACGACGGCCGCCAACGTGATCACCGCCATGCGGTGCTGTTTTGCCAACGGGCCGGAAAAGTCGCTCGGTGCGCCATTGGCACGGCCGAGTTCGCGGACATAGGCGGTGAGCACGGCGAAGGCGCCTGCGGCAAAGCCGAGCGCAGGCAGGCCGACGCCATAGCCGGCGCCGGCGAAAATGAAGAGGTCGGCGACCCGATCGGGAAATTCATTCCAGAACGGACCGTCCGGTTCACCCTTGCCGCCCTCGACGGCAACCATACCGTCAAATAGATTGCAGAGCAGACGCATCTGGCAGAACAGGGCCGCCGCGATGAAAAGCAGGGCGCGAAGTCCGTCCTGGGTCTCGCTGGTCAGCCAGAAAGCAACGCCTGCCAGAGCCGCGGCCGCCATGCTTGCCTGCGATATCTGGTTGGGCGTGATCGACATCGCGGCGAGGCGTCGGGCGATTGCCTGCGCCCAGCGGGTGTTTCGGCTGGCCAACGGCCTGCGGTCGCCGGTTTCTGTCATTGGTCAAGCTCCCCCGCGGCTGATCGAATAGTTGTAGAGCACTGCATAACTGCCCGATACCAGCAGCGGCACGGCAATGGTTTTGAGAATTTCCGGTGTTCCGGTTGCCGCGTGCACGGCGACGAGGATGCTTGTCGAAGCAAGGCAGGCGAGGAGCGGCGGCATCCAAAGCTGCGAAGTGCCGCGGAAACGAAGAGACAGCGCGTCGATGGCCGATTTCAGGCACAGTGTCAGCGCGGCTGAAAGGGCGCCCTGCACCAGGCCGGCTACGAGTGGTCGCGGCATTGGGTGGTGCCTGTTGGCAAACAGCGCCCATCCGCCCATTGCTATGAAAGCAAAAAGCACGTGGACGATGCTGCTGCGGGCAAAAGCGCGCAGGTGGCCGCTCATGTCAACGACCACCAGTATCGCGTCAGATGAAAGAAGATCGGTGCCGAGAATACGACCGAATCCAGCCGGTCGATCAAGCCGCCATGGCCTTCGATCAGGTGGCCCCAGTCCTTGACGCCGCGATCCCGCTTGATCGCCGACATCACCAGCCCGCCGAAGAAGCCCATCATCGTGATGATGAACGACATCACCCCGGCCTGGATCGGGGTAAACGGCGTGATCCACCAGAGCGAGGCGCCGAGCAGCGTCGCGCTGGCAACGCCGCCGACGAACCCCTCCACTGTCTTCGACGGCGAGAGCTTCGGCGCGATCTTGGTGCGCCCGAAGAGCTTGCCCCAGACATATTGCAGCACATCGCTCGATTGCACGACGATCACCAGGAAGGCGATCAACAACACGTTGCGCCCCCCGTAGCCGGGTATCTGCAGCGTCAGCAAGGCCGGTACGTGCGAGGCGCAAAACACGCAGATCATCAACGCCCATTGGACTTCGGAAATCCGCAGCAGGAAGTTTTGCGTATCGCCCCGCAGGACCGCAATGATCGGCATCAGCAGGAAGGCATAGACAGGAATGAAGATCGCGTAGATGCCGTATTCTTCGGCCCAGAGCAGATAATAGTTGATCGGTAAGGCCAGGAAAAAGGCAGCAGCGATCGCCCAATGGTCGGCGCGGCGCGTATTGATCAGCGTGATGAATTCACGTAGCGCCGCAAATGAGCAGAAGGCGAAAAGCAGCAGCACCCCGACACGTCCGGCGATGAAGGCGATGGCAATGAGGAACACCATTGCCCACCAGGCCTTGATGCGGGCGTTGAGGTTCTCGATCGCTCCATTGGAGCCGTCGGGCGAAAGCCTGCGCTGCAGTACGTAACCGACCGAAGAGGCGAACAGCAGGATGCCGCCGACGCCGAGCAGCAGGGTGACCATATCGGAAGTCGTGGTACTCATGCGTCGTTATCCGTCTGTGCCGGGGCGAGGGAAAGCAGTGCTGCTTGCGCCCTGGCGATGAAGTCTTCCTTGCTCTCGTCTGGTCCAACCTTCAACGGCTCGCCGAAGTTGATCGTGCAGATCAGCGGGATCGGAACGAACTCGCCCTTCGGCATCACGCGGTTGAGATTGTTGATCCAGACAGGGACAAGCGCCACGTCCGGCCGCTTGCGTGCGAGGTGATAGAGCCCGCTCTTGAATGGCAGCAGCTTGGCCTCGGTCTGGTTGCGCGTGCCTTCGGGAAACACGATCAGCGAGGCACCTTCGTCCAGAGCCGTCGCCATCTGTTCGACCGGGTCGCTTGTGCGCGCGGCGGGGTCGCGTTCGATCAGCACCGCATTGAAGACGTCGCGGCCGATGAACGATGTCAGCTTCGACTTCAGCCAGTATTCGGCGCTGGCAACCGGGCGGGCGCGGTCGCGCAGCCAAGGCGGCAGCACGGCCCAGATCAGGATGAAATCGCCATGGCTGGAGTGGTTGGCGAAATAGATGCTCTGTCTCGGCGGCAGGCCGGTTTCGTGCCAGAGTGCCCGGGCAGCTGTCAGTGCGCGGGCAAACATCATGATGGCGACCGAAGCGAGCTTGGCAATCAAATCGCGAATCATGCCGCCTCAACTCCATGTTGAAGGCATCCAGGTATCGAAGGTTGCCTTGCTCCGCGTATCCGGATGTGTCCCCCGCCGTGCAATGAAATGATCAAATGTTGCCCCTAAAAACGCGCAGGCCCATCGTAACCTCAGGCTGCATCGGCCGACTTTACGCGATTGCGTCCGCTTCACAAGCGGCCGAAGTCGCTCCTGGGATGATGACGTGTGGGCGCCGCAAATTCTTCGATCTCTGCACGTTTTTAGCTGACACGCTGAAAACGATGCGACGTCACACCGCAGTCTTTTACCGAAAGGCGGCTTCTACTGAACGTTGACCGCTTGCAGCGCAGCCGCCAATTTTCGAGTGTTGTAAGAGGAGCGTCGTTCAATGCGCCAGTTTCCTGATCGACAGGTTTGTGCCGACCTTTATCGCGACCTGCGCCATCAAACGCGATCTTAGTGTTTGACGCGAATGGCCCGACCTCGTTGTTCGGGCGCTGAACGCAGGTGTAACGAGAACAACCGCAGCGGCCGACGCGACGCTGCGGTTCCCAGTCCCTCGTGTCGCCGTGTTACGTCGTGTTACTGTTACGTACTCCCCAAAACACCGGTTTCAGCCTTTTCTGTTCTTCAGCTAAAGAAAGGGTCAGTACCTATGCGCTTCATAACTTTGTTGTTCGTGCCTTTGACGATCGCCCTGCTAGGGCTTTCGGGCTGTGCCACGACGTCCTCGAGCAATACGACCTACGCGCAGCCGCAAACATTCGCCCCCGGTCTCGGGGCTTCGAATACGGGCAACGCCACCGCGGCGCCGGGATACTATTGACGCTCGGGCAGTTCGGCACCTGGTGGCAACCATAAATCTGCGGCGGGCGGTGCCCGGCGCGGATGGATTCTGTTCTCTGCAGATGTTTGGGTCCAGACGGGCAATCGGTGCCATGGCCGCCAGTCGGCTTGCAATCGCCGGACAAAAGTTGCAAACAGCGGCAAACCATCAGGGAAACCGCCATGAGCCTCTCCAAGCGCACCACCCGCCCGCTCGATCATCTCGTGCTACCGGTGGACGCACTTGAACAGGCACGGCGTCGCCTCAATGATCTCGGTTTCACGGTGGCCGAGGATGCTCGCCATCCCTTCGGCACCGAAAACGCCTGCGTCTTCTTCTCCGACAACACTTATCTTGAGCCGCTTGCCGTCGCTTCGCGCGAAGAATGCGAAATGGCAGCCCTGGACGGCAACGCCTTCGTCGCCCGCGACCAGGCTTTCCGATTCCGTCAGGGGCCGGAAGGTCTGTCAGCGATCGTGCTCGGCACTGAAGACGCTGCGACGGATCATATGCGGTTTCGCGCCCGTGGCATCTCGGGCGGCGAGATGTTGGAGTTCTCGCGGCCCATGCGGCTGCCGGATGGCCGGGAAGGGCTTGGCTCCTTCCGGCTGGCCTTTGCCGCCGACCTGCGCTCGCCGGATTTCTTCCTGTTCAGCTGTCAGCGGGTGCGCGCGCTTCCAATCGATCGTGGCGCGCTCGAGCGGCACGACAACAGCGTGCTCGGCATTTCCGAGGTCGTGCTTTCGGAGACGAACCCGACCGATTTCCAGTACCTGCTGCAAGAGGCGGTCGATGAGCGCGAAGTCGCGGCTCACTCCTTCGGCATGGATATCGAGACGACGAACGCCAAGATCTCTGTGCTGAGCGCCGCCGGCATGGAGGCTTTCTTCGGCCGTTCGGTCCGCAGCGCCGAGCGCGGCTTGCGCGGCCGGGCCGTGATCTTCCGCGTCGCGGACCTCGAAGTGACGCGTGCGCTCTTCGCGCGCAACGATATCGAATTTTCAGAAATGGGCGGACGCCTCATTGTCCCCGAAATGCCGGGGCAAGGGGTGATCTTCGCGTTTGGAGCTTGATGATGGAAACGAATGCCAGAGTAGTCGTCGGTGAAGGTGCCAAGCAGGTCGCCTTCTCGCAGAGGGAGCGCCTGTCGCTGATCGCCGGCCCCTGCCAGATGGAAAGCCGCGAGCACGCCTTCATGATGGCGGGAAAGCTTGCCGAACTATGCAAGTCGCTGGATATCGGCCTGGTCTACAAATCGTCCTTCGACAAGGCCAACCGTACATCGCTTTCTGGCAAGCGCGGCATCGGCCTCGACACGGCGATGGAAATCTTTGCCGATCTCAAGAAGGAGTTCGGTTTCCCGGTCCTGACCGATGTGCACACCGAGGAGCAGTGCGCCGTCGTCGCCGAGACCGTCGACATCCTGCAGATCCCGGCCTTCCTGTCGCGCCAGACCGACCTTCTGGTGGCAGCTGCCAAGACTGGCCGCACCATCAACGTCAAGAAGGGCCAG
>NZ_LMDT01000023.1:128548-722522 GCF_001425885.1 Ensifer sp. Root1252 | reverse complement strand
CCAGGTGCTCCGCCGTGCGCCTGCGCAGAACGAGGCCGGCGTCCACTGCTCTTCGTGTCCGCTCGCCAAGATCGAGCTGCAAACCGTCAACAGTGTCGCGATCAAGGCCCTTGGCAAGCAGGAGAGCATTCAGATGGAGCTCAATGGAATGGAGAGCGAGAAGGCGTCGCGGCGGGTGGCCGGACTTGGACACGCCCTCACCAAGCGTGACGGCCGCGTCTCGGTACTGCGTCGCCAAGGCCAGAATGTCTCGAACCTTTGCTGATTGATCAGGATAGGCCAGGTCCATTCAGCTTGCCTCCAGGCTCGAGCGAGAAGCCCGTGTCTCGCCGGCCCGTTCTTCCATGCGCATAAGATCCCTGAGCATGGTCCGCAACTCTGGCCAGGGTGCCTCTTCGAGCTTCAAGCCCGGGTCGTGTGTCATGATCAGGCAATGGAGCTTCGCGGTGATTTCGATCAGGCAGGACGGCCTCGTGATCCACATGACACGGCCCAATATTCCTAGATGTCGCGCGAGCTCTTGTTCCAGGGTAACAGCGTCGCTGTAGCCCAGGTGCTTGTCGGCCTTTTTCCATTGTTTCCGGCGCTGACGAAGTTCAGTCCTTGCCCGAGACAGTTGGTCGGTATCCACCTGGTAAGCCAGGCGATTGAGCTCGGCGAAAGAGTGCACCACCACCGGCTGGTCGCTTCCAACAATCTGCAGTTCGGCAACCGGAAAACCGCCGGCTCGCTCCAGCATTTCTGTTTCTAGCTTTTGTCTGAAGCGCGTCGCCTCCAACAGTTGCTTATGACGGGCATACCATCGTGGCCACATTTCGCGGACAGGCGTTGGACCGCTCGCTCTTCGCGGGCCGTTCGGATCGGCAATACGGGCGCCCAGAAAGCGCGCCGCGACGGGCAGAAGGTTTCGGCGGTCGATCACGTACGGTAGCTTTTCGATCGCGCCGTTCTCAAAATTTTCTTCTCTACGGGTGATTGCAGGCAAAGTTCTGCTATTCTCAGAATCAGCCATGATCCGAGCTCCAGCTAGCTAGGTTGTGGTTAGGCTGGATAGCGTGCGCGAACACGCAATCCAGCGAAGTGGCCGAAGCCGACCGGCTGACCGATNCAAAATTTTCTTCTCTACGGGTGATTGCAGGCAAAGTTCTGCTATTCTCAGAATCAGCCATGATCCGAGCTCCAGCTAGCTAGGTTGTGGTTAGGCTGGATAGCGTGCGCGAACACGCAATCCAGCCGTATTGCAATACAACGATAAACGTCCCCGTTTAATTCGTCAATAAACGGGCCCGTTTTATGGCGGCTGGTGTTTGTTTCGACAAAACAGGCGGAACAGGAATTTTATGGGACGACCGCCGCTAAACGTCAAAGAAACAAAAATTCGCCTCTCGCCGGCAACGAAAGAGCGGATCAAGGCCTTGGTTGGAAATTACGGTATTGCGGCCTTCGTCCGTGAAGCTATCGAGAATGAACTGGCGCGGCGGGAAGGTGGTCCGTCGACGGCTGAGAGGGCTTGCGGACCGTCCGAAATGGAATGAGAGCCCGTTCAGAGTATACCGGCGACCATTAGATGATCCGCACGTGGCGACCAGGTCCTGGGCTCCTCTCTCAGCCAAACGGTTCACGATCTGCAAGCGTGAACGATTTAGGTGGCCCGCCGTCCGGTCTGACAGTCGGAGATCGAAAGCCGGACAAGCGACGGTTTCTCTACGGAAGTTGTCGTCCGCTCGCCACATCGATTTGCGGAACCGATCGCAGCGTTTCCGCCTGACGAGAGAAAGCGCATCGTCGGGGCTGTCGTAAGCATGCGCCCTGCATCGTCTCAATGATGATGGCCGCCAGAGACGGTATCATCGATACGCAGGTTTGCTGGTCGGGCAGGTGAGGGCAGGAGGGGTAAACAGCGCCACCACTCGAACCCAAAGTGCTACTCTCGTGATTTAGCGCGGCGGATTGCTCCCATTGAGCAGCGTCGCCCGGATCATGTCAGCAGCTCGCGTATCGCACGATCTCTGCGAAGCATCCAGGCGGACTCGCACGCATGATGTAGTCGTGAACACAAAAGATCCCATTCCGCACCCATTTCGTTCTTTACAACAGGGCTCTCTGGTCGCTGAAACATATCAGTCTGCCACATCCTGTTCAGCATGCCGCCGCAAAGCCGACGGGTTGGTAACGATTATTGAGCGATAACCGGTTTCAATCCAACCGGCCTCGACGAAACGTTGGATGGCGCTGTTGACTTGCTTGCGGGATGTGTTCGTCAAGATACCGAGATTTTCCTGGGAAACGGAAATAGGAGCATCTGTCGACCAGGACATGCGATGCAGAACTGACGCAATTCTTGAGCTGACACTCTTCTTCTGCAGATCATGTACGATTCTAAGTAGTTTATCCGCCGCCAAGATAGAAATAACGCCGAAAGCCCGAATGTTGTTCGGGTCAGATGCGGCCATCTGCTCCATCGTCTCCAGCGGGACGTGCATCACCCAGGTTTCGCTCCGCGCGAACAGCTCGATCCGTCTTGGCTTGCCGGTCATGAAGCTGTCTTCGCCGGTCCATCCGCCGGGTACGGCGATGTGGATCAGGCGCGGCGTTGAGTCGAGAGGCGCGGTGTCCACGGTCACAGTCCCTGAAACAAGACCATAAATGCCCCCGGCCGGGTCGCCCGGACGGAATATGACCTGACCTGCGTCAAATTTCAGAAGTAGCGCATTTTGCAGCAAGCGTACCCTGAAGGCTTCAGGCATTTGAGCCAGCCACCCAGCCTCGCACATGATGCGTTCCGCATGCGCCCGTGACATACGCGCCATTTTCTTCTCCAGATTGTGCGGTTCGACACAATGTGCCGTTCAAAAGCTCTGTATCAACTTTATGGCGAGAAGAAAGAGGCCGCGACGATCAGGGGTAAGCCGGCTTCTCTACGTGTTTACGGCTGATGCCTGCCCACATCCCCATCGAATTGTTCGGCCACGCGTATGTGGTCGTCTCGAGATCGCATATCCAGGAGCTCTTGCATGCTATCGAAGATCTATCAATTGGCCTTGTGCTCGGTCATCGCACTTGCCGGCCAAGGCATAGAACCGGCCGCGGCAGAAACCGCCGCAAAGCCAGAGATTACGGATCCACATTTCCAGTTGGCTTCGGGCTATCTCAAGCAAAAGGATCTGCCCGATAGCCTTGTGCTGCTTGCCCCGCCGCCGGCCGACGGTACTGCGACGCTTGCGCGTGACGAAGAGTTGAGAGCCGCAACCATACCTCTGCGCGGTACGCCGCGCTGGGATCTGGCGCGCGCAGACGCTGATCTGCAATTCCCGCAGCCGGCGAAAAACTTCTCCTGCGCAATGGGCGTCGATATTGATGAAGAAAAGACCCCTCACCTATATCGCTTGATGCAGAAGGTCCTGACTGATGCAGGCCTGTCGACGTATGGCGTGAAGAACACCTACAATCGCACTCGTCCTTTCGTGGTCCATAACGAAGGCACCTGCTATCCCGATCAGGAGCCGCTGCTGCGAACCGACGGCTCGTATCCTTCAGGCCATACCGCGGCTGGCTGGGCCTGGGCGCTGGTGTTGAGCGAAATCAGCCCGGAACGCGCCGATTTCCTGATGAAACGCGGCATAGAATTCGGCCAGAGCCGCGTAATTTGTGATGCACATTGGCAGAGCGACGTCGATGCGGGACGCATTATGGGTGCGGCGACGGTCGCAAAACTGCATAACAATGCAGAGTTCCTCTCGGATGTCGCGGCGGCACGCGACGAATTGAAGACTGCGGGGGCGGCCGAGGCATCAAGCTGCGTTGCGGAAGAAGCCGCTCTGTCGGCACGATAATATTCTCGGGCTTCTGTACAATTTTCAAGTATTCCACGAGCCGGTTGATCTAGCGTCCGGCTCTGCCCTCAGCAAACAACCGCGACACGGTGGTCCCCCATGCGAGCGAGAAAGCGCCTCCTGCCTCCTCCTGGCTGCAGCGTTTGGAAACCCTCTTCTGCGGGCGGGCTACGCTCACCGGAGAAAGGCGTGCTCTGTGACCGCTACATGTGCGCCGACAATACGGGTGTTTCGCGCCGGTTGACGCAAAAGCACCTTGGTAAGAAGGCTGCAATCAAACGGTTTTCACAGGGTGATTTCGACCAAGCGGAGTTCACTTTCGCCAATGGCATCTTCCGCGACGTCAAAGAGCGGCTATGCCGCGAAGACAGATACTTCGATGCGGACGGCAAGCGAAGTGCCACAATCACCAGGACGTACACGCGTCTCCTATTTCACCGGTAAACATTCCCTCGCCGGCGGACGTCCGAATTTTCGGAGGATGCAGCAAAGTGCGCGGCGGGGATCTGGAAAGCCAACCGACAGAAAATCCCAAAGCTAGGGATTTAAGTAACCTATTGCATTATCGAGGAGATTTTATGCCGTATTTGCCTGTAATCTGCGTTGTCGCCGCGTCTGTGGCGACGCTTGGGAGTGCGAACGCACAGACCCCCTCCACCACCGCAACCCCCGTCGGCGTCGAGAATTTCGTCCGCGCCGAGTCCGACTTGTACATAGGCAAGACGGTGAAGGACGGCGGCTTCGGCCAGTTCGTCCATAGCCGCGAACCGGTCTCCATCGACAACCAGAACGTCATCCGCATGAATCGTGACACGCTCTATTCGGAGGCGGTTTTCGATCTCGACGCCGGCCCCGTCACGGTCACGCTACCCGATGCGGGCCAGCGCTTCATGTCGATGCAGGTAGTCAGCGAGGACCACTATGTGCCGTCGGTCTTCTACGGCGCCGGCAGCTATACGCTGACGAAGGAGAATGTCGGCACGCGTTACGTGTTTGTCGCGATTCGCACGCTGGTCGATCCTGCCGATCCGAAGGACGTAGACCAGGTTCATGAGCTTCAGGACGCGATCAAGGTCAGCTTGGCAGGCGCCGGAAATTTCGAGGTGCCGAACTGGGATCAAGCGAGCCAGACGAAGATACGCGAAGCCCTGCTCGTCCTCGGTTCGACGATCCCCGACTACAACAACGCCTTCGGCACAAAGGAAGCCGTCGATCCGATCCGGCACCTGATCGGCACCGCGACCGGCTGGGGCGGAAATCCCGCCAAAGATGCGACCTACCTCAGCGGGGACGCGCCCAAGAACGATGGAGCTACCGTCTATACGCTCAAGGTTGGAGACGTTCCGGTCGATAGTTTCTGGTCGGTCAGCGTCTACAACGCCGAGGGCTACTTCGAGAAGAACCCATACAACGCCTATTCGCTGAACAACCTGACGGCAAAGAAGAGCGACGATGGCTCGATCACCATCCAGTTCGGCGGCTGCGACGGCAACATCGTCAACTGCCTGCCGACCGTGCCTGGCTGGAATTATACGGTGAGGCTCTATCAGCCGCGTGCCGAGATATTGAGCGGCGAATGGAGTTTCCCGCAGCCACAACCCTTGCCGTAAGACGGCTCATGCGGGCGGGCGGATCGGATTTCGCCCGCACGCGTATCCGGAGTGCCATTCGCTGCGCGGCCTTTTCTGAAACGGAAGCCGTTATCGAGGGGAAAGTTTTTTTCAGTATGCTCAACTGCATTCGCATCGGTTTTGACGCTTTCGCTTTCGGCGAAGGCTGCGGATAAGCAGTTTCTGCCATTCCAACCCGAAGCCGGCAGCGAGACCTCGTCTGGCTGGCAGTTAAATGCCAGCCCGTATTTCTGGGCTGCTGGCATCGACGGCACCGTCGGGCAGTTTGGCCATCCGCCGGCGAGCTTGAAGTCCGACTTCGGCGATATACTCAAGGATCTGGATTTCGCATTTATGGGCGTGGCAGAGGGTAGATATGACCGTTTCAGCGTTTTCAGCGACGTAATCTACACAAAGCTTTCTGTAAGTGGCCACAGCCCCGCCAGGGTTTTGACGAACAAGATCAGTGTGACGTCCGAGACGTTTTCGGGTCTGGTTGGAGGCGGCTACAGCCTGCTGACGAATGGCCGGGACCATCTGGACGTGATTGCCGGGGCGCGCCTCTGGTACGCGAGCACCAAGGTATCTTTCAGCGGCGGCCTCCTAGATGGCATAAGCCGCGAAGACAGCGCTACCTGGCTCGACGCCGTCGCAGGTTTCCGTGGAACGTATTTCCTCACGGATCAATTCTACCTCACGGGTTGGGGGAATGTCGGCGCCGGGCAAGCCGATCTTGATTGGGATGTCGCAGGTGCCATCGGCTACCAAATCAAGGATAGCATTTCGGCAGTGGCTGGATATCGCGCGATGGGTGTCGATTACAGCTCCGGCGGCTTTGACTATGACGTTGTGCAGAAAGGCCCGATGCTGGGGTTGGTTTTCCATTTCTAGTCGCAACGCAACGACGTCTGCGTGCGAGAACGCATGTCGGTCATCCGGTCGGGATGATGGAACCCGTCGCTCTGGCGGCATCAACACCAAAGACAACGCAGGTCGACATACTTTTGCCGACGACGCATCAGCCGTCCGGGGATCCGGCAACCTTGTTCAAACGCGAGCGCAATCAGGAACTCTCCTTCGCGGAAGTCGCGGTCTCGATCCCGTCGGAACGCGACGCCGGAACTGTGCAAGGCCGAAACGTCTGCCAGCCAACCCCGCCACGGATTTCGCTGGTTCGCGGTCGTCAGTGGAACGGTCTCGGTGCTGTGGCGGGCCGCAGATTCAATGACACGACCTTGCCCAAGCAAAAGGGCTGAGTCCGGCCTGCGGCAGAACTGATGGCTTCATACCATCATTTGATGTCGAGCGGGCTCTCGGCAAGGAAATCGGGAGTACGACAGCCTATGCCTCATGCGTCGATAAACAAAACGTCAAAAGACGTGGAACAAGCAGCGCCCGCGCGCGCAGATGCTACTAACCGTGGCGATATTTATGCGGACGATCCGCAATCCTCTCAAGCTACAGGTTCCGAAGCCGACCAGACGCCCTGGGATTTCCTCGCGTCGCATGGCGGACCTTTCTACGAGCTTCAACGTCGGTTGAAGCTGCTGCACACACTCGCGCTCAACGCGGGTCGCCGTGCGGTGTTTTTCATCGCGATTGCTTGGGCAATTCCGTTCTTTTTGGCTTTGCCCGGTAGCCTGTCAGTCAGCGATGCAGGAGCTTATCTCCGAGATCTCGGCGTTTGGGCCACTTTTTTCGTCGCTATCGGGACGTTCGTTCTTGCCGAGCGACAGGTCGAAGACGGTCTACGCACCAAGCTCCAGCATTTCCTTAGAGCACCGATCATTGCGCCCGTTTCGATGCAGAGCGCCGCGGAGGCGGTCCTTGTGGCGCTCAAACAGCGCGATTCCGGATTGGCCGAGATCATATGCGTGGCGTTGGCGGTCTTTGGCGGACTGTTCTACTGCGCACTTCTCCATCATGCTCCGTTGACGTCCTGGGCCGTCGAGCTTGCGCCGAACGGTAGTGCCATTAGCTTGGCGGGCTGGTGGTCCGTGGCGGTAAGCGTGCCTCTTTTCTGGTTCCTGATGCTGCGTGGGCTGTGGCGTCACTTCGTCTGGTCGCAATTGCTTAGGAAGCTGGCGAGGCTGGAACTGAAGCTGGTCGCAACACATCCCGACGGACAGGGCGGGCTCGCCTTCATCTCCGAATATCCCAATGCCTATATGATGTATATTTTCGGTGTCAGCGCACCTGTGGCGGTAACCCTCGGCAGGCATTTCGATATGGAAACCCTCAATGCGGCCAGCCTTACCGCTACCATGGCCGTATGGCTGGTGCTGGTGCTTGCATTGTTTGCCTACTCACTTTCTGCTTTCTGGAAACCCCTTGCCGACCTGAAGGCCGCCACGATTCTCGCGCTCTCCGTGCAAGCTACCCATTATCAGCGGCTTGCCGAACGCAAGGTTCTTGGCCGTAATGTGGCTGCCCACTGCGATGAGAGATCGGAGAGAAAGGAAGACATCGCCGATCCCTCCAAGCACCACGAGTTGGCGAAAAAGCTTTCGACAGTGCTTCTTAGCCGTAAGGCGGTTTTACCGGTCGGTGCGGCGGCACTCCTGCCATTCGCCATCGAGGGAGCGACCCGGTTGCCCCTGAAGGATGTTCTTTCGATCCTGAAAAAAATGCTGTTGCTCTAGGTTCTGGTGAGGATCGAACGTTTATGGGCATGAACGCTAGCGAAGGTTGCCGTGCGCACTCACCTCGTTAACTTGATGCAGTTTGTGACGATCTCTTCTACCCAGTGTCTTTTCACCGTCACGACAGCAGCCGATTCATCGCGCCGAACTCGTCATGTTCGACCCCGATGAAATTCAGGGCACGGTCAGCCATGTCACTGCCTCCCCGCTGAGACGTTGCAAAAGGCCCTTTCGGGACCGCTTGATCACGATGAAAATTGGACGCTGATGCCGTGCTGCCGTTGTGCCGCGGGCTCCAGCAAATGCATCGCTGGTTTCTCGAACATGTCCTTGTCGAATCCGAGCGGGTCGCTGTAGCCAGTCCAGGGTTGGATGCAGAGAAACGGCGCATCGGTCTTGGCCCAGAGGGCCAGATGCGAGAAGTTTTGCCAGGAAAGTTCGATGGATGATCCAACGGGCGAAACATAGGAGGCCGATGTGCAATCCAGATCGAGCAGGCACAGGGCCCCAGCATAAAAAAGCTCTTCGGTGAGCGCCAGGCGACCGTCTGCTAGGGGGACCTCGTAACGAGCGGGGTCCATCAAGCCGGCCGAGGTCAGCCTAGAACCAGACACCTTTTCCCTCGTGGGCAGGGCCAGGCTGTAGCCGTCTTTGTCACCCTGCGCGAAGGGCCACCGGAAACCCGGGTGGAACCCGATTGCGTATGGTAGTGCATCTTCTCCCGTGTTGATCACGTCGAACGTGATCTGAAGACCTCCAGCCGCCAGGAAATAAGTGACCTTCAGAACGAAGCGGAATGGATAGGATCGCAGGCTCTCGTCATTCTCCGCCCTCACGAGGACGACCTGGTCAGACGCCCGTTTCTCGATTGTAAACTTTGCCTGTCTGGCGAAACCGTGCGGCGGCATGGGATATGGCTTCCCGGCAATCCGAACGACCCCATCGTTCACGCGACCGATGACAGGGAAAAGGATCGGGCTCGTGCCGCTCCAGGAGGCCGCGTCTGCCTCCCACAATAGCTCATGCCCGCCGAGACGTAAGGACAGCAGTTCCGCGCCGAGGAGCGCGATTTCCGCCCGCATGGCGCCAGAAGTGATTGTAACGGTGTCATCCATTGATCCGACTCCTCAAGACGCCGCGTGTTGAAAGATTGCCTGTGCGCCCTTGATGGCCATGTCCCGGCCGGCAGAGACGAGCCTGGCGCCGAAGGCTTCGACAACCACCTCGTAGACATCGACCAGATGGTCATCACCGACGACCGCGATCGGGTCGCCGGGGGAAAACCAGTTCTGCTCGCGCGCTTCCCTGAATTCCCAGCCGACGACCAGTCCCCAGAGGCGGCTGCGCATGTCCTGCTGCTCCAGCTCCCCGGCAAGCCAGGCAGTGCGCAATGAAAACAGACGGGTCAGCAGTCCGCCGGCCCTGCCGCTGTCGTCCATCGCGAGCTTCACGCCATCAAGAAATGCCTGCCCGGTCGCGCTCGCCTCTCCCTTTGCCGCTTTCATCAAAAAGGAATGGTGGGCGACCGTGTTGAACACCTCACTCGTGACGAAGGTGCGGAACCGATGAATTTGGCCGCCGCGCAGCTCCGCCCATTTGGTATGTGTGCCGGGCAGGACGACGACGATGTCGCGCTCCAGTCCAAAACCAACCAGCTGCGTCTCCTCGCCTCGCATGACGTCAGAATGGGGATGGGCCGTGCGGTCGGTCAGGCCGGGCAGCAGGGTGAGTGTGTCGCCATGCGGCAGTTCGATCGTCCGTGCGGCCGCAGCCAGGTCCGCGGCGCTGGCCGGTGTCGGCACATAGGGCATCTCGATCCATCCGTTGCGACTACCGATCATTCCCGACGCGATGATCGACAGTCCGCCGCACCGCGCGCGCCAATCTGCCAGCTCACCGGACAGAACCTTTTCATGCTCGCCATTCGGGACCGATTGAATTCCCAAATCGCCCGTCTTCACCTCGCGAACGCCGCCGCTCTCGTCGAGCAGCGCGGCGGAAAATCCCGTCGTGCCCCAATCGAGGACGACCGTGTGCCGGTATGTCCGATCGCTCACAGCAAACTCCTTCCTACTTCATTGCCGATTGACACCGCTTAACATTTCCGCATAAGGTCCACAATGCAAATTATAAGTCTCACAATATGGACCAAAAGATGCGACTGAGTGGAATATTGCCGGTACTGCCCACACCCTTCGCCGATGATGGCGTCGATCTCGATGCGATGCGTCGGCTTGTACGATTTGCCTTGGAGGGGGGTGTCGACGGCGTCGTCTTTCCGGGCTTCGCAAGCGAGGTCGAGGCGCTGAGTGCAGAGGAGCGGGTAGCCCTCCTGGCAGCCGTGGTGGCTGAGGTCGCCGGCCGGATCCCCGTCGTCGCCGGCGCAAGCGGGGGCACCGTGGCGGAGGTCGTCGCCCATGCGCACCAAGCGGCGGCCCTCGGCATCGATTTGCTGATGATCCAGCCGCCGAAGTCGATTGGCGCGGGTGCCGAGGCCGTCGCGGCATTTCTCGGCGCGGTCGCAGCCCAGGTGCCGAACGCTGAGATCATCCTTCAGAATGCCCCGGCGCCACGCGGATCCGACCTCTCGCCGGAAGCCGTCGTTCATGTCGTCCGCTCGGTTCCGTCGGTGCGTTACGTGAAGGAAGAGACGCTGCCCGCGGGTCCGGCAATCACGGCCATCCTCGCCGAGGCGCCGGAACACCTGCGCGGGGTCATCGGCGGGGGCGGTGCCCGCTACATTCTCGACGAATACGAGCGAGGTGCCTGTGCGGCCATGCCGGCTCTGGAAATCGCGGACCTGCATGTGTCGCTCGATCGCGCTTTCCGCGACGGCCGGAAAAGCGAAGCCCGTGCCCTCTATATCCGTTCGCTGCCGCTTCTTGTTCTGCAGGCCGTCTACCGTATGCGGTTGACCAAGCATATCCTGATGCTGCGTGGTGTCGCCGACAACCGCATCGTGCGCGCGCCGACCCCTGAAATCGACGCACTTGCTCTTCGAGACATCGACGCATCCTATGCGGAATGTGGGCTGGGACGTCCCGGCGAGGGAGAAAACGCATGATCGATCGGGTCAAGTCTGTCGAAACCTTCACGCTGACCATTCCGCGCGAGCGCCCGTACCTTGGAAAGGCGCGCAGCGGAGAGGAGCCGAGCGCACGTGGCTATCTCGTGCGCAAGGGCAACAGGACGGTGTATCCCGTCTTCGATCGCAGCGTCCTGGTGCGCATCGAAACCGTGAATGGCGCAGTCGGCTGGGGGGAAACCTACGGGCTCGTCGCCCCGAAGGCGACGATGGAGATTATCGACGATCTCCTGGCAGACTTCACGATCGGCCGGGATGTCTTCGACGCTGCCGCAATTCACGATGACCTCTATGACCTCATGCGGGTGCGCGGTTATACCGGCGGCTTCTACCTGGATGCGCTGGCGGCCGTCGACATCGCGCTTTGGGATCTGGCGGGCAAGCTCGCGCAACTGCCGCTCTGCAAACTGCTCGGCGGCCAGCGCCGCGAGCGCATCGACGCATATGTCTCCGGATTGCCGGAAGACACGCGCGAAAAGCGGGCCGAGCTGGCGCTTCACTGGCGCGAGAAGGGGTTTTCGTCCTTCAAGTTTGCAGCACCGGTGGCCGACGACGGCGTCGCCCGCGAAATCGAGACATTGAGAGCGCGGCTGGGGCCATCAGCGCGTATCGCCTGCGACATGCACTGGACGCATACGGCCAGCGAGGCGATCGCGCTGATCAAGGCAATGGAACCTCATGGCCTCTGGTTTGCTGAGGCGCCGGTTCGCACGGAGGACATTGATGGTCTGGCGCGCGTGGCAAATGCCGTCGCAAGCGCCATCGCCGTCGGCGAGGAATGGCGAACGGTCCATGACATGGTGCCGAGAGTTGCTGTCCGGGCGATGGCAATCGTCCAGCCCGAGATGGGGCACAAGGGTGTGACCGAGTTCATGCGCATCGGACAATACGCCCAGGCCCATCACATCAAGGTTATTCCGCATGCGACCATCGGCGCCGGCATCTTCCTGGCGGCAAGTCTTCAGGCGAGTGCTGCGCTTGCAATGGTGGATTGTCACGAATTTCAGCATTCGATCTTCGAGCCCAATCGCCGGCTGCTCGAAACGGACATGGATTGCGTGGCGGGAGAATACGTCCTGCCGACGGGAGCCGGCCTCGGGGTGGAGCTCTCACGAGAGGCTTTGTCGCTTCTGAAGAAGCAGTGAATGAACAACGGAGGAGTGGAGGAATGATGAAGAGGATCAAGGACCGGATCGCCGCGGCGACCGTTGCGGGCCTGCTGGCCGGATTTGCGCTGCCCCAGACGGCCGGCGCTGAAACGCTCAAGTTCGTCTCCTGGCAGAAAGACGAACGGGGTATCGGGGACTGGTGGGGCACGGTCATCAAGGAATGGGAGGCGAAGCATCCGGGTGACACCATCGAATGGACGAAGGTGGAGCGAAATGCCTATGCCGATACGATGACAACCCTGTTTGCCGGCGGAACGCCGCCGGACATCGTCCATCTCGCCTCGTTCGAGTTCCAGACCTTCGCGAACAACGGCTGGCTGGAGGATCTCGGCCCCTGGATCGAGAAGGCCGGACTCGATCTGAACGGCTGGAGCGGGCAGAACACCTGCCAGTTCCAGGGCACGACCGTCTGCGTCATGATGCTCTATTACGGCGTTATCTTCGGATACAACGAAGACATGCTCAAGCAAGCGGGCGTGGCGGTACCGAAGAACTACGAAGAGTTCCTCGCCGCTGCACGCGCCACCACCAAGGACCTCAACGGCGACGGTATTCTCGACCAGTTCGGAACCGGCCACGAGACGAGAGGCGGCAGCGGCCAGTACCTGGCGGAAATGGCGAGCTACCTCTTCGATACTGGCGCACGTTTCACTGATGCCGAAGGCAACGTCACGATCGACACGCCCGAGATGGTCGAAGGCCTCAAGCGCTGGAAGACGGTCGTGACGGAAAACCTGACACCGCGCGACCTTTCCGCCGGCGAGGTGCGCAAACTCTTCGCGGACGGCAAGATAGCCCTCAAGATCGACGGCCCCTGGATCTATCAGATCATGCAGGACGGGACAGCGAAGGATAAACTGAAGCTCGCCAGTGTGCCCTTCGATCCGCCTCTCGGCGGCTCCTCGAACGTCCTGGCGATGCCGAGCGAAATCCCGGACGAGAAGAAGCAGCTGGTCTGGGACTTCATAGCCATAGCGACGTCGCACAAATTCCAGGGGAGTTTCGCGACGATGGCCGCCTCGACGCCGCCGGATCCGAATGCTGATCTGACAGAGGCGAAAGCCAAGCTGCCACACTTCGAACTCATGCTTGAATCGCAGCGGGCGGCTGCCAAGAACCGGATCGATCGCATTCCTGTGGGCCTCGAGGTCCAGTTCAACGAGTTTTCGAAGATGGTCCAGGAAGAGGCGCAGCGGATGATCATCGAGGATCTCGATCCGGCTGTCGTTGCGAAGACGATGCAGGAAAAGGCCGAAGCGCTCAACTAGCGCGAGCCTCTCGCCCTAGAGACACACGAACGTCCAGGCGCCCGACGGCGCTTGGCGCTCCCAACCTGAAAGCAACGCCATGAGCCTACGCTTCTTAGACCTGGCAAGGCCCAGCCGTCAGCATTATCTCGGCTATCTGCTACTGCTGCCGGCCGTCGCACTGGTCGCGCTGATTATCATCTATCCCCTGTTCGTCTCCCTGGATCTGTCGTTTCAGAAGGTCGGGATGGCGACGCTCAGCGCGCCGCGAAAGCCGTTTACTCTTCAGAACTACGAGAAGCTGTTCACATCGCCGGAGTTCTGGACAGCCTGCTGGGTGACGATCAAGCTCGTTGTCGTGGTGACGGTCGCCTGCTTTGCCGTGGGGCTTGCAACAGCCCTTCTGGTCAACAATCGCTTCAGGGGACGCAGCCTTGCGAGGCTCTTCGTCGCCTTGCCTTGGGCGGTTCCCGAGGTCATCGCGGTCGTCATCTTTTCCTGGATCTTCGATTCCTCCTTCGGTCTGATGAACTGGCTCCTCATCAAGCTCGGCCTGACCAGCGGCATGATCAACTGGTTCTCTGATCCGACAGCAGCCTTCTGGGTCGTCGCCGTCACGATGATCTGGAAGGGCTATCCGTTCGTCTCGATCATGACGCTCGCCGGTCTTCAGTCTATACCGGACGACTTCTACAATGCCGCGAAGGTCGACGGAGCCAACGCCTTCCAGCGCTTCCGCTACATCACCGTCCCCGTGCTCATGCCGGTACTGGGCGTGACGCTTGTGCTGGTCGTGCTGTGGGTGTTTCGCGATTTCTCCATCATCAAGGTGCTCACGGATGGCGGACCCCTGAAGTCCACGACGACGCTGTCGATCATGACGTACGACCAGGCCTTCGGCTTCTTCAACATGGGTTACGCATCGGCCATCGGCATCGTGACGCTCATCCTTTGCGTAGTGGTCAGCCTATTGATGCTCGGCCGCAAATCGCAAGCAATGTACTAGGGGGCCATCATGAAACGCACAGGGCTACAATCCCTTGCTCTCTATGCCGGTGTAATCGCCGTCTGTGGGATTCTGCTTTTTCCGATCTACTGGCTCTTCGTCACCGCCTTGTCGACGCTTTCCGAAATTCGGTCGTTGCCCCCGTCTTTCTGGCCGGCCGAGCCGCAGTGGAGCACGTTCGCCAAGGTGGCCTCCGAGCGACCGATCCTCTTGTGGCTGATGAACTCGACGCTGGCGGCCGCCGGCTCCGTAGCGCTATCGATGATCGTCTCGGTCTTTGCTGGCTACAGTCTTTCGCGCTTCAGCGTGAAGGGCAGCCGGCCCCTCGGCTTGTTCATCCTCACGGCGAAGATGCTGCCTGCAACGCTTCTTGTGATACCGCTGTTCGGGATATTCCGGTCGATGGGGCTGATCGGCAGCCTTTGGTCGCTGGTTCTGGCACATTCGACGCTCATCATCCCCTTCACCACATGGATGCTGAAAGGCTATTTCGACACCATTCCGCGCGAACTTGAGCAGGCCGCCATGGTCGACGGCTGCTCGCCGCTCGGTGCGTTGTTCCGGGTCGTGCTTCCCGTGGCAACACCGGGCCTGGCGGCGACGGCACTCTATGCCTTCGTTCTTTCCTGGGCGGATTACGCCTACGCGCGGACGTTCCTGACCAACGCTCAGGGCAACTGGACGGCCAATCTCGGCATCACCACGATGAAGGGCGAATACGTCACGGATTGGAACGAAATCTCGGCCGCCGCCGTGTTTGTGGCCCTGCCCATCGTCGTCATCTACCTATTCCTCGAACGTTACTTAGTCGGTGGGCTCACCGCCGGCGCGGAGAAGTGAAATGGCTGGAATAAGCATTCAAGGCGTGCACAAGAGCTACGGCGCGCTCAACGTATTGAAAGAATTCTCGCTCGAGATCACGGACGGCGAATTCGTTGTGTTGGTCGGCCCGTCCGGCTGCGGCAAGTCGACTATGCTCAAGATTCTCGCGGGGCTCGAGGCTGCAAGCGGAGGCAAGATCCTGATCGGCGACAGGGATGTCACCGATCTCGCACCGGGCGACCGCGATATCGCCATGGTCTTCCAGAACTACGCGCTCTATCCGCATCTGACCGTCGGACAGAACATCGGCTTCGGCCTCAAGATGCGCGGCATGGCAAAGACCGAGATCGACAAGCGCGTGCAGGCGGCAGCCCGAATTCTGGCGGTCGACCATCTGCTTGATCGCCGGCCGAAAGCCCTGTCGGGCGGCCAGCGGCAGCGTGTGGCGCTCGGGCGCGCCATTGTGCGCGAACCCCGCGCCTTTCTGATGGATGAACCGCTGTCGAACCTCGATGCCAAGCTGCGTGTTCACACCCGCGCCGAAATCAGCGCGCTCCACAAGCGCATTGGGGTCACCACCGTCTACGTCACTCATGACCAGATCGAAGCGATGACGATGGCGGATCGGGTGGTCATCATGCGCGACGGCCTCGTCCAGCAGATCGCCGATCCGGATACGCTGTTTCAGAAGCCGATAAATCTCTTCGTTGCCAGTTTCATCGGCTCCCCGGGCATGAATTTCCTTCGAACTCGCATCACGGGCGGACACATCGAGCTGTTCGGCCAGACCTTCGCCGCTCGGCCGGGGGTCGCTGACGGGGAGGTGATTGTCGGCATTCGTCCCGAGCACCTCTCGCTGGGGCAGGGCGGCGTCACCTTCCAGGTGAAGCCGGTGCTCGTCGAAAGCCTGGGATCCGAAAAATACGTCTACTTCGAACCAGGCCAGTACGCCTTCCACCAGGGCCGTGAGGACGAGCGCGGCAAGGGGTTGATCGCCCGCGTTCCCTATTCCGGCACGATCCGGGAGGGCGAAGAGCTCTCGCTGTCTTTCGACCCCTCTCACATCCACCTCTTTGACTCACAAACTGAAAAGGCAATCGACAGATGAAAGTGCTTGTAACTGGCTCGGCGGGCAGAGTCGGATCGTTCGTCATACGGGATTTGCTGGCCGCCGGCCATCGCGTCAGGGGGTTCGATCTGCGACCCGCCGGCATCGAGCAGGACGGCTTTGACGAAGTGGTCGGAGCCTTCGACGACGAAGAAGCGGCGCGCCGCGCTTGCTCGGACATGGACGCCGTATTGCACCTCGGTGCCTTCATGTCGTGGTTGCCGGATGACCGGGAGAAGCTGTTCCGCGCCAACGTGGAGGGCACGCGGGTTGTGCTGGAAGCAGCAGTGGCTGAAAAGGTCGGCCGGTTCGTTTTCGCGAGTTCCGGCGAGGTTTATCCGGAAAACAAGCCGGAGTTCCAGCCGATAACCGAGGCGAATGGCACAAACCCGTTGTCGCCCTACGGGCTGACCAAGCTGCTCGGCGAGGAACTGGTGCGGTTTCAGGGTCGTGTCTCGTCCATGGAAACCGTGATCCTGCGTTTCTCGCACACGCAGAACGCCTCCGAACTCCTGGATGCGACGAGTTTCTTTTCAGGCCCGCGCTTCTTCCTGCAGCCGAAGATCCGCCAGCAGGAAGGTTTCGGCAACAGGGCGGCGGTCGAGGTGCTGCGGGCAGCGGACCCCGGCCGCCCCGCATTGATCCTGTCTCGGAACGAAAACGGGCGCCCCTTCCGCATGCACATCACGGACACGCGCGACATGGCCCAGGGCGTTCTACTAGCGTTGACGCATGAAAAGGCGCCGGGCGGCACGTTCAACCTCGGCTCCAGCGATCCCGTTGACTTTGCTGACGTTCTACCGGTAATGGCGCAAAGGACCGGTTTGGCACTCGTCACCGTGGACCTGCCCGGCCCCGGTGTGTGGTATCACACCTCCAACCAGCATATATGCGACACGCTTGGCTTCGCGCCGCAATGGCCGATCATGCGGATGCTAGATGAGGCGGTAGAAGCATGGAAGAAAATGCCAGCGTAGGCCTGGAGGATCGCGGGGCACCGGCGGGCGCTGCAGCGCTCGCCAAGGGCCTCGCCCTGCTCGACCTCATCGCGGAAGCCACGAAGCCGCTTCGGTTTGCCGATCTGCAAAGGCAGAGCGGCGTCCCGAAGCCGACCCTGGCGCGTATGCTCAAAACCCTGATGGTCTATCGCCTGGTTCGCCAGGATGATGAAAGCGGTGCCTATCTGCTGGGCAACCGCTTTCTCGAACTATCCCATCGCGTCTGGGACAAGTTCGACCTGTTGAGCGCCGCTCTGCCTGAGCTCCAACGGCTGTCCATCGATCTGGGAGAAACCGTCGCGCTATGCCGTCTCGATGGTTCGCGCGTCGTCTATCTGGAGGAGCGGTCGAGCGGCGGACTTGGCGTCCTGATCGAAGTCGGGCGCAGGGTTGCGATCCATTGCTCGGCGGCGGGCAAGGCACTCCTGGCGTTCCAGGAGCCGACGTTTGCACGCAGCCTGATGGCGCAGCTGTCCTACGACCGCTTCACCCCGAAAACGATAACCGATGCGCAGTCGCTCGAGGCGGATCTGGTGCTGACGCGGGCACGGGGATATGCCGTCTCTTACGAGGAGCATCTGGTCGGTGTGAATTCCGTTGCTGCGCCGATTGCCGGGCGGGACGGCGTACCCATCGGTGCTCTCGTCGTCCTCGCCCCGGCCTCGCGCCTCGACAGTTCCGGAATTCACCCGGTGGGCCGGGAGCTCATCGCCTCCGCCCGCCGCATCACCGGAACGGCCGGAACTGTCGCGATCAGTTCGGGCCCGCGGCCGCGAGAGCGGACGTCCACATCCAGTTTTGTGCACTGCGTGCTGCCGTGGGGCGCTCAGCTGGGCGAGGCACCCGTCTGGATCGAGCGGGAAAAGCGGCTGTACTGGGTCGATATTCTTCATCCCGCCGTCCACCGCTTCGACCCGGTGACCGGCAAGAACGAGACCTGCAACGTTTCCAAACTTGTCAGCGCCGTGCTGCCTGCTATCGATGGAAGGCTCGTCGTTGCATCCCAGGACGGAGTGGAGTTTCTGGATTTCGACCGCGGCACCTTCACCCTCTTTGCCGAACCCGAGCCCGGCATGCCGGAAAACCGCCTGAACGACGCAAAGACCGACGCGCGCGGGCGGCTTTGGGTCGGCTCCATGCGCCTCGATGTCAGCCGGCCGACCGGGAACCTCTACCGGATTTCCGGCAGCGGAGAGGTTCACCGGGCCGCGGCCGGATTGACAGTCGCAAACGGGCTTGCATGGAGCTCCGACGGCCGGATCTTCTACTTCGTCGATACAGTGCCGGGCATCATCTACGCGTATGAATTCGACATTGGGGAAGGCCTCATCGGCAATCGCCGGGTGTTCGCCCGAATCCCGGAATCCGAAGGCCGGCCCGATGGCCTGACGGTCGACGCTGAGGGCGGCGTCTGGTGCGCGATTTGGGACGGATGGCGCGTGGTGCGCTACCATCCCGACGGCAAGATCGATCGTGTCGTGGACCTGCCAGTGCCGCGTCCGACGAGTGTCGCCTTCGGCGGCGACGATCTAGCAACCCTTTTCATAACGAGCGCCCGCACGCGTCTGCCCGCTTCGACGCTCACCGAAGCACCGCTATCGGGGGGCATTTTCGCATGTACGCCTGGAGTGCGTGGCTTACCCGCAAACCTCTTTGGTGGATGAAAGGACTTTGATGACATACCAGGACATGTTCTCGATGAAGGGGCGGACGGCACTCGTCACCGGTTCCAGCCGCGGCATCGGTGCGGCAATCGCAAAAGGGTTTGCCGCCTATGGCGCCCGCGTCGTTGTCCATGGACAAACGGAAGGTGCAGCAGCCGACGTCGAGCGTTCCATTCGGGAGGCCGGGGGACAAGCCGTCTCCGTTTACTGTGATCTGTCTAGCAAACGGGCTGGACGCATGCTCATCGAGCGCGCCGAGGCTGCGGCTGGTCCCCTCGACATTTTGGTGATCAACGCGTCCGCACAGATCAATGGCACCTTTGAGGATGTCAAACCCGAGGACCTTGATCTGCAGATCGATGTAAATTTGCGGTCGACCGTCGACATGCTGCAAGCGGTGCTTCCGTCAATGGCGGAACGCGGCTGGGGTCGCGTCATCAACGTCGGTAGCATCAATCAGATACGGCCAAAGGCGATCGTCTCGATCTACGCCGCCACGAAGGCGGCTCAACACAATCTCGTCCAGAGCCTGGCGCGAGACTACGCCGGCAGGGGTGTGCTTCTCAACACACTGGCCCCGGGCTTGATCGATACCGACAGGAATGCGGACAGACGTGACTCGGATCCTGAAGCGTGGGCGGACTACGTCCGCAAGCTGAACTGGATGGGTCGGGCAGGGCGACCTGACGAAATGGTTGGTGCGGCGCTATTTCTGGCGTCTGAGGCGAGCAGTTTTGTAACCGGCGAGACACTCATTCTTTCCGGTGGATATTGAGTTAAAGCGCCCTACGGCTAGGGTGACGTCGAGGCCCTAGACCGCCAGTTTGGGGCCGAGCGACCAAAGCAGACGATAGGGGCAGACTCCTTATCCAGCCGCCATCGAGAATGACTAGCCCAGCCAGTTCCATGCGCCATGTTCTGACCAGCCGTTGCATCATTCTGAGGTTCTTTTGCTTGAAGCGAGCTGGATCAATCTCTGCCAGGCGTTGCTGGCCTCTGCAGGAGTCCACTGCGGCGCTTTTCTATAGCTGTCGCCACGGATCGTGATGACATGGCTGTGACGAGCATTGGCACCCATTTCATAGCGCCGGACACGAGCTGGAAGAGCAGATGGGTTGTATTGAGTTTCAACGGAAGATAGCCAAGCTCGTCGATGATGAGCAGCTTGGGAATTGAGATTGCCAGCCGAGCCGACATTCGCCGACTGACGGCGCTTGTGAAAAAAAAGCGAGGGGCAAAGGCCCCTCGCTGCCAGGATAGAGTTCTGCCGGTCTGTTTACCAGCAGACTGTCCCGCTTAACGCGCGGTTGACACGACGCCGCCGCTTTCAGTGCCGCCGCCGCTTTCGCTGCCGCCGCCGCTTTCAGTGCCGCCGCCGCTTTCGCTGCCGCCGCCGCTTTCGCTGCCGCCGCCGCTTTCGCTGCCGCCGCCGCTTTCGCTGCCGCCGCCGCTTTCNTTCAGTGCCGCCGCCGCTTTCGCTGCCGCCGCCGCTTTCGCTGCCGCCGCCGCTTTCGCTGCCGCCGCCGCTTTCGCTGCCGCCGCCGCTTTCGCTGCCGCCGCCGCTTTCACTGCCGCCGCCGCTTTCGCTGCCGCCGCCGCTTTCAGTGCCGCCGCCGCTTTCGCTGCCGCCGCCGCTTTCAGTGCCGCCGCCGCTTTCACTGCCACCGCCGCTTTCACTGCCGCCGCCACCTTCACTGCCGCCGCTGCCGCCGTCTCCACCGCCGCTGCTGCCGTTGTCTCCACCGCCGCCGCTACCGCTGTCTCCACCACCGCCGCTGCCGCTATCAGCGCCCGTTCCGCTCGCACCGTCGCTTTTGCCGCCAATTTCGCCGGCTCCGCCGATTTTGCCGCCGTCAGCGAATGCTGGCGCCGTGTAACCCGCCGCAACGATGGCGCAGATAGCAACTGTTTGAAGATACTTTTTCATGCTGGTCTCCCAATGTTGATTCAAGTATTTGCCCAGCCGCCGAGCAATAACTCACTCCTCAACAACGAGGCTAGGCATGTCCTTCCGTGACCTCCACTAAGCATAGGTTGCGTGCACCGCATCCAGAGCCGGAGTTTTGCTGAGGCCGTAACAGAACAAATATCCCGGGACGAAGATAACCCCCTCCGGTGCCACGTTTTTTTCGGGGTCGTCGGAGCCGTCAATTAATCGCTTCGGAAAGCCAATGTTTTTTTCACATTTACTAATAAAATTGCGGGTGACATGACCAAAGCTGCACATTTGAAGCCGATTTCGAACCATAGCGTGTGCAAATAACCCCACCGACGGCGCTGATCCCTGCGAAGCTACAGCATCACCTGAGTGCGTTTCTCGCTTGGCGAAATCATGCGCGGCATTCCCCTGAAACAGGAATCGGATCCAAAAACTGTCGCGCACCTCACCGAATGGTTGTGCGGGCTGCGCCACGACTATGGCGACCGGATGCGTTGAGGGAGGGCACGGCATCGACACGCCATTGGAGCGACAAGGAACTGCAGGCAGCCGGGTGCTCCCGATCGGGTCAATTATCTTCCGGTAATTCATTGGATGCTCCCGTACGGGGCATGGCCAAAACCGGGCCAACGGAAAAGTACCGCCATGGGCCGGGGATTCCGGGCAGGTCGAGCTCCCCGCGTGGATCAAAGGAGAGGTTTGTACCGATGGCGAGATCGCGCACGGTGCGGGAGGCGATGATATCGCCCGGTCTCGCGCAGCCCGCAAGTCCCGCTGCAAGCTGCAGGACCGGGCCGGCATGGCCGTGGTGTCTTCCGCACTCGCCGATGTGGATGGCTGCTTGCACATTCAGGCCGATTTGATTCAGGCGGCTCCGAAGATCGAATGCACAGGCGATCGCCTGGCTGGGTTGCCGGAACACGGCGACAAGCCCGAAATCGTGGAGGTCGATCGCCTCACCGTCGGCAGCATGGGCTGCTGGCCCGGGACACGGCAATGGTCTTCTGTAAGGCTCGGCTGGTGGAGAAGGGTATTCCACCTGAGCAGACATCGTAGTAAGTTGGACTTGGCAATGCGATTATGGCCTCTATTACGGGGGCCGTTTTTTTGACGGGTGCAGCCGCCCCACAGTTAAGCGCGTCGTGCTCGCGAAGCGAGCTGCTATCTGTGAGAAAAGTTTATTCCAGGCGGCCGACAGATGGAGGGAACGACCGCCTGGTCGTCTAGGGGCGCGTAGAGGAACTCTCGACTAGTGCCCACGATTAGATTTTCCCACTGCTCCGAGCTCGGCGACCTTTCGATCGAGGTCGATTTTGTATGGTCCGAATTTCTCACACAGTTCACGTGCGACAAGGGGCATAAGCCGGTGCGCGCGGATGAACTCTTCCAGGTCGTACCGCTGATTCCAGCCGTGAACCACCTTGCTATACTGTTGTCTGGTGTCTTCGTGTTGCATGGCCGTATTCTCGACGTTGGCTGTTTCGCAGCGTGACCGGGCTGGCTTAATCAGCAAAAATCGCCTCTCGTGAAAAAAGTTCCAGAGATTCGTGATGTCACTGTGCGTCCTCGGCTATCGGCTTCAATGCATGGTGGCCGCACGCGGCGATTCATTCCAAATCGAGCGACTGCTTCAGTTCGTCGATCTTCTTGGATGCTTCCGCCTTGGTCAGATCCTCAGCATAGGCCTCGGGCTGATGCGCCTGCTCCGACAGGGTCTTCAGATAGGACCGCTGCGCACCGGTCATCGGCTCGTCGCCGCTGACCCAATCGTCGGGGTCTTTCTGTGTGTTGGAAGAAGGATCGGTTTTCGGATTGACAGTCATAACACCCTCCTGAATTCGTTCTCTAAACGTTCCAGGGCGCGTGCGGGTTCCAACCATCTGTCGATTATAGCGCGACGATCAGGATGAGACGGCGGCGACAATCTGGATGAGATTCTTATGTCGCGGTCGGGATGACCGTATCATGCTGATTGTCGCTGGCAAGAGTCTCATCGTGTTCTGATTGTCGCTCCGCGACAATCTGGGAAGCACTTTTGATTGTCGCGAAGGCGGCAGGTCTGCCGCGCTGGCGTTTGGCTTCCATGGCGGAACGTCGCCGATAACTTTCGACGTTCATTTCGAAGATCGTTGCGTGATGAACAAGTCGATCCACCGCGGCAAGCGTCATGGCCGGGTCCGGAAAGACGCGGTTCCATTCTCCAAAGGGCTGATTGGCGGTGATCATGATGGAACGCCGCTCATATCTTGCGGAGATGAGTTCGAAGAGCACGCTGGTTTCGGCCTGGTCCTTGGTGACGTAGGCCAGATCATCGAGGATGAGCAGATCGAACTTGTCGAGCTTTGCGATGGCGGATTCGAGTTGGAGTTCACGCCGTGCGACCTGAAGCTTCTGGACGAGATCGGTCGTGCGCGTGAACAGCACCCGCCAACCGTTCTCGATCAGCGCGAGGCCGATGGCCGCGGCGAGATGGCTCTTTCCGCCGCCCGGCGGACCGAACATGAGGATATTGGCACCTTTGGCGAGCCAACTATCGCCGGCGGCAATCGCCATCACCTGGGCCTTGGAGACCATGGGCACGGCGTCGAAGGCGAAGCTGTCGAGTGTCTTTCCAGGCGGCAGATGCGCCTCGGCGAGGTGGCGTTCGATCCTGCGATGCGCTCGCTCGGCCAACTCATGTTCGGCGATGGCCGACAGGAAGCGGGCGGCTGGCCATCCCTCCCGATCGGCCTGCTCGGCAAATTGCGACCAGAGCGTCTTGATCGTCGGCAGCCTCAGCTCATTGAGCATGATGCCGAGGCGGGCTTCGTCGATGGTGTTGTGGACGTTCTTCATGCGGCCTCTCCCGCATAGGCAGACCCCATCAGGGCTTCATAGCTATTGAGCGATGCGAGCTGCACATGAACGGTCGGCAACTGATCCGGGTCTGGGCCGAAGATCGCTCTCAAGGCCACCAGGTCGGGCAGTTTGCGGGCGTCGAGCGTTCTGGCAAGCTCCTCGGCCAGTTCACGCTCGCAACCGCGATCATGAGCCAGGGCCAGTAATTCGACGGTGATCTTGCAAGCCTGCCGGTCAGGCAGTTGCTCGATAAGAGTGTCGAAAGCCCTTCGATATTCCGGCCGGGGGAAGAGCTTGTCGCGATAGACCAGGTTGAGAAGCGCCATGGGCTTTTTGCGCAGAGAGTGGATGACGTGGTGATAGTTGACGACCTGATCGTGCTTGCCACTCGCATGGGCGCGACCTCGTGGCAGCGTCAGTAGATGCGTGCCGCCGATGAAGACGTCGAGGCGATCGTCAAACAAACGCACACGCAGCCGGTGGCCGATCAAGCGGGAGGGGACGGTGTAGAAGACCTTGCGCAAGGCGAAGCCGCCGGTGCGGGACACCGTGACGACCACCTCTTCGAAGTCGGACGTGCGGCGATCGGGAAGGACCTGCAGATGCGGGCGCTCGGTATCGATGCGCTTGCCATGTGCGGCATTACGGCGGCTGACGATCTCGTCGATGAAGGCGCGGTAGGAGCGGAGATCGTTGAAGTCTCGGGTGCCGCGCATCAGGAGTGCATCGCGAACCGCGTTCTTGAGATGGCCGTGAGAACTTTCGATTGAGCCGTTCTCGTGGGCGACGCCCTTGTTGTTGCGCGTCGGCGTCATCCGGTAATGAGAGCACAGGCCCTCATAGCGGTTTGTCAGATCGACCTTGGCATCGGCATCGAGGTTGCGGAAGGCGGCCGACAGGCTGTCGCTGCGGTGATAGAGCGGCGATCCGCCAATGGACCACAGGGCGTTCTGCAATCCCTCCGCCAAGGCGACGAAGCTTTCGCCGCCAAGGATGACATGGGCGTGCTCGAAGCCCGACCAGACCAGCCGGAAGTGATAGAGCAGATGGTCGAGCGGTTGGCCGGCGATCGTCACGCTGAGGCTGCCCATGTCGGTAAAATCCGACAGCCCCAACCGGCCGGGCTCGTGCGTCTGGCGGAAGATCACCTCCTGTGCCTCACCGTGAACGGCTCGCCATGACCGGATTCGCCGCTCAAGTGTGCGGCGAATGCCTTCGGGAAGTTCCGGATGACGCCGCAGCATCTCGTCGTAAACGGCGACCGCACGAATGCCGGGAGCGGCCTTGAGGAGCGGAACGACCTCCGCATCAAAGATATGCTCAAGCGGATCGGGACGACGCCGACCGCGGGGCGGCTTGTTCTGCGACGGAAGGCGCTGCTCTTTCTCCATACGGAATGCCGTCGCCCGGCTGATCGACGCCTTCGCGGCGGCGACCTCAACAGAATGCGTTTGTCGATACTTCATGAATAATCTCATCTGATGATCGGTTACATGGCGACCCGGCACAAAGGTGGTTCTCCATTCCAGAAAACCACCACCGTAGCGGGCCGACCGCGATCATGAGACGCCGAAAAATTGCGCCGCGGCGGGGGTGTAACTCCGGTCGGGCTACGCCCTCCCTTCGTCACACCCCCGCCGCCGAGTCTCATCCTGATTGACGCTGAATCTCACCTTGATTGCCGCCGCGCAGTCGATCGTCGCCTGTATCGTCGGCCCTTCATTAGAAGTGAGCGCCGCACCCGGTAGAGAGCCCGTTCAGAGTATACCGGCGACCATTAGATGATCCGCACGCGGCGACCAGGTCCTGGGCTCCTCTCTCAGCCAAACGGTTCACGATCTGCAAGCGTGAACGATTTAGGCTGCCCGCCGTCCGGTATGGCAGTCGGAGATCGAAAGCCGGATCTCGACGGAAGTTGTCGTCCGCTCGCCACATCGATTTGCAGAATCGATCGCAGCGTTTCCGCCTGGCGAGAGAAAGCGCATCGCCGGGGCCCTCGTAAGCATGCGCCCTGCATCGTCTCAATGATGATCCAGCGGCCGCCAGAGACGGGTATCATCGATACGCAGGTTTGCTGGTCAGGTCGGGCAGGTGAAGGCAGGCCGGATCCCGGCGTTGGCCGTCGCGATGCTGATCCTCCGAGACGAGGCTTTTTAACCGGTCAAACCGCGCGCGAACGGGCTCTGTCAGCTGCGCTGCCKGCGCCTGGTACGCTCATTCTYGCTGGCGCTCGAAGCCGACTACCTTCATCGGCACGCGCGGCGACTAAGACATTTTCCGCGGGCGAGCAGCCGCTGCTGCTCGATGCCGCTCGCCCTGATTTAACCCGGCGGATTGTCCCGATTGAACAGAGCAGCGCGGGATCATGTCAGCCTTCGAAAGTGGGATGGATCGGACAACCGCAGGTGCCGCTGCCTTTCGGGCTTCATCGCGCTTTCTCAAGCTTTCAATTTTTTGCTCGGCCGCCAGCCCGTCTGTGTCCGATACTAGGCCTATCGCTGTGCCGTTTATATCGTGGCGGACGGAGCCTAGCTGCGCGATCGCTAGATGGTATCTCTTTGAGTGGAGAAAGGTTCCGGTCGCGCGGCGCAGGGTCGAGACGCTAAGGCCAGGCCGCAGAAGGGGTCTGATTTCAGGCCAGAGTCCGAGCCCGAAGGGTCGGATTGGATCGCCGGGCTTCATGGGAAGAATGGCAATCGGCTGTGTGAGTAGCGCATTGATTGCCTGCGCTTTCAACACATCCGTGTCCCGTGCAGCAACTGGGCCAAGTTTGTCTCTCGACGATTTGCTCATGGAAGGTTTCTCATGCGTTATTTCAAATACCGTTGGCCTGTAGCAACTCATGCCTGATCAAAGGCGCCTCTGAATCCCGGATCGTGCATTTTCGTCTCAGTTAGGCTGAGGGAATACCGCGTATGGCGACGTTCGCCGGTTCGCACAAGTGCGCCTTTTTCCACCAAGTCGTGAAGATCACGAGTGGCAGTCGCTCGCGAGGTTTGTGTGATCGCGATGTAGTTCTCGGCGCTCAGCCCGCCTCTAAATCCCGAAGGGCCTTCACGGAACATGCGGGCGACCGCCTTTTCCTGCCGCTCGTTGAACTGCCCGCGAAACCGATCATAGAATTGCGCCTTGTCGAGGTAAAAGTCGATCCGACGCAATGTCGTCTGTTGCGCTTCCAGGATGGTCTGCGCGAAGTAGATCAGCCATTCGGTGATATCCAACGTGCGCTGGTTTTTCTCCAACTGGCTGTAGTATTCCTTCGGGCAAGCTCAATCGTGAAGGCGAGTGCAATGAGACTTGGTTGTCCAATATTCTGTGCAAGTGATTTTTCGGAAATCGCTCGACCGAGCCTACCGTTGCCATCTTCGAAAGGATGGATGCTCTCGAAATAAATATGGCCGATACCAGCACGTGTCAAAGCGGGGAGGGGGGCTTCACCGTGAGTTGCGGATTTGTTGAACCAATCCACGTAGGCGGCCATCTCGTCCGGTATTCGTACTGACGGTGGCGCTTCAAAGTGGATGATAGGTTTATCGTGGCGACCAGATACGATCTGCATGGCATCTTCGTGTATTCGGTATGTACCAATCGTTCCCATATGACGGTTTCCCGTCATCAACATTCTATGCCACCGAAAGAGCGTTTCATGGTCCAGAGGCCGCGACCAAGTGCCATAGACGTCGGCCATCATTTCTGCGATCCCGCGTTCCTGCGGCTTGATCGGCCGGCTGTCTGCTTCTAGACCGAACTGTCGGCGCAAAGAGGATTGGACGCTCAAACGATCGAGCATTTCTCCCTCGATTTGCGATGTCTTCACCGCCTCTTCGCTGATCAACTCTATGCGTAGTTGATCGCGTTCATTGTCGCTGACGTGGCGGATTGCGCCGATGACCTCACCAGATGACAAAAGGAATTGCCGTTCAAGCGGCTCAAGCCGGGAAGCGTCAAAACTGAATTCGGGCCAGCCTTGCTGCGTCCAGTTCCATTTCATGAGCTATAGACTTCCTTTTCTATACCTCATTTTTGCCGGAAATCATGAGCGATAGCAACCGCGCCTATAGCCCCAAGGCCGATTCCATCTCTCTGCCTTGGGTGGCAGGGAGGAGGGGCGTTAAAGGGACGGTCCTCAAATCAGCGCGATCGCCCATTTTGAGAGGCGGTTGATATCGGACCGAACGGAGGATGGCATTGCCGAGGCGGGCCCGCGCTGTATGAGCGGGTCGAGGGTCTGGGCAGTAACGTTTCTGGCGAGACCTGTGATCTCCACGAGTTGCGCAAGCGTGGTCGGCGATCCGGTGGCATGCAGCTTTTCGACCACAATCACGGTCATGGGGCAACCTGTTTGAGGCGATCGTGGTGAGCAGGGCAGGTTCAAGCTCCATCGAACGCTCCCTTGAATTCTGGGTCAGCGAAGGCGAAACCCGACCTCGAGCGGGCCATGGCAACGGTGCGTTCCGTAGGCTGCAATGTCTATGTCGATCCGGAGGGTGTCGCCTTTAAGGTCAAGGTCGCCTTAGTGGACAAGGGTATAGACGGTGAGGCTTTGGCGAGGTCGGTCGCTGAACGCCCGAAACGTTCGCGGAGCTGCGCGGCAAGGCTGGCTGTTCGGCGACAACAAGGAGCGCAAGGTCGCCCGCCATTACGCCAGGGCGCTCAGCCATCACGTCGCATCGGCCGGCCGTAGGTGGTGCCGGCGACTTGAAGCAGAGCGTCAGTCGGAGAGTTGGACGCGCGAGAAGCAGGATGTGATCGTGGTTCCCGGGGCGCGTCGCCGTTGCGCGCGCGCTGACAGGGGAAACTTGTTTTGACCTTAGATCGGCTGTCCCCGGTGTTCCTGTCGAACACCAACCGCGAGGGTGCGGCTCGATTAGCGTCATGATCCGCTCGATAGACATCGGCCGAAGCAGACTCCTCCTTATCCGGCCGGTCGGGAACATCGGTCCGTTCGGCTGCCACTCAAGATCGCATAATCAATCGTGAGGGTACTAGCTTCGATTGTTGACGGTCCATTGCTGGATCATCCACTTGCGGCGGTGCTGGCGGAAAGGCTCAATCGGCGCAAGCGCGCCGTCACCGGCAGATGGGTGCTCTAATATCTCTGGCAACCTGCAATTTGTGTCATTGACCGAACCGATTGGTCGGCTGCCCACAAACACCTGCCCGCATCCCGAACACAGCTCCCTCGTACGGATTGTCGGCAAGGTGCGCGTCGGTCATCGTGAAGCGTGCTGAGGTAACGAACAGCGTTTCAAGTCCAGGCCCGCCAAAAGCACAGCTGGTTGGCCACGAACAGGGCAGATCGACAATGCGATCTATTATACCGCTCGGCGTGAAACGAGCCACGCAACCGCCACCGGCGACGCGACAATTCCAGATGAAACCTTCCGCATCGACGCAAGATCCGTCTGGAAGACCACGACTGAAGCCAGAAAGGATCGTCCGCCGGTCATGAAGAGACCAGGATTTGTTATCCAAGGCGTAACTGTAGATCGTGTTGTCTTCGGTGTCGGCCGTAATGAGCCGATCGTCTTCAGTCCATATCAGTGTGTTGGTGATGCCAAAGTGGTCATCCGAAACCGAGCATAGCTCTCCGCCCGCATAACGATACAGCCTTCCCGTCTTTGCCGTTATCGCCTGCGGCGTGCCATCGAGACCGATATTGTCCTGCATGGTGCCAACCCAGAATGCGCCATCTGGCCCGACAACGCCTTCGTTCAGGCGATTTCGCGGAAGCTCCGATTCAACCTCTGCTATGGCGCGGAGTTGGCCGCCGAAGTCCCATAGCGCAATTGACTTCCTCAATCCGACAATGGCGCCTCCGTCCTTACGAAGGCCAATTGAAGTCACGAGATCATGGAAGTTCCACTTTTCGTGCTTGCCCGAGTTCGGGCGTAAGCGATGGATCGATTTCCCGACGATGTCGACCCAGCATAGCGCATGTTCTCGTTCGTCCCATACGGCACTTTCTCCGACGACGTTTTTCGCGGCGAGAACAACGTCAACCTCAACTCCCATGGAATTCCCCTTTTGGTCTTCGAATTCAATCTTGACATACAGCTTATGCGTAAACTATGAATCGGATCAAGTAAACCTGTCCGACAGGTTTTGGCATTTCGGGAGGCGATGTATGAATCTGCGGCCAGTTGAAGATGAGCAACATATAGCCGGCAGCCTGGTCGGCACCGCGATCGGCGCGATCACCCAGCACATCCGGACAAATGAACTCGGCCCCGGCGATCGGCTGCCGAGTGAGGCAACCTTATCGAAGGAACTCAGCGTATCTCGATCGGTGGTCCGCGAGGCGTTCAGGTCGCTCGCCACGATGCGCTTGATTGATCTCAGTGCGGGTAAGCGCGCCACCGTGGCGCAGCTCGATCACGGAGCAATGTCCTTGATGATCGAGCACGGCGTACACACTGCCCAGATCAACATCAATCAGGTCTACGACGTGCGCCGAACCATAGAGACCCGTACAGCGACGCTCGCCGCACTGAGGCGGACGGACGCGGAAGCGCGCACCATTCTCGGACTTGCGAAGGCAATGGAGGACAATTTTGTAGACGCGGAGAAAGTAATGGAGAGCGACCTCGCGTTTCATCTCGAGATCGCCCGCGCTTCAAAGAATCCGATCTTCTCGATGATTGTCGGCGCCTTCCAGGGCGTGTCGCGGCAGACTTGGCCGATCGGTTGGCGTAGCCGCGCCTCGGACGCAGAGCGGCACGCAATGAACGCAATCCATATCGAGTTGGCGCAAGCGATTGCTGCGGGCGATCCGCAAGCAGCCAGTCAGCTCATGGCCCGGCATTTCGACGAGAGCGTCAAGGCGCTTCTTGCCGCCGGCATCGCATAGGAAGCAGCCTTATGAAAATAACGAAACTGGAAACGGTCCGCGTCGCGGAGCGCCCGAACCTTCTCTGGCTCCTGGTCCATACGGATGAGGGGCTGACCGGGCTCGGGGAGACGTTCTTCGGCGCCGAGACCGTCGAAACCTATATTCATGAATATGTCGCGCCTCGGGTCATCGGCCGCGACCCCTTGCAGATCGACCTCCTCGCCGCCGATCTCGTGGGGTACCTCGGGTTTCGCTCCTCCGGAGCTGAAGTGCGAGGCAACTCGGCCTTTGACATCGCGCTGTGGGACATCTTCGGCAAGGCAACGAACCAGCCGATCGCCCAGTTGCTCGGCGGTTTCAGTCGCAAGGAAATCCGGACCTACAACACATGCGCGGGCACTGAGTACATCAAGAAGGCGACCGGCCAGACGACAGCGAACTATGATCTGTCCTCGTCGTCCGCGCGCAATTACGACGACCTCAATGGCTTCCTGAACAGCGCCGACGAACTTGCCCATTCCCTGCTTGAAGAGGGCATCACGGCGATGAAGATCTGGCCGTTCGATATCTCTGCGGAAAAGACGCGCGGCCAATATATCTCACTGCCCGATCTTAAGTCGGCGCTTAAGCCCTTCGAGAAGATCCGTTCGGCGGTCGGCGACCGGATGGATATCATGGTCGAGTTCCATTCGATGTGGCAGCTGTTGCCAGCAATGCAGATCGCCAAAGCACTCGCGCCATACCAAACATTCTGGCACGAGGATCCCATCAAAATGGACAGCCTCTCGAGCCTCAAGCGCTACGCGGCCGTCTCGCCGGCACCGATCTCAGCCTCGGAAACGTTGGGCTCGCGCTGGGCCTTTCGCGACCTTCTGGAAACCGACGCTGCCGGCGTGGTCATGCTCGACATCAGCTGGTGCGGCGGATTGTCGGAAGCACGCAAGATCGCCGCTATGGCGGAGGCATGGCACTTGCCCGTCGCGCCGCATGACTGCACTGGCCCGGTCGTCCTTTGCGCATCGACGCATCTGTCGCTAAACGCGCCCAATGCGCTGGTGCAGGAGAGCGTCCGCGCCTTCTACAAGACCTGGTACCGCGACCTCGTTACGGCGTTGCCCGAAGTCAAGAACGGCATGATCACGGTACCGCCAGGCGCCGGACTGGGCATGGAACTCAATCCGGACCTCGATAAGGCATTCACCGTATTTCGCCGCAGCTCGGATACGAACTGACACGGACCTTCAGCTGCAATCAAAATGAACCAAGGGAGGAGTAAGCATGAGAAGGTTTTTGACTGGGTGCGCTTTGAGCATAGCGCTTTTGGGCTCCACAGCGCTCGGGGCATCCGCGGAGCCGCTAAACATCGTCTTCACGCACCATTCGTCGGCGTCGAATACGTTTTGGCAGGCGGTGAAGAAGGGCTTTGACGACGCCTGCGAGAAGATCGCAGCCAACTGCCAGATGGTCTTTACGCAGAACGAAGGCTCCGTCGAGCAGCAGCTTTCAAACATGGAAGCGGCCCTAGCGCGCAAGCCTGATGCCCTTCTAACTTCGATCGTCGACGACAAGGCGTTCGACGACGTCATCGCCCGCGCCACGAAGGACAACGTCGTCGTGATCGGGGTCAACGTGGATGACAGTCAGGGCGCACAAGGAAACATGCGCGCTGCTTTTGTCGGCCAGGGATTCCGACCAGCCGGCCACTCGCTCGGTCAGGCCATGGCGCAGAATTTCCCGAAGGAGGGGCCGATTAAGGTGCTGGTCGGAGTTTCGGCTCCAGGCCAGAACTGGTCTGAGGCACGCGGGCAGGGCGTCATGGATTTCCTGGAGGAATACAAGGCCGCCAATCCCAACCGAGAGGTTTCTTGGGAGCGAATCGATAGCGGCACTGATCTTGCGATTACGGCCGATCGTGTTGGCGCCTATCTTAATGCCCACCCCGACACCACGGCCTATTTCGACACTGGCTTTTGGCATGCTGCGGTCGCACGGGTGCTGAAGGATCGCGGCGTCGAGCCGGGCAAGGTGCTGCTAGGCGGCTTCGACCTCGTGCCGGAAGTCGTCCAGCAGATGCAGACCGGCTACGTCCAGGTTCAGGTCGATCAGCAGCCGTACATGCAGGGCTTCATGCCAGTCATGCAAGTCTATCTCGCCAAGACTTTCGGACTTGCCCCGTCCGACATTGACACGGGGCAGGGCATTGTTCGCCCGGCCGATGCCGAGACGATCATGGAGTTCTCCGCCAAGGGGCTTCGCTAACGCACGTCCCCGGGGGGCCGGAGCGAAGAGACAAACTAGCCTGTTCAGGGCGTTAGAGTGTGCTTTGCGCGTTAAGTTGAACGCGCAGAGCGCCAAATTTGGCCGAGAGGGTACGGCGAGCACATCGCCGCCCTCTCGCACTGGAGCCGCATGCAATGAAACGTTTTTTGAAAATCTACATGGATAAGCCCGAACTGGCCGCGCTTATCCTTCTCCTGCTTCTCATGGGTATCTTCCAGAGCCAGTCTGAAGGCGTGTTCTTGAGTCTTGACAATTTGCGCGGCGTTTTGGGGATCCTGCCCGAGATGGCATTGGTCGCGATTGGTGTGACGGTTCTCATGATCTGCGGTGAATTCGACCTTTCAGTGGGAGCCGTATTCGCCCTGATGCCGATGTCGATGGCGGTGCTGATGGTTACAGGGATTTCGTTCCCACTGGCACTGATCGCCGGCCTTCTTGTGTGCGTCGCTATCGGTCTTTTGAACGGCTTTCTGACCATTCGCTTCGCAATACCAAGTTTCATCACCACGCTTGGCATGATGTTTGTCGCCAGATCCCTGACTGTCGTGATCTCCGGCGGATTTCCGCCGCTTCTACCGGCCGATCTCCCCACGTGGCTCTTCACTAGCTTCGTCGGGCCGGGCGAACTGGTGAGAATGTCATTCATCTGGTTTCTGGCCATCGCTGGTCTTGTGTCGTTGCTCCTCAGCCGTACGAACTTAGGCAACTGGATCCGAGCAACCGGCGGATTCCTGCCGGCGGCAGCGGCACTCGGCATCCCGACAGCGCGCGTCAAGATCGCCTGTTTCATTCTCTGCTCGGTACTGAGCGGATTTGCCGGATTGATCCAGGTGCTGCGCCTCGGTTCGCCCCTGCCGTCAATCGGCGAGGGAATGGAGCTTCAGGCCGTGGCGGCGGCGGTCATCGGCGGCACTGCACTGACCGGTGGGGTCGGCGCCGTTTTGGGCGGCATCGTGGGCGTTGCGCTGATCCGCGTGATCGACAATGGTCTCGTTCTCAGCCAGGTCGACGCCAACTGGTTCAAGTTCGCCATCGGCTCGTTGACCATCTTTGCGGTGGTCGCCAACTCTTGGCTGCGCAAGCGCGCAAAGTCCATCAAAGTGGAGGTCTGATCCATGAAGGATACCATCGTTTCCGTCAAAAACCTCCACAAGTGGTATTCGGGCGTGCATGCGCTGAAAGGCGTCTCGGTCGATTTCGCCCGCAACGAAGCAGTGGGCCTCATCGGTGATAACGGTGCCGGCAAATCCACACTGATCAATATCCTCTCCGGTGTGCAGAAGCAGGATGAGGGCGACATCTATATCGAATCCGAGAAAGTCGCGATCTGCAGCCCGCGCGATTCCATGCGTCTCGGCATCGAGACGATCTACCAGTACAACTCCATGGTTCCAACCATGTCGATTGCGCGGAATTTGTTCATCGGTCGAGAGCCGCTGAAATACTCGGTGTTTGGCATCGGCGTTATGGATCTACGAAAAATGCGCGAGGAAAGTGTCCGGGCGATCGCAGATGTCGATCTGCATCTCCGCTCGCCTGATGCGCTGGTTGGTGAGCTTTCCGGGGGGCAGCGGCAGGGTGTCGCCATCGCCCGAGCCATGCACTTTAAATCCAAGGTGATGATCCTCGATGAGCCGACTAACCATCTTTCGGTCAAGGAGACCAACAAGGTCATCGGTTTCGTTCGTTCGCTGAAGGAGCAGAACGTCACGGGGATCTTCATTAGCCACAATATGCATCATGTCTTTGACTGCTGTGACCGTGTGGTCGCAATGGCGCGTGGACAGATCGTGCTCGACAAGCGTGTCGCCGACACGTCGATTGACGAAGTGCAGTCGGTGCTTTGAAGGGAACGCAAATGGAGACGCTTCAAGGAAAAGTGGCACTCGTCACCGGAGGCCTCGGCACGCTCGGTCGGGCGCAGGCGAGGAAGCTCAACAAGGAAGGCGCGACCGTCGTTATACTCGATCGTCCCGAGCTGGAGGATGCGCAAACGCTGGCTCGAAGCCTCGGCGAAAACGTGCGCTTTCTTGGTTGTGATCTGAACGATCTCGCCACATCGGAAAGGGTCATTCGGGAGGAGGCGGAGGCCTCGGGTGGCATCGACATCCTGATCAACAACGCCGCGCTCATCATCAACAAGCCGTTTCAAGAATTCAGCCTGGAGGAGTACGAAGATCAGATCCGGGTCAACTCCTCAGCTGCCTTTGCTGCTGTCAGAGGCTGTGCGGATTTGATGAAGCGCAAGGGGGCCGGCAAGATTGTCAACTTTGCTTCCATCACGCTCAATGGCCAATGGGAAGGCTACGTACCATATGTGGCGTCAAAAGGTGCGATGGTCGGTCTCACGAAGTCGCTGGCCCGTGAGCTTGGTCCACATGGCATCAACGTCAATGCGGTTTCGCCAGGCGCGATTGTTTCCCAAGCGGAAGACCGGGTCTTTGCAGATAGGCTTCAGGAATACAACGATTGGATCCTGACGCGGCAATGCCTCAAAAAACGCATCCAGCCCGAGGATGTCGCCGAACTCGTTTTCTTCCTCGTCTCGCCGGCCTCCGACATGATTTCTGGGCAGATCTTCGCGATCGACGGCGGCTGGTAGATGGTGGCCGACCGGATTATCCTGGACAATGGCAACGCGCGCCTCGAACTCGTGCCGGCGCTCGGAGGGGGGATTGCGCGGCTTGATGTGCGACACGCGGACGGCGCGTTGCTTCCCGTGTTGAGGCCGTGGAACGGGCGGATGGAGGATGGCCCCCTCGCACTCGGCTGCAATGTCCTTGTCCCGTTTTCCAATCGCATTTCCGGGGGCGGCTTCGAACATGATGGTGCGTTCCATCCTGTTCCTGCCAACTTTTGTGGCGAGCCATTGCCCATTCATGGGGACGGCTTTCAGCGGTGTTGGCGCACGCTTGCTCGGCGCTCAGAGTCCCTTGAAGTAGAATGTGACGGGGAGATCGGTCCATTCCGCTACCGGGCACGGCAAATCATCACGCTCGCCATGGGCAAACTGATCGTAGAGCTCGAAGTTGAAAACTTGTCGGGGCAAGCATTGCCGTTCGGCGTGGGGTTCCATCCGTGGTTTCCCAGAAATGTGGACACTCGGCTGCAATTTCGTGCCGCGGAGATATGGCTGGAGGACGAGCGTCATCTTCCCGCCGGGCGGCAAGAGATCGGTGACGCTTCAGACTGGAACTTCGATGGCGGGCGGATCTTGCCCGACGGCTGGATCAACAATGCCTTCGGCGAGTGGGGTGGAGAAGCCGTGATCACGCAAGGCGAGAGGGCCGTCTCTCTCAGGCTCTCCGCTTCGGATAACCTCGCATATGCGTTGGTCTTCTCGCCGGGGTCGAAGGCCGACTTCTTTTGTTTTGAGCCGGTCTCCCACCCCGTCGACGCGCATAATCTTGAGGGTCACCCCGGCCTTCAGGTGCTCGAACACCGTCAAAAACTGACTGCTTCAATGACGTTGGAATGGGATGAACGATATGGAACTCAGTAAGAACGGCACCTTCGTAGGTCGCGTTTGGCTGCCGCAAGAAGAGGGGCCGGCGCTGGTGGCTGTTAGGGCCGGCGTTCTCTTCGATATTACCTCGAAAGATGCGCCAACGATGCGCGATCTCGCCGAGATGGACGATGCAGTCGGGTTTGTTCGTGCCCAAGAGGGAAAAGCGATCTGCAATCTCGACGATGTTTTTTCCGGCAGGGCCGCTAACCCGAGCATACCCCGGCTGCTCGCCCCATGCGATCTTCACGCGATCAAGGCCTGCGGAGTGACCTTTGCACGCTCGATGCTCGAGCGGGTGATCGAGGAGCGCGCGGCAGGAAATCCCGACCTCGCCTCCAAAATCCGCGAACGCGTGACGGCGGTCGTCGGAGACAGCCTGCGCAATCTCAAGGCCGGTTCGCTGGAAGCGGCGAAGGTCAAGGAGGCACTGATCGAGGAGGGCGTCTGGTCTCAATATCTCGAAGTCGGAATTGGTCCCGACGCCGAAGTCTTCACAAAGGGACAGATCATGTCGGCGGTCGGCTATGGGGACGAGGTGGGGCTCCACCCGATCTCGAGATGGAACAACCCTGAACCGGAGGTGGTGCTGGTTGTCGACAGCCAGGGCCGGGTGAAGGGGGCGACGCTCGGCAACGATGTGAACCTGCGCGATGTCGAAGGGCGCTCGGCGCTGTTGCTCGGCAAAGCCAAGGACAACAACGCCTCCTGCGCACTCGGTCCGTTCATTCGACTGTTCGACGAAAGCTATTCGATCGATGACGTTCGCGACGCCGAACTCGATCTGAGGATTGAGGGCGAAGATGGCTATGTCCTGACCGGCCGCAGCTCGATGAAGGAGATCAGCCGCGATCCACTCGACCTAGTGGCACAGACCATCGGTCCCCATCACCAATATCCCGATGGCTTGATGTTGTTCATGGGCACGCTGTTCGCTCCAGTCGAAGATCGCGACGTCCCCGGTCAGGGCTTCACACACAAGATCGGCGATGTCGTGACGATTTCCAACGCCAAGCTCGGCGCTCTCGTCAACACGGTGAGGCTATCTACCGAGTGCCCTCCCTGGACCTTCGGCGCGTCCCATCTCATGCGCAACCTCGCCGCACGCCAGCTAATCTAGGAACCCCATTATGGCTTTGCACCAGAACCTGATTGCCGGCGAATGGGTTGGCGGTGATGGCGTTGCCAATATCAATCCGTCCGACACCAACGACGTGATCGGGGAATATGCGCGCGCCTCGGCCGAGGATGCGAAGGCGGCGATCGCCGCGGCCAAGGCTGCGTTTCCGGCCTGGTCGCGCTCCGGCATTCTCGAGCCTCATGCAATCCTTCGAAAGACCGCCGACGAGCACGCAGTCGGATGCGCGCCGAGTCCAACTTAACGCCGCTGCCAAACAAATTTGCCAGCACCACGTGTTTACCATTTACTTACGATAGAATTACGCGGAAAATTAGCGTCGTGGGAGGAAGGCATTCGGCCCTCACGATCAGCGCGCCCGAACGGCTTCTGCCCCTTTCAAGGGAGGACCAGTCATGAGGCGTATTTTGTTGCACGCGGCAGCATCGGTCGCGGCGCTCTCGCTTGGCGTCTCGTATGCATCCGCGCAATCAGGCAGTGTCGAGAAGGCGGTCGGCGGCTACAGTTTCGAGGAGGCCGCAAAAGAGGCGCCCGGTACCAAGGACTTTCATTCGGCCGACGGCCACCTCACCTTTGGTATCGTGACGCACACCGCCGGGAACGGTTTTTTCGATCCCGTCTATGTTGGCGCCACTGTGGCTGGCAACATGATCGGCGCCAAGATCCTGCTGCTTGGCTCGGAATCGCCGGTGGATGATCCGGCCCGCGAGATCGAAATCCTTAATCAGATCGTTCAGGATCCGACGATCGACGGTATCATCATGACGACACCGCAGGTCGGCGCCTACAACGACATCGTCAAGGCCGCCGAGGCAAAGGGAATTCCCGTCGCTACGACAAATTCCTTTGACGGGACGCTGCTCAATCGCAGTAGCATCAGTCATACCGGCCAGGACGCATCCGCGGCTGCGATCGGCGGCGAAGCACTTGCCAAATGCGTGCTCGACAGCGGCAAGACGAGCGGCTCGATCCTGCTGCCGTCCTCGACCGCGATGGGCAATATCGAAGTGAACAACCGGGTGACCTCGGCCTTTAATGCGATCGTCAAGACACTGAAGGACGCCGGAAAGCTTGAAAACTTCAAGGTGGACGCCGGGCCGGAGAATGTCGGCATCGACACGAACCCGAACGACCCCGTGAACGCGCTCGTGTCGCTCTTCGAGTCGCGTGGTGACGTCGTCGGGGCCTTCACCGCAAACAACGTCTTCACACCGCCACTCGTAAAGGCAGTCGCGCAAATGGGATGGACCGGTAAGTTCTGTGCCTTCGGCTTCGATCTGGGGCCGGCGCAGCAAGAGGGCATCACCGCGGGCAACCTAACGGGCTCGCTGGGACAACAGCCGTTTCTGCAAGGCTTCTGGCCGGTCATGCAGCTCTACCTGCAGATCGACCGCGGCATTTCGGCCGCCAATCTCGACACACGGGCCCAGCTGGTGACGAAGGAGACCGTCGCCAATGTCGGCAAGCGCTTCGAGAACTGATTTCGCTCGAGGCGCCTGACATATACGGGCGGGAGGGCCGTTCCTGCCGCCTGCGCAAGTGCAAAGTTTTACCGGACAAACCCATGGCGCCTGTGGAGACGACATCGCTCGGCCGTGCGCCTCCGCAGCTCGCCGGCGGCTGGGAGGCCGGTCTCATACTGTTCCTAGTCCTGCTCTATGTCGGTGGCGTGTTCGCAAATCCGACCTTCTTCGCCTCGACGGACGCGCTTCACGCCCTGCTTCGCGATACCTCCCGCGTGGGGATCATCGCCGTGGGGATGACCTTCGTTATCGTCAACAAGGACCTCGATCTGTCGGTAGGGTCCACCTACGGCCTCGTCGCGGTGGCGTTCGCCCGGCTTTTTTCACCGAGCTTTCTCGATCTCGAAATCACGGCCTCAGTCATTCTTTGTCTGCTGCTGGGGACGGCGATCGGGTTACTCAACGGCGTGCTCGTGACCATCTTAAGGGCGCCGGCATTCATCGCGACTCTGACGATCCTTTTCATCGGCCGCGGTTTCGTGCTGGCGCTGACGCACGGCCAGGCGATCTATTATTCCGGCAAGGCGGATGAATTTCCGCTGTTCTTCCACCTCGGCGAAACCAATGTCCTCGGCTTCAACAACCAGATCATCGTCTTCGCCTGCGTTGTCGCGCTCGGAGCCGTTGTGCTTGCCAAAACCCGCTGGGGCTACGAGACACTCGCCACCGGTGGGAACGAACAGGCGGCAGTCTATGCCGGTATTCCCGCACGCTGGGTGCGCATCCGCGCCTACCTGATCTCGTCGCTCTGTGCGACCCTTGCGGCTCTTCTGTCGGCGGCACAGGATAAGGGCGTAACCCCCCTTTATGGTGTCAGCTGGGAACTCACCGTCATTGCATCCGTGGTCATCGGCGGCGCGTCGATCCTGGGCGGTCGCGGTCGCGTGATCGGCTCTTGCCTGGGAGCCGCGGTCGTCGTGCTGGTCGACAAGGTCTTGCGCGAAGGATGGCCAATCACGCGCATTGTCGTCATCGACGGCGAGAATATTGCGGTCAACGCCAGGTTCACCCTACCCGCGGGCGCGGTGCTGGTTTTCCTCGGCCTCCTTCTCGTCATTGCGGTGCTGATAGAGCCCTATCTCATCCGCCGCCAAGTCGCGGGCCGCTTCTGGGCCTGGCTGCGCGGCCGCCCGCCGCCACCCGCCTATGAGATGGGCGGCGTGGCTCTCGAGGGCGTCCAGACCAAGGGAGCGATGGCGAGCGACCGGGAGCTGACGGCTACCGGGTTCGGCAAGTTTCTCGCACGCCGCGACGCGCTTGCCATTATCCTGACAATCCTGTTGTGGCTGACGGGGCTCACCCTCAGGCCCGACTACTGGTGGAACCTCTCCAATACGTTCGCGATCCTGCTCAACTACACAGAACTTGCTCTCATCGCGGTCGGGCTCACCTATGTCATCGCAGCCGGCGATATCGATCTCTCCGTCGGGGCGGTACTTGCGCTTTCGGGCAGCACCGCGGCCTATTTTCTGAAGGTGCTGGGCGCCGACCCGATGACCGCCGTGGCGATGGGCCTGGTTGTCGGAATGGTCGCCGGACTCGTCAACGCCACCGTCACAGTCGGTTTCAAGCTGCCGGCCTTCATCGCTACGCTGGGAATGTTCTACATCGCCCGCGGTCTTGCCGCCTGGTTCGTTGCCGGCCAGCAACTGACGGGCTGGCCCGAAGGCTACAATCTGCTCGGCCGCAAGGCGAACGACGTCCTCCTGCATTTCGGCTTTTCGCTGCCGCCCGGCTTTCTTCGGACTGTCGCAGAAGTCGTCAGCGTGCAGACGATCTGGATGTTCTTTGTCGCCCTGGTGGCTGGCCTCGTGCTCGCTTACTCGCCGTTCGGACTGAAGGTCCTGTCCACCGGCGGCAACCTCCGCGCCTCGGCTTACGCGGGCATCAACACGAACCGCGTGCGTTTCCTCGCGCTCTTGTTGTCAGCGCTCTGCGCCTCCATGGCCGGGATCATCAACGTCGCCTACTTTCGCAGTTTCAACCCCGTCGCCGGCCAGTTCCGCGAACTGGACGCCATCGCCTCGGTCATCATCGGCGGCGGATCGATCTTCGGCGGTTACGGCACCATCATCGGCTCGCTTGCCGGGGCCGCGGCGATCACGCTCGTGCGGGCGCTGCTGCAATTGAACGTCCAGGGGTTCACCATGCCGCAGCACTGGATCAATGTCTTTATCGGCGTCATCCTTATCGTGGCCGTGCTCGTCGACATTTGGGTTCGCCAAGCCAATATCTTCGGACGCATGCGCTCCTTTTTGGCGCAACGCGGACAAAGATCGGAGACCAGTCATGGCCACTGATACCCAAGGTACACCGATCGTGGAAATGCGGAGCATCGAAAAGGTGTTCGGTGCGGTCCAGGCGCTACGCTCGGTCGACTTGGTGCTCCATCCCGGCGAGATCCTCGGTCTCGTTGGCGACAATTCCGCCGGCAAATCAACGCTAATGAAAATCCTGACCGGCGCCTACCAGCGCGATGCTGGCGAGATATTCGTCGCCGGACACCCGGTGCATTTCAGGAGCCCGCATGAGAGCCGCGACGTCGGTATCGAGATGATCTACCAGGATTTCGCGTTGTGCGGGAACATGGACGTCGGGCAGAACATATTTCTGGGCCGCTGGCCGCTCAAGGGCCCGTTCGTCGATCGGCGGAAGATGTATGCGGAAGCCGACAAGGTGTTGAAACGGCTCAAGGTCGACGTCAACTCTGTCTACCAGAAGGTTGAAAGCCTGTCGGGCGGCCGCCAGCAATCGGTGGCGATTGCCCGCGCCATCTCGTTCGAGCCGCAGGTCGTAATCCTCGATGAGCCGACCGCCAATCTTTCGGTGATGGCGACCGAACGCCTGCTTGAAACGATGCTGGAATTGAAGAGACAGGGTGTAGCCCAGATTATCATTTCTCATCGGCTGGTAGATATCTTTGCCGTCGGCGATCGCGTGATGGTGCTGAAGCGCGGCGAGTATGTCGGCGACCGCTATATCAAGCACACTGACGAACACGAGATTCTTGAGATCATTGTTTCCGGAACCCGCGAACGGGCACTCACGGCGGAGCAGGCGGTGCGTTGACCGGGCACCGGCAAAATCCGCAGTACCATCGGCATCCGACGAGCCCGCGGGACGAGAAATCCGGCACTCGACACCTTGATCGTGCAGATTGAAAAAGAGATCAGCCGCCATGGAGGTCCAACGTTGGCGAGTTAATTCCCCAGAGGGACGACAGGGAAACGTGGGTCACGTCGCGAATTTAGGTTATTTCGGGACTGTCCGATCAGGATGGACGCCCCGAATTGAGACCTACCATCGCTCCTCGGCTGGTATCTGGTAGCGTCCGTCCGCCGTGCTCAGCATCAAATGCAAAAGCAGCGAACCGGTCGCTGTGCTCGGGCGAAGGGGGCGGCCTCCGTATGGTTTTGCGCGTTTAGGATCGCATACTATATCGACGGGAACTCACGACCTAGCACCCGCGATGAGGTGCAAGGCAGAGTTGCCCTGTGCCCGCTGCTACTGTTTGCTTGCGCCCGGATTGATCAACGCGATCAGGAGATTAACGCCGAGCAGGAAAGTCACGGCAGTTCGTCACGCAAGGCGTTGACGATTTCGAGGGCAACTGGCGGGGTATCCGGTCGTGACGTCAGAAGAGGAATTCCATTGCGCTCGTTACCGCTGCGGGGCCGGCGCAAAGAACGCCTTGCCAGCTCGGAAATGACCTCGCCAAGGCTCCGATGCTGCTGGGCTGCCATGGCCTTGGCTGCAATCAGGACATCGTCATCGATCGCAAGTGTCGTTCTCAAATCTGCCTCATCGCGCATCAGTCATCACACATCATATAGGGCAAGAGGTTGAATTTCCCAAGACTGATACAGAAGAGCGTCGCAGCCGTTCAGCCTGCCTCCCGCCGGAGGGCGGCCAGGATGACGTCGACTTGCGCCCCAACGTTGCGGCACACCGCCGCATAGATGAACGATAGGAGTCGCCGTGTCTTCTCCCAACGAATATCAAATGATTGATCCGATATCCGTTCAAGTGGTCCAGTACCGAACCGACTGGTCTGATATTGGATCAGTTCGTGTCGAGGCCGATCCACAGGCCGTTGAGAATGATGTCGCTGTGCTGGCGCGCAAGATTGCCTTACGGGCAATATCTGCCGCCGCTAATTCAATGTATAAAGCTGGTGAGCGGCGATATCCCGCGGCAGAGGTCACTTTGGCGGGCCCAATCTTCACGACGCCCCAACTGATCTTCGCTGGCACGGTCTCCGTCTCGGCGTATCGACATCCAATTTTTGCACGCCGGAGCACAGTAGGAGCGCGCGTCCAAGTCCGAATATCTTTTGAATTCAAGACTTGGACGAGGCGCGCAGTGCCGAGGCGGGATAGCGCAAGGTCGGATCGAACGGGTTGAGTTTGTTGCTGATCGCCTGCGCTTCCGATTTCAGCAGATCGGTGATCGTGCCGCTGCGCATTTCGGTCAGCCTCGATGCCAGGGTCCCGATGCTTAAGGAGGCGACGGCAATGCCGTTTCGATCGAGAACCGGAACGCCCAAGCCGGCCATGCCTTCAATCATCTCGAAATTCATCTGCGCCGCGCCGATACGGCGCACCTCCTCGATCTTGATGCGCAGATCAACTTCATCGATTGCCGCACGATCCATGATGCGGGGCATGTTGAACTTGATGATGGCCTCGCGCTCCTCCTCCGGCAGGTAAGAGAGAATGGCGATGCTGCCCTGGCCGATGCCCAATGGCACCTTGCCGCCGATGTCGCCGGTAAACGAGCGGATGGGGAACGGCCCCTCGACGCGGTCGAGGCAAATTGCATCGAAGTTGCTGCGCACCAGCAGAAACACTGTGTCGTTGAAGGTCGCCGAAAGTCGCAGCAGGGATGGGCGGGCGATATCGAGGATGCCCTCGCGCCGCCTCGCCTGCGAGGCGATGGAAAAGAACTCCAGCGACAGACGGTAGGATTTGCTGTCCGGCATCTGCTCAACCATGTCCTCGGCGATAAGGGTCTTCAGCAGACGATGTGCCGACGGTTGGCTCAGATTCAACCTGCGCGCAAGGTCGATCAACCGCACACCTTCCACCGACTGCGCCGCCAGATCTTTCAGGATGTGGATTGCCTTCGAGAGGCTGGAGTTGCCAACGGCTTCGGATTCCGAAATCTGCACCATAAATTTATAGATCCCCTATCAATATTCCGAATTATGGACTTTTTTCATAAAAAATTTCAACATAGAAAATTCGGTTTGTGTTTTTTGTCAAACTCCGGAAATTAACCGGCGAGCCCTTCTCAAGGTGGCGGATGGAAAACGTGGACGGACTGCCGTTCGTCCCGGCCGGGAAAACTGTGCGGTCCGGTCGTGACGGCCGCAGTTGCTGACTTCGGCATCTGTCTGAGCGGGCCCAATGGATTTTGACGACGTGTCGTTGCCGCATGGATCGCTGACAAGAAAATCAGGGCAGGCGATCTCTCCAGGCAATTGAATGACGGGAGAGCGAGCATGAGTTTCCTCAGCCTAAAACAGGTTTTCAGATTCTACGGATCGGTTGCCGCTGTTCACAATTTCGACCTTGGTGTGGAGAAGGGCGAGTTCATCTCGCTTCTGGGACCATCCGGTTGCGGCAAGACGACAACGCTGCAAATGATCGCGGGTCTCGTGCGCCCCTCCTCGGGCACGATCATGATGGGCGGCCGTGACATCACCTACATGCCGCCGCCGCAACGGCAGCTCGGCGTGGTCTTTCAAAGCTACGCGCTCTTCCCGCACATGACGGTTGCGCAAAATGTCAGCTTCGGCCTCGAGATGCGCAAGGTTGCGAAGGCCGAGCGCGAAACGCGCATCAAGGACATTCTTGTTCTTGTCCACCTCTCGGCGCTCGCCGATCGATATCCGCGCGAGATGTCCGGCGGCCAGCGCCAGCGTGTGGCGATCGCCCGTGCGCTGGTCATCAATCCGCCGGTTCTGCTGCTGGATGAGCCGCTGTCCAACCTCGATGCCCAGCTTCGCGAAGAAATGCAGTTCGAATTGCGTCGCATCCAACAGGCCGTCGGCATCACCACCATCATGGTTACGCACGACCAGGCCGAGGCGCTCTCCATCAGCGACCGCGTCGTGGTCATGGAGAAGGGCAAGATCACTCAGGTCGACACGCCCTACGAACTCTATGAACACCCGCGCAACGATTTCATTTCTTCCTTTGTCGGAAAGTCGAACTTCATGCCGGCGACTGCGGTCGCAAACGGTGCGGGCGCGACTGTCTGCATCGGCAACACCGACATCGTGTTCGAGACGGGCAGCAAGCCGGCAAGCAAGGATGTTTCCGTATTCATCCGCCCGGAAAAGTTGCGTCTGACGACACCATCCAACGGGCAGCTTCAGGGAACCGTGACCACCCGCTACTTCATGGGCAGCCAGTGGCTGGTCAGCGCTGCGACCCCGGCCGGCGTTCTGGCCGTCGCCGTTCCCAATCTTGGCGCACCGCCGCCGCTGGAAGGCGAAAATGTGGGCCTGTCCTGGCAGCATGGCGACTGTCGCGTTCTCGCTGCGGGAGCTACCGAGTGATGGGCGCGGCGACCCCCGCGGCGGCGCCGCGCGCCTTCGCCCCGTTGTTCCTTTCGGCTCCGGCAACGCTGTTTTTCATTGGGCTTGTTCTGCTGCCACTGGCGCTAACGATCATCCTGTCGTTCAACAGCTACGACTATACCGCCGGCATTCAGAATGACTTCTCGCTCGCAAACTATCTGACCGTTCTGCAGGACGAGTATTACCTCTCGACCTTCTGGCGTACGTTGCGCCTGGCGCTGCTGACCACTGTGATCGCCGTGCTGATCGGTGTTCCGGAAGCCTACATCCTCTCCAACATGCGCAAGCCCTGGCGGTCGATCTTCCTGCTCGTCATCATCGGCCCGTTGCTAGTCTCGGTGGTCGTGCGTACCTTTGGCTGGAGCATGCTGCTAGGCAAGAACGGGCTGGTGAACGGCGCGCTTGCCGCCGTCGGCCTCGAGCCGGTGCAACTGCTCTACACCGAAGCGGCGATCGTCATCGGCCTCGTCCACATCATGCTGCCGTTCATGGTCATCCCGGTTTGGACTGTGCTGCAGAAGCTGGATCCGACCGTCGAGGCGGCGGCGCTCACGCTCGGCGCATCCCGCTTTACCGCCCTGCGCCGGATAGTCTTTCCGCAGGCCGCCCTTGGCATTCTCTCCGGCAGCCTGATCGTCTTCGCGCTGTCGGCGAGTTCCTTCGCCATTCCCGGCCTTCTTGGTGGGAGGCGGCTGAAGATGGCAGCGACGCTCGTCTACGACGAGTTCCTGATCGAACTCAATTGGCCGCTCGGCGCCACCATCGCCATCATCGTCCTCGTCGCCAACCTCGTGATCATGCTCGCCTATAACAGGCTCATCGAGCAGCAGGCCAAACGGAAGCTGGGTTGAAATCATGCAGAGAAACGGTCCTGTCGCGCTGGTCTTTCACAGCCTCATCGTCGTGTTCATGCTGGCTCCCATGGTCGTGGTGTGCCTCGTGGCCTTCACCCCCGAAAACACTTTGGCCATGCCATGGAACGGCCTGTCGCTGCGCTGGTTCGAGGCAGTCTTCCGCCACAACGACTTCATGTCGTCATTCGGCAACAGCATTCGATTGGCCCTCCTTTCGGCAACGATTTCGACACTGCTTGCTGTCCCGGCCGCCCTTGCCATCACGCGCTACGAGTTCCGCGGCCGTGATGTGCTGAACGCATTGTTCCTGTCGCCGCTGATCATCCCACATCTGGTTCTTGGCGTTGCCTTTCTCCGGTTGTTTTCGCTGATGGGCATGACCGGCTCCTTCACCTGGCTGGTGGCCACGCATGCAATCATCGTCACGCCCTATACGCTGAGGCTCATCCTCGCGTCGTTGACGAGCATGGATCGCAACGCCGAGAACGCGGCCCGCACCCTTGGAGCGGCCGAGTGGACGGTGTTCAAGCGCATCACCTTGCCGTTGCTGCTGCCGGGGATCAGCGGCGGCTGGCTGCTTGCCTTCATCAACAGCTTCGATGAACTGACGATGTCTATCTTCGTCACATCGCCTTCGACCGTGACCTTGCCGGTTCGCATGTACATGTATGCCAGCGAATCCATCGATCCGATGATGGCCGCGGTTTCCACGCTGATGATCGCGCTTGCGACCGTGACCATGATCGTCCTCGACCGGATGTTTGGGCTCGATCGTCTTCTTGTCGGCAAAGGCTGAGAACGGCGATGTCGAGACAAGCCCTGTTCAAGCGCCGATATCGCCGGGACGAGGAAGCAATCCCGTTCCTGCTCAACGGCTTGCCCGAAATCGGACGAGGTGGCGACACGGTCATGACGGCCATCCTTTCGCTCGGATCCAGCCTTCGCCGGGCGGAATTCACCGGCGAGAACCGCGCAGGCTTCTGCCTGATCGGCGCCTGCCAGGATTGCTTCGTGATGACGGCGGACGGTAGCCGCGTGCGTGCGTGCAGCACGGCACTGAAACCCGGCATGGCTTTTTTCACGACCACGATGGAGCGCGTCGAGCATGACTGATGCTCTGCCGATCGTGATCGTCGGTGCCGGTCCGGCCGGCATCCGCGCCGCCGAACAAATGGTCGAAGCCGGTATCCGGCCGATCGTTCTCGACGAGGGGTTGCGCGCCGGCGGGCAGATCTACCGGCGCCCGATGATCGACGACGGTCGTTCCTACCGCAACCGGTACGGCTCCGAGGCGAGAAAGGCCGAGCAGTTGCACGCGACCTTCGAGCGGCTCCGCCCGGCAATCGAGTATCGGCCGGAAACACTTGCCTGGAACGTCAGCGGCCAGGAGCGCGGCGGCCACCTCGATGTGATGACTGACGGCGTGCATAACCAGATTGCCTTTTCCAAGCTGCTTTTGTGCACCGGCGCCACGGACCGCGTGCTGCCATTTCCCGGTTGGACGAAGCCGGGCGTATTCACGCTCGGTGCCGCCCAGACGGCTTTGAAGGCGCAAGGTTGCACGGTCGGCGACCGACTGGTTTTCATGGGGTCCGGCCCGCTGCTTTATCTTGTTGCGTGGCAATACATGAAGGCGGGAGCGACAGTGGCCGCCGTGCTCGATACGGCGCCGTTGCGATCGAAAATCCATCTGGTGTCGCTGTTCGCCCGAGCGCCGCGCATCGTCGCGCTCGGCCTGTTCTATGGCGCTCAGCTCCAACTCTCGGGCGTCAAGATCCGATATGGTGTTCGGCCTGAAACGGTCATCGGCGCAGACCGGGTCGAGGGCATCCGCTTTCAGGCGAGTGGCTGCACACAAGAGCTCGAATGCGACGCGATTGCCTACGGGTTTGCGCTGCGCCCGGAAACGCAGCTGGCCGACCTCGCCGGATGTGGCTTCCGCTTCCAGGATCGCGACCGGGCATGGTTGCCGGAACGCGACGCCCTGGGCCGCACGAGCCGGAAGGATGTCTACGTCTCCGGCGACGGCAGCGGTATTGCTGGTGCCGATGCCGCCGAAATCGACGGCCAGCTGGCCGCATTGGCGATCCTCAATGATATGGGCAAGACAGTCGAGGGCGATCGTCTCCGGCAATTGATGGCTGCCCGGGCACGGATCCTGCGCCAGCGCGAAATTCTCGAAAACGCGTTTCCCTTCCCGCGCGACTGGTTCGAGACGGTGCCGGCCAAGACGACGCTTTGCCGGTGCGAGGAAATCAGCATCGGCGAGATCCGCCGCGCGGTCGAGGCCGGGAACATCGGCGAGATCAATCGGATGAAGGCTTTGAGCCGCGTCGGCATGGGGCGTTGCCAGGGGCGGATGTGTTCGGCCGCCGCAACTGAGGTGCTTCGCAGCATCCGCAATGTCGAGCCGCAGGAAACCGGCCGTCTGCGGGCGCAGGCGCCGGTGAAGCCAATTCCGCTCGGCTTCGGCGGTCCGCTCGACAGGGAGGCAGGCCGATGATCCAGCGCATTTCGGCGGATGTGACCATCATCGGCGGCGGGCTTGTCGGCAGTTCAGCAGCGCTGGCGATGCGCAAGGCCGGACTTGCCGTTGTGCTGATCGATAAGGGCTTCTGCGGCGCCCAGGCCAGCGGTGTCAACTATGGCGGCGTGCGCCGGCAAGGACGGCCTCCCGAGCAATTGCCGCTGTCCCAGCGGGCACACGGCATCTGGCCACGACTGAAGGCACTGGTCGGCATTGACGGAGAATACGTGCCGTCCGGCCATCTGAAGCTAGCGCGCACTGAGGCGGATTTTGCCAAGCTGGAAGCCTATGCCGAGATAGCCAAGCCCTACGGGCTCGATCTCGAGCTGGTTGGGGCTGCCGCATTGAAGACGCGTTTCCCGTGGTTGTCGGCGGCAGGCGCAGGCGCATCGCTTTGCCCAGGCGACGGTCATGCCAATCCCAGGCTGGTCTCGCCCGCCTTCGCGCGTGCGGCGGAACGGGCGGGCGTGAAGGTCTTCGAACAGACCCCTGTGCATGATGTGCGCGCGACCGGCAGCGGATTTGCCGTGCTTGCGGGAGAGAATGTCGAAATTCGCAGCCGTCAGATTGTCAACAGCGCCGGTGCCTGGTCCGATATGTTTGCCGCGCAGTTCGGCGAACGCGTTCCACTGACCCGCATCTATCCCTCGATGGTCGTCACCGAGCCGTTGCCGATGCGATTGCCGGTCAGCATGGGCGAGCAGGGCGGCAGTTTTTACGGACGGCAGGTTGCGCGCGGTAACTATGTGATGGGTGGCGGGCGCGGAGCAGCACTTGCCGATCCCGATTTCTCGCGGCCGTCGGTAACGGCGGCTTCATCGGTCATGCAGCGCGCCATAGCGCTCTTTCCGCATCTGGCCACTGCCCAGGTCATCCGGTTCTGGTCCGGTACGGAAGCGGAGATGCCTGACGGCAATCCGGTCATCGGCGCAAGCCAGACGACGCCCGGCCTCTTCCACGCCTTCGGGTTCTGCGGCGCCGGGTTCCAGATCGCGCCTGCCGTCGGCGAAGTGCTCTTGGAGCTCGTCGCCACCGGGCAAAGCACCACGCCTATCGATGCCTTTTCCATCGGTCGCTTCAGTCAAGTAGCGGCTCAAACTGCAGTCTCGTTGTAAACAGAAAGGGGAATACCATGATTGACCAACGCCTTATGAGAACTTCGGCCCTCGCGCTGCTCGCGTTCGCCGTTCAGCAGACCACCGCCCAGGCGGAAACCAAGATGCTTTACATCGGCATGAATGGCGGCAATTTCGAGCGCGCCTACACCGAGCACGTGTTGCCTCCCTTCGAGAAGGCCAATGACGTCAAAGTCGTCATCGTTCCCGGCACCTCCGCCGACATTCTCGCCAAGGCCACGGCTGCCAAGGACAATCCGCAGATGCATGTCATGCTGCTCGACGACGGCGTCATGGTGCGCGCCATTGGCGCCGGGCTTTGCCAGAAGATCGCCGACGATCCTGTGCTTGCTGAAATCCAGCCGGCTGCGCGCCTAAAGGATGACATGGCAATCGGCGTCGACATGGGCATGACGGGCCTTGCCTACAACAAGAAGCTCTTTGACGAAAAGGGCTGGCCGGCACCGAGCTCCTGGATGGATATGGCCGATCCGAAGTTCGAAAATGCGGTGGTGTTCCAGTCCGCTTCCGCCTCCAGTTTCGGCCTGCATGCCTTCCTGATGTTCAACCGCATCCAGGGCGGCGACGAGACCAATGTCGAACCCGGTTTCGAGAAGTTTTCCGATATGATCGGCAAGAACGTCATCGAGTTCATTCCAAGCTCTGCCAAGATCTCGGAGATGGTCCAGACCGGCGAAGCGGCGATCTTCCCGCTGACGCCGACGGCGGTAAACAACCTGAAGGACAAGGGTATACCGGTGGAATACGCCCAGCCGAAGGAAGGCTCAGTCGTTCTCGCCGTAACCGAATGCGTCATCGCCAACAACAGCGAGCCGGAACTCAGCCAGAAGCTTGCCCATTACCTGCTGTCGGCAGAGGCTCAGAGCCTGGCGCTGGACAATGGCAACATCATTCCGTCCAACAGGAACGCCAAAGCCGGCACGGCTGCGGCCAATGAGAAGCTGGCGACCTTCAAGACCAACATGGAAACCGCGAAGGTTCTGGATTGGGATGCAATCAACAAGAGCCGTCAGGACTGGAACAAGCGCTGGAACCGCATGATCGAGCGCTAATGCGCGGAAGTTCTTTCCTAGCCGCTTCGGCCTGACATCAAGCGCCCTCCGCTCCCCGGCGGAGGGCGCAGCCGTATCCGGGACTGCTAGCGCACCACGCCTGATATTAGGGCGCTTCATGCCTTGGCCTGACCAATTGTGTTTGCATGAGCATGCTTTAGAACACAGGGATGATCGCTCTCACGAAGATACGCGAGTTAGATATTTCACCGGCCGACACCGGGGTCGGGCGTTTGCATCTAAGTGCTGCAAGCGGGCTCGTGTGCCTGGATTCGATCATCTGCGTCATTGCAGATGATGAGCTTCACCTAGGCGTGTTTTCCTTGACCAGCGGGAAGCCCGGTCATCTGATCCGCCTGTTTGATGGCGTGTTGCCCCAGGCCAAGGCTGCTCGCAAGCGACAAAAACCCGATCTCGAGGCGCTCGCACGCCTTCCCACCTTCCGGGAGTTTCCTCATGGCGCGCTATTGGCATTTGGCTCAGGCTCCAGACCCAACCGCCGCAGGGGGGTTCTGCTTGGATTAGGTCCCAATGCCGACGTGCTGATGCCGCCTCGAACCGTGGATCTTTCACCCATTCTTGTTCCGCTCAACGAAGAATTCTCCGAGGTCAATATTGAAGGCGCGGTCGTGGTTGGCGATGAACTGCGCTTGTTCCAGCGTGGCAACAAGAACCAAGCCGACAACGCGATCATCCGGTTCCCGCTTTCAACAGTACTGGATGCATTGCAGGCCGGGTCTGTCGAAGCCATCAAGCCATCTTCTATCCGTCGGCTAGACTTGGGGGTTCTCCACGGTGTGCCATTCTCCTTCACGGACGCGGCCGTTTTGAGCAACGGCGATATGGTTTTCAGCGCCGTTGCAGAAGATACCGAAGATGCATTCCGTGATGGACCCTGCATCGGCGCCGCAATTGGAATAGCTGACAATAATGGTAACTTGCGTTCGGTGCGTCGCCTTGAGCGACCACACAAGATAGAGGGTATCCACGCTCGATCGGATGGAAGCCGTCTGGACCTCCTGCTTGTCACTGACGCGGACAACCCAGAGATACCGTCAGTGCTTTTTTCCACCACGATGGAAATCTAAGATCCTAAAAATAGGAAGAGAGCCGGGCGGTGCGAAGACCCGACAAGGACGCTGGATCTGCCGGGTTTTGCGTTCACGGTCGCATAATGTATCGTCGGGAGGCGCGATCCATCTCCGCATCGTGCAGGTTCTTGAAATGATCATGAGCAGTTCTAGCGGAGCAATGTGTCTTCAGGGTCGGTACCGATCGCCTTGCAGGCCGCAACTTGCGGTTTGGCGCAGGGCAACCCCGCCCTAGTATGGAGGTTCCCAGTGCCTCTTTTCATCGTGCACCATCAGCATTCGCCCCAAACCTGCCCCGCACGCGATCCGGCCAAGGGCGCGATGCTGCTGAACCATTTGAGCCGGCCTAGCGCCGCTCGCCATGGCGTGGTCATCAAGGGCGAAGCCGTCGTTCGCGGTTCCCATTCACTGTTCTTCATTGCCGAAGCGGCGGATGAGACCGTCCTCCAAGCGTTCTTGACGCCGTTCCTTCAAGCCGGCGAGGTCGAAGTGATGGCGGCGTCGACCTGCGCCGGGGTCGTGGCGAGCGGCGGCTGCGATGCACGCCCGGCCGACGTTTCCGCCGCGGTGCTCGACCCGGCGGACGCTTGCCAGGACGCCGTCGAGGCGGGGCTCCTAATTCATAGCGTCTATCCGCTGAACGGCGAGACGTCGGTGCAGGACCTCGCGGGCGGGGCAGTCGTGCCCAATGGTCGGTTCTACTTGCGCAATCACTTCGATATTCCGAACCTCGATGGCGAGAGCTATCGGCTCTCCGTCAACGGGCTGGTCGAAAGGTCTTTGAGTCTGAGCATGAGGGACCTTCACAATCTCTACGCTGAGAGCCTCGTGGTAACCCTCGAATGCGCTGGCAACGGCCGCAGCCTGTTCGATCCGGCCGTGCCCGGCGAAGCCTGGGGCCTGGGCGCCGTCAGCACCGCCGAATGGACCGGCGTTCCCTTGAGCAAGGTGATCGAACGGGCAGGCCTGCGGTCCGGCGCGACGGAACTTACGTTCCGCGGTGCGGACGGCGGGCTCGTCGAGGGTCACGATGCGCCGATTCGTTTCGAGCGTGGCCTCAGCTTCGACCAGATTCGCGAAACGGACGCGCTTCTCGCCTACGAGATGAACGGCGAGCCGCTGTCGTCAACTCATGGCTATCCGCTGCGGCTGATCGTGCCCGGTTGGTATGCGGTGGCGTCCGTCAAGTGGCTGACCGAGATCGTCGTTACCGACAAGCCCTGCGAGACCCACTATCAAGCGGAGAAGTACTGGTACCAGTGGGTGCGGAACGGGCGCGACGAGCGCGCGCCGGTGACGCTCATGAGTGTGCGGGCGCTGATCTCTTCGCCCGATCAGGGGGAGAGCCTACCGCGCGGCGAGACCGCGATCCGTGGCGTCGCGTGGTCTGGCGCCGGGAGCATATCCAGGGTCGATGTCAGCCTAAACGACGGCCCGTGGCGCGAGGCGCGGCTCGTCGGCGAACCGCGGCGCTCTGCCTGGCAATGGTGGGAGCTGATCACGCGAATTGAGCAGACGGGGCCGCTCGCCGTGCGGGCGCGCGCCACCGACATGGCCGGCCGGACTCAGCCTGAGCGCGCCGAGTGGAATCGTCTGGGCTACGGTAACAACTCGATCCACTCTGTGACCGCACAGGTGATCTGAAGCTCAGAGCGAGTGCTCGACGAGGCGTCTGGTCAGCAAAATGTCGCCGCGGCGGATGCGGTCGGATGGCCAAGTGCATTTGCAGCGATCCTACAGCGCCGCGCTACTTCTGCGCCTGCCCCGCCGGCATCGGCTTGACTGGCGCGCCGGGGAAGATCTTCTGCAGATTTCCGGCGATCACCTGGTCGCCTTCCGAAACACCCGAGGCCAACCCAATGAGATCGCCGCTGGTCGGGCCGAGGGTGACGAGCCGCTGCTCGACCGTATCGTCCTTGCCGACGACATAGACATATTTGCCGAGCTGGCTCGATCCGAGCGCTGTCTCCGGCACCATCATCACGTTCGGTTCATCCCTGATCTTCAGGCGCACGCGGACATACTGGCCGGGAAGCAGGGTCAGATCGGCATTGTCGATCGTGGCGCGCGCTACCACCGTTCCGGTATTGCCCTCGACCGTGTTGTTTATGAAGCTGAGGTCGCCGCGGTAACGCGGTTCCTTGTCGCCGGGCAGAAGCACCTCTGCCTCCACTTTGCCCTTTGTCCGGGCCTTCCGGATGTCGGCGAGTTCGGTTTCGCTCGGGTTGAACGAGACATAGATCGGCGAAAGCTGCACAAGGTTGTTGAGCGGGGTTCCGGTCGTGCTGCTGACCAGTGTTCCCTCCGGCGCCAGGTTGCGCCCAAGCTGCCCGGCAAAGGGGGCGCGGATTTCGGTGTAGTCGAGGTTGATCTCAGCGGTGCGCACCGCCGCCCGCGACATGGCAAGTGCAGCCTCCGCCTGACGCACTGCGCTCTGACGCTGGTCGAAACTGTCCTTGTCCAGATATCCTGTCGTGGCAAGCTCGTTGCCGCGCGTGAGATTGGATCGGAGATAGGCGAGTGACGCTTCGTCCCTTTCGACCTGGGCCTTTGCCTGATCCAGTTCCGCCCGATAGTCGCGTGCGTCGATCCGATAGAGGAGATCGCCGCCCTGAACATCCGAACCGTCCGCAACCGCCTGTGACTCGATATAGCCGGTGATCTTGGCGCGAAGCGTCACGTTGCGGATCGCCTCGGTCCGTGCGGAATAGTCAAGATAGATGGGGATCGTTTTCTTGACGACAGCCGCGACGGGAACGGGCATGGCCTGTTGCGCTGGAGCCGGGGCGGCCCCGGCATCGCCGCCTTTGATCTCGAACCCGCCATTCCTGTAGTGGTAGGCCGCAGCGAGGGCGGCGATTATGACCACTGCGGCAAGAACCAGTCTCGAACCACGCATGTTAGGCTCCAATCCTTATTCCGCCGCCTCCGGCTCGTGGTTCTGGCCAACGGGCTTTGAGGAAAGTCCCTCCCGCCATTGTTCGATGACCGCGTAGAAGACCGGGACGAAAATGAGTGTGAGAACGGTCGCCGCGAGCATGCCGCCGAACACGGTGGTGCCGATCGACTGGCGGCTGGCAGCACCGGCGCCCTTGGCGTACATCAGCGGCAGCACGCCGAGGATGAAGGCAAAAGCTGTCATCAGAATCGGGCGCAAGCGCAGGCGCGCCGCTTCCGCTGCTGCTGCCACCACATCCAGCCCTTCCTCGCGCCGGCGGCGCGCGAACTCGACGATCAGGATGGCGTTCTTGGCGGCAAGTCCAACCAACATCACGAAACCGATCTGTGAATAGACGTCGATCTGCATTCCGCGAAGCCACAGTGCCGACAGCGCGCCCAGAAGCGCGAGCGGTACCGAGAGCAGCACCATGAACGGCATCGACCAGCTTTCGTACTGGGCGGCCAGGATCAGGAAGCAGAAAACGAGCGCGAGTGCAAAGACGAGCGCGGCGATCGAACCTGCGCGGATCTCCTGATAGGTAATGCCGGTCCATTCGAATGTGTAGTCCCGCGGCAGCGTCGTACGGGCCACCCGCTCCATTGCCGCTGCCGCCTGGCTTGAACTGAAGCCGGGTGCTGCCGCGCCGTTGATCAGCGCAGAGGGATAGTTGTTGTAGTGGGTGATGGTCTCTGGGCCGACCGTCGACTTGAACGAGCCGAGCGTGTTGAGCGGCACCATTTCGCCCTGGCTGTTGCGCACATAAAACCGTGAAAGATCGGTGGCCGAGGCCCGCGCAGCCTGATCGGCCTGCAGCGTCACGCGGAAGGTGCGACCGAACAGGTTGAAGTCGTTGACATAGAGCGAGCCGAAATAGATCTGCAGCGTGCTGAAGATATCCGGCAGGTTGAGGCCGAGCAGTTTCGCCTTGTCACGGTCGAGATCGTAGTCGAATTGCGGGCTCGACGTGCTGAAGGTGGTGAAGAGCTGGTAGGGATTGATCTCCGGCTGTTTGCGTGCCTCGGCAATCAGCGCCTGGGTTGTGTCGCTGAGCGCCTGTGCACTGCGCCCGGCGAGATCTTCGACCTGAAACTCGAAGCCACCGGTCGCGCCGAGCCCCTGGATCGACGGGGGATCAAAGGCGAGCACAAGCGCGTCCGGGATCTGCAGCAATTGCGGCTGCACCGCCTCGCGCAGCGCCGAAGCGCCTTGTGCCGCGGGACGTTCATCCCATGGCTTCAGAACCGCGAATTGCACGGCGGAATTCGACTGGGCGGCGAAGGACAGGAAATTGAAGCCGACGACGGAGCCGACGAAATCGACACCTGCCGTGCCGCGAAGGATCTCCTCGGATCGCCGCGCGACGGCCTGGGTGCGTTCGAGCGAGGCGCCGTCGGGAAGCTGGATGACGACGAAGAAGTAACCCTGGTCTTCGACCGGCAGGAAGGTCGACGGCGTGCGCTGCCACAGCGCGTAGGTCGAGCCGATGGCGATGAGGAAGAGCGCAAACAGCGCCCAGCGCCAGCGCACGAGCCCGGCTATGCTACGTGCATAACCATCCGACAGTGCGTGAAAGCCGGCGTTGAACCAACGGAAGAGCGCAAAGCGCGGCTCGCCGCGATAACGCAGGAAGGCGGCGCTGAGCGCCGGGCTGAGGGTCAGCGAGTTGAAGGCGGAAAAGGCGACCGAGATCGCGACCGTCAGGGCGAACTGGTTGTAAAGGCTGCCCGCAACGCCCGGGATGAAGGCGACCGGAATGAAGACCGCAAGCAAAACTGCGGTGGTCGCGATGATCGGGCCTGTCACTTCCTGCATCGCCTTGCGCGTAGCGGCAAGTGGCGGCAGGCCGGCCTCAAGCTGACGTTCGACGTTCTCGACGACGACGATCGCGTCGTCGACCACGAGGCCGATGGCGAGCACCATGCCGAGCAGGCTCAGCATGTTCAGCGAAAAGCCGAACAGATACATGACGACCAGCGTCGCGATCAGCGACACCGGGATGGCGATCGTCGGAATGATCGTGGTGCGCAGGTTCTGCAGGAAGATGAAGACGACGAAGACGACGAGGGCGAGCGCCTCGAGCAACGTAAACACCACATCCTCCATCGCCGCCGAGACGAAGCGGGTGGTGTCGTAAAACATGTGGTAGGCGATGCCTGCGGGGAAGCGCTGCGACAGTTCATCCATTTTGGCCTGGACGCGGCTTTGCAGGTCGAGCGCATTGGAACCGGGCGCCTGGAATACGGCGAGTACGACACTTTCCTTGCCGTTGAAGGTGACCGACGACGAATAGAGCAGTGCCCCGAGTTCGATGCGCGCCACATCGCGCAGCCGCGTCGTCGCCCCGGTCGTCTGGTCGGCCCGAAGCACGATATCGCCGAACTGCGCCGGATCGCTCAACCGACCGAGCGCGTTGATCTGCATCTCGAAGGGTGTCCCGGCTGGTGCCGGCGATTGCCCGATCTTGCCGCCTGCGACCTGGATGTTCTGTTCGGCGATGACGTTCTGCACGTCGACGGCGGTGATGCCGAGATTGGCCAGACGGTCGGGATCGAGCCAGACGCGCATCGAATAGCGACGCTCGCCGAAGAGCTGGACGTCGCCTACGCCAGGCAGGCGCTTCAATGGATCGAGGATCTGCAGGTAGGCGTAGTTGCTGACGGAGGCGAAATCGACCGAATTGTCAGGCGAATCCAGGCTCACCAGCACGGTGAAGTTCGGGATTTGCTTGGCAATGGTCACGCCGGTCTGGTTGACGAGCGCGGGAAGCGAGGAGGCTGCCTGCGAAACTCGGTTCTGGACGTCGAGTGCGGCGACGTCGATCGGATAGCCCACTTCGAAGGAAATGATGATCCGCGACGAGCCGTCATTCGAACTCGTCGAGGTCATATAGAGCATGCCCGGCACGCCGTTGATCTGCTGTTCGAGCGGCGTCGTCACCGTATCGGCGACGACTTGGGCACTGGCGCCAGGGTAGTTGGCAGCGACGACGATCTGTGGCGGCGTCACGTCGGGAAACTGCGAGATCGGCAGCAGGAAATAGCAGATGCCGCCGGCAAGCGTCATGATGATCGCGATCGCCGATGCGAAGATCGGCCGGTGAATGAAGAAGTCGATCATGGCGGGATCGATCCTTGCAAGGCGCCGCCGTGAACGGTCCACAGGGCGCCGTTGTGGTAAAGTGCCCCGCGATTGGAGCGTTCGTCGGGCAGAATGTTTGCGGCAGGGATGCAGGCGGCATTTCGGGAGATCCCGATAACGGGTAGGCAGACGTCTGCCACGCGGACCTTGCGGTCAGCGGTGCGGTTCTTCGCCTTCGGCCCATCCAGCATGCGCATCGTAAGGCTCCAGCACGAGATCACGATGGGCCGGAGCGACCCAAATCTTGAACGTGATCGAAACTTACAAGTCTGTGCGGTGTGCACTCTGGCTAAAAGACGCCCGACGACCGCGCCCACCGACATTACGCTAGAAATTTTTCTGCAGTTACCGCTGTGTCCCGGAAGCCCTCGCGACAAACGGCATTCCTCGATGCGCCGCTGGCGAAAATGTTACTGGTCGGTAACATCGTCGCATGTTATCTGTCGCCAACGGGTCGTCAAGGGGCAAGTTTTTCCATGCCGACGACGTCGGGCCGAATGCGATGACCACGGATTCCCGCAAGCAACCACGTCTTTCGCCGCGCGATCGCCTCGTCAAGGCGGCCCGCCAGCTGTTCCGCAGGCACGGCATTCGCGGGATCGGTGTCGACGCCATCGCCGATGCCGCCAGCAGCAACAAGATGACGCTCTATCGTCACTTCAATTCGAAGGACGAACTCATCGTCGAATGTCTTCAGCGCGCGGGAATGGAGATGGACGGCTTCTGGCGGGAGCTGGAGGACGCCCACCCCGGCGACGGGCTGGCGCAGCTCAGGGCCTGGGTCCGGCGGATCGCCGAGCACCTCGGCGACGACGATTGCCACTGGGAAATGATGAGCGCCGCCGTCCAGCTGACGGACGCGGACCATCCAGGCAGATCGGTGATCCGGAAGTTCAAGGATGGGCAACGCGATCGCGTTGTGGAGCTTTGCCGCAAGGCCGGTGTCGCCAATGCGGAACTGCTCTGCGACACGTTGCTGTTGTTGATCGAGGGCGCGCGTGTCGCCCAGCAAAGCAGCGGGGTGCAGGGGCCGAGTGCCCGCTTTGCGGAAATCGCCGACGCGGCGATCCTGTCGCTTTCCGGGAGCAGTGCCGTCCGCAGATAGCGGCGCGTTGCCTACCGCTCCGCAGGCTATTCGGGATGGTGGCTGTCGATCATGAAGACGTGCTCGTTGTCGATGCGCACAGCTCCGGCGATCTGAGGGTGGTCGCTCCGGGCCAGCCTGCACGCGGATAGGTGATCAGCCAGCAGACATGCGGCAAGGCGAACTGCCGCGGCAAAGAGCGCCGGCCTGTCTTCCGCATGTGAAGAGTGACGCAGTCATAACTTCCCGAACGCCACGCCTCTCCAACCCCAGCCGGTCCGATGAGCGGCTTCAATTAGGGGCGTCTTTATTTCGGTGGTATTGAATCGATATTCGTAAACCTTGCCGTAGGATAAATCTTCCTTGAAGGCGAAGGCCATCTCGAAGCTTTTTTCCCACTTTCGACCGCGAAACGCATCAGCGCTCAAAGTAAGCGCGGGCACGCCGGCGCGCCATTCGACGGACCATTCCTGATCGACGGCGCGAACTTCGCAATTGGCAGCATCGAATTTCATCAGCACCTTGAACACCCTTTGCAGCCCAGCTTTGGCAAATAGTTCGTACCAGCGGGCATCAACGATCTTCCATTCGGCGACGAGATCGACGCCTTCCGGCTTGCCGTCACGAATGATGAACGGCGCAGTCTTTCTATTGATGGCGAGAAGATCATTGCGAAGCGCTGTCGTGGACTGGCGGTTCACCCCATCCGGCGCCGGTTTATATCCTGTCAGCCAGTCGAACAATTTCACGGGAGGTTCCTCAATCAGGCACTGTGGACAATCTCTACAGTGAGACACATTAAAAATTGAGATCATTTCCGATCAACTCTGTTTGCCAGGCCCGCTAGGAGAACAGATGAACAAAGTGCACGGCATTTGCACGCCCCCACTAACGAGAAGGCATGATGCAGGGAGTTCGATCTGTCGGCGGCTTGCAACGTTTCATCTCGGTCTTCTCGGCAGACCAGAAACACTCAGCCCCAGCCACCCACATTCATCGGATCCGCACAATGGCGCGCAGTGGAAAGCCGTGACGCGCGCAAGTCATAGACAAACGCTTTGTCGGGCGTTGATGAAACAACGTGACATTGCCGGGGAACGTGCTCCGGCAGGGTTACCTCGTGAACGATCAGGCCACCGAAGATCGGAAAGGAGCTTGACCCCAATGCCCGATTAGAGAAGCGGTCTTTCATCCGATCTCGCTGGCGAAAAACATCTGTGAATGTGGGAAAATGCGCGCATATTAGCCCACGATGACGATATCGTGCGCCGCAGGAGCGTTCACCGCTGTGGATCGAAAGCTTGCAGCCATCCTTTCAGCCGATGTTGCCGGCTTCAGCCGCCTCACGGCGCTGGACGAGGAGGGTACAGTTCGCGCACTCGATCTATGCCGCGGTCGAATTGACGAAACGGTTAGCGAGCATGGTGGCCGTATCTTCGGTAGCGCAGGCGACGGCCTTGTCGCCGAGTTCCCAAGCGCTGTTCAGGCCGTCCGGTGCTCAGTAGAAATCCAGCGCCGTCTCTTCAATCTCTCAGAGGCCCTCCCACCCGATCGCCGCTTGGAATTCCGCATCGGCGTCAATCTGGGTGACGTCGTTGTGTCGGGAGACGATCTGCTCGGCGACGGCGTCAATATCGCGGCACGCGTGCAGGAGATCGCCGCTCCGTCAGGCATCTGCATTTCCGCATCGGTGCGCGAACATCTTGACGGCAAGGTACCGTTCGCGCTGACCAGCCTCGGCGAGCGGAGCTTGAAGAATATCCCCCGGCCAATCTTCGTCTACCGCGTCGATTGGCAGCAAGATATGCCTGTCGGAGGCAGCATCGCGTCCGCGCCATTACTTGCGCCCCGACGTGGCAAGGACCAGCCGTCAATCGTCGTCATGCCCTTCGACAACCTCAGCGGCCAAGGCGACGAATACTTCGTAGACGGCGTTGTAGAGGAGATCACCGCTGCGCTCTCGCGCGTTCGGGATTTCTTTGTAATCGCGCGACAGTCCGCATTCACCTACAAGGGACGCTTCGTCGACGTGCGTGAAGTCGGCAGGGAACTCGGCGTCAATTATGTGGTCGAAGGCACCGTTCGCCGGGGCGGCGACCGACTGCGCATTTCCGTGCAACTGGTCGACGCGGAGACAAGGACCCAATCCTGGTCCGATCGTTACGAGGGCGCAATCGAAGATATTTTCGAGTTCCAGGATCGGATCGCGGCGCAGGTGGCAGGCGCCATTCATCCGGTCATCCGCAATGCAGAGATCGAGCTGGCCAAGCGCAAGCCGCCGACCAGCCTGCGGGCCTATGATCTCGTTATGCGCGCCTACCCGTACCTTTGGGGCCGCCGCAAGGATACCAACAACCAGGCGATCGAACTGCTTCAGCAAGCGATCGCCGTCGATCGGAGCTATGGTCGCGCGCATGCACTTTTGGCGTGGTGCCACGCCTCAAACGCCTCCTACCTATGGACAGAACAACCGAAACCTGATCTGGAAAAGGCGCGCGCAGCGGTCGAAGCTGCAGGCTCGATCGGCGATGATCCAACCGCGCTGACTGCCGCCGGCGCGGCAATGAGCATCTGCGGCGACCAGCAGCGCGCCACCATCTTTATCGAAAAGGCGCTTGCGCTTGATCCAAACAATGCCTGGGCATGGGCGCGCCTGGGCTGGATCGCGATCTACAAGGGCGAAGCCACTCGCGCGCCGGAACGCTTCCAGCGTGGGATGACCCTGAGCCCAAGAGATCCGCTCACATTCAACATGAGATTAGGGATGGCCTTTTCTTTGGCCATGGAAGGTTCTCTATCACAGGCCATCGCGATAGCCCAGGAGGTCATCAACAGCTATCCTGACGTGACCTGGTCCTATCGCCATCTCGCCGCCTGGTCGGCGATGAGCGGAGACCTGGAGACCGCCCGATGGGCCGCGCAGAAGCTATTGGCGGCCGAGCCAGGCTTTACAATCGAGTGGTATCGAGCGCTGCCCTGGTTTCAAAACATACCGCATTGGGAAGAGAAGATGGCCGAGGGTTTGCGGCAAGCAGGTTTGCCCGAACGCTGATCGCCGATCGAGGACATGCGCGGTCCGTTCTCGGCGGTGGATTTGCTCTTTTGGCGGAGCCGGCCAATGTCTTGGAAAGGGCGAGAGCGGCTAAGGTCTGGTTCTGGCGCGTTTGAGGCGATGAGCGCATCAGCCGCTCAGCATGACTGCTGCATCTATCCTTAAATCCTATTCGATTTAAGATGCAGCAATTCAAAGTTCTACAGCGACCTTTGTGCGTCTAATAAGACGCGCGGCGCTGTAGCATCATTCAGCATCTAGTTCCGCGCGTTGACAGGCGTGTGCAGTGAAGCCCCCGTCTTTTCGGCCGCTGCTCGCAGACGCTTGTCTCTGGTCCATAAGGCCGCTCGCTGATCAAGGAGAACCGAGGCCAGCAAGTGGGCATCAGTGTAGCCAATGCTCATGCTGAAAACGCCGTGGCGATCGATCATCGTCATGACTTCGTCGTGTGTTGCGACGAACGCTTCGCGCTGAGCGGCCAGGAAAGCTATCACGCTCCCGCGATCCCGAAGGCTGCCAAGCGCCAGTTCGCCAATCATAGCCGGATGGCAGAGTAGGCAATCGTCCTCAATAATCCTACGCAGGCCTGCATCGACATGGCGGAAATGATCAATCCAGATAGAAGTGTCTGCAAGTATCACTTGGCCGCTGTGCTCCGGCGGCGTGGGGCTGCCTCCGCATCGGGCATAGTTCCTCCGAGCGCGATGAGGCGTTTTCCCGACTCCACACGAACAAGGGTCTCCAACGCTTGGCGGACTAAAGCGGCGGTTTCTTTTGTACCCGTTAGAGATCTGGCTCTTTCCATGAGAGCGTCGTCGAGGTTGAAAGTCGATCGCATTATCTGGTTTCCTAATTCGGGCATTTGGTGCTGGATCTACGCCTGGTTCCCACTCTGATACGCCCGGCGCAGGCCATCAACTTAGCTCACGCGCGCAGGAGACCCACGGCCGCCAACGCGCAGTAGCTTGCACGCGTTCCTGGGTTCCACCCACCTTCGTCGCTGAGGAGGTATGTAGCATACGGCGTTCACGGGCGGTGTGCGGTGTCGGAAACCCCGAATTCAGCTTCGACATCTCTCGCACGTGGCACTGGCAGTCCGACCCGTCGAAGCGCTGCGATGATGCGCATGCTGTCCTTCTGCGGCAGGTTTCTCTTCCGGTTCTCGGCCACGATGTTGGGCAGATAGTCGGGGCGCATGTTCATGAACATCTCGCCCTCACGCTTTGCGTCTGCCAACAGCCCGGCCTCAGAGTAGATGACCGCCGCAACGCCATGGAAGAGCGGAAATTTCTTCAGGTCGGCCTTGCGGATCAGCCGCACCGCCTTCTCATGATCCTGGAGCATGCAGGCGATCAGAGCGCGCGTCCCGAAGTAATATCCGGCTCCGCCTGGATTGAGCTTGATCGCACGATCCAGTAGTTCCGCACCACGCTCCCATTGCCCCGAGAACGCGACGCGCGTTCCGAGCTCTCCGAGGAACTCCGTGTCGTTCGGGTTAGCGGCGAGCGCCTCCTCGCCGACCTCGAACGCCTCCTTCGGCTCGTTGTTGAAGAAGAGGGCCGTCATGAGCGCCTGCAGGGCGCGCGTGTTGTCTGGTTCGAGTGAGACCGCCCGCCGCGCCGAACCGAGCGCACGCTCCATCGCGGGAACCTTGTCACTCTGCGGGTTGAACTGGAATCTGCCCTCGTCGAGTTGGACAATCGAGAGCATCGACCAAGCTGTGGCGTAGGCCGGGAAACGCGCCACGGCGCTCTCTAGGCAGTCGCTCGCGGCCAGGTGTTCTTCTGGGTCCAGCTTCTCGCGGTAGGCGTAGAAACGCAGCATACAGTCATTGACGCCCACATCGTCCGGCGGCGGGTTCGCCGCCAATGATTTCGCGATGATGCCGTAAGGCTGCGCTATGGCCGTAGCCACTTTGCTGGCGACATCGGACTGGATGGCGAATAGTTCGTGGGTGTCCAGATCCTCGTCGTAGTCCTGCGACCACAGGATCGATCCGTTGGAGGTTTCGACCAGGCGCACTGTCACACGAACCTTGTCCCCCGCAACGCGGACCCCACCTGCGAGAAGGTAGTGCGCCCCCAGTCGATCGCGAACCTTCGATGTCTCGATATCGGGAGGCAGTGTCTTCGATGTTTCGCGGCCGAAGACCATAATCTCCTTGAAGCGGGGAAGGGCGGTGAGAAGCTCCTCGGTCAGCCCGACGGCATAGCGTGCAGCCTGCGGGCCATCGCCCAGGTCCGCGAAGGGTGCGATCACGAGTGTCGGCTCGTCCGGAATCTGCCCGACGGAACGACTGGAGGCTGCCCCCGTCAGACCGCCTGCGTAATAGCCAAGTCCCGCGCAAACGAATGCTACAAGCATGGCCAGCACGGGCCAGCCGAGATGCCGCCATGTGAAGGTCCGGCGTCCGCCGCCGTCTTCGCTCAGTTCATCGTCGGCCGCCTCTGCCGGCGCCGGCGTGTCATTCCATGTAAAGGTTGGCACGTAGCCACCCTTGGGGATGTCAATGCGGATCGGATCGTGTTGGCCTGCAGTAAGATAGTAGCGTTCGATGACCCGGCGCAAACGTCCGGCCTCGATCCGCACGATGGGATCGTCCTGAGAGAAGTCCGCGCTGCGGTTGAACACCTCGATGGCAACCGAATACGCCTTGAGACGGTGCCCCCGGCCCGCAAGCGCTTCCTCGGTAACATACTTCAGGAAGGCAGCGCCGCGTCCACCACTAGGAAATTCGGGGCTGGAGAGAATCCGCACAAGTTGTGCCCTGACCTCCTCATGGGTCGGATAGGGGCGCTCTGCCCGATCAACCGGCGACGACACCGAGGTCTGCATGCATTCTCCTCACCGGTCACAGAACGCGAGCAGTTTTTGCTTGTATTGGAATCCCTTATGCAACCTACCTCCCGAAGGGCATCTCGTCCACACTTGAAAGAGGTTTCGCAGCCGTAAAGTGTGGCGCTGTCGAGACAGAACCACCGGGAGAAATATAGGGTGGTGAACAGTGTACGATATTGCACATCCTCTCGCTCCGCAGCCAACCACAGCACGGCGAGCTTCGGCCGGAGTCGGCATGGTGCGGTCGCCATCATCGGTAGGGCCGCAGCCGTGGCGGTGTTCTGAACGTGCTTAACGAGCTTCATGAGTTCCGTCCTGGTTGAGGGCGTAGGCGAAACTTCGCCTGGCCGACTGCTGACAGGGCGCATCACGCGACATCGTCGCGATTTCCTCGGCATGTTGCTGTAGGTTACGGTGTGGCGGCGGCGGCCGGGGAGGGCACTCCGACGCGGATTGCCTTCGAGAAGTCGGGCGACAATCCATCCGCCCGCGCCCGCTCATCGATTTTGGAAATCTCTCGCAACTGGGCAAGCGGCATCGACGTGTCGATGGCTCCCCGGTCATAGGCGTAGTCGGGAAGATAACCGTTGACGATCAGCCGCCAGTCGAACGGGACCTTGTCTCCGGCGACTCGCATCAGCTTGGCGACGGTCGTCGTGCAGTTCGTCGTGATCGAATTGTAGAACTGCGGAGTCCGGGCGAGAGCGTTGGCCTCGGCCACGTATTCGAGTAGCAGATTTCGTGCCTGCTCTGGACTGGCCCTCAGCCGATAGACTTGGACGTCCTCGCCACGCACGTTGGAGCGGACGCCGACAACGTCGCGTTCGTCCGCGGCAAGGATCACCAGAGGGTCGTTCTTGAAGAGATCGGCAAGAGGAGAAAACGCGCCACCGACCTTGTGGCGTACCTCGATCGACCAGGCGAGTTGCTCTCCGTCTTTGAAGCCGAAGCTGAAGATGACATGTGCGATCTTCGGCCCCGCCCAGTATGACATGAACAGGTCGACGGTCTTCACTTTGCTCACATCGTAGGTCCGTGTCGTCCAGCGCTCCGTGAAGTCGGAATTGCTTCGCCACCCGAAGTCCCGGACATCAGTCAAGGTCAGCGAATTTCCGTCAATGCTACCCGTGACCTGCCGGGCGACATCCGGCGCCCATGCTGCGTTCGCTTCCGGCTTGATCGAGCTCCACCAGAAGAGAACAAGGGCGAAGACGCCAGCGAACGAAAGGATGGCCCTCACGCGCAGCCGGCTGGCAAGCGCCGCTACAGTGAAGAGACCGAAGACGAGGAAGACGCCAGCGCCAATTGCCCGTCCGGCATCAGGCAGGGAAAGGCGAAACCAGAGGGCCAGGGAACCCCAGGCTGTCAAAGCCGCCACGATCAGCGCGATCGCGAAGATGAGGATGATCGCCATCAAACGAGGCATGTTGTTCCTTTTCTGTAGCCGCTGCTGTGCCGCGATGATGCGGAGATCGCGCGTTCAACGGGCGGCAGGGAATGGCACGACCTTGTCAAGATCCAGCATGGTGTGGATTTCCTTGCCAAGGCCATCTATGAGTTCAAGCGCCTCGGCGTACCGCTCGTCTCGCTCCGGAGCCGTGGACGACTCCCAGTCCCGCACGAGTTGGTCCGCGATGGAAAAATCGTTGCACAGTTCTCGAAAGCTTTCATTGCGGGAGGCGAGCGCGTCGATCTCGCGCGCCTGCCCGGGAAATCTGCGCTTGGCGAACGCCGTATCGTATTCCATTGCATCGCCCCCGGACAGGCGATGTGAGGGGTTCCCTCACATCCGCGCAGTCGTCATGAAGATGGCACAGAATCCGGACGACGCCATGTAGGTTACCGTAACATACGGCGAGTTTCTTGCGGTTGGCAGCGGATGTGTGGTCCAAATCGGACATCGGCCCGTTGTGGGCCAGCCATGCGAGGACGTTGCCGTGAAACCCATCCTGATCTCCGTCACAGCGCTGCTAATGTCGACCGGACTGGCGAGCGCAGCCGACCCGATCGTCGGAAACTGGAAGACGACGCTCGGCGACACCGCCGCGATCGAGCCGTGCGGCGGCGGCTTCTGCATTACGCTGAAGAGCGGCAAACATGCAGGCGAGAAGATCGGCACGTTTGAAGGAGATAGCGGCAGCTATTCTGGCAAGATCACCGATCCTGACGCGAAGAAGACCTACAACGGAACCATCAGCGTCTCTGGCGACACGGTCACCCTCAAGGGCTGCGTGATGAAGATAGTCTGCGAGTCGCAGAAATGGTCACGCCTTTAGTCCGCGGGACCAGATGATACGGTAACATACCGGCGTTTCTGTCGGGACCTGCGGTTCTCGCACCGGGATTAAATTCCGGTGATCGGCCGGGCAAGTGGATCGGGCACAGCGGCTTGACAGGGCCTCGAAAGGGATATCTCGCGCTACAGCGCCGCGCGCCCTATTAGACGCGAAAAGGTCGCTGTCGCACTTTGACTTGCTGCATGCAGCTCTCGCAGCGGCAGCTCCTTCGGCTGCGGCCGACATCTCGGGGCCGGGACCGACCGTCATTGACAACGTCTGGAATAGGTCACGTTAGACGGGGCCGGCGGGCATGGCGACATCGGCGTGCGCGGCCTCCGCGTCAGGCGCGGTTGAGATCTCGCCTCTGGACGTGGTCGAGGATCAGGACGGTGCGATTGCGGGATCCTTTCAAGCGGTCGGTCGAATTTAATCTGATGCTGAGCGTAGCGCCGCAAGTCCGGCGGGTCCAAGAACGTCTTCACTGCGTGTGGAGCGGCGAAAGTTGTCGAAGTAGAGCGACCATTCGCCTTGGGCCGCCGAGCGGTACGGGCCGAACTTGAAATACTGCCGAGAGCCAAGCCCATGTTCTTCATGCCCGATATGGCCTCGGACCGTCACGATCCAGCGGTCGTTGGCGAAGAGTTCGATATGCCCTGTGCCATCCGGTCCCGGCCGGGTCATCACCGCAAAGTCAATCCATCCACTATGCGGCGTCGGCAGCTCATTACCCCGGTGGATGACGGTGATGCGATCACTGTAGGCCGTGAACAGGCGCCCGTCCTGTGGCTTCCAGCCAGGGTCGGTGGCAACCAGCGCACGCATCTGCCGCTTTTCCGGCCGCAGAAAAACCGGGGTGAGGGCCGATGCGCCGGTCGACAAAGAAGAGCGCCGACAGATCACCGGAAAAGTGGTCTCAACGGTCGCAAACAGTCGGCCGCGAACGAGACGAAGCGCCAGGAACGGACTGAAGTCACCCCTCGCCTCCGGACCGATCTCGCGCTTCCATTGGGCGATCACATGGCGGTGGTCCCCTTGCGGGATGGGATCGGCAAACCTGACGGAAAAGCCGTACCAGACCGCCTTGTCATATGGTACGCGCAGTGTCGTGCGTTCCCACACCTCCGCCCGCTCGCTTCGATCGTCTTCGCCCTCCCAGAGCGGTCGGACGCTTAGCTTCAACGCGCCGGCACTACCAAAGGTGACGTCGCGCTGGAATTCGACTGAGCCTGCACGTTGCTCGACATTGTCGCGGTAATAGAGCCCACCCATAGGCGAGAAGCTGTCGCCTTCGAAGCCGTCAACAAGGTTGGTTTCCCAGGACAACGGCGTCGCGGCGTCGCCAATCCCGTCAGGTGCGTTGCCAGCGGTATCCAATTCGATCTCCTCCATATCATCCGTACTCGCAACGTATTTTGTGCTTAGAGCTCCGTTCCTATCTTGCGACAGTCTATTGCGAGCCTCCGGCCAGCGATGTGGTCGTTGCACCGGGTTAGGTAGCAGCCGTTGTTTGACTTCAATCGACCGGCCCCACCGCAGACGTCACACGTGTGGTAGGATCGCTCCGCAATCTCGTGGTAGATCACACCAAGCGCGGCGGCTACTTCTGCTGACGGCCGATAGCCATTCGTCGGACTGAGATAGCAGCGAAGGCCACCCCATTTTTCCTCTATTTGCCGAATGTAGAGCTTGGAAAGCAGCCCGTGTTTGGCGAGGAAGACTTCGACACGCCGCACATACTCTTCGATTAATTCGTTCCAGCCCGTGTTCGCAGTTAGGAAAAGGGACCAAGCCTCCTCGCTCGTGCTTGGATCGAAGAGGCCGGCATAAGTTTGGCGAAGATACACGAGGAACTCCGCATGTGTCATGCAGCGGCTCCTTTCGTATGAACCCGGGTTGACGGTCAGCTGCTGAGACATCCCGACAACCTCACCTCGCATAATATTCATGACGATCCCTCCAAAAAGATCCAATTTTGTCACGAAATGAAACTAACTCAGCCGATGTTGCCCACGAGGTGACGGCCGCTACAAGTTTGGTCGTAACGCCCACAGCATCGCCACGCGATGGCGCGGCGATGCTGGTTCTGACGCAACCGGCAGGGACAGCGAGACCCCTGACTACAGGATGAAAAACCAATCACTCATGTTACTTCACGAGACCGAGGTTCACGAGCTGAACGCGCCGATTGTCGGCAGCCTTCGGGTTCGCCGGATCTACTGGCCATTCCTCGCCGACGCCGATCGCGAACAGACGGTCCGGCGCGACAGCGAATGTCGTCGATAGGGCCTCCGTAATCGCATTCGCCCGCTTCTGGCTGAGATCCAGATTGTGCTTAGCATCGCCCGTTGAGCTCGTGTGTCCGACGACAAGGAATTTGTAGCGCCGCAGGTTCGGATGATGCAGGGCGTCGGCGATCAGGCCGACGGTACGATAGGATTTCGGTTCGATGGCGACGGAATCGTTCTCGAAGTCGATCTCGACGATGAGCTGCGACAGCTGCGAAAGTTTCTGCCAGTTAGGAAGGGCGGCGACGCCCTTGCCTGCACTCGCAGCCGCTTCTTCCACAAGCAACGCGATGTCGACGGCGGGAGCGGCTCCCGCCAGTCTGTCGAGCGTGCGCACGACCTGCGGGCCGCTCAGGTCCTGCGAGAATGGGTGGCCGGGTGCCAGCAGCAGTCCGGCGGCAAACATCGTTGCAAGTCGAAAGCTCTTCATGATTCTGTGTCCCTTCAACATTGTTCACCGCCATCCGGCATCGGTGATAGCCTGGCCGCACTGGCCTTCCTTCACGCGTGTCGCCTTGTTCAGGCAGGCAAGAATGTTGCCCTCGCCTTTCACGTCGCCGCAGTACTGAGCGACGTAATGCTTGCAGATCGTCGTGAACGACTGCTGGGCGGCAAGGCGCTGCTCGATCGAGGCAGTGACGCCCACCAGTGTCGCCGTGCAGGTGGGCGAGACCTTCGCGGCATGCTCCACCAAGCAGTTCTGGATGCGGCCGTTTCCGAGGTTCAGGCCCTTGCAGAACTTCTTGATGTCGGATCCGCAGTCGCTGGCGAGCGTGCTCACCGCATCGGCGAAGCTGATGGTGTCGGCACGGGCCGCGCCCGTCAGCGCGAGGAACGCGACCAGCGCCCCTCCTAACAGTCTGGTTCTCATCGACATGCTACCCCCATAGTGAACGGTTGATCGCCGGAGAAACTCCCCGCACACATCTGTTGCGCTACCGGGGGCGCGAGGGGAAGTATGTTACGGTTACATTGACCGTAGGATACGGCTTCAACGAGCCGCAACCGAGCTCCGGCTAGAACGTCACGGCCAGTCGCGTGAATGTCCACGAACCGTTTGTCGTTGATGCCACCATGCATGGCAAGGAGACGACCGGCTCAGCCTAGCTTTGCCAACCGCAACGGTCGAACGCCCGGGAACAATGCTAAAATGCGCACGAAATCGAATTGCGTGGGCTGCTGAAGACTTGGTCGCCGGAGCGCCACCGGAACGCAAATGGTTCGTGACACTTGGCGCGGCTTTCAAAGCGGTCTCGGGTGGTCGTTGAGCAGTGCTCAGACGGAGCTGTGTTCGCCCATGACGTCATCAACGTCATTCGCCGCAGCTCCTAATCTGCAACTGTTCGCTGGACAGCCCATCGACATACCCGGTCGCGACATGCCCGCGATCTTAATTCTGCTGCAATGCAACACAAACATTAGCGCTTACTGTTTGGCCGGGACTGTGGGGTCAAGAACAAGGTTTTGTCATCAAAACCTCGTCGCCATTTAAGGATATCAGATGTTCGACACACCCAAATCCAAATCGAACGACCTGGAAACCATAGCCCGCAGCGGCGGGGCGTTCCGCCGCATGGCTGCACGCGTACCTACCTATCTAACGGACGTACGAGAGAATCCCGCCTGGCTGCCGATGTTCCTGCTGGCGCGGACAATGCCGTTCCGCAAGGCCCACTGGCTGACCGCCAAACGCGTGCGCTCCACTGTCGACAGTGCGCCTTCGATGTTCGGCAACCTTCAGGCGGAGGCAATTGCGGCCGAACTCAGGCGAACTGGCATCTTTGCCGGTCTGACGCTGCCTGCGCCGATCAGGGAGGAAATCGCCCGGTTCGGCCGCGAAACGCCGTGTTTTGGCAACTTCGAGCGCAAGGTGGAGTTTCTCGCCGATGAGCACGCGGACGCCGAGCGGCGTTTTGGCCGCACGATACTGAGTGGCCATCATTTCGAGCGGGTTCTGCAGTGCGATGCCGCTTTGGCCGTGCAGCGGGACCCATTACTCCTCAACGTGGCAAGGCACTATCTCGGCGGCCAAGCCAAACTCATCACGACGCGAACTTGGTGGAGCTTTCCGACGAAGTCTGCTTCAGAGGCCGATCTCAGCCGCGCCTCGTTCAAGTTCCATTTCGATCTCGACGATTGGCGGATGTTGAAGTTCTTCTTCTACCTCACCGACGTCGATGCGGACGCCGGGCCGCATGTTTATGTGCGGGGCAGCCACAACCGCCGACGTGTCAAGCATCAACTGACGCTACTTGTCGGGCATCCGGCAGATGAGGTGCTGGGCTTCTACGGTGAGGACAGTGCCATTACCATGATCGGAAACGCGGGTACGGGTTTTGTGGAGGATCCTTTTGGCTTTCATATGGGAACATTGGCAAAACAGTCGCCGCGCCTGATGATGGAAGTTGGATTCGGCGTGTCGAAGCCGTCAAGCCGCCGCTATCATGGTGAACCCGTCGTGCGGTGAACCGAAGACGCCAGATTGGCTACGGTTGGCGCACTCCTGCCGGGACCTTCGTCTCGTTCTGACCCCTAAGAGAAACGACCTTCCAAGCTTGATTGGGAAGCTGTCAGGCCACCTCGAGGTGAGAGCCTGTCGCCCCACGCGAGATCGCGGGCGCCGGCTTTTGCACGTGGGATGCGTTAAGTCGGCGCGCCACGATGTCGTGATTGAGCCACTGGACGGGACCGGAGGGATCTGAGGTTTCGCCAAAAATCAGCTGCCCGGTCGCCTCCACCACGAGGGCACTCAGGTGGTCGCTGATCATCGCCTTGCCGTCACGATGCATCTGCGTGATCTCGTTGGACGTGCCGATGGTCAGATCGGATTGTGCCTGGCTGTTTGCCATGGGCCACGCCGAGAAATCATAGAACGGACGCATGACCTCGTTGGCCTGCATATTGGTAATTTTCTGGATGACATCCGTCATCGTGAAGCCGTCCGCCAGAAGCCGCTCACATGCCTGCCACTGTTCTTCGGCCCATTGGCCACCGTTCTCTTTCTTCAAGGCGAGCAGCAGCGGTATCAGGGGAAGCTCGATACCCGTGAAGACGTCGGAGGAATTGGTCCGGATTTCAGGGCAGTTATAAACGGTTGCCTTGATACCCGCCGCCCAGGCTTCCTGCGCGATGCCTTCTAGCCGCATCTTGGCGTAGCCTTGGGTGTAGTTGGTGTAAGTCTGCCAGCGATAGCTGCCGTCGATCAGGACCGCCGTTCCATGGTAGCCGTAGGCCGTGTACCGGACCTGACCGCCCGATGCCTCCACACGTGCGCGGATCGCCGCGCTGAAGTCGATGAGATGTCGAAAGGTGATTGCGGAGACTTCGTCGAAATTCTGCAGGATGAGCTTGCCCATGTCGCTGTCAAGCAGGGCTTGAGACGACATGTGGCGGGGACCACGCCCCTTGTAGATCCGATTGGCAACGACCAGGAATACCTTCGCTTTCGGGATGCCTCCGGCCATCGTATGGGCGAAAATGACATTGCGGCCGTCGGCAATCATTCCGTCGAGAACGGCCATGACCTGTGAAAGCGAATTCGTGAAGCGCGAAGTGGCAATGTCCCGGCACTGCTGGATGTAGTCCCAGTCGAGCCTGTCCTGTTCCCAGCTCTCCAGCGTCATATTGGCCAGGAGATCAGTCGGAGTGGGGCCACCTGCCGGAGCGTCGAGATCGAAGCCGGCCATAAGGGGGATGTTGATGATCCTGCCGCCCAGTCGCTCTTCGGCGGCAGAGAGTTCCTCGGCGTCCAGAGGTCGCAGTGCGTTGTTCTCGTCGCGGCGCCCGACCGTGATTCCCACGATCTCCATGCCTGCCTGTCGGGCTTGGTCGAGCAAGCCAGTTGCGTATCCGCGGCCGAACAGTTCGCCGAAAAGGACGAAAACATCACCTTTGCGAAAGACGTTGTTCTCGGCAAGGCGATTCAATGCGATCGGATTTTCCATACTGTCAGCTCTTTGGTCCGTTCGTCGTCGAGCGGTGAGTCGGACGACCTTCAATCGTTACATGACCGGACTGACCCGTAATGGGAAGTCATATTAAGTGACCGTTCATTTCAAAACGTGATGTGCCGCCGGGATCGCTGGGCGTGGAGCTTCGGCATCCAAGGAGGTCCGGCAACGGTTTGGGAACCTGTGATTGCCTGTTGTCGCCAGCCGGTGACCGGCCTAGCAGCTTCCTTTCACGTGGCGGCATCCATTTGCCTTTGCCTGCTCAGTCCAGCCTCGCGCACGATGTCGGCGATCCGAGCGAACTGCGTCGACAGTGGATTGGTCTTTCGCCAGACCATCCCGATCCTTCGGGTCGGGCGGGGGCCGGCAAGCCGGGACACGCAGACCGATGAGGACCGCGTTTCGGTCTCTATGGCCATCTGCGGGATAAGCGTTACACCTATGCCCGCGCCGACCATCTGCACGAGTGTCGAAAGCGAACTCCCCTCCATCACATCGCGCGTCGACGCGGTCGTGATGTTGCAGACGGACAGGGCCTGGTCGCGGAAGCAATGTCCCTCCTCCAGCAGGAGCAGGCGCATTTCATGCAGTCTTTCCGAAGCCGGCACTGGCTTGCCCGCATCCTCCAGGGGCCGTACCAGCACGAATTCCTCGTCAAAGAGCGGGATTTCCTCCAGGGCTGGCTCCGAAATCGGTAGCGCGACGATGGCGATGTCCAGTTTCGCCTCCGCCAAGTCCTCGATCAATCTTTGTGTGATCGCCTCGCGCGGCCGCGGATCGAGCCCCGGATAGAGCTGTGCGAGCGACTTTATGATGGTTGGCAAGAGATAGGGCGCGACCGTCGGAATGATTCCAAGACGAAGGCGGCCCGCGAGCGGCCCATGGGCCGCCCGCCCGAGATCTGCCAGTTCGTCGACAGCGCGAAGGATGGCGCGGGTGCGGCCGACGAACTCCTCGCCGAGACCCGTCAGCCGTATGCGGCGCCCGCCTCTTTCCACGAGCGGCGCGCCAAGCAGTTCCTCCAGTTCCCTTATCTGCACGGATAGCGCGGGCTGCGAGATGGCGCAGCTCTCCGCGGCGCGGCCGAAATGGCCGATCCGGGCAAGGGCGTCAAAATAGCGGAGATGTTTCATGGTCAGGCCATTCATAACCTCAGCATATCGCTGCCTTTAGAATATACAATTGGAATTTATGAAGTGGGCTTGTTACTCATTGGCCACTCGGAAGGCACTTCCCGGTAGCGCTGACCCAAGAGGTGTGCCCGCGAAGCCCTTCCAGTGTCCGTAGATTGAAGAAAACCCGTTGGAGGACCAAATGGATACGAAGACAACCACGGCCGGCAAGTGTCCGGTCATGCACGGCGGCGCCACGGCTCTCGGCAACTCCGTCATGGAATGGTGGCCCAACGCACTCAACCTCGACATCCTGCACCAGCATGACAGCAAGACCAATCCGCTGGGCAAGGGGTTTAACTATAGCGAAGAGCTCAAGAAGCTGGACGTGGAAGCGCTGAAGGCGGACCTGCGCGCCCTGATGACGGACAGCCAGGAATGGTGGCCGGCCGACTGGGGTAGCTATGTCGGCATGATGGCGCGCGTCACGTGGCACGCGGCCGGCTCCTACCGCGCCGCCGACGGCCGCGGCGGTGCCAACACCGGCAACCAGCGCTTCGCCCCGCTCAATTCCTGGCCGGACAATGTCAACACCGACAAGGGTCGCCGCCTGCTTTGGCCGATTAAGAAGAAATACGGCAACAAGATTTCCTGGGCCGACCTGATCGCGCTTGCCGGCACCATCGCCTACGATGTTGCCGGCCTGAAGACCTTCGGCTTCGCCTTCGGCCGGGAGGACATCTGGGCGCCGGAAAAGGACGTCTACTGGGGTGACGAGAAGCAGTGGCTCGCCCCGAGCGACGGCCGCTACGGCGACGTCTCCAAGCCAGAGACGCTGGAAAACCCGCTCGCTGCCGTGCAGATGGGCCTCATCTACGTCAACCCGGAAGGCGTGAACGGGAAATCCGATCCGCTGGCGACCGCCGCGCAGATGCGCGAGACCTTCGCGCGCATGGGAATGGACGATGAGGAAACCGTGGCGCTTACCGCCGGCGGCCACACCATCGGCAAGTCCCACGGCAACGGCAACCCGGGTGACCTCAGCCCCGATCCAGAAGCCGCAGGCCCGGAATTCCAAGGCCTCGGCTGGATGAATACCAAGGGTCGCGGCATCGGCCGTAACACGGTCGTCTCGGGCATCGAGGGCGCCTGGACCGCCGAGCCGACGAAGTGGGACAACGGCTTCTTCGAGATGCTGTTCAACCATGAATGGACGCTGACGCACAGCCCTGCGGGCGCCTCTCAATGGGCACCGATCACCATCGCAGAGGAAGACAAGCCAGTCGACGTCGAGGATCCCTCGATCCGCACCATTCCGATGATGACCGATGCGGATATGGCGCTGAAGGTGGACCCAATCTATCGCGAAATCTCGCTTCGCTTCAGGAATGACTTCACGGCCTTTTCGGATGCCTTCGCCCGCGCCTGGTTCAAGCTGACGCACCGCGACATGGGTCCGAAGTCCCGCTATCTCGGCCCTGATGTGCCGGCCGAAGACCTCGTCTGGCAGGATCCGATCCCGGCCGGCCGCAAGGACTACGATATCGGGGGCGTCAAGGCGAAGGTCGCGGCATCAGGTCTTTCCATCGCGGATCTGGTTGCCACGGCATGGGACAGCGCCCGCACCTTCCGCGGTTCGGATTTCCGTGGCGGCGCAAACGGCGCCCGCATCCGCCTTGCCCCGCAGAAGGACTGGGAGGGCAATGAGCCGGCACGTCTGGCCCGTGTTCTTTCCGTTCTCGAACCGATTGCCGCGGCATCGGGTGCCAGCCTTGCCGACGTGATCGTGCTCGCCGGCAACTACGGCGTCGAGCAGGCGGCCAAAGCCGCAGGCTTCGATATCGAAGTGCCCTTCGCCGCAGGGCGCGGCGATGCGACCGCCGAGCAGACGGACGCCGACGGCTTCGCTCCGCTCGAGCCGCTCGCCGACGGCTTCCGCAACTGGCAGAAGAAGGACTATGTGGTGAGCCCGGAAGAGCTGCTGCTCGATCGCGCCCAGCTCATGGGCCTGACCGCGCCCGAGATGACAGCGCTCGTCGGTGGTCTCCGCGTCATCGGCACGAACCATGCCGGCACCGCACACGGCGTCTTCACGAGCCACGTCGGTGCATTGACGACGGACTTCTTCGCCACGCTGACTGACATGGGCTATTCCTGGGTTCCGACCGGCAGCAACCTGTATGAAATCCGCGACCGAAAGACCGGCGCGACCAAGTACACGGCGACCCGCGTCGACCTCGTCTTCGGCTCGAACTCCGTACTTCGCGCCTATGCGGAGGTCTATGCCCAGGATGACAACAGGGAGAAGTTCGTCAAGGACTTCGTTGCGGCCTGGACTAAGGTCATGAATGCGGATCGTTTCGATCTGGCTGCATGACCCCTGGGATCACCCAGTTAACTCCTTCCCCCGTCAAACGGGGGGAGGCTTTCGGATCCGCCGTCTCTGGACATCCGCATTCATGCTCGAACGCTAGGAACGGCTTGCCGGTTTCTTCGCAGGCTTCTCGGATTTGGCACTCCGGCCTGACGGCATCTTTCCAGCCGCCTCCCGCGCGTGGGCTTCCGGGCCGGCGACGATCGTGCCAGGTTTGGAACTATCGCGGCGATCGTTTTCTTTCGATTTGTGCGCTTCAGCTTCTTTTTCCATGGTTGCCGTTCCTCCGTTGCAAGACGCAACCTTAACGGCGCCGCGGAAGTCTGGTTCCGTGCCATCGCAGAAAACGCGGATATTCCCGTTCGAGCAGGAGCTGTCAGCCACATGGCGGTTGGTGCCGAGACGTCCTTTTTGGGGAAGAAAAGGCCGACCGCGCTGCGCCCTTCTAATTGCTAGCGGAGCGTGAGCAGCTCTGTTGGCAGGCTTCGCGCACATTGAAGCAGATCGGGTCGCTTGATCGGAGCGACGGGCTCTTGCACGTCACTCCGCCTTTTCCCGACAGGTTTCGAACCACTATCAGCGACCTTTTAGCAGGGCGGATAGGGGTAATATCCACACTGGTTGTAGTTGTTGTTGTAGTAGGGGTTGGCATAACCGTAGCCGTAGCGGTAGGGCGCGGTGGCGGCTGCGCCAATGGCGGCCCCCGTCGCAAGCCCGGCGCCGGCATACCAAGCGCCATGATAATCTGGAGCGTGCCAATAGTTGGCGTGGACATCGTTCACATGAACGTCGGCCCCCATTCGATCGCCACCGGCGAAACCTCCGTGGAAGCCCCCGCCGCCAAAGCCGCCGCCACCAAAGTCACGGCCACCACCGCCAAAGCCACCACCACCGCCAAAGCCACCGCCGCCAAAGCCGCCACGGTCGATGAACAGTGCTGCAGGGCCGCTTCCGCCCGAAAGACTTCCTTCAAGAACCGCCACTTCGAACGTCAGGTTCCCACCCGAGAGCTTTGGCTTCATAATCGTCACTACAGCATCTTCGACCTTCGACCCGTTCCCGCCAAGGACCGAAATCGTGGCATTGGGCGGATCTGTGGAAAAACTGCCTTTGCCTTCGTCCCATTGCATGACGAACTGCTCGGTCGTGAGATGACCGGCCGCACGAATTGGCCGATCGGCGAAGACGATTGAATTCATCGAAACGCCCGTCATTGTGAGCGTGGTTCCCTCCAATTTTGCGCCCGTAGAGTTGAGGACGAAAAGCGATGGAACCGGCCCTGTCGGTGATACCTGGCCGATCGTTTTGGCAAGCGGGACGTGCGGCTTGACATCGGCGTCCTGCGCCAAAACCGAGCCGGGGACGAGAAATTGGCTTGTGGCAAGGAATACGGAAAGAAAGACAGCAGTTCTGGGTTTCATAACTACCTCCTGCGTTTCAGGGCATTTGAAATGCGAATGAGCAGGCGAAGCTGCTCGGTCAGTCCGCGAACACTCGTCTCCAGTCGTTTTTCATGCTGATGACGATCCAGCCGTCCTTGATGGCTTCGTCGTAAAGTTCCTGCGTGAAAGTGCCGACCTTGGTCTCAGGCAAACCATTTGCCGGGCCATAGGCATATTCTCGTTCTGCGTCGTCATGCAGCACGAGAACGGAAAGCCGGGGGCCGTCCCCCGCTTCGGTATATTCGAGCATCTCCTTGTCGCCCGTTGAATTGCCGAAAGCGATGATCGGTTGTTTCCCAATCATCAGATGGATTCCCTCCGGTTTTCCGGCATTGTTGTCATTGAGGAGAAGCTTGGGATCCTTGGTCAGGAAGGGCTTTCCGTCCTTTCCATATCCATAGGTCGTTCCTCCGGCTGTCCCCACCACCTGTTCAGGAGGGATCCCGTATGTGCTCTCGGAGTAGACACGCACGAAGTCCTGGCCGCCGCCTGTGACGATGTAGGTCTTAAAGCCATTGTCGCGCAGATAGCCAAGAACCTCCTTCATGGGCTGGTAGGTGAGTTCGGTAAAGGGGCGCTTCCATCGCGGATCCTTTGCCGATGCGATCCACTTGCTGACCTCGGCCTCGAATTGGTCCACCGTCATGCCGGTAAGCGTGGCAGCAAGGATCTTTTCGAGATCCGCCATGGGGAGCTTGGCGACCGCTTCCCTGTCGCCGGTCAGCACGGTCTTGAAAGGCTCGATGTCCTTCAGCTCCGGTTTTTCCTTCACCAGAGCCGGAACCCGCTCCAGGCAGTATATCACCTGGCTGTACATCGGGTGTTCGACCCAAAGCGTACCATCCTGATCGAAGGTTGCGATCCTTTCTTCGGGCGGCACGAAAGTGGGCTTTGTATTGTCGGTGGTCGCCTGCACGAACTCGACGATTGCCTGCTTGGCCACGTTGTCGTTCCACGAGGGCAGGGGATCGGATTGAGCTTGAGCCGCAGTGGCCGCGAGGAGCGCATACAGCCAGAGATAAATTACAGTCAGGTGACCCGAACGCATGTCGAACCCTCCCTCCGGGATAAACAAGAATGCGGACGCCCCGAAGAGCGTCCGTTGTGATGTCGCTATTCGACAGCGTTTCAGTCGTGACCTGTCTTCATTTCCTTAACTTGCTGCATGACCTGCTCAAGATTATAACTTGCAGGGTCCTGCAGCGGCGGAAAGTTGATGTAACTCTCGAGATGCTTCAGCCACAGCTGCTGCCCGATGGGCAGGATGTTCCAGTCATAGACATAGGCCGTCGAAGGCGAGGCGATCGCGCCCCCCATGCCGAAGAGTGTCTTGATCTGCTGACCGACCGAAGTTTCGAACGGATCACGCTTGATGTTGACGACCTGTGTCCAGGAATAGGGCTGCACGCCGGAAATGAAGCCCGCAGGGTCATCGGACACCATCGCGAAATACATCTTCCAGTTTTTGAAGCGGACCGCCGACGGCTCTTTGCCGGAATAGTACAAGAAAGAGTCGCGTGCGGATGGTGCCTTACCTTCCAGGAAGTCGCGCTGATCGATCCCGTCGAGAGTGGTTTTGACAACTTTCGGATACTTGCCCGCTTCGATCTCCTTCTTGAGCCCATCACCCTTCGGGCCGCCAGCAATGTTCACCAATGTCGGCAGCCAATCGAGTGATGCGAAGATCTCGTTCTTGACCGTTCCCGGTTCGATATGGCCCGGCCAGCGCACGACTAGCGGAGCGCGCATGCCACCTTCCCAGGTGCTGAGCTTTCCGCCCTTGAACGGAGTGGTGCCGCCGTCGGGAAAGGTAATCGTCTCGGCACCGTTGTCGGTGGTAAAGACGACGATGGTGTTGTCGAGTTCTCCCATCTCCTCGAGCTTCTTCAGCACGTAGCCGATGTTGTCGTCCATTTGCTTCATACCGGCTTCGTTAACGCCCCAGTCCTTGCCGCCCGGCTCGCCAACCATGTTCAGGTACTTGTCCGGCAGCACGGTGGTGATGTGCATGCGTGCCGGATTGTACCAGACGAAGAAGGGCTTCTTGGTTTTCTCGGGGTCGTTCCTGTCGAGGAAGTCGATGACCTTGCCGGAGATTTCTTCGTCAATCGTCTTGGAGCGCTCGAGTGTCAGCGGCCCTTCGTCCTTGCAAGATTGATTTTCAGGGGTTCCGTCGGAGGATGCGCACGCTAGCATGGGACGCGGTGGTGTCAGGCACGTTGTTGTCTTCGGATCGACCGCCGCAGGATTCTCGGTCAGCCCGGGGATTGGCGTATTCCTGCAAGGAGGTGCGATCCCCTGCTCTGTCGGCGTCTTGTTGATGTCGGGGAAGCTCACGCCCTGCATTGCGTCGAGGTGATAGAGATAGCCCCAGAACTCCTGAAAACCATGGGCAGTCGGCAGGGACTCGGTGGTATCCCCGAGATGGTTCTTGCCGAACTCGCCTGTCGAATAGCCGAGATCGTTCAGGAACCGGGCAAGGTGAGGCGTGCCTGCCCGCAGGTAGGACGGGCTTCCGGGAATTTCCGGCAGGACCATGCCGACACGCACCGGCTGCATGCCGGTTATGAACGCGGTACGACCAGCCGTACAGCTTTGTTCAGCGTAGTAGGTCATGAATTTCGCACCCTCATTGCCGATGCGATCGATGTTGGGCGTTTCACCTACCATCAGGCCCTGGTGATAGATGCTTGGCTGCATCCAGCCGATATCATCGCCCATGATAAACAGGATGTTGGGCTTGGTTTCCTGCGCCTGCACGATAGCGGTGCCGGCCCAAAGGCTACTCACTGCAGTTAATGCTGCTGCGATGCACGTCGTTCTTATACGAGGCATTTCACGTCCCTCCCTCAGAGAACCTTGCAAGGTTCATTCACTAGATTTCATGCGCGAGAAGAGTTGAATGCGAAGGCGTGGGTGCTGCGATTGCGACGCAGTTGAGAGGGTGCAGCGCCACGATGCACAGCTGCTACCCAATTCTTAAAAACGAACACGGCTCAGAACAAATGGCCAGTTTGGCCGGATCTGCATAGCATCAGGTCGAACAGCTTCCACCTAAACAGTTTCGGTGGATCTGGTCGTAACGCATAAGATATGCCCATGAATGCGCCGAGAAATCGCTCGTGCACGCACATGATCATGGTGCAGGGCGTGGGTCATTTCAAGACTTGCACTCTCAATAAGAACACGTTGCAGTCGAAAATATGCACTTTCGATACTTGGACGTTCAAAGAATAATGCCAATGGCTTACTCAACGTGGCCTCGGCTGCGTTTTTAACGCGCACCTGTTCCTCTAGAAGCTGAAGTCCAGGGCCGCATGGTGCCGGTTATGCCACCGCAATGGATGGAAAATGGCACCTCCGCAGAAACAGGGTTTTTACGAGTTTTACGGAATTCCTCCCACCGACACCTGGGACGCGTTTGGGATGATTGCCAGGGCAGGCCACCTGGAGGGAGACGCGATCGTCGGAAAAATGTTTGATACGTTGAATGAGCTGGGAATTGGTGGAAAACACAATTGTGGTCTTCGCTCAGACAATGGGCCGGACGGCCCAGAGGCACCGCACGTTCGGTGGAGACATGCCAGTCATGGGAATGCGAAGCAGCAGTAAAGTCGGTCCAACTCACGCAGACGAATTTTCCAAACGAAGCCTTCGCCGACATGCGGCCTGGCGCTTAAACCTCCTTGAGCCGAGGGTCGCTGGATGAGCGCATGACCCATCCGGTTGCCAAAAAGCCACAATTGCTTCACCTAGATCGTGCAGTGACACTCGGCATCAAGAATTGGATCGATCAGAATGCGCATATCATACGTTTTCCTTGGTGCATTTCTGGCAATCGTACAGTCCGCATTTGCTGAAGTCGCCTCACCGCCTGTTTTGGAGCCGCTTAAGCAACAGGCACAAGCCGCTCAGTTGAGTGCAGAATTTCTCACGCGCTTCAGCTATAAGCCCGTTCCACTCGACGACGCCTTGTCGGCCAGGATCATGGATCGGTTCATCCAATCACTTGATCCAGACCATGCGCTCTTTCTGCAAGCGGACATCGACAGGTTCATGTCGGACCGCAACGAGATCGACGACGCCATCGAACGGAAAAACTTGAACATCCCATTTGCGATCTTCAACGTTTATGGGAAACGCGTTGTCGACCGAATGAACTACGCGCGCAACTTGCTTAAGCAGGACCTCGATTTCGGTGCGCAGGAGAGCTTTTCCGTTCTGCGCGATAAAGCGCCCTGGCCGCAGTCGGAGGCCGAGAGCAATGAACTTTGGCGCAAACGCGTAAAAAGCGACTGGTTGCGGTTGAAACTGGGCGGCAAGACCGACGCGGCCATTCGCGAAACACTCGACAAGCGATATGCAAACGCTTTGCAGCGAGCTTACAAGTATAAAAGCGATGACGTTTTCCAGTCGTTCATGAACGCCTACACAACGTCGACCGACCCGCACACGGACTACTTCGGCGCGACCGCTTCGGCCGATTTCAATATCGCAATGAAACTTTCACTCGTTGGTATCGGTGCGTCACTGCAGGAACGCGACGACTACACGACGATCCGTGAACTCGTGCCTGGCGGACCGGCTCAGTTGTCGGGCAAGCTCTCGGTCGGAGACCGCATTACTGGCGTGGGTCAAGGCAAGGATGGGGCGATAAAGGAAGTGGTTGGCACGCGCCTTGATGAGGTCGTGCAACTGATACGAGGGAAAAAGGGCACCGTCGTGCGCCTGGATATCCTGCCGGCGGATGCCGGAGCCGATGCCACCCACCGGATCATCAGCCTGGTGCGCGATAAAATCAGCCTCGAAAAGCAGGCTGCCCAGAAGACCGTGCTGTCTGTGAAAGTGGGCGAAGCCACGCGTAAAATCGGGGTGATTACTCTGCCGGCATTCTACGAGGATTTTGAAGCCCGGCGCAAAGGAGACAAGGACTATAGAAGCGCGAGCCGCGATGTCCGAAAGCTTCTCGATGAACTGAAGCAGGAAAAAGTCGACAGCGTTCTCATTGACATGCGCAACAATGGCGGCGGTTCACTGAAGGAGGCGATTGATTTGACCGGCCTGTTCATCGGCAGTGGCCCGGTCGTTCAGCAACGCGATAGCGACGGTAAGGTCGCGGTATCAAGCGCTGATTTTCCAGCGCCTGTCTGGACCGGCCCTGTGGGTGTCCTCATCAATCGCGGGTCGGCATCGGCTTCGGAGATTTTCGCCGCGGCAATCCAAGATTACGGTCGGGGCGTTATCGTTGGCGAACCGAGTTTCGGTAAGGGCACCGTTCAAACTGTCGTGAATCTTGACGAGGTGGTTCGCAACAGCACACCCGAATTCGGTGACCTGAAAGTCACGATTGCGCAGTTTTTCCGGATCAACGGCGGCACGACGCAGTTGCACGGTGTGACGCCTGATATCAGCTTGCCGAGTTTTTCGGATCCGGCTCGCTTTGGCGAGACCAGTTATGACAATGCCCTGCCGTGGGCTCAGATCAAACCTGCGACCTATAAGCCCATCGGCACCATAACGGCGTTGTTGCCGACACTTCAACGCCGCCATGAAGCTCGGGTTGAGAGCAATCCGGATTTCCAACGCCTGTTAGAAGACATTGCGGACGTGGAAGCGCAGCGCAACAAAGGGGTTGTCTCCCTCAATGAAGCCGAACGTCGTAGGGAATTGACGGCTCGAGAAATTCGAATGAAGTCTCGGGCGCAAGCAGGCGATGGCGCAAATGCTGGCGAAGATGATGGCCTGCGTGCAAACGAGCGTAGCCTGAGTGCTGATATTGCCATTGAGAATGCCCGCAAGAACGCAAAAGATGTTTTGCTGGACGAGGCCGCGGCCATTCTTGCCGATGAGGCGGATTTGCAGGAAGGGGTGGTGAAAGCGGCCACAGGACAATCGGAAAATACGGAGGGAAAATAATCGTACCCGGCCGGCGCAACAGTATGGGCCGCTTGCGATCTATTCTTCGCAGCGGCATGATTACAGGGGAAGTACGGCGTACCACGCCATGGTCCAGTCGTAAGCGCGGATGCTGAACTGAGTTAGATCCCTTCACATCAGGCATGACTGCGTTTGGCGGTCCGAAGAGTTTCTTCTAGACTCCGGCATTTCCGCGATCTACCTTGGGTGCTTGGTGATCCTGAAATTGTATCAGGTTTCAGCCTCTTTGCATCGCCTACCGCAATGGAATTGCGGTTCGGGCCTGCGCTTCAGCCCTTAATCCAACGTAATCTCACCGCGCAAGCGGGAGGAGTTTCCATGGCCAATGCCCAATGCGCCTGTGGCGCTCTTAAACTGATGCTTCGCGAACCGCCACAATTGACTGCGCTGTGTCACTGTTTCGCATGCCAGCGAAGAACTGGTGCACCGTTCAGCGCTAATGCTTTCTACTCGATTGACTGTGTCGAAATATCTGGAACGTCTGCAGAATTCATTCGTACTGCCGAGAGCGGTCGCAAGGTCCGAATGCATTTTTGCCCAAGTTGCGGCTCGACCGTCTATTGGAAGGCCGATGTCTCGCCGTCCTGGATCGGGGTGGCTGTAGGTTCATTTGCCGACCCGGCGTTCGCGCCACCTGCCATATCAGTATTCGAGCAATCGAAACATAAGTGGGTGAAGGTCGCCGACACGGTAGAGCCTTTCCAAGGCCTCCCAATCGGCCAACATTAGGATGAATCGGCAGGTGACTGCGTGGCCGAATCACTGGCCATATGCTTGGAAACATAGTGAGGATGCTGACCGCCATGATGCAATTTCACGCAGGCAACTGCCCGAGCTGTCAGAACGGCCGGCTTTTTCTCTTTCGTGAGAGCGAAACCGGAGATGTCTACGCACACTGCGAGGAGTGCGAGCAGGGTTATCGATCGCCAGAAGAAGTCGAGGGCAAGAGTGACCGAGGATGAAATCTCTCGAAGTGTCTGGGCGAACCATCAAATTTTCGAGGCATACCTCACCAGTTACGAAGGCGCGTCCACCCAATGACCGCCGTCTCGCGCGATACTCGGCGTCGGTCGCGTGCTCACAGTAGTCTCGTCGGTATACCCTATTGAGCTGGCGCAGTCGTTGAAGGCTGGGTCGTTGAAGGCTGGGTCGTCGAGGGCTGAGTCGTCGAGGGCTGAGTCGTCGGCTCAGTCGTAGTCGCCGGGGGTGTCGCTGTTTCCGTTGTGGTCGTCTTGCCAGGGAGTAGGAAGACAACGGCAAGGATGATTACGACGACGGCGACAATGACGCCAATAACGGTGTTTCTGCTCATAACTGCTCCTCCTGAGCGTGTTTACCCGTACTTTATAAACTGGAGCAGCTGGGTTCGTTTTCAATTCTGAAGTCGGCGGATAGCAGCCCGGTAGCTCGTCCGCCTCTAACCAGAAGGTCGCAGTTGCGAATGCTGCCATTTCAGCCGTCGGAAGCGGACGTCGTTGCCAATTTTTGCCATGCGGCTATGCTCGTTCCTATGCGCACAATGAACATTTCCCTGCCGGACTATCTGAAGAGCTTCGTAGATGAGCAAGTCGCTGGGCGGGACTATGGGTCGAGCAGTGAGTATATCCGAGAATTGATCCGTCGAGATGACGACCGGCTCACGTTACGCAGGCTGTTGCTTGACGGAGCCTCCTCTGCGCAGACTGAACCGCCCGACGCCGCTTATTTCAGCGGGTTGCGCGATCGAGTTCGTGGTCGGAAGAGCAAGTGACGAACAAACCGATTATTCCACGTGAATTGGCGCGCAGTGATGTCGAAGTGACCGTAGATTATTACGCACGCGAGGCCGCAAATTGATGTCGCGCTGGGCTTCATCGACAGGCCGGCTGCATCGACGTGTGGAGTGTGCTTCATGCCAAGCGCGATATCCCGCAGTGGATGCAGGGGTCGGATAGTCGCTGACTGCGCGGAGATTTGCACGGCTGTATCCGCTGTGCCCCACCACCCTATGCACGACCTCTGGCCAAGGTCACTTGCGCCGGCGTCGGGGGACTGACGAAGCAGATAGCTGGGAAGACTTTAGGGACGTCATGCGCAACTTCGAAGATCCTGGTCGGTCGCTGGCCGTCGCCCGTCACGGGATGGCGGCAACCTCACATCCGGCCTCAACCCTGACGGCCATCGAGATCCTGAAGGCAGGAGGGAACGCCATCGATGCGGCGGTGGCGGCCGTCGCGGTTCAATCAGTAGTCGAGGCAGGTTCGACTGGTGTTGGCGGGGATTGTTTCGCAATGATCGCGGTGGAAGGATCCACCGACATTCGCGCCTACAACGGCTCGGGCCTGACGCCAGTAGCACTGAGCCACGATGCGCTGCGTGCCGACGGTGTGACAGCAATCGAGCGCTCTTCTCCTCACGCGGTCACGGTTCCTGGAGCGGTCGATGCCTGGTGCCGCCTCTTAAGCGACTTCGGCCGGATGTCGATGGCCGAAGTGCTTCAGCCTGCAATTGCGATGTCCCGCGACGGCTATGCGCTGACGCCCCGTGTCGCCGCCGACCTGGGCATGCAGCGCGATCTCCTGGCTGCCGACCCAACCACCCGTGCCACTTTCCTGGTCGCGGGAGAGGCCCCGGCGGTCGGCAGCGTCCAGCGCCAGCCCTTGCTTGCGGATACACTCGACGCGATCGCACGCGGCGGCCGGGACGCCTTCTATCGCGGCGCCATCGCCGAGGACATGGTGGACTATCTGCGCGGCCTCGGCGGCTATCACTCCCTGGACGATTTCGCCAGCGCTGTAGGAGACTACGTTACACCCATCTCCACGACCTATCGCGGCCGCACCATCTACGAATGCCCGCCGAATGGCCAAGGCGTCGTCGCCCTCCTGATCCTGAACATCCTCTCGCGTTTCTCGCTGTCCAACGACCCGTTCGACCCCGATGATCTGCATCTCCTCCTCGAGGCAACACGGCTCGCCTACGCCGCGCGCGACGCGATGGTCGCCGATCCGTCTTTGTCGGATGGGGCCGTCGAGCGCATGCTGTCGAGCACACTTGCTGATCGCCTTGCCCAAAGCATCTCCCTCGATCGGGTCACCGAACCGCTGCCCTCGTTCGACACCGTCGAGCACAAGGATACCGTCTATGTTTGCGTGGTGGATCGCGACCGCAACGCGGTCAGCTTCATCAATTCGATATTCAGTTCCTATGGCAGTGGGCTGATGGCGCCACGCTCAGGCGTATTGTTCCACAACCGCGGTCAGAGCTTTTCGCTTGCGGCAGGTCACCCCAACGAAATCGCGGCCCGCAAGCGTCCGATGCATACGATAATCCCGGGAATGGTCGCCGAGGGCGGGCGTATCGTGATGCCGTTCGGTGTGATGGGCGGCCACTACCAGGCCATGGGCCATGCTCATCTGTTGTCCCGGCTCTACGATTGCGGTGTCGATCTTCAAACCGCCATTGACCTGCCGCGCCTCTTTCCTCTGCCCGCTACAGCGACGGTCGAAGCAGAGGAAGCCATCCGCACCAGCATCGGCTCCGAACTGGAACGGCGTGGCTTCAAGGTTCAGCCGTCCCTCCGCGCGATCGGCGGAGCGCAAGCCATCCGGATTGACTGGGAGCGTGGCATTCTGATCGGAGGGTCGGACGCCCGTAAGGACGGGATGGCGCTGGGCTACTAACTTTGCCTCACAGGTGGAGTGATGAGATGGACGGTTCTCCCAAATGTCTCTCTACGGCGACCTAGGCAATGATTGGCTGGGGGGAGGAACATGGAAGTCCGTATTGGCAACGAAACCTTCGTAGGCGGTGAGGGGAGCGGCGCCGCGGGTTAAGTGTCCCGGACTCATCGTGTCGTCGGTTCCATGTGTAGGGTTCGGTTTGCGGCCATCCCGCCGACGAGCCTTCCCAGAGTTCCTGGCGACCATACGATCAGAGCGTTCAATCGCGCATCACCCGGCCGCTGCAGAAATATCGGAACGCAGGCAGCGGATATAGGCGCAGAACATGTCGGACATGGCATTCGCGTATGCTGCGATTTCCGCGTCGGTCTTCGGCTCGGCGGAGAACTCCTTCCCGACCGTGGTCATGGTCGTCATGACGAGGTCGCCGGCCGTGGCCCGGACCGCCGCGGAGGCATCCGGAAGAAGCTCGGACATGAACGCTTCGATGACCATGTCATCCGCCGCCCGCGCCTCCTGCGCTTCCGGCGCATCCCGGTAAAGAGGGGCGGCATCGTTAAGTGCCACCCGAACGGCAGCTTCCTCGCATTCCGAACGGATGAAAGCCTGCACGAGGCTACGGAGCCGCTCGAGCGGCGGTCGGGACCGGTCCGTCAGGATGTCGCCCAAGAGTTCCGATGTCGCCCGCCACTCGTCGCTCTGCAGTCGGAACAGGATAGCCGCCTTGTTGGGGAAATACTGGTAGAGAGATCCGACGCTGACACCTGCCCGTTCCGCCACCCGCGCCGTCGTAAAACGCTGCGCACCCTCCTGCGCCAAAACCTGAATAGCCGCCTGAAGAATGGCGGCGACAAGCTCGTTCGAACGCGACTGCTTGGGCTGCTTTCGTGTGGAAATACGGGGACTTGCGCGATCAGTCATCGGGACCTTTTGCAATGCGATTAGCAAACGCGACGAATTATTCGTATTTTTTATTTCGAAAGCAAGTCATCGCAACGAACCAAGGATTTTCCGATGAACACCCTCAAGGACATACGCCTTGCATCTCTTCTCGACCGCCTCTTCGACGAAGCGGATGCCGCCACCAGCCCGGCCTTGGCAGAACTCTCCCACGCGGAGCGCGACCGCCTCATGCACAGCAAGACGGAGTATCTCGACTTCTACAGCCGCATGAAGGATCTTTGGCTTCCCGTGTCCCGCCAGACCGGCGAACTGCTCTATATGCTGGCCCGAAGCAGCGGCGCAAGGACGATCGTCGAGTTCGGCACGTCGTTCGGCCTCTCGACTCTCTACCTCGCAGCAGCGCTCCGGGACAATGGCGGGGGGCAGCTGATCACCAGCGAGTTCGAGCCGTCGAAGATTGCAAGGGCGCGACAGAACCTGGCTGACGCGGGCCTCATCGATCTCGTCGAAATTCGCGAGGGCGATGCGCTGACGACGCTGAGTATGGATCTTCCCGAAAGCATAGATCTGCTCCTGCTCGATGGCGCGAAGCCGCTCTACCCGGAAGTCCTTTCACTGGTCGAGAGCCGTCTGCGGACCGGAGCACTTGTCGTTGCCGACGATGCGGATCATTGCCCGGACTATCTCGATCGCGTCCGCTCGACTTCGGGCGGCTATCTGTCGACACCGTTCGCCGACGACATCGAGCTGTCGATGCGCCTGGCCTGAAGCCTGCCAACGTTCAACTGCCACCAACCCAAACCGAACATACAACGAAAGGCCCGTCCCAATGGCACGGGCCCCTCAATGGAGAATTGTCATGCATGTATTCGTAACAGGCGCAACCGGCTGGGTCGGCTTCGCCGTCGTCGAGGACCTGATCCGCTCAGGACATAAGGTCAGTGGCCTTGTCCGTTCGGCGGGGAAGGCATCAGCCCTTGCAGCCATCGGTGCGAAGGTTGTCGAAGGTTCGCTGGACGACCTCGACATCCTGCGGGCTGCCGCTTCAGCCGCCGACGCCGTGATTCACACCGCCTTCAACCACGACTTCTCGACGTTCGCCAAGAACGCGGCACAGGACGAACGGGCGATCGAGGCACTGGGAGGCGCACTCAAATGGTCGGACCGCCCATTGCTCGTCACCTCCGGCCTCTTGGGTCTGCCACGCGGCGCAACCGAAGCAGACCTTCCCAATCCGGCGTCGCCGCGCAAGTCGGAAGCTGCCGCAAGGGCGGTGGCGGAACAGGGCGTGCGCGCAGCGACGGTGCGTCTTGCGCCATCCGTTCATGGGGTGGGCGACCATGGTTTCATCCCGATCGTCGCGGGCCTCGCGCGCGAAACCGGCGTGTCCGCCTATGTCGATGACGGCTTGAACTGCTGGTCCGGGGTTCACCGTCTGGATGCGGCGCAGGTCTACCGCATGGCCCTTGAAGCCGGCGTGGCGGAGAGCGTCTACCATGCGGTTGCCGTCGAAACGGTTCCGTTCAGGGAAATCGCCGAAGTGATCGGGCGCCAACTCGGCCTGCCGGTCGAACCGCGGTCGCGAGAGCACTTCGGCTGGTTTGCCAACTTTGCAGCGGCGAACATGGCGGCGTCCAGCGCCAGGACCCGCTCGCTTCTAGGCTGGCAGCCGACTGGTCCGGGCCTGATCGCCGATCTCGATCAGCCCGCCTACTTCCCGCGCTGATCGTGAGACGAGCTCTAACTGCCGCGCTGATGCCGAGCCCTAGGCGTTACTGAAACTGCACGCCAAACACTCGCCTCACGTTTTGCGATCTCAATGCGCGCGCAGGAAGCGAAATAGATCCTCTGTGAACTCTTGCGGGTTCTGCAAATGGGAAAAGTGGCTGACTTCTGGCTGTATTAGCAGACCGGCACTGGGAATGTTTTCGGCGATGAACAGCGTATCGGTACGCCTGACAATTTCGTCGTGGTCGCCGGCTGCAACCCAGATAGGGTGTTCAAGGTTGCGAAGCTCACTTTTCGTTATGTTTGGTTGCGAGCCCCACATTTTTTCCATTTGCTCAAGGAAGTCGTCGTATTCGACGGGTGTGGGAGACAGCTTTTCGTACTCTTCGCGCGTCCGCTGAGAATAGTTCTCAAACATCCTGCTATCGGATAGATCGTAGATCCCGGATGGGTCACTATTAGCCGCAAATGCGAACAGGCAGCTAACTCGGCCAGGATTGGCGATCACTAGCTTGAGGCCGATGATTGCGCCGTCGCTCCAGCCTATGACCGCAGCCTTGGACACCCTTAAATCATCCATCAATGCGATGACGTCGGAGGCCATGCGGTCGTAGCTGAAGGGGTCCGCATTCCGAGTGCTGCGGCCGTGGCCGCGGCTGTCCATAACGATGACCTGATAGGACTTAGCGAGTTCCGGAACCTGATGGCCCCAGTAATTGGAATTGGCGAGACCGCCATGGAGCATAATCACGGGCTCACCGGAACCGTAGACAGCATACCAAATCTTGATGCCGTCGACCGCGACATACCCTTTGCGGGTCGTCGCGGGCAACTCGGGAGTTACGGGAAGAGTTCGCCACCTTGGTTCTGCCATAGTAGCCTCCATCAACCCTTAGTTTGCGGCCTTCGAAGATCGCGGCAATCGTTGTCCGTGTAAGTTGCAATATACGTGATCTTCTCGCGGTTGCCAGTCACCCGGTTGGGTGACTGGGGCGTTGGTTGCCACAGACGGTTCTGAGCCATGCGGCTGTTTGCGTGTACGACAAGTCTACGTGTGAAGGTGACGAGGAAAACGTTGGGCGGTTTTCAGCCTGAGGTGACGTATTTTCTCCAGCCATGCTCGCTGCGAAAACCCAAAATGTCACGCGCCTTCCAGTTCGACAGCAACGTCTCGAACTCGCCGAGTTCCCGCTTGAGCGGTACACCTGGATAGAACCGGTCTATGAGTTCGCGGGTAGGCAGATCGGAAGAGGTGTCGTCGTTTGCGGCATTGAAGATCTGGAAACCAAGCCCGTCCTTCTCTATTGCGCGAAGCGTGATCTGGCCGAGGTCGCGCGCATCGATGTAGCTCCACGCGATGCGTTTTCGAAAGCCCGGATTTGCGAACCATCCAGGAAACAGTTTGTACTCGCTCGGCTCAATGACGTTGCCGATGCGCAGGGCATAGATGTCGAAGCCGCTGCGCAGGGCAAAGGCGCGTGCCGTCTGCTCATTGACAACTTTCGACAAGGCATAGCTGTCCATGGGGTCGACGTCGTACTCCTCGTCGAGCGGAAAGTAGCGCGGACTGCGGGGCTCGTTGGCAAAGACGAGGCCGTAGGTCGTCTCGCTGGATGCTATGATGACCTTGCGAATACCGAGTTTCACAGCAGCTTCGATGACGTTGTAGGTGCCGAGTGCGTTCACGCGGAAAAGTTCGTTGTCAGGAGCGATCATGATGCGCGGGATGGCGGCAAAATGCACGACGGCGTCGATCGGCTGTGGCCTCAAGGATGGGTCGAACTCGTGCAGTCCGGTGTAACTCGACAAGGCGTTGAAGACTTGCCCGCTATCGGTGATGTCCGTGATGAGCGTCCTGACCTTCGGATTGTCGAGAGGCCGGGTATCGAGATTGAGGACCTGGTGACCCTGCTCGATGAGATACTGCACGACATGGCGGCCGGCTTTGCCGCTGCCGCCGGTGAAGATGATCCTCTTTGCCATTCTGCTCTCCACAATCTGACGCGGATCTCGCTCGCCAATGCGACGCCACGGATCAATTGGTTCCGATGCTGGCGATGCATGTCACTCGCGTCAATGGGGATGCCTTGCCACCGCCTGCGCTGGCAAGGCTTCGGTCGGCGATTTGTCCGGGCGCCCGCGAACGGGGCCCGGACGAGACCGTCACTTCTGGATGCACGTGTCGACTGTGTCCTTGGTGCATTCATCAAGACCGGTGAACACCGGATCTTCTACTGGCTTGCCAGCGATCAGATCCATCATGACAGACGGTGCCTTGTAGCCCATCTCGAACGGACGTTGCCCGACGAGTGCCGTCACCAGCCCTTCACGCGCAATGGCAACTTCGTCGCCGATGGTATCGGCGGCGCCGATGACGAATTCGTTGCTGGCAATCTTGTCTGCGATCGGCTTGAACAGGTCGCGATAGGGCTGCGGTGCGCCGAATAGTGGCCAGCCACCCATGATACCAAAGGCATCAAGGTCCGGATTGGCGGCGAGAATATCCGTCATGGCCTGCACGCCTTTTGCCCCGTCGTCATTGGTAAAGACTGGGCAGCCTGCGACTTCCGTCCAGCCTCCCTCACCCTTCAGTTCCGTCAGTCCCTCCTTACCGGTCAGGGTGTCGCGCATGCCTTGGGCTCGGCGCAAAATGTTGTCCGCCCCCGGATTGCCCTCGATCGTGCAGATCTTGCCGCCATCCGGCTTGGCCTTCTTGATGTACTCGCCAATCCGGGCACCCATCAGGTAGTTGTCGGTACCGAGATAAGTCTTGCGCAGGGCCGAGTCCTCTTTGGCTAGATCGGCGTCGAGCGTCATGACGGGGATCGTCGGGTTCGCGGTCTTCAGCGTTTGAGCGATCAGTTTGGCATTAGACGGCGAAATGGCGATTGCTGCCGTGTCGGCTTTGCCGAGCATGTCCTGAACGATCTGTGCTTCGCCGGCCTCGTCGGATGTCGAGGCTGGTCCAGTGTAGAAGCACTCATACTCGGAATCCGGGTTTTCCTTGTTCCATTTCTGGCAGCCCTGATTGATCGCTTCGAAGAAGGGGTTGTCGAGTCCCTTCACGACGATGACGAGCTGCTTCTTGGCTAGAGCCTGGCCGGCACAGAGCGCCAGGACAGCGACGGCGGCCAGCAATACTGTCTTTCTCATTCTATCCTCCCATTGAACAAGCGGACGTTGTCTGTCCGCGGCACAAATCAACCCGGATAAAAGACGACACGAGGATCGTTCGACTGACGCTCGTATTGCCAGGCCGAGTCGATAAGCTTTTCGAGATCGTAGTCAGGGCGCCAATCCAGAAGGTATTTGGCCTTGCTGTTATCCATCCAGTTCGAGTGGAAGCCGCTGGGGACGTCAACCGAGCCGAGGCCGCGCGTACGTGCGAGGTAGCCTGCGACTTCGCCATAGTCGACTGGACGGTCCATGGAGACGTTGAACAACTGCCGTGCGGCGCGGGGATTGTCGATCGCTGCCAGGATCGCCGAGACCAGGTCGCTGACGTGTACGAAATTGCGTTTGAGCGGCCGGCCATCTGCGTCGCGAAGGAGCGGCACGGTTCCGGCCTCGGCGTATCGCCTTGCTTCTGCAGGCGCAAAGAAGGTCTTCCAGTCTGGCCCGCCAAACACATCGTCGCCGAACGACAACGTCTGTTTGAAGTCGTCCTTCTCCATGATCCACGGCGCGCGAAGGCAGCAACCGTTCGTGCCGTATTGAATTGCGTACTGATCGAGCATCACTTCCTCGATGACCTTCGATAGCGCGTAGCAACCGGGATAAGCGCGGTGCGGCGTCTTCTCAGTCACGGGACCATCGTGGCGATAAAAGAAATGGCCGACCGACGCGTCCCCACCGACGAGGATAAACTGGCGTGCGGAAGGGCTGACCCGGAAGGCCTCGAGTAGCCAGAACAATCCTTTAACCGTGATGTCCATGACCGCGTCTGGCGTTTCCTTGCAGGTGGCGAGGTGCACCACATGGGTGACGCTTTTCATTGCCGCATCTGCGACGTCGCGGTCGGCGATCGTCCCACGCACCATGTCGATTCGATCGCACGGCTCGAGCAGGCGATTGTGGCAGAGCGCACGGATCTCCGCCTGCGAAAAACGCGGTTGGTCAAGCAGCCCCGCGATGAGGTTCCGCCCGACCTTGCCCGTTGCACCGGTGACAAGGATAAGCATTTTTGTCTCCCACTGATGGCTAATATACAGGGCAACGTGTATTTGTCATACAAAACAGTTTCTAGGCATAGGACGTCATTGACGCCTTCATAAGGATTTGCGTAAATAAAGATGTAGACCGCTGGGTGAAGACTGAGGAACGATCGCGCCCGTTGGCGTGCCGGCGCGCTTCGGGAGGCGAGACGACTGGTGGCGACACTCGAGATCACCAACATTTCCAAGCATTTCGGCGCCATTCAGGCGGTCAACGACGTTTCGCTCTCGCTGGAAGCAGGCCAGGTTGTCGGTCTCATGGGAGATAACGGCGCCGGCAAGTCGACGCTGGTCAAAATGATTGCCGGCAATCATCGCCCGAGCCAGGGAACGATACGGCTCGACGGCAACGAGATCGTTCTGCATCGACCGATAGAGGCAAGACAGCACGGCATCGAGATCGTTCATCAGGACCTGGCGCTGTGCAATAATCTCTCGGCGGCGGCAAATGTGTTCCTTGGACGCGAACTCAGGCGCGGCTTTGGCCCGCTGCGGGTCCTTGACTACAAGGCAATGTACCGTCGCGCGGGAGAGATCTTTAGCGAGCTTCGATCCGAAACTCGCCCCCGCGATCTCGTCAGGCAAATGTCCGGAGGGCAGCGGCAAGCGGTCGCGATCGCGCGAACGATGATCTCCGAGGCAAAGATCGTCCTTATGGACGAGCCGACGGCGGCCATTTCGGTGCGCCAGGTCGCCGAGGTGCTGCATCTGATTCGTGGGTTGCGCGATCGCGGCATCGCGGTCGTGCTCATCAGCCATCGTATGCCGGATGTTTTTGATGTCGCAGATCGCGTCATCGTCATGCGGCGCGGCCGAAAGGTCGCCGACAAGCCTATTGCGCAGACGTCGCCTGAAGAAGTGACAGGATTGATTACGGGCGCCATCGAAAGAGGATGAGCGCTGCAGGTGCCGCATCGGAGGAATGCGTAAGAAAATGGCAACAATGCTCGACCAGACGATCGCTCACAAACAACGCACGTTGGGCGCTGCGATCCTCGCCAACCAGACGTTCTGGGTGTTCGTCGCTGTCGTTCTGGCATGCATCTTCCTTTCCTTCGCAACGGATTCGTTTGCCACAGCGAAGAACCTCTACAACATCACCCGCAACGCCACCTTCGTCGCTATCATTGCCCTCGGCATGACGCTGGTTATCATCACCGGCGGGATCGACTTGTCGGTTGGGTCGGTGCTTTGCCTATGCAGCATGGTCTTGGCGGTCGTCATGCATTCCGGCTATAGCATCGAAGTCGGGATTGTCGCCTCGGTGGCAACGGCGCTTTTCATCGGCGCGTTCAACGGTGTGCTCATCGCCTATGTCGGATTTCCTCCTTTTGTGGTGACACTCGGCATGCTTTCGATCGCACGAAGCCTGGCGATGGTAGCGTCCAACAACACGGTTGTTTTCCAGTTCGGACCGGACCACGACAAACTGCTCGCTCTTGGCGGGGGGGCCTGGCTGTTCGGCATCGCCAACCCGGTGATCTACATGATTGTGCTGACGCTGCTGACGGGTTTCGTTCTGCGATGGACGAGGCTGGGCCGCTATATCTACGCCATCGGCGGCAACGAGCACGCCGCGACTGCTACCGGTATACCTGTGCGTCCGATCAAGGTCGGTGTGTATATGATTTCTGCCCTCTCCGCCGGTGTCGCCGGCATCATCCAGACTGGCTGGCTCGGAGCGGTAACAACGAATATCGGCGCTGGCATGGAACTTCAGGTCATCGCAGCGGCGGTGATTGGCGGCGCCAACCTGGCCGGCGGCGTTGGCACGGCCTTAGGCGCACTGGTCGGTGCGGCGCTCATCGAGGTAATCCGCAATAGCCTCGGGCTGCTCGGCATCAACGCGTTCTGGCAGGGAACGTTCATTGGCGGCGCGACCATCCTTGCAGTACTCTTCGACCGCATCCGCAATTTCCGGCAGACCGAGTAGCTGCGAGATTTCGTCGCCCAAACCGCTCGATGAATTGTTCTGCAAGTTGGAATCTACGCCGGCGCGGCCGAGATGGAACGAGATGAGAAGGATGGCGGCGAGTGCACAGGTAGCTCGCCCAATGGGCTAACGCACCATGCGCGGGCTTACACCTGCCAACATCTTGATGATGTCGTCCTCTAGCTTCTGACAGAGATCCTCATACTCCTCCCTCACCGTGGGATCTGGCATCAGTTGCTCCCGTAACTCATCACGCTTCATGGCGGCGACGCCGTAAGCTTCGAGCAGATCGTTGATCGCAAGGAAGTTGGCATCGGAAATCTGTTTCCGGTGTCGTGGCAGCCGCATCATCATTCGGGTTCGCCCGACCTTCTCGAAATTCATTATCCGCTCCTCGGTCTGTCGGCCGAGAAGATTGTCCACCACGAAAATGAAAGTAGCAACATGACTTTTAGCCGACGCATCAACGGCGCGCAAAGATCGCTGTAGCGTTTTGAATTGCTGCATGTTTCTATCCTTAGATCGAATGGGATTTAAGGAAACATGCAGTAGTCATGATCTCAATGCCGTAAAGCGGCATGCGTGGTCATGCCGGTCTATCTCAAAGCGGCACGATTGTGCGTCGGATTTCTCATGGCGCAACTCTCAGAGTTCGGGATCCCTCAGGGGAAGAAAGCCTTGGGGGAGGGGCTACCGGGCTTTGCCGCTCTTCTCTCGTTCTAAGCTGTCGCGAAGCGCTGACATGATATCGACGACGTTGTCTTTCGCCGGTGTAGCCCTGCGCTTGGCCTTCGGCTTCAACGTCTTCTTCTTCTCGGCGATCAGTTCGAGCATGCGATCCTGAATGGGGTCGGTGATCGGCGCCCACTTTTTCGTTTGCTGCTTGATCAATTGCTTCATGAGCGGAGCAAGGCCGCCCTCGGGCTTTGCCTTGATGTTCGAGAAATACTCTTCTTCAGGTCTCACCTCGTCACCATAGCGCAACGTCCATAGAACGATGCCTTCGCCGCGCGGCTCAAGCATCACCGCGCGCTCTCTCTGGCCGAAGACGAGACGGGAAATCCCAACGACGTTCTCTGCGCGCATGGCGTCGCGGATCACGGCGAACGCATCTTCACCAACCTTGTCGTTCGGCACCAGGTAGTGCGGCTTCTCGAGCCAGATCCATTCGATGGAATCGCGCGGCGTGAACATGTCGATCTCAATCGTCCGGACGCTTTCGAGCGCCACCGCATCGAGTTCTTCTTCCTCGAGAATGATGTAATCGCCTTCGCCGCGCTCGTAGCCCTTCACCTGGTCTTCTGTATTGACTTCCTTGCCGGTCACGCCGTCGACGTATCGTGAAGCCACGCGGTTGCCGGTGGCGCGGTTCATGGTGTGAAACCGGATCTTCTCGGTGTCGCTGGTGGCCGGCGACAGGGCGACGGGGCAGGTGACCAGTGAAAGCTTGAGGTAACCTTTCCAGTAAGGTTTGACGGCGGCCATGACTTTAGCCTGCCTTCTTGCGCGCTGCCGGCCGTGGCGTCGGGACGGCTCGCGCAGCTGCTGCAGTGCGGGGCTTCGATGCGCGCGCCGATCCGAAACCGGCGCTCATGCGCAGCGCCTCCATCAGGTTCGTCGACGGCCCGACCTTCGGCTGTTTCTTCGCCTTGACCGTCCGGCCTTCCATCTTCGCCTTCACGAGTTCAGCAAGCGCCGCGTCGTATCTATCGTCGAAGGTCCGCGGATCGAACAGGCCGGCCTTGGTCTTGATGATGTGCTTTGCAAGGTCAAGCATTTCACCTTCGATCTTGAGGTTCGGAATGTCGGCGAACGCTTCCTTGGCGGAGCGAACCTGATAGTCGAAATTGAGGGTGGTGGCGATGAGCCCGTCACCGTGGGCGCGAATGAGAACTGTCCGCAGCCGGCGGAAAAGCACAGCTTGGGCGAGGGCGCCGACCTTGGACTCACGCATTGCATCCCGGATCAGGACGAAGGTCTCTTCGCCCAGCCGATCGGGGAGCAGGTAATAGGGTTTGTCGAAATAGAGATCATCGATTTCGCCGAACGGCACATAGGATTGTATGCGCAAGGTCTTGTCGCTTGGAGGAACCGCCGCGGCCAGTTCCTCGGGTTCAAACAGCACGTAGCGGCCGTCATCGACCTCATAGCCTTTGATCTGATCTTCGCGCTCGACCACCTTCCATGTGTCGATATCGACATACTCCCGCTTCACGCGATTTCCGGTTTTTCGGTTCAAGGTGTTGAAGCTCACGCGCTCGGAAGTCGACGCAGCGCTGTGAAGCGCCACGGGGCAACTGATCTCGGCAAACTTCAAAAAGCCCTTCCAAAGAGCACGTCCGGCCATATCGATTTCTCCCGGTAGCCCGGATTCAACGGAGGCAGATTACGTTTGTTCCGGCTAAGACGCGAATCAATTGTGGCGTTTAGTGGGCTGTCGATAGTAGGATGAACCTATCCACGAGTATTGCGTTTGGGAGTCTGTTGCACAGTCCAGGAGTGAGGGAGGCGGTGCTATGAACACGAAGCTCCATATCGACGGGTCATTTGAGGCTATGCACCGGGCCCTCGACGAAGCCAATCGCGCCTTTGAAAGTGGCGGCGCCGATCGACATCGCGACGCTCTGCAGCGCCTCGGCCGCGCGGTGATGAACTCCCTTGCCGAGATCATCGAGACCGACGGCGGAACGGACGGCTACCTCTACGACGCCGACGGAATCGCCCATGATATCGAGGCTTGTTATCACAAGCTGGTCGAGGAAGAGGAAGCGGCCGAGCCGCACCAGGCGCCGCAGCAAGCCAGCCATGGAACGCTCAACGTTCGTCAACAGGGAGTAGGGCGATGATCACCGGCACAGATCTGCTGCAGATTTCACTTGCGCGTGTGAACATGGAGCGGTCCGACCTCGAGGCGGCCGGCGTGATCGATCCCGGACAAGCGGGCGACAAGGCCTGGTCAAACTTCGGACGGGACATGGACACCTTCATATTGAAGCTGCCGGAATGGCGCCGTGCAGCGCTCGCCGCTGTGATCAGAGCGAGAGCGGGCAGCACCAGTGAGGTGTCCCATTAACGCGCTCAAATCTATGTTTTCGGGCCCAATGTGACGTATAGCTGCGAGAAATGCCTCCGAGTACCTGCTCCCCGTTCACGCACGCATGCCAGACTTTCTCAGACCGCTGCTTTATCTGCTTGTTCTCTTTTTTAGCATCACCGCTGTAGCGGCGGGAACTTTTTTCATCGATTGCCGCTCGACCAGCGCTTGATGGAACTCGCCAATTGGCGCCGATCCCGCATCGAATTCCGGCGCCGTTTCGTGGAGTTTTACGGCTCGTTCGGTGTCTTTGGCCTGTATCCAGATCATTTACGGGCGCTGCCACCGTTCAAATATCAATGGCGTCTGGAATCTCGCGTTTCTGGCTCCGGCAGAACGCTGCAAAGTCCTTGAGGAATTTCTCCGCCCCGGGACGATTAGTCGAAGTCATGAGGCTTCCCCTGATTGCGTCAGGCGCCTGTTTCATCACCGGAAACCGAAAGAAAATCCTCTCGGAGAAATTCGAGCTTACAGTCGAAAGTACCGTTCGCAGCACCGCCAGCATGTCCTCGCCTCGGTGCGAAGCATGGGCGAGGGCTATTGGTTTTCCGATCACCGCCTCACCGGAGACAAGCCAGTCGATCGCGTTTTTGAGGCCACCGGGAATGCTGCGAACATATTCGGGGCTCGAAATGATCAGCCCATCACTCGCGGAAATTTTTTCGATGAACCGGATGACGCTTTCTGGGGTATTCGAGCCCTCAAGGTCAGGAGAAAAGACCGGCAACTCACCGATCCGGTCAAAGACATCGATTGCGACATCGGCCGGTGCCAAGGCTTGGAAAGCCCTTAACAAGGCCGTGTTGGTGGATAGCTGACGTGTGCTGCCCGAAATCGCCAATATCTTCATGCTCAAAAGATAATGGAATATCCTTATCCGGCAAGCGGTCCACACCAGCGAGTTGCGCCCGAGTCGATAGGTGAGGAAGTAGTTCAATTCGACTCAAGAACTGAGATTCAATCGTCTACTGAGTCCAGGCCGACGACTTCGCTTTGATCAGTCTTTGGTCGTGGCGGCGCGCGTGCCACGAGTTCATGCGGTTGACGCATCGATCCTATCCCTCCGGCAGCAAGGCTGACGGTCCTTTTTCCGGCTCGGATGCAGGCGGGTCTGCCCCGCATAAGCGCAAGGCCGGCCATCGCAAAATTTGATGTTACATGCCCAACCGGACGAGCTTGTTTGCGGGGTCAGGGGAAGCCCCGGCTAGCGCTGTCTACTTGAACAGGACCACCCATCCGGCATGAACGTCACTCTGTCGGGTTCATGCCGGTCACGCGCCGGAATTCACGATTGAAATTGGATTTCGTCAGAAAGCCTACGTCGTAGACGATCGTGGTGACGGCGATATCGGCTTTTTCGAGGAGCCGGCAGGCCTCCGCGATCCGGAAATCGTTGACATACTGCGAGAGGTTCTTGCCGCAAACGATGTTGACGGCCTTCGACAGGTGACGGGCGGGAATGCCTGCCCTGCGCGCCAGCCGGCTAAGGTTGAGCTCATGGTCGCGATAGAGCCCTTGCGTCTGCATCAGTTGCGCCAGGCGCGCAACAATATGGGTGTCGTCGTCGGATGCCGGCGCCGGCTGCACGGCTTCGGGCTCGCGCGGGATCGGAGCTCGGGATGCGATCGCAGCCCCGGCCCCGAGCAAAAGCACGAGGGGGATCGTCGCAACGGTGACGATCGTGGAGGCATACGAACCGTCGAACACGCGCAGGTCCAATGCGATCAAGCTGTCCGCGATGACCGCAAGCAACAGCGTCGCAGCCATGATCTGCAGCGACCGATGAACGAGAGGGGCATCGTCGAAACGCGCAAGGTCGAGCGCGTCCGAGCCCCCCGATGCGAGACGTCCAAGGGCGACCGCATAACAAGCGAAGATGGCGATGAGGGTCAGATCGAGGCATTGTGGTGAGGCGACGGCAAGGAGTGTCACCAGCAGCGACGGCAAAATGTGCGGCCAGAAACGATAGGAGGATGTGTTGCCCGGCTCGGCGACGAAGGTCGCGAAACAGACCCAGGCCATGGGGCCGACGGCAGAGGCAAGAATGGCCTGGGCCGGCAAGACAGGTTCGATCCCATAGCCCCAGCGCACGCCGATGACCGTCGCAAGAACGCAAAGCAACAGGACCAATATCCGGAAATGCCGGCTGGCAGCCTGCTCACGAAGGCTCATCTGTACCAAAAGAATGAGCAGCAGCAGCGCCGCGACGAACGGCAACGGAACGAAGAGCATCGAGTCGGTCCTGTTTTGCGGCCACTATTGACCAGATCGTGATCGGAGACGACCTCGAACATGATCTTGGTCTCTATTGCGCAACCGTCATGTCAATGTCCTCGGCGTCATTTCAATCGGGCCAAGTCCATGATCTCGTTCAGACCGTTTTTCCTGCTTCTTCTTCAGGTTACACTTCTCATATCTTCGGCCGCCTGTGCGAGCGTCGGCTTCCAGGAGGTTGAAGTTTCTGATCCTCTCGATCGTCCTATCCATGCAGCGATCTGGTATCCATCGAACGAAGCGCCTCGGTTGCAGGCACTCGGCGATTATTCCCAGACCGTTGCCGCCGACGGTCCCGTCAGTGGCAAGCGACTACCCCTGGTGGTCCTCTCGCACGGCACGGGTGGCAGCGCCTACGGCCATCACGATACGGCCTTCGCGCTGGCCGAAGCCGGGTTTGTCGTTGTCGCCCTTTCGCATTCCGGCGACAACTATGCGGACATGCGCCACTACGCCACCCGCAGACAGCTGACCGAGCGGCCGCGGCATATATCGCTGATCATCGACTGCATGCTGCAGACCTGGTCGCAGCGTGCTGCAATCGATCCGGATCGTGTCGGCATTTTTGGGTTCTCCATTGGCGGCTTCACGTCGCTCGTCGCCCTGGGTGGCAAACCTGAGCTTTCCGGTCTGATCGACCAATGTGTGGCGTTTCCGCAAAGATGGGTCTGCCGCGAGTTCGGCGGGGCAGACAGTATCGCCCGGAGCTTCGGCGCTGCGCCGCTGGACGTCGTTCGCGATGAACGGCTGAAGGCGGCCTTCGTCGCCGCCCCGGCGATGCCGGCGCTGTTCCTGCCTGACGGTCTGCGCGAAGTGCAAAAGCCGGTGGCACTCTGGGCGGCGGAGCTGGATCACATCGTGCCAGCGGAGCCGGACTTCGCAATCGTGAAGGGCGGGTTGCCGGTCACGCCAATATCTCATATCGAGCCTGGCGCCGGACATTACTCATTCCTCGCGCCTTGCACAAAGAGCCAGCTGGCGGCGTTGCACGAAATCTGCACCGATACACCCGGCTTCGATCGGGCAGAATTTCATGTGCGCCTGAATGCAGCCGTCGTCGCCTTCTTCCGCCGAAATCTCTAGCTCGGGCCGCGTCTACGCGCCGGATGCAGTCATTCAAAGTGCTACAGCGACCTTTGCGCGTCTAATAAGACGCGCGGCGCTGTAGTCCCTCCAGGTGATTTTTGCGGACAGGCGCCAACGGCGGCATCATCCAGCCTCGCGATAATTGGTGACAATGGCTCATGCGGGTGTGCTCGTTGCCCGAGGCAAGATTCGTCGCCATTCGTTTTGAAACGGCAGCCCGAACAGATTAATCAGCGCCTCCTCGGTTGCCACTGCATCCAGCCAACGACGTTCGACCTGTCCATTGCGATGGCGGATCGTCAACCTGTTCCCGAGCAGTACGTTTCGTGCTTCTGTCGTCGTCAAGGCCATAAGCAGTTGCTGGCGGAAATGGGAGTGCGGATGGGTCGACGCTCCGACGTTTGCGGTATCGTATTCTTCGTCAGCGCAGATCCTCGTCGAAACCTCGTAGACCGGTGACCACTTTGCGGCGAGTAGTACCTTGAGCAAAAAGCCCTCCGGTGTGGCGGTCAAACGAAACATCTCATGCGTCGTCGGTTGTGGCGCCGCGACGTCAAAGCGCAAGGGAAGCGTTGGAACGCAGCTGCCGAAGCCGACGTCGACGAGATAGGCTACTCCGTCAATAACGACGCGGAGCGCCATATGCGACCAGGCCGGCGGCGGAGCGGTTCTTTCCCGCATCCAAAGGACGCGGGCAATCAGCGGCTCTGCCACGTAGCCGAGCGATAACAGGACCCTTTGAAACAGTCCGTTGTGCTCGAAACAGTATCCGCCGCGCCGGCGCGCGATCAGTTTGACATCGACGGCTGCGGGCGACAGATCGATCCTGTGTCCCAGAAGGACGTCTATGGCTTCGAAGGGGATCGTTGCGACATGGTGCGCAATAATCGCCCGAAGGTTCGCAAGATCCGGTGAGCGCGGCCCGCCGTAGCCAATGCGCGCGAAGTATTGGTCGAGGTCGACGGGAACAGCAGATCTCGGCATGTCAAAGGCTCCGGTATAGTGCATCGCGTAGGTCGGTCGTAAAGCGGCCGATCATGCCTTCGAACGCGGTGTTGGTGAGCGCAACGATGGAAAGGCGTCGATCCGGATCGATGAACCATTTGTGCCCATAGGCTCCGTCCCATTGCAGCGTGCCCGGATTTTGGGGACTTCCGGCGTCTTCAGGAGAGGCAAGGATCGCGCCTCCAAAGCCGAACTCCCAGCTCCGTCGGCGGCTGCGCCTGCGGTCTTCGCCTGCATTTCAAACATTGAACGGGCGGTCTCGCGTTTCAAGATGGGCGTACCACCCGTTCTGAGACATTCGAGAAGGCGCAGGATGTCGCCGGCCGTGCCGGCCATGCCGGCGCCGCTTGACGGAAAAGCTTGGGTGTTGAAAATTCGCACGGGGGAGAACCTGACCGGATTGCCGAAGAACGGAATGGTATCGTCATCCGCCAATCGCCGTGGTCGCGGTGTCCCGTCGCCGTAGTGTGTAACAAGCCGGCTGCGATCGACAACCGAGAATGCCGTATCCTCCATCTGCAGCGGACTGGTCACCAGCGTCGCCACCGCGTCTGAAAGGGTACGTTCCGTCGCACGCTCGATGACGGCACCGAGAACGTCGAGGCTCATCGAGTAGCCCCAGCCCTCTCCGGGCCGATAGGCGAGCGGGGCGGCGTTCAATTTCCGAATGAGGTCGGAAAGATCGTCATTGGTGTTGTCGAGCCCGGTGCTGATGGCGAGCCTCCGATAGGGGCCGTCACCTCGTTCCATGAAGGCGTAGCTGAGCCCGGCGCTGTGCGTCAGCAGATGGCGCAGGGTAACGCGCGGCAGACTTCCGTCCGGCAGGCGCGGCGAGAAGTCGGGCAACCATGTCGATACCGCATCGTCGAGATGCATCACGCCTTTGTCGATCAATGCCAGGGCGGCGGCCGTTACGATCGGCTTTGTGACGGATGAGAGCAGGAAGATGCTCTCGAGTTGCATCCGGCGCCCCGCCTCACGATCGGCAAAGCCGGCGGCGCGCTGGTAGGTGAGGCTGCCGTCGATGGAAACCAGGACGACGGTGCCGACGATCCGCTCTTGCATCAAAGCGTCGTCGATCGCCTTATCAATCGCGGACCGCAATTGCGGCAGCGGCGTTCGTTTCAGTTCGGTTGACGTCAGTCCGCCCATTAATTTTCTCCCGTCAGCGCGCCGGTCTTTGCCGACAGGGCCTCGCATCGATGGAAACGGCTCGGCGTGGACGAGTCGATTGCCTGCCTGCGTATGGGAAGCATACGCCGCTACAGGAGGACGCGGTCGCAAGCGTAGGCTACACAACCACCACAGTTTCAGCGTGGAGGTCGGTCGATGAATGCACTTGAACAGAGATATTCCGGAAAGGTCGCGCTGGTCGCCGGCGCAAGTAAGGGCATAGGCGCGGCCACCGTCAGGGCATTTGCGAAGGAAGGCGCGGCCGTCGTGCTGCTTGCCCGCTCGAAACAGGCGATCGATGAAGTCGCAGGTTCGATCCGCGAGCGGGGCGGGGAGGCGTTGGCGATCCAGGCGGATGTCGGTGACGAGAGCGCGATGAAACGCGCCCTGGACAGCGCCCTTGAGCGGTATGGACGACTGGACGCTGCCTTTAACAATGCGACCGACGGCGGGATGCCGGCGCCCCTTGCCGATCTCGATATCGAGGCATTCGATCGCAGCATGCGAACCAATATTCGTGGCACCTTCATTGGTATGCGCCACCAGATCGCAGCCATGTTACACAATGGCGGTGGCGCGATCGCCAACATGGCCTCGGTTGCCGGGGTGAACGGGACATCAGGTCTTTCGGCCTATGTCGCGGGAAAGGCCGGCATTATCGGCCTTACGAAGGCTGCGGCGCTCGACTACGCCGATCAGGGGATCCGCATAAACGTCGTCGCCCCAGGGCCGATCCTGACCCATCATCTCGAAGCCGCAGGCGCACAGGTACAGCAGCAAGCCGCCCTTTCGACGCCGATGGGCCGTCTTGGCACGGTCGAGGAGGTTGCGGCGGCAGTGCTCTGGCTTTGTTCCGAGCAGGCAAGTTACATCACCGGCGCGGTGCTTCCCATCGACGGGGGAATGACGGCAGGCACCAAGCTGTCTATGAATTATCGCCGGGATCAGCCACCTCGCCTGGCGGTGGATTGACGGATCTTGCGGCGTCGGCTTCGGGTCCGTCGTAGCGTCCAGGCGCAAATTTGGGATGGAGATGGCCGTATGGACTGGGAAGAACTGCGTCTTGTTCAGGTGCTCGCCCGCCACGGCTCCCTAAGTGCGGCGGCCCGCAGCCTTGGCACCACGCAGCCGACGCTCAGTCGTCGCCTTGACGCCTTCGAGACAAAATGCGGCCATAAGCTCTTCGAAAGGCATTCGAACGGGCTGATGCCGACTGTCGCATGCCAGTCCATCCTGTCGATTCTCGAGCAGATGGAGGCGAGTGCCCTGGCAGTAGAGCGCCGCTTTGCGGCGCAGGAGGAAGGGCTGCAGGGAACAGTTACCGTGACTACCCTCGACTGGCTGGGCGACTATGTCATCGCGCCCATTCTGGCGAAGTTCGCCGCCGACCATCCGGGCATCACCATCAATCTCATCAACGATAGCAGGCGCTTCAACCTGTCCCGGCGAGACGCTGATATCGCCTTCCGGTTTGGCGGCTTCGACCAGAAGGACATCGTTGACTGGAAGGTGGCGGAGATTCGCTATGGGTTGTTCGCATCGCGCGACTACATCGAGCGTTTCGGAAAGCCGGCAGCCGGGGATAGCACGGCGCATTCCATCGTCGAACTCGCCGAGGCGCCCGTACGCGTATCGCTCTCCACGTGGCTGAAGGAGATCCTTCCGGACGCAAGGGTGATCCTGCGGACAAATTCGATACGCTCACAACTGAGTGCGGTGGAAGCGGGTGTAGCGGTTGCCACGCTTCCGTTCTTTCTGGCCGCCGATCGACTGGGATTGCTTGCCGTGGATACAGGGAACTCTCCACCGACATTGCCACTCGTGATCGGCGTTCATAGCGACATGCGCCGCATACCTCGTATCCGAAAACTCATTGACTTTGCTGTCTCCGAGTTCGTCGGCCTTCGATCACGGCTCAGTCCTGCAAGGCCATAGCTATGGACAGCGGCGGGGCGACAGCGACAGTGGAGCAAATGAATACATGGCCTCGCTTCTCGTTTGCGAGAGGTTCATCGGCTCAAGCTACACTTGGCGCTGACGAATACCGGGGTCGAACTCAAATTTGATTTTGGAGGGTTGTGATGGCGGTCGATTTCCAGGGCAGCTACATTGATAGAGCGGCCCTCGTCATTATGCACTATCAAGTCGACGTGTTCGCAATCCTTTTCGGGGAGCAACCATCGCCGTTGTTGGGGCAGTGTAACGCACTGATCCGGCGCTGGCGCGCCACTGGTCGACCGTTGCTATTTCCCAACTTTTCGCTAGGCGAAGGGTATGAACATGCACCGCCGGCGGAAAACCGCCAAATCTCACCGTATCTACCGACCGGACGATTTCGTACTGGTCACCCCGTCGAAGGTCTTGCGGTCGAACGGGGTGACCTTTTCTATGCATGTCCGCGAGCCAGCGTCTTCTATGGCACATCGCTTGACGCCGACCTTCGGACGCGCGGCGTAAGCACGCTGGTAATGGCTGGGATAAGCACCACCGGTGTTGTTCTTTCAAGCGTCTCCTGGGCCAGTGATGCGGACTACGCCGTGCACCTAGTCCGGGACTGCTGCTATGACCCGGATCAGGATGCGCACGAAGCTTTGTTCCGTTCCGGGTTCGGCGGGCGCGTACAAGTCGTGTGACGCGGGATGCGGGTCAGTGACAGTCTAGCGGAATGGGCGCACGAACAGAAGCGCCCGCGGCGTTATCGCACCAACAGCGCGTCAACGTGATAGGGATCGGATCAATCGGACAACATCAGGGCGGGCGGTAACAACGTGCCGCATAAACAGGCCGGAGACATGACTGCACCCGTCCCGCAAAGCTCAAGCAGTAGCCATCCGGCGAAGGCCGCTATGATCTCGCCTGATGGAATGCCCACGTTTAGCGAACGCGCTGTTGAGCCGGATCGGCGGATTTGGGTGGGAAGCAGCTTGTCCGCCGCTCTGGACGGGAACGGACAAGCCGCCATTAAGGGTCGCTATTTAAGGGGCAGGAAGAGCTCTGCCATCGCCGCATGTTCAGGTGCTTCCGGAAAGAAGGTGAGGCGCTGGCAATACAGGGGGAAATCCCTCGCTTCCTCGCCACTGGCCGGCAGCCAATCGCGGTAGAGGTAAAGCGCGGCAGGCTCCAGATCATCAGTATTGCCGACGACTTTCAACACGGCGCAACGGCCGCCGGGGATTATGCCCGCTTCAATCTGCTCTCCGTTCGTCTTGATCGGCTGATCAGTGCTGACACAAAGGTCCAGCCGATACTCGTCCGCCGACGTCACGCGCGGATCGGAATGGAAGATGTTGAAAGTCAGACTGGTCTTCGGATTCAGGCCAGTGGCTTTGCGCCATGCTATAAAGCGTTTGATCGTGTCGCCGATCCTTACCGGATCACCTTGATGTTTCATGATCGCGACAGAGGTCGGAGACACCTCGCGTATTTCGACGTCATTGGCTGCAAATGTCCTTTGCATGAGCTTGCTCCTTGCTTGGTTGAGAGGCCCGAGGGCGGCAAGCCATGGTTCCCAATCGGGAGATTTCCTGAACTGCGAAGGCGACTGGGTGAACCGTTGCCGAAATGCGCGAGCAAAGGCGTCAGGAGCTTCGTAGCCGGCATCCATCGCTATCTCGGTCACGCTGTCTGCGTCCCTGTAGGCCAGCCTGTAGGATGCTCGCTTCATGCGGACGAGTTGGATATAGCGATGCACGGACAGCCCAAAGGCCGCCGCGAACTGCCGATGGAAATGATACTTGGAGAAGGCGGCCACGCGGCTCAACTCATCCAGGTCCAGATTGCAGTCAAGATGCTGATCGATGTGATCTAGGACCCGTTGCATCCGTGCATGGTAGTTTCGAAGCGTAGTCGTCATCTTCCTGTCCTTACCGTGGCACGACCAAATAACCCCACACAAGTGCTGTGCGCTCGACCGATCTTGCGGATTATCAGGCTCGGCTGCTCGGTAACAACGTTGGCCTATGAGGTAGCCATCCGCCTGAGCGGTCAGCGCCGTCGGCGTCCCGGAGGTTAATGCTCCAACCTGCTGATTGGCATGTCAGCGATGTGAGCAAGCACATCGGCCAGCCAAGCCTGCGGATCGATGTCGTTGAACTTGGCAGTCATGATCAAGGTGGCCATGAAGGGCCCGCAATCGGGACGGCAAAGAGCCGCGACTTTCGGCCAAGCCGCGCAATGCCCGCTCGGCGGCGCGACCCCTATGATTTTGATCATCAATGCGGCCCTTTTTCCCGTACTCCGATCAACCTGATGGGCCGTTCGGTTGTTTCATGCTTTTGGACAGTGGACTCGCTGTTCAGATAGGGTGCGAAGATGGCTGGCCGATGCTATTGTTAGTAAGCAGCGCCTTGATTCGCTCGGCGTCAGCGCCTGTGAGATGGATAAGTAGTGAAGGCAGCCAATTTCGGGAACAAACCCGGGCCTAATTTCGTTGAAATTGAAGTGGTCGTAGCAGAAGCGTAGGACTTCGGGCGACCGCAGGAGGCTTCCATGAGAGCCAATGACGGCGATGTTTTCGACCTCTTTTCGCAGACTTACGCAAGCGGAGTGCAAGAGAAGTTAAGTCTGCAGGAATATCTCCTCGCCTGTCGCGACGACAGGAGCATGTATGCCACGGCGCCGGAGCGCATGGTGGCTGCCATCGGCGAGCCGCAGTTGATAGACACGAGCGCGGACGAGCGCCTCGGCCGTATCTTCGCCAACCGCACCATCAAGATCTACCCCTCCTTTGCGGACTTCTATGGAATGGAGGATACGATCGAGCGGATCGTCGGATATTTCCGATATGCCGCGCAGGGGCTCGAGGAACGCAAGCAGATCCTTTACCTCTTGGGGCCGGTGGGTGGCGGCAAGTCGTCGCTTGCCGAACGTCTCAAGAAGCTGATGGAGCAGCAGCCGATCTACACGCTGGCCATCGACGGTAAGATAAGTCCCGTCTTTGAGTCGCCCCTCGGCCTGTTCGACCGTGATCGCATGGGGGATCTGCTCGAAGACAAATACGGAATTGCCAAGAGGCGGCTCACCGACTTGGTATCGCCTTGGGCAACCAAGCGGCTGGACGAAATCGGCGGCGACATTTCGAAGTTCAGCGTCGTCAAACTCACGCCCTCGCGGCTGCGCCAGATCGCCATCGCCAAGACGGAACCGGGCGACGAGAACAACCAGGATATTTCCGCGCTCGTCGGCAAGGTCGATATCCGCCAGCTCGAGAATTTCAGCCAGGCCGATCCCGACGCCTATTCCTATAGCGGCGGGCTCAACAGGACTACGCAAGGGCTGCTCGAATTCGTCGAAATGTTCAAGGCGCCGATCAAGGTTCTGCATCCGCTGCTGACCGCCACGCAGGAAGGAAGCTACAACGGCACGGAGAACTTCGGCGCCTTCCCCTACCAGGGCGTCGTGCTTGCCCATTCCAACGAGTCCGAATGGCTGCAATTCAAGCACAACAAGAACAACGAGGCCTTTCTCGACCGGATTCTGGTCGTCAAGGTTCCCTATTGCCTGCGCGTCACGGAGGAACGGCTGATCTATGAAAAGCTGCTTCGCGAGAGCGAGTTGTCCGAGAGCCCATGTGCGCCCGAGGTGCTGGAGAACCTTAGCCGCTTCACGGTGGCGACGCGCCTCGCTCTACACGAGAACTCGCCGTCCTACACGAAGATGCGGGTCTATGACGGCGAAAACCTTAAGGATACCGATCCCAAGGCGAAGTCCCTGCAGGAATATCGCGATGCCGCGGGCGTCGATGAGGGCATGACCGGCGTCAGTACCCGCTTTGCCTTCAAGGTGCTGTCGGAGACCTTCAACTACGACACCAAGGAAGTCGCGGCCGATCCGGTTCATCTGATGTATATCCTGGAACAGGCCATCCGGCGGGAGCAGTTTCCCAAGGAGACTGAAGCGAACTATCTCGATTTCATCCGCTCGGAGCTCGCCGCTCGTTATGCCGAGTTCATCGGTCACGAAATCCAGAAGGCTTATCTCGAATCCTATAGCGAATATGGTCAGAACCTGTTCGACCGCTATATCTCTTACGCGGATGCCTGGCTCGAAGATCAGGACTTCAAGGATCCTGATACGGGTCAGATCCTAAATCGCAACGTTCTCGACGGCGAGCTGTCGCAGATCGAAAAGCCTGCAGGGATCGCAAACCCCAAGGATTTCCGCAACGAAGTCGTAAAGTTTACCCTGCGCGCCCGCGCCAGAAACAACGGGCGCAACCCCGCTTGGACAAGCTACGAAAAGCTCCGGGAAGTGATCGAGAAGCGCATGTTCGGCCAGGTCGAGGACCTTTTGCCGGTCATCAGCTTCGGCTCGAAGAAGGACAGCGTGACCGAGAAGCAGCACGCTGAATTCGTGGAACGCATGACCGAACGCGGCTACACCGAGCGTCAGGTGCGGCGGCTCGTCGACTGGTATATGCGCGTCAACAAGGCCGGTTGACGATGCGTAAGCGGGGGATGGGCACATGCCGAATTTCATCGATCGCCGGCTGAACCCCAAGGACAGGAGTCTCGGCAACAGGCAGCGCTTTTTAAAGCGGGTCCATGAGGAATTGAAGCGCACGATAAGGGATCAGGTAAAGTCGGACAGGATCATCGATGTGGACGCCGCCCACGGCGTTCCGATCCCGAAGCGTGGTGCGGACGAGCCCAGCTTCCAGCATTCGCGCGGCAGCGGCGAGCGGCACTATGTCCTGCCCGGAAACGAGACCTTCTCGCCCGGAGACCGACTTAGGAAGCCGGAATCAGGCGGCGGTGGAGGGGTCGGCGGCCCCGGACGGGGCGAAAACACGGACGACTTTCTTTTCGTGCTGTCGCGCGAGGAAGTGCTCGATCTTTTCTTCGAAGATCTGGAGCTTCCGGACATGGTGAAGCTGAACCTGCGGGAAACCGTCAGCTACAAGTCCCATCGCGTCGGTTTCTCGACGGTGGGCACGCCCAGCAATATCAATGTCGGGCGAACGATGCGCAACAGCTTCGGGCGGCGCATGGCCCTGCGTCGCCCGAGCGAGAGGGAGTTGCAGGCGCTTGCCGACGAGATCGCGGCACTGGAACGGGAGGAGCAACCGCCCCCGCAGCAGCGCCACAGGCTCTGGCATCTGCGCGAAGAACTGGAAGTGCTCGAACGGCGGCGGCGGCGTATCGCCTATGTCGATCCCGTCGACGTGCGGTTCAACCGTTTCGAACGTCAGCCTTTGCCGAATGCCAGTGCGGTGATGTTCTGTCTGATGGACGTCTCCGCCTCGATGGGGGAGCGCGAGAAGGATCTTGCCAAGCGCTTCTTCGTTCTCTTGCATCTGTTTCTCAAGCGTCGTTACGAGCGGATCGACATCGTATTCATCCGCCACACGGATGAGGCGCGGGAAGTTGACGAGGAGACGTTCTTTTTCAGCAAGCAGAGCGGCGGCACGGTCGTTTCGACGGCGCTTGAGGAAATGCTCCGGGTCATCGAGGAGCGCTATCCCTCGAATCTCTGGAATATATATGCGGCCCAAGCCTCCGACGGCGACAATGCCAACGGCGACTCGGAGCGGTGCGCCGAACTTCTGCGGGAATCGCTCATGCGTCTGTGCCAGTATTACGCCTATGTCGAGATCATAGACGAGCGCGAAAGCGGAATATTCGGGTCGACGGACAACGGCACCTCACTCTGGCGCGCCTACCGCACGGTCGACAGCGCGGTACCCAATTTCCAGATGACGCGCGTTGCAATGCCCGCCGACATCTACCCCGTCTTCCGCAAACTCTTTGCCCGGCATCAACCTGTTCAACTGCGCAGGTGAGGGGACGATCGAATGGCAAGACGGCCAGCCTCCACTCTGCTGTTCGACGGTTCGGAATGGAACTTCGCGACGCTTTCGCGGGCCTATGAGGCGATCGAGGCGATTGCGATCGGCGAGATGGGACTGGACGTCTATCCGAACCAGATCGAGATCATCTCCTCTGAACAGATGCTCGACGCCTATTCGTCCGTCGGCATGCCGCTGATGTATCAGCACTGGTCGTTTGGCAAGCGCTTCGTTTTTGAAAGTCAACTCTATCAAAAAGGCTATCGCGGGTTGGCCTATGAACTCGTGATCAACTCCAATCCCTGCATCACCTATCTCATGGAAGAAAACACGATGCCGATGCAGGCGCTGGTCACCGCGCATGCGGCCTTCGGCCACAATCACTTCTTCAAGAACAACTATCTGTTCCGCCAGTGGACGGATGCCGGCGCGATCCTCGGCTACATGGACTTCGCCAAGAAGTACATCGCCAAATGCGAGGAGCGGCACGGTCTCAGTGCGGTGGAGGAGATACTCGATTCGGCGCATGCCCTGATGGATCACGGCGTATTCCACTATCGCCGCCCCCCCCGGCTCTCATCGGAAAAGGAGACGGCGCGGGCCCGGGAGCGCCTGGAATATGAAGAGCAGACCTATAGCGATTTATGGCGGACGCTGCCGACGGCAAGCGGAACATCCGGCATCGAGGAGGCGGAGCGCGAGGCTTCGGAACGGAAGAAGGCGCTTAACCTTCCCGAGGAGAATCTGCTCTACTTCCTCGAGAAGCACAGCCTGATCCTTGAGCCCTGGCAGCGGGAAATCTTGCGGATTGTTCGCGTTATCGCGCAATACTTCTATCCGCAAAGTCAGACCAAGGTGATGAACGAAGGATGCGCGACCTTCGTCCACTATTCCATTATCAATAGACTGTTCGACCAGGGCAGGGTCAGTGAAGGCGCAATGTTGGAGTTGCTGGCAAGCCACGCCAATGTGGTGTTTCAGCCGGGCTTCGACGATTCCCGCTTCTCGGGTATCAACCCTTACGCGCTGGGCTTTGCTATGATGCAGGATATCGAACGCATCTGCACCATGCCGACGCAAGAGGATCGGGACTGGTTTCCCACCATATCCGGCAACGGTGACCCATTGGGCACGCTGATCGGCGCGTGGGAGAACCACCGCGACGAGTCCTTCATTCTGCAATATCTGAGCCCGGCGCTGATCCGCAAATTCCGCCTGTTTCGTCTCTCTGACCGCGCGACCAACAAATTTTGTGAAGTCACTTCCATCCATAACGAGCAGGGGTACGCTGCCGTGCGTGCCGGGCTCGCTCGGAACTATGACCCGGTGGCCAATAGACCGGACATACAAGTGGTCGATGTCGATCTGTTGGGAGATCGGCAGCTTCGACTGAAGCACGTCATCAAGAACGGCATTCTGCTGGAGGAAAGCAATCGGGACGCGACACTCGCGCATATAAGCCGGCTTTGGGGATATGAAGTGAGCCTGGCAGGCATCGATGCGTCGACCAGTAAGGTCCTGTTTGAGTGCTCTTCCACAGGAACGTGACCGCAAGCGAGCGGCGCCAGCGTGGGACCTTTCACTCTACCGGCCGGTACTTGTTGTTGAAGCTGAAGTGACTGATTACGCCCAAGAAAAATTATAGCTCCCAAGAAGGGCGATCCTGAAGAACAGGCTGTCCGCCATCCCACCCACCAGGAAGGGGCGCCGGAGCTTGACGGTCACAAAAATCCGCCTCGAGATACAAGTGAGGCGCCGACGCCGGACCCAAACGGCGAGCTGTCCACATGCAGCAATTCAAAGTGCCACAGCGACCTTTGCGCGTCTAATAGGACGCGCGGGGCTGTAGCGGCCGCGGCCCTATGCCACAGGGAACGATTTACTCTTGCGGATTGTTGCACGGGTTATTGGGGACTTTCCGCCGCGCGCCAAAAACGGCGAAGTTAACACCAACCGCCAGGAGAAGTCCGCACGTTGGAAATGACTCGCGTTCTCCCCAGCTTGAGCGTTAACTGTGTTGTTCTGGGGGAGGAGGCAATCCATGGCCATGTATCTCACGCGCTTCAGCTACACGCCCGAGACTTGGGCGCGCATGATCGAAAACCCTGAGGATCGTCGCGAGGCGGCACGCACCTACATTGAGTCCGTCGGCGGAAAGCTCCATGGGTTCTGGTACGCCTTCGGCGAGCGAGATGGTTGGAATCTGTGGGAGGCCCCTGATAACGTATCGATGGCGGCTGTCGCGCTTGCGATCGGTGCAGGCGGCGCGCTCAGCTCTATGGAGACCACTGTCCTCCTCAGCGTCGAGGATACGCTGGACGCTTTGGAAAAGGCAAAGTCGATTCGGTATCGTCCACCGGCAGCGTAGGTGCCGGTCCACGGCTTCCGATCCATGTTGAAGAACGTGGTTCGGCTGGCTGTGCTTTCGCCGCCGCAGGCGCGACATGCATTTCGAAGAGACTGGTGAGTTGATCGGCTGTGAGGAAATTATGGCAGATCGGGCGGTTACCCCCATGCTTGCCGACGAACTCCGCGCAGCTGTCGCGAAGGCCGCACGCTACTATGCAACGCTGGGCTATGGCAGCTTTGCGCCGGGCAATGCCGACGGAGGCCTGACGACGATCGAGGAAAAGTCGATGGGCGCTTATGCAAAGTCCGGCGCGTCACCGATCGTTGGCCTGATCAAACCAGGCGATATCCCTCCGCATGGGGGCTTGTATCTAATGGACGTGGTGCCCGACGGAGAGGTGCGCTTCGGCTTTCCCAACATTTCGGACAATGCTGAGATCGTCGAAATGATTGCCTCAGGGTGTCATGCCGTCTTCTTCATCACCGGGCGCGGCTCTGTCTCGGGATCTGCGATCTCGCCCGTGATCAAAATCTGCGCCAATCCGGACACCTATCGTCGGCTCGAAGATGACATGGACGTCGATGCGGGCCGGATTCTGGAGGGGAGGGCGAACCTTGACGATGTCGGGCAAGAAATTCTCGCACTCCTTAAGGATGTAGCAAGTGGCAAACCGACGAAGTCCGAGGGGCTCGGGCATCAGGAGTTTATCCTGACCTACAAGTCCTTCGGGCCGATCGGCCCGGCTTGTCTACCGGTCTAGTCCCACCCATGGACTGGCAATTAAAAGCGGTTGTCTGACCTAAATTAGCCTGCCCTAATTCTCTGCGCCTATTAACACCGCCCGCCTATGCTATAATTATTTAGGGGAATTTTGCGTCCATACACGCGAAGCGGCAGGAGTGGCGAATGCTGCGCGAAAGTCGGGTCAACGGACTACGACAACCGACGAAAGCTTCGCGTCACAAGGCGCGCGCCTCCCTGTATGGTGGCGAGCGGCGGATCATCACCGCCCTCTGTTATGATCTTGTCGGGTCGACCAGGCTTCTTTCCCTGCTGGATATAGAGGATTACCAGGAACTGATCGCAGCGTTTCAGAATGCGGCGAAACAGGCGATAATCTCCCATTCCGGCGTCATGCAACTTGAGGCCGGAGATGGAGGCGTGGCGCTCTTCCCTATCGAGGTCGGTGAGAAGGATGCGGCATCGCTCGCCATTCGCGCAGGCCTCGGGATCGTCGAAGGTTGCGCGCGCGTCGGCCGGGAAGCTGGGCGCGAAGACTTGCACGTTCGCGTCGGGATTGCCACATCCATCGCCCTGATCCAGGAGACGGACGAGGGGAAGGGGCAACCGGTTACGAGTGCGGCACTGGCCATAGCCACCCGTCTGGAAGAGATCGCCGCACCAGACAGCGTTCTTGTTTCTGAGGACACGCGCAACCTGGCCGGCAGGTCGCATGCCTTCGTGTTCGAAGGCGTCAAGACGCTCAAGGGCTTTACCGTGCCGGAGAAGGTTTGGCGTGCACTTGGGCACAAGATCGAGGTCGATAGGTTCTACGCGTTCGGAAGCCTTGGCGGCCCGTTCATTGGTCGCGAAAGCGAGCTGAGCATGATCGCCGCCTGTTGGGAAAGGATTCCCGCCGAGGGGGGCGAAGTACTCCTGATCGAGGGAGACGCGGGCATCGGAAAGTCGCGCCTTCTGCGCGAAATCCGCAAGAAGACTCGCGACCGGCGATCAGGGCTGTTCTTCTTCCAGTGCCTGCCCGGAGGGCATCGCTCGACGCTGCATCCCCTGTTGAACAGCTTTATGGGCGTCATGTCAGGACAGGACGGTCAGGGGGGGCTGACGGCTTCCGCTGTGGCAGCGCTTTTTGAACGTAACGGCATACGCGACGCAGAAACGATCGAAACGTTCGCATACTTGCTGGGTGCGCTGGGACGAAATCAACGGCTTGCCGACAACGGTCCCAAAGCCATCCGGGAAAAAGCTCTGCGCGCAGTGTTTCGCGCACTCGAGGCGTTGTGCGCAAATGGGCCGGTCGTCCTGGCCATCGAAGACATTCATTGGATCGATCCGACCTCCCAGGATCTGCTGGCGGAGGCCGCGCGAGTTGCGCGCCAACTTCCGATTCTCCTGGTCGTGACCTCGCGTCTCGGTTTTGCGGCGGATTGGCTGGATGCAGCCAACCCCACGCGTCTGACGCTGCTCCCCCTTGATCGTGACGAAACACGACTGGCCATAGAAGCAAGGTGGCCGGAGCACAGGCAGGCTATGCTTCCTGAACTCTATGACATCACCGAGAGGATATCCGGCGGCGTACCGCTCTTCATCGAGGAAATCTGCCAATGGGTTTCGCAGAACGTTGCGACGGATACGATGAGCCTATCGGAAAACGTTGGACCCACCCATGTATCCGCATTCGAGGGTATACTCGATGCACGCGTCAAGCACCTGGGCCCGGCCAGAGATGTGGCGCGAGCGGGCGCAATTGCCGGCACTTGGTTTACCCTATCGCTGCTTCGAGCGCTGCTGCCGGGTTTTGGCAAGAAGTCTTTGGCCAAGGCCGCTGATACTCTGTGCGACACGGGGTTCTTGATGAGGATCAGGGCGCCGGGACATACGACCTATGGTTTCCGGCACGTTTTGATTCAGGAAACGATCTACAACGGGCTGCTGCGACGGCAGCGGCAGGCATTGCATCGCCGGCTGTTCGGCGCTGTCAGCCAAAATCGCCAAATGGCGCCCTGGATCGACACCGGAACATTGGCCGAGCATGCGGAACGGGCCGGGTTCATGGAAAGCGCAATCGATCTGTACATTTCGGCGGGCAAGGAAAGTTCGAGCCGGTCGGCGATGGTCGAGGCGCGCAACTATCTGGAGCACGCTTTGGCGGTTTGCGACCAAATGAGCCAAGGGCATGCGGTCGAACCCCTGCAGCTATCGGCGCTGACTTCGCTCGGTCCAATTCTGACCGGCCTTCTGGGACTGAACGCGCCGTCGGCACGCAAGCTCTATGAAGATGGCGTGGCCATCGCTCGCCGACAGCCCATGGAAGATCAATCCAAGTGGTTTCCGATCTATTGGGGCTGGTGGCTCACTGGATCGGATTTTCGCGTCATGCGAGATCGCGCACGGCAGGTGCAGGCCATGCTGGCGGAAGCCGAAGACCAGGAAATACAGCTCCAGGTCAACCACTGCATCTGGGCGATCGATTTTAACCTCGGCCATCATCGGGAAACCCAGGATGCGGTCAAGGCGGGCCTTGCCCTTTACGATGAGCAGTCGGCGAAAACCAGCCGAATGTTGTTTGGCGGCCATGACGCCAAGGTTTGCGGTCTCGGGCAACTCGCACTTTCGCTGTGGCTGACGGGACAATCGAAAGCATCAAACGCGGCTCTGACGAAGATGGTCGCTTTCGTTGATCGGATATCCCACGTGCCGAGCAAGGCGCATTCACTTGATACGGAAGCGGTGTCCGCCTTTTACCGGGACGACTATGGGCGTCTCATCGAAATTTCCGAAAGAATGGCGAACTTCGCGAAGACCCATGAGATGCAGTCGCTGTCTGGTCTGTCGCTGCTCTTCGGTGGGTGGGCTCGCGCTCATGGCGAGAGCCTCACGAGCGGGCACACGATGTTTCGCGAGGGGCTGTCGCTCTTGCAAAACCTTGGCGCCGTCGCAGATCTGCCGATTTATCTCTACATGCACGCCACTCTGCTCGGGCTTGCGGACAAATATGTGTCGGCGATCGAGGTCACGAATGACGCGATCGAAAAGGCCAGGGAAACCGGTCATGCCTATTGGCTTGCCGAGCTTTACCGACGACGCGCTGTCCTTCATGCGCGGGGCAACACCACCACGGAACCAATTGTCGCCGACCTGCGCTCGGCGGTGGAAATTGCCGAGAGCCAGGGAGCAACGGCGCTTCTGAGGCGGGCGAGGCATTCAATTCAGGAGCTTGGCGTTGTCGTTGAGCTTTGAACCGACAGGCCGGAACACGGATTCGTCAAACCCTAGCGGGATGCTCGCAATCTTTCGCGGCCATATCATTGCCGACCTCGGCAAACCCCTGTCGCAGCTCGCAGGTCCCGAAGTGGACGATCGATGCCTGCGTGCAATTCTGCCGCTCTGTCGGCGCGCGCGCATAACCCGCCTCGGTGATCTGACCGGGCTTGACCGGATCGGGCTGCCGGTGGTGCAGACCGTTCGACCCGCCGCCCTGTCTGAAGTCACTTCGCTCGGGCGAGGTCTTGCCACGGCAAGCGCGGCAGTGGGGGCGATCATGGAATCGCTGGAGCGCTTCTACGCTGAAGCCATCCCGCCGGAGCGGGTGTTTCTCGCCACGGCCGATGAGCTCAAGATCGTCGGGGGCCTGTTTGAAAATCTTCTGGTGCCTGGCCGCCGGGGGACCTGGCGGGAAACGACGATACCGTGGATCACCGGCATCGATGTGGCGACAGGTCGGACGCAGCCGGTTCCCCTGGAACTTGTTCACACCTGCTACACGGATCCGCCGCCCGCCCACGATGGCTTGTTCACGCGTACGACCACGGGTCTTGCCTGTCACATGACCGTCGTCGGCGCGTTTCTGCATGGACTGTTCGAATGCATCGAACGCGACGCCGTCGCGCGCGCTTTCGCCACCCACGGCTTCTTCGATCGAATGCGAATTTCGCCATTCGGGCTGGGTGACAGCGTTGATCACATACTGTCCGTCGCCGGCAAGCACGGCATATCCATTGGCCTTTGGCTTGCCCATTCGCCGGCAAAAGTTCCAGTCGTCTGGTGCCAGACGATCGAGACGGGCCGGGGCGAGCCCATCCTTGCTCTTCCAACTGAGGGCTACGCGGCGGGGCCGAGCGTCGAGGCGGCGGCGTCAAGCGCAATGCTCGAAGCCTTGTCAGCACGCGCAGGGGCAATATCGGGTGCACGCGATGATCAAACCCGGGCGCATTATAGACGAAGCACCGATGCTGTCGTTGAGAAGGCACGTCAGCTCATTCTTGGTGGCGCATTCGTGACGCCACCCTCGGCAATCGAAGCGCCCGAAATCTCCGATCTCGGATCGCTTGTCGACGTGGTCACATCCGCCGGGCTGGGGCCTATATTGGTAGTGCCCGTCGGAGCGGACGCTGAAACGGGAGTTCAGTGCATAAGGGCCATCCTTCCCGGAGCTCTTCCTTTTTCGATTTTGCGTTGAGTGTTCAGATGGTCGATGCGAGCGAGGAAAGTCCGATCCTGGTGTTTCTTGGTCCGACTCTTCGGTTGGCCGAGGCGGAACCAGTTCTCGACGCCATCTACCTGCAGCCCGTCGCGCAAGGCGACATTCTGCTCGCCGCCCACGCATTCCGCCCGCGTGCAATGGTCTTGATCGACGGCCAATTCGAAGACAGGCCGGCTGTCCGACACAAGGAAATCCTCTGGGCGATGGCGCAGGGGATCGTCGTGATCGGCGCTGCGAGCATGGGCGCACTCAGAGCGGCGGAACTCGACGAATTCGGAATGATCGGCGTGGGCCTGATCTACAGGTGGTATCGGCGTTGGCGGCTCGCTCCCGATGATGCGGTCGCCGTTCATTCGGGGCCGCCGGAGCTTGGCTTCCTTCCATTGACGGACTCATTGGTAGATCTGCAGCGGACGTTCGCCAGCTTGATGCGCGGGAATTTCATAACGGCTGCCGAGCGCGATTTGCTGACAACAATCGCGCGAAACATGAACTTTCGAGAGCGTAAGTTGGAAGCGATCTTGCGTGCTGCGGGGTGTCAGGCGGAGAGGCTCAAAGAGCTGCGGAATGAGATGGTGAGACAAAAAAGACTGGACGCGCTACTGGCGCTGCGAAGCGCGCGAGCCATCGCGGTGAAACGAGATGCGGCGCGTGTAAGCACCTCGTGGGTTGCCACGAACACCTTTGTTCGAGACCTTGAGGCGGGCGGCATTGACTCAAAATTAGTAAACACTTATAAATTGAATCCTTAATTGCCGGATTTTCAATCGAGGGGGGCAATTGTGCGATGCGTCTGCTTCGGGACGATGCCCTCGACGCTGCAAATGCGCGCCTCGGCACGCGTTTCTGGATTTATCCCCAGCCGCCTTTCATTCCCGGATACGAACAGCCCGATCGTGTGTGGCTGTCGATACCGCGTGACGAAATCGGCGAGGGCCCCAGCGACCTTTCCATGTATGTCGCTGATCCGCTCTATGAGAAGCAGCCCTACGGTCTAGCGGGTTTGCCGCCATTCGACGGGGCAAGGCGTGCGCCGGTGAGGCCGGGGCCGGACCGTCACTTCGACAACATCGATCCGACCTCCCGGCCATTTCTCGCCGTCCACGCCTACGCCTGCGTACGTTTCGTTCTCGACATCTGGCAGAGTTATCTCGGGCGGCCGATCGATTGGTTCTTCGATCAAACTTTTCCGAGGCTTGAAATCGTTCCATTTGTCGATTGGGACAATGCGCAGGCGGGCTATGGCTTTCTGGAACTCGGCTGGTCCGACGTCGACGGCGTACTGCGACCCTATGCGTTGAATTTTGACACGATCGCGCACGAAGTCGGGCACCTCATAATGCTGTCGGAGACAGACGTGCCAACCGCGATATCGCCCGACGGCGACTTCTTTTCGTTCTCCGAAGCTTTTTCCGACTGTGTTTCGCTGATCTCGTTCCTGCATTTCGATTCTGCGATTGACCGGCTTCTGCGGCGAACGAGAGGCAATCTGCTGCTCTACAACGAACTGAACCGCTTTGCGGAAACCAGCCCCGAGAGGCAGATCCGCCTGGCGACCAATTTCCGGCAAATGTCCGCAGTGACCCACGAAGTGCACGACCGCGCGCTGCCGTTCGTCGGCGCCATCTTCGATAGTATCGTTGCGATTTACCATCGGGACCTGGTTGCAAATGGCTGCGCCGACAGCCGGCTTCTGGTTGTTGATATCCGGGAACTGGCGCGGGACGAATTCGATACGTTTCGTCAGGCGACGGCGGACGCATTCAGCATCAAGCCGCTGTATTTCAAGCTGGCACTGACCGCTGCACGCGACGCTGTGGGCGCGGCGCTTGCTACCGCATTGAGAACGCTTGATCCGAACACGCTGCGCCTTGACCAAGCGGCAAACGCCGTCATTGCCGCAGCGGACGGGGCGGTTGCCGAACTGCTGGAAGAGAATTTTGCGTGGCGTGAAATCATCGGTTCAAGGTGAGCCATAGGAGGGAAAGATGAGTGATTGCTATGTTAATCCTGTTGTTGGAGATGCAAAAGACCTGGAAGATCTAAAAGATATAATTGAATATAAGGCCTACCGCCCAGGAGATATTAGATTATATGGACGACCGGCGAAATTTTATGATAAACAAAGTAAAGATGAAAATATAAGAGGAATGCTATCTGAAATAGATGGCAAGATAAGAAGTATTGGCGATACGTCAATAAGTGATGATATAGCAAGACTAATTGAGCAGATTATTGAGTATATAATGAAAAGCTCCGGGGTGGTCGGTGATGGAGTAACAATAGCCGTATTTGACGGAAAATCTTATAGTTTCCTTCCTGTTAGTTTGAGTGGTGATGTAGATTATATAAATAGCATTGGCGTGATTTATGGTTATGCGTATGAGGGGCATTGCTACAAGCTGCCAAAACCGCAGATCATGTGCCTATCTGAAAGACCGACGAAAATCGCCAAAGGCGATTGCGGCTGCGATTGTGGATTTGACCCGAAATTCGGTTACGCCGTTTGGTCGATCGACAAGCTCGAACGTGCCATATCTCTCGACATCCGCGCCGACGATCTCAAAACGCTGGTGCTGGACGAAAACCTGCCGGGCAACCGCTCGCCGCTCGCCTATGCGCAGACGATGGCGTTGGCTCCACAACGGCAACGGGACTATTAATTGGCGGCGGAGCCCCTACAAGGATGGAGACACCACTTTGTATGTGTGCGGCTCGACGCCGCTGCAAGGCCGATTGGGCGGGATAAATTCAGCGTGATGGAATGCCTCGCGCAAAATTCGTTGCGCCCAATTGCAAGCCGTTGGTTGGCATGGGTGCGGCTGGCATTGGCTGCTCTCACGATGGATCAGTTCGATGCCGGCTCTTGCACCTGGCCCGCCATGCTGGAGTCCTGGGACAACGATTTCGGCTCGACCGGATCGTGGGAGTGCAACGCCGGTAAGATGCCGTCAAGATCGAGCGGTCGCAGTGCCCCTTAGAAACAAATCCGCGCACATCCGCGCGCGCGCGGCAATCTCTTCGATACGGGGCGCCGGTTTCTGACGCAGCATGGCGGCCCGCTGGGGTTCCATGACCATCATCCCGCGAAGCATCCCGCAAGCTGCGTGCGGATCTGCAAGCGTAAGGGCGCCGCGATCGGCCTGCTTGCGCAACCAATCCTCCATCAAGTTGTTGGTCTTGACGATCGCCTGCTCATAAAATGAGGTTGCGATCTCCGGGAAGCGGTCGGACTCGCCGATGACAAGGCGCGTGATGGTGATGGTATCGTCGGAGAGCGTCAGCATGCCATAGGCCGTCAGCATTCGCTCGAGACCCTGTCGCAGGTCCGTCGTTGCAAGCGTGCTCACATCCAGCGCCAGCAGGAAGCGGGCGATACGATCGGAAATCAGGTCCGAAAAGACGTCGGCCTTCGTCGGGAAAAGCCTGTAGAGCGTTTTGGTCGAGACGCCCGCCTCTTGCGCGATCGCCGCAATGCTGGCTGCTGCGTATCCGTTCTCGTGGAACTGCTTGTTTGCGGCCTCGATGATGACATTCCTGGTGTCCTCGTCGCACCGCACCTGGGGCCGGCCTCGCGATCTCTTCTCAATTTTGTGATTTTGGACCATCGTGAGTTTCCAAATTTCCGTTGACTTCGATTTTATAGCGCGTATTTTGGAAAATATCAAATTTCCAATTAACCAGAGGCCGTAGCCTTCGCGACCTGTTCCGGAGAATAACAATGCCTAGCAATAAGCTGCATGCCCTGAATAACAACGTCCCCGCCGCCGCTCATGCGGTTGCGGAAACGGTGCCTGCAACGCTCGATGCCGGCAAGCCGCAACGCGTCGCAGAGCTGGCCGGGTTGGGCGCTGAAGCAAGGACGGCCGGCAAACGCTCGGGCCGCTCTGTGCTCATCGGGGCAACTGCGCTCGCGTTGATTGCCGCCGCAGCCTATTTCGGCCATGACTATTGGACGGTTGGCCGCTTCCACGTGTCAACGGATGACGCCTATGTGAAGGCCGACTCCAGCACGATCGCTCCGAAGGTGTCCGGCCATATTATCGAAGTGCTTGTCAGCGACAACCAAACGGTCATCGCTGGTCAACCGCTTGCAAGAATCGACGATCGCGATTTCAGATCCGCGCTCGACCAGGCGAAGGCTGATGTCGCTGCCGCCGAGGCTACGCTTTCTGCCAAGGAAGCCGCCCTCGACATCCAGCAATCGACGATCGCCGCAGCACGCGCGACCGTCGACGTCGACAAGGCCAACGAGACCTTCGCGCAACAGAATGACAAGCGCTATTCGAATCTTGCGACCACAGGATATGGCCCCGTGCGGACCGCTGAGCAGGCAGCCTCGCAGATCGGGGTAGCCAGGGCCGCCGTCGCGCGCGACAGCGCCGTTCTCGACGCCGCGATCAAACAGGTTGATCTTTTGAACGCCGAGGTTGCCCAGGCAAAGGCCGCTCTTGCCCGTGGCCTGGCCCTTCAACGCCAGGCCGAACTCGATCTTTCCTATGCGACCATCCTCGCGCCTGTTGACGGCTCGGTGGGCAACCGCACGCTAAGGGTCGGCCAATATGTTCAGGCCGGCACGCAGCTGATGTCGATCGTGCCAATCACGGCGGTCTATGTGATCGCCAATTACAAGGAAACACAGTTGACCGACGTGCATGCCGGTCAAACTGTCGATCTCGAAGTCGATATGTTCCCCGGCCGCACCTATCATGGCCGTGTCGACAGCATCGCGCCGGCAAGTGGCCAGGAGTTCGCCCTGCTTCCGCCTGATAACGCCACGGGCAACTTCACAAAGGTCGTCCAACGGATCCCGGTCAAAATCATTCTTGACGGTAAAAGCGCCGCTACCGGCGATCTTCGCCCCGGCATGTCGGTGCAGCCGAGTATCGACACCAAAGCTGCCGCTCAGGGCAACCGGGTCTGATGGCAAAGGTGAGGAGATTGCAGCCATGTCCTCCGAAATTTCAACCACCACAGTCGCCTCGCCGCCGCGGGCCAGCACCAGAGATTGGATCGCCGTACTCGCCGGCATGATTGGCGCGTTCATGGCCATTCTCAACATCCAGATTACCAATGCCTCATTGCTCGATATCGAGGGCGGCATTGGTACCGGCATCGACAATGGCGCCTGGATCTCCACCTCCTACCTGATCGGCGAAATCGTCGTCATTCCCTTGACGGCCTATTTTAGCAGCGTCTTCTCGTTCCGCCGATACATTCTGGTAAACTCCGTTCTCTTCCCGTTGTTTTCGATTGCCTGTGCCTTTGCTCACGACCTCGGAACGATGATCCTTCTGCGCGGGTTGCAGGGCTTTGCCGGTGGCGTTCTGATCCCCATGGCGTTTACCATGGTGCTGACCAAGCTTCCGAAGACGCAGCAGCCGCTCGGCCTGGCATTCTTTGCTCTGTCGGTCACGTTTGCCCCGGCGATCGGCCCGACGATCGGCGGCTATCTGACCGAAAACTACGGTTGGCAGTCTATCTTTTTCATCAACGCCGTACCGAGCGCCCTCATGGTCGTTGCCCTTGCCCTGACGCTCGACAAGCAGCCGATGCAGCTCCACCTCTTGAAGGAAGGTGACTGGGCAGGAATCATTGCGATGACCGTCGGGCTCGCCGCTTTTCAGACCGTGCTTGAGGAAGGCAACAAGGAGGATTGGTTCTCCTCTCCATTCATCGTCAAGCTCAGCATCATCGCCTTCGTTTTCCTGGCCGCTTTCATCTGGATTGAACTCACCGTGAAGAAGCCGCTGGTGAACCTGCGTCTGCTGACACAGCGCAATTTCGGGATCGGCGTTGCCGTCAATATGCTCGTCGGTGTCGCGCTTTTCGGAAGCGTTTATATTCTGCCGCAATATTTGGGCCAGGTGCAGCGATACAACGCCGAGCAGATCGGCAACGTCCTGGCTTGGACGGGTTTGCCGCAGTTGTTGCTCATTCCGCTCGTCCCTGTCCTGATGAAACGGTTCGACGTCCGTTACATCGGTTTCCTCGGCATCTCGATCTTTGCAATCAGCTGCTTCATGAACATTACCCTTTCGGCGGACAGTGCCGGCGATCAGTTCTGGATCCCCAACATCGTGCGTGCGATCGGACAGGCGCTGGTGCTGACGCCGATCACCGCCATCACCACGGCTGGTATTGCTCCGTCCGACGCCGCTGCGGCCTCTGGGCTGTCCAACATGCTGCGCAACCTCGGCGGCGCCATCGGCACGGCATCGCTCGGCACGATCCTTACGAAGCGCGAGCAGTTCCATTCGAACATCATCGGCCAGTCGGTGACCCTTGCCCGGGAGGAGGTCCGCGACCGTCTCTCCCAGACTGCCAGTTACTTTATGGCGCACGGCGTTTCCGACCCGGTTCTTGCCAGTCACAAGGCGATCGCGGCTCTGGGCCAAGTCGTTCGACGCCAGGCGCTCATTCTGGGTTTCAGCGACACCTTCGCTGTCATCGGGGTCGTGCTGGCAATCGCTGCGGTTGCTTTGTTGCTGACCCAAAAGCCGGGCGCAGGAGGCGGCGCCGGTGCTCATTGAGCCCCTCGCAAAAACCATCTTTCTGAAGATAGCGGTCATGTTGCCAGCGCCGAGCCCCAAGGGGCTTCGCGCTGCACAAGTGGAAGGTACGCAACGGAGGGTTGATCGTGGTATGTTGCTCCAACGCGGAATTACACAGGGGAAATGATGCGTATTGCCACGACGATCGGGCTGTTGCTCGCCATGAGCGCGGCAAAGGCGGAGACGCTCTATTACGGCTCGCGTGCCGGCATGGAGGTGACGGTGGTGAAGAAGTCGAACATCGGGACGACTCACGCCAAAATATTCACGAAACACACGCGGGAGAATGCCACCGCCTTTTGCCGGGAGTACGTGCAGAAGGTAACGCCGAAGTGCATCGCGGACGAACTGAAGGTGGAGCTGCTGACGGAAATCTCGGCCAACTGCAAAACCGGCACGTTCATCACGCTCAATGGACAAGGCTACCAGTTCAAAGGGTCGAACCCGGACTATGATCCGACCGGGATGAGCACCGAATACCTACTGGTCGAGGCAGGCGGCGGGGAGCCGTTGGACGGCTCGAGCGCCTCCGGCTACGATGTAGCCTTGGACCAGTACAAGGCGTTATGCCCGAACCGGGTGCAGTAATCTGGAAATCCGCCTGGCTGTCTGACAGCCAAAACCGGTGATCGCCGACATGGGCAGAATGAACGGACGATGGCGCTAGACCGCACTCTTCGCGGGGCACGACGCCGGGGCCGAAAGCTGAGCCACTATCGCCTCCCTCATTGAGGCCTGCAAGCTCAACGCCATCGATCCCTTGACCTACTTGACCAGCACGCTCACCGTTATCGTCAACGGGCCACAAGCAGCAACATCGGCGACATCCTGTGGTGGAATTATCCGATCAAGGTGCGATCGGGATACCGCGTATGCTACGTCTGGCACCGCGTACTGGATTTCTTCCGCAGATAGTTGGTCAGCGCACGCTCGCGTGGCACTAAAAGCGGACCTCTAGACGTTCGACAGGGTCCTTGGTGAAATCGGAATATCGCATCCACCGAGGGACGACCTTAAACAAGACGGCACCATTCTCGACAAACTCTCTCTCTCAACTGGAACGCTTTCAAGATGCGCTTTCTGGTATTCCTGCATTTCGGAGGCGGAAACCTTCATGGCGTCGCCCTCATATTGAACCGTGATATTCTTGTCCCAGCCGACGACAAGTGCGACGCTTGTTCTATCTGACAGGTTCTCGAACTTGCGGGTCTGCTCGGAGGTATCGAACACGATTTCGAGGTTGTCACGCACCGAAAAGTCAATGGCCGCAGCTTCAGGCTTGCCGTCTGCATGAGATGTTGCGATCACCGCAAGGGTGTGCTGGCGCAAGAATTCCAAGATGACTTTCTTGCCTTGCGCGTTGTCCATGGCTGAAGTCCCCCCGAGGTAACGTAGAGGGTATCGAGAGGATGCGAATTCGCGGCATCCTCACGCCTGAAGCCTGACATAGCGCCGGAGGGGGGCAAGGTGCGACATCGGCTCCCTCCTCAACCTGGACAATCTCGATGGCCGTTTCCAAATCCTTCGCGAGATCGGATAGGTCTTCTCGGATTTGCGCTCGAAGGCCGCCTGCGTGAAGATGACAGCGGAGGTCGCCGTATTCACCGGCTCGTGCGCTTTTTTCCAAATCGACGCGCTAGAGCCGGCGCAATGGCCGGAAAGCGGCGCGCAACTCGGCGCTGAAAAGCTCCGGTTCTTCCCAGGCTGCGAAGTGTCCACCCTTGTTCACTCGGTTGTAGTAGATCAGGTTGTGGTATGCTCGTGCCACCCAGTCCTTCGGCGGCTTGTAAACCTCTCCCGGGAATATCGTCACGGCCGCCGGGATCGCAATAGGAGCCAACTTGCTGTTGCCGGCGCTGCTTTCCCAATAGATCCGGCCGCTCGAGGTCGCGGTGTTCGTCAGCCAATAAAGCGTGATGTTGTCAAGGATCTCGTCGCGGCCCAACGCGCGTTCCGGTTCATCGCGTGTGAACACCCAGTCGGCGAGCTTGTCATAGAACCATGCTGCCAGTCCAACCGGCGAGTCGGCAAGGCCATACCCGACGGTTTGTGGACGCGTTCCCATGATTGCCGCATAGCCAAAGCCCTTGCTGAGGAACTCCCTGGCCTGGTCAAAAACTGCCCGTTCCTCGGCGGTCAAATTCGCCGGTGCAGGATCACCACTTCTCAACGCCCGTGCAACTTCCGGCGGGATGGTGGTCGAGCGCTCAATCCTGTTCACATGAATGCCGAGCAGACCCGCAGGAGCCTGACGGCCCATCGCATCGGAAATGATGGCGCCCCAATCGCCGCCCTGTGACACGTAGTTTCCATATCCGAGGCGCTTCATCAGGGCGTCCCAGGCGCGAGCGACGCGATCCGGGTTCCAGCCGGTACCTTTGGGCTTTTCCGAAAAGCCGAACCCTGGAATGGACGGAAGCACGACATGGAAAGCATCTTCCGCCGTCCCTCCATGCGCCGTGGGATCGGTCAGCGGGCCAATGACTTGCAACAGTTCGAAAACGGAACCGGGCCAGCCGTGGGTCATGATAAGCGGCAATGCGTTCGCATGACGCGAGCGCACATGGATGAAGTGAATGTCGAGGCCGTCGATATCAGTCAGAAACTGCGGCAAGGCATTAAGCTTCGCCTCTGCCTTGCGCCAATCGTAGTCAGTCTCCCAGTAGCGCACCAGCGCCTGAAGCTTCGCCAGTTGTACGCCCTGGGAGCGGTCATCGACCGTTTCAGGGTCTGGCCAGCGTGTCGCGGCAAGGCGCTGTCTGAGATCGACGAGCTCTGCCGCCGGGACATCAACGCGGAAGGGGCGAACTTCGCCGGCCTCCAAAGGCGTCGTGGTGTTCGCTTGGGCGACAGCGCTGGCAGGGCGAGACACCGCAAGGGCTGCCGCCACCGCTCCATTTAAGAGCAGAGCCCGGCGCGACAGCGCAAAAGCGTTGGCGGTTTTCTCAGCGGTCATTTTCACACTTCCTTCTCTCTGCTTTCGAGGATCCATGTCGAAACGCTCACTTGACCGCGACGACAAGCGGGGTTCCTTTCTCGACGATGTAGGTCGCGAGCTCCGATGCCTTGCCGCTGCCGACATTCTTCGCGAGATGAGCCACCCCGGCCGGAATGAACAGGGCCTCTCCGGCATGAAGGGTAACCGGCGCTCTATCCTCGAGCTGGTATTCCAGCGAGCCTTCGAGGACATAGGCCACCTCTTCGCCCGGATGAGAGTGCTTGATGGAGATTGCGCCGGGCCCGAACTCGACGCGTGCCTGAACGGTTTCGTGCGCGGGTATGCTGAGATCGTGCTGCACAAGGTCGGTGCGCTGAATTCCCGGTTGCTGTGCGTTGGCCGCAAGTGGCGCCAATCCACTTCCAACGATCAGCAGCGCACCCGCCATGACATGAGACATTTTCATCTGGTCTTCCTTTCCGCATTGTTCGAGCCTTCGTCATTGAGGCCAGCGGCACCATTTGAGTGCGTTCGTGTATTGACGATGTGTCCGCCCGACGGGCCGTTTGTAACGGCATGTATCGCCGCTCACGTCCCGGGTCCGTATCGCTCCTAAGGGCAGTTGTATGAGGATGTATCCGCCCGGCAGTTTGACACAGTTCGAAACACACCGGCTGCATTTGTGAAAAATGCGATACACAAGAAACGCGCAGATCTCCTCTGGTAGCTGAGGATGGTGTCACCACCCTGGCCGCGCGCAACATAAGAGGAAGATCGTAATGAACGATATCACAGCTCAGCCCGACAAGCCCCGCGGGCTGCCGGGTCACTCGACCGTAGGCACCAATGACCTGGATGCTGCAGCGGCTTTCTATGACAAGCTGCTCGGCGTATTCGGTATCGGCCGCGTTCTGGTGCAGCCCGGAAGGGCTGTCTATTACGGGCACCAGGCGCTCGAATTCGGCGTGATCAGCCCCTTCAACGGCGCGCCCGCAAACGTCGGCAATGGCGGGATGGTCGCCTTCGAAGCTCGGTCCCGTGCTCAGGTTCACGAGGTCCATGCGGTTGCGTTGGCGGCTGGCGGCTCTGACGAGGGCGCTCCCGGTCCGAGAGGGGAACACGCCGACGGCCCGTACTGCGCATATTTTCGCGACCCTGAAGGCAACAAGTTCCTCGTGTACAGAAATGGACCTGACGAGGCTTGATCGTCGGGCATCACCGTTGACCGGGCCACCGGATTTTCAGAGCGATGATCCAGTGGCCGCGGCCCACTCTTGAACCCAAACGGTGTCACGCCCGGCGTATCCGACGCCCGGCATCCGTTCAGGCGCCGCTCAATTGGGAGGCATCTTTTTGTTGTAAGGTCGGACATATCAACAAGACGGCCGGCCTGACCAGAAAAGGTCGCGAACACTCGCGCCCGCCCGGCACATGCAAGGCCACTGCCATGCGGATGTGCAATGAGTGGAGACCATGATCCGAAATTACATTAGTGGGGTGCGACGTCGCACGGTAGAAAGCTTGATGCGTTTTACGGAAGCTCGATCTCGCCATCTACCACGTGGTTGAGGTCGGTGCCTTCCGCCGTCAGCGTCATGCGGACCTTCAGCGTCTTTTCGCCGGTCTGCCCTTCGCGCACCGTGTCCTCGATCTTGCGCTGCGAGGTGATGCCGACTTCCTTCAAGAACTTGCGGATCGATATGTTGAAGGCGTCTTCGCTCATGGCGGAACTCCTCTGTGTACGGAAGGGATTGTAAGGGAAGGCGAGTTGTCAAGGAAGCAGGATCGTGAGGTGCGCAGGGTGGACGACTCAGGCCAGTTCCAGGATGTCGCCATCGGCCGACAGCTCGTCGAGCGCCATGACGGCGATGCATCCGTCGAACGTTCCGACAGCCAGCGAGGCGTCTGAAGCATCCATCGCATAGATGACCGTGGCAACTCCGTCGACGGCGGCACGCGCCTTCGCCACGACAGTGCCGGCTGCCGCGTCGAGCACGAGGATCGTGCCGTCGAGCAGCGCCGCAACAACCAGTCCGATTGGCGCAACATGAACCACGGCGCTGGCGGCCGCCGTGGTGGTGTGACGCCAAATCTCACGGCCCGGTCGCTCGATCGCCTTTCGGTAGATGAAGCCATGATGGCCCTGACGCGGATCCGGGTGATAGTGCCGGCCGGCCACGACGATGCTACGACCGGCGTCGTCCTCGACGTAGCAGCCGATGCATTCCATGGCATGGCTGGCATGGCTGCCGTCGGCAGGCAGGAGCGGCCACAAGTCCTCGACGGTGCCGTCCGGTCGCACGCGGCAGAGACGCTTCTTCTTGTGTGAGGTCGGTGGCGTGCCTTGGAGCAGGTAGAGATCTGGCGCGCCATCGATGCCGATATGATGATTGAAACAGTCATAATGGCCGAGGTCGGCAAACCGGGCCTGTCCGGTGCCGATATCGATCAGAACATCGGCTTGGCCAAAGCCCGCCGGATGTCTGTCGCGCCGTCCCAGAACCCGGCCGTCGCGGGAGGAGACAAAGGTATAGACGCCCTCGAACGCACCAAATTCCGCGAGGTGCCCGTCACGGAGCACCTGCAGTCGCGAGCGCGGTGCTTCGCCAAGCGCTGAGGCAGGCGGTCCGATCTGGACAATCGGCGGCGACGATCGCAGGATGCGCGCGCCATACCCCTCACCGGAGAAGCAGACGACGCTGCCGTTCTCCAGGTCATAAATTTCGAGCAGGCAGAGGTCATGGACGGCGGCGAGCCGGCCGCTGTCCAGCCAAGCGACGTCCCAGATTGCGCCTCGCTGCACCAGTCGATCGGTGCCGAACCAAATGGCCAGCTGCCGTTCCATCGCCGATTGCCGATCTTGATCGGACATCTGCCTATCGATCATCTGACGCGCGATCCATGTCGCCGGATCGATCTCGACAGCGATACTGCCGACTGCCCCCTCGTAAGCAACGTTCACCGGGTAGAGCCGGTCAAACGGATCTTCCTCACTTTCTTCGCTGCCCCACTCCTCGTCCCAAGGCCTGACCAGCAGATCGAGCCGATCGCCAGCGACATTGAAGCTGCAGCGCTCAATCTCGGGGAGACCCCCGGCCAGCGGCCAAGACCGATCAGATGACCAGTTCCAAGCGACCAGCTCGCCTTCAAAAAACCAGCCGCCATCGTAGCTGCCTGCCGCAATCGCGATGACCGGTTCGTGCGGATGAAAGCTGATGTCGTTGATGGGGAGCCGCAGCATATCGAAGGCCGCAAAGGGCCGCCGCTCGCCGCGATGGTAGAGGGCCAGCCGATGGCGCAACCTTTGCCCGGTATAGGCGGCACGCCCTGGCTGAATTGTAAGCAGCGGAAACAAGCTCGCGATGGCCAAGATATGGCTATCCGGGCTAACGAACACACCCGTTATTTTGCCGTTTCCGGGAAGCGTTGGAGAAAAAACAATCAAGCAATCGGCCCTCGTCGCTTTCAAAGCCTTGCCGGATAATTTGATATCTACGCCGCATGATCAACCGGCAAGAAGCTCGCAAACTACTAATGTCCGTAGCGTGACATGGCGGGTGCCGACGGTTTTGAATTCTTTCGAGAGCAATCAAGTTTGAGGCCCGCTCATGTTAGATCTATTCATGAACGTTGCGCCGGGGCCGGAAGAATGCCCTTGAGGATCGTCTCGGTAATCGTCGTCGCCGCCGTGTCATAATCCTCTGCCTTCAAACGCGCCTTCTTCAGTCCGTCGGCTGCGATGGGCTCGAAATCCGCGTAGAATTGGGTTGATGCCCAAAGCATGATGAACAGGTGGCGCGGATCGACCGGAAGCATCTTTCCTGCCGCAATCCATCCCTCGACGACTGCCACGTGCGCATCCGTGACCTGGCGCATGTGGTCGCGATCCTTCTTCTTCAGAAACCGAGCGCCCTGGATGATCTCGCTGGCAAAGAGCCGGGATTCCGCAGTGTTCTTACGCGTGTAATCGAGCTTGGCCTTGATGTAGAGGCGGAAGGCGTCAGCTGGCTCGCGCTCGGGCGAGATGTATTTCAGCGCGTCGTCCCAGCTGGCGATTAGGTGTGTAACGATGGCCTTGTAGATCTCCTCCTTGGAGGAGAAGTAGTAATAGACGTTGGCCTTGGGCAGGCCCGAGGCCTCGGCGATCTCGGCGATGCGTGTGCCGTCGAAGCCCTTACGCGCGAATATCTCGATCCCGGCCTTGATGATGAGGCGCATATTGCGTGCGCGGATACGCTCCTCCGGATCTCGTGCTGCCCTTGCCATGCGATCTCGCCTCCATCTCGCCGCCGCTCCCTACCAGACAATCATGCGTGGCGGCGAGACCGTTTCCGCAATTTCCGAGTTTTCCGGCAAAATGCAAGCGCATCGCCCTTTGCAAAAAAAGTTGACGATCTGGTCAAAAAAACCTGACGACCTAGTCATTTTTTGCGTTCATGAAAGTTGACACTTTGGTCAGCTTTTGTCTAGTCTCTCGTTCAGCAGGTTGGAGGGGCGGCGTGATGTCGGGACGACTGAGAGAGGCGATGGCGGAAACGCTGGCCGGCTGGGAGGCCGATCTGCCTGATGTCTGGCAGGATGCGCTCGGACCCATCGGCGATGATTTCGATCGGGTCGATGCCGGTCTCGAGTTCGAATCCTGGGAGCCGATTTTTCCCGCGCGTCGCGGCAAGACCTTTCCCGGGCAGCCGAAGGGTGCGCATGCTCTTGCGGCCTTCGATGGGATCGCTCCCGACGGCGTGCGCTGCATGATCCTCGGTCAGGATCCCTATCCGGAGCCAGGTTTCGCAACGGGCCGAGCCTTCGAGGCCGGCAATCTTGCCGCGTGGGTCGAGCTGGACAAGATGTTCTCGAAGAGCATCCGCGCCTATATGCAGCTCATCGCGGCCGCGCGGCTCGGTGACGAGAGCCTTAGCGAAGACTTCGGTCGCTGGCCCGATGTGCGGCGCCTGTTGTGCGACCCTGCCGGCGCGTTCGAGGCGCCAGACGCAATCGCCGACCGCTGGGTGGGCGAGGGCGTGCTGCTGCTCAACGCATCCCTGACGCTTTCCCGCTTTCGCGTCGATATCGATCCGCATCAGTCGCGCGGACATCTTCCGTTCTGGCGGCCCTTGATGCTGCGTGTGGTCGAAATGCTTCTGGCGCGGGGCGAACCGATCGTCTTTCTCGGTTTCGGTGCGGCTGCGGCCGATATCTTCGCCCAAACCGGCATTCGCGAGGGCCGCACCGGCAATGTCGCCTGCATCGAGCGAGAGCATCCCGCTTTCGCCGACAAGGTGCTTGGCCGGGAGAATCCCTTCCTTCTCTGCAATCTCTATCTGGAGGCGATGGGCGGCCGTCCCATCGCATGGTGAACCATGGCGTCTACCCCGGAATATGACTTTATCATCGTTGGCGCGGGTTCGGCCGGTTGCGTTCTTGCGAACCGCCTGTCGAAGAACCCGGCCAACCGCGTGCTTTTGATCGAGGCTGGTGGCAAGGACCGCAATCCGCTTTTTCGGTTACCGATGCTGATGGGCAAGCTCTTCCATTCGGGCATCTACAACTGGCACTATCACACGGAACCGGAGCCCTATCTCAACGGCCGCTCTCTCTATTGGCCGCGCGGCAAGGTTCTCGGCGGGACCTCGACCATCAACGGCATGATCTACGTGCGCGGCAATCGCCACGACTATGATCGCTGGGCGCAGCTCGGTTCACCCGGCTGGTCCTATGAAGACGTGCTGCCGGCTTTCCGGCGCTCTGAGACGCACATCGAGCGCGATGACGCGTTTCACAGCACGGACGGCGAACTCACCGTCTGCCGTGCCCGTGGCCACAATCCGCTGATGGACGTGTTCTGCGAGGCGGGCCTGCAGGCCGGCTATCCAGAGAATGACGACTTCAACGGCGCCACCCAGGAAGGGTTCGGCCGCTACGATTTCACCATTCGCAAGGGCAAGCGCTGGTCCACATCCTGGGCATTTCTGCGCCCGGCGCTCGGACGAAAGAACCTTACCGTGCTGACGGGCGCCGAAACGACGCGTGTCCTCATCGAGGGTGGCCGAGCATGCGGCGTCGGATATTTGAAGGATGGCAGGCCGGGCATCGCGCGTGCCGGGCGCGAAGTCATCCTGTCGGCAGGCGTGGTCAATTCGCCCAAGGCGCTGCTGCTGTCCGGCATCGGGCCGGCAGACGAACTGAGTGCGCTCGGCATCAAGCCGACGCTCGATCTTCCCGGTGTCGGCAAGAACCTCCAGGACCACGTCGACTGCGTCATGAGCTGGGAATGCCGCGAGCCGGTGACGCTGTTCGGCGACCTGCGCGCCGACAAGCTCATTCCCGCCGTCGCACAAGGAATGCTGTTTGGCGAGGGCGTCACGACGACGTTTCCCTACGAGGCGGGTGCCTTCATTCGCTCGAACGACGGCCTCGTCTCGCCCGATATCCAGCTGCATTTCATGCCAGCGCTGGAAAAGACCGCCAACCTGCATTTCCCCAATCCCTTCGCCAAGAAGCGGGCGGTGGAGGCCGATCACGGCTTCACAATCCGCGTCGGACCCGTCAATCCGGCGAGCCGCGGCGAAATTACGCTGCGGTCGGCGAACCCGACCGACAAGCCGAAGATCCAGGCGAACTACCTCCAGTCCGATTTTGACATCCGCACGATGATTGACGGCATCCGGCTGACGCGCGACATCGTCGGCCAGAAGGCATTCGACCGCTTTCGCGGCAAGGAACTGGCGCCCGGGCCGGAAGCGCTCGACGATGCCGGGCTGACCCGCTGGCTGCGCGCAACGGCCATGACGACGTTCCATCCTGTTGGCACCGCCAAGATGGGCAACGATCCCATGGCGGTGGTGGATGCGCAGCTCAAGGTGCACGGCATTGGGGGTCTGCGTGTCGCCGACGCCTCGATCATGCCAATCATCTCGAGCGGCAACACCAACGCGCCCGCCATCATGATCGGCGAGAAATGCGCCGAATTGATCCTGAACAGCTAAGGGAGTGATCCGATGATCCTCGAACACCGCACCTATACGTTCAAACCAGGCACGGTCGACAAGTGGATGAAGAAATACGAGGCCGACGGCCTCCCGGTGCAGAAACGCCATCTCAACACGTTCGTCGGCCTCTACGTTTCGGAACTCGGTACGCTTCACACCACCGTTCTGATGTGGGCCTACGACAGCCTTGCGGATCGCGAGGCGCGCCGGTCGGCCATGTACGCCGATCCGGATTGGCAAAAATTCATCTCCGAGGTCTGGGCGCTCGATGCGATCCAGAAGCAGGAGGTGATGATCATGAACCCTGCATCCTATTCGCCGCCGCTTTGAGACGACCAGGCACGCGTCGGCATTGCCCGCGCGTGTCGGAATGCGCATGACACAAGACAATCAACAAAAGAGGGAACAATCATGACTGACAAGGCTTCGCAACACATAATGCACCGTCGCACATTCCTGCAGGCGAGCGCGGGCGTCGCAGCGCTCGGTCTTGCCGCCAGCATCGTGCCCGAATTTGCCATGGCGTCCGGCGGGCTGGTCGCACTGGTCCACACGCAGGCCGCCGGCGACAACGGCCCGGTCGATCAGATGATCGCCAAGCTCAAGCAGCTGTCGGAAGAGAAGGGTTTTGAATACCGCGCCGTCTACGCGCAGGACCCCGCGACCTACGAGACCATCTACCGCACGCTCGGCGACGCAGGTGCTGCGATCATCATCTCCACCTTCAACGAAGTGGCCGAGCCCTTCAAGGCGCTGGCGCCGTCCTATCCCGGTACCAAATGGATCCAGCTGTTCGCCGACCCCTTCGAGCCGGCGATCCCGAACGTGGTGACGGTGTCCTACGACTACTATCTCGGCTGCTATCTCTCTGGCGTCTTTGCGGCCCAGATGACAACGACGGGCAAGACAGGCTTCATCGGAGGTGTTTCGATCCCGCCGCTCAACGCCGATTTCAACGCGTTCAAAGCCGGCGTCCACTCGATCAAGCCGGACGCCAGCGTCATCGCCGCTTTTGCCGGCTCGTTCCAGGATCCTGCAAAGGGCCAGGAAATCGCTACCCAGATGTACAATGACGGCATCGACTACATTCAGACGGACGCGGCGGCCACCGACGGCGGCATTATCGCCGCAGCCAACGAAAAGGAAGGCCGCATGGTGAGCTGCCTTGCTCCGGGACAGTACGCACTCGGTCCGAAGTCGCTTATCTCCATCGTCGGCCTCGATTTCGGCGTCTCGCTCTACAACGAGGCAACGAAGGCCGTCGGTCCTGAATGGAAGGGCGGCACGCACGAGCATACGGGCCTTGGCACCGGCGTCATCGACTTCATTCCCTCGCCGGTCTTCGCGGAACAGGGGCCGGCTGAGCTGAATGCCAGGGCGAAGGAAGCGCTTGTCGAGGTCGAAAAGGCGCGTGCCGGTATTCTTGATGGCTCCATCAAGGTTCCATTCAACACCACACTCTGAGCCTCCGGCGCCGGCCGCAGGGTCGGCACCGGAGCCTTGACGAAAAACCGGCATCGGCCTTTGCCTTCGGGGAGGGCCGCTGGACGCTCGCGGATCGTCTTCCTTCCTGTTGACGGTCCGTGAGCCTTCGCTCTCGATGGGAACCTTTTGATGTCCAACCTTCCGAAGCCTGCGCTGGAGTGCCGGGATGTCACCGTGAAATTCGGAGACGTGACTGCACTGTCGGACGTTGCCGTTTCGTTTGTTCCCGGCCAGATCCACGCGGTCGTGGGCCAGAACGGCGCCGGCAAGACAACTTTCGCCCGCGTCGCTGCGGGACTTGTTCAGCCGACCGCCGGCGCGGTCGACGTGATGGGCCAGGAAATCCGCACCGGCCAGGTCAGCCAGAGCCGGGCTGCGGGCGTTGAGCTGGTTCATCAGAGCTTTGCCCTGCCGCCGTCCTTTACCGTTGCCGAGACCATGGAGTTCGGCGCCACTGGCAAAGGCGGAATCTACAGCCGCAAGGCGCTCGCGGAAAAATGGCGGACGCATCTTGCCGGTCTCGATGTCCAAGTTGATCTGAACAGGCGGATCCGCGATCTGCCGATCGAGACCCAGCAGGGCATCGAGATCGCAAGGGCGCTTGTCATGGATGCGCGCGTGCTCATTCTCGATGAGCCGACCGCCGTGCTCTCACCTTCCGGCATAGACATGCTGTTTGCTCGCGTCCGTCGTCTCAAGGAGCGCGGCGTTACCGTCATCCTGATCCTGCACAAGATCCGTGAGGTGCTCGGTATCGCCGACACGGTAACGGTGTTGCGCGGCGGCCGAAAGGTCGAGGGACCGCTTCCGATCGCCGAGGTTTCGGCCGAGAGGCTCGCCAACCTGATCGTCGGTGATGCGATTGCCAAGACGCTCGACCGGCATGAGCGTGACGCGCTGGTCGGGTCGAAATCGCCCGCAGGCGAGGGCGCAGGTCATCCGGAGAACGCTAGAGGTCCGAGCGTGCTGTCCATGAAGACCGTCTCGACACGGCCGGACAGTGAGGGCATCGCGCTCGATGGCATCGATCTGGACATTCGCCCAGGCGAAATCGTCGGCATAGCCGGCGTGGAGGGTAACGGACAGAAGACACTGGTGCGAGCGATTTCCGCCCTTGCCGATCTTGCCGGCGGATCGATCGTGCTTGCAGGCCATGACGTGACCGGCAAACCGCTCGCCGCCCGTCGCGCGATTGGTCTTCGGATCATTCCCTTCGAGCGCAACGTCGAAGGCCTCAGCCTCACGAGTTCGCTCTGGCAGAACTGGAGCGCAAGGGAGTTGCTGCAGGGAAGCCTGCTCAAGGTGATCCGCCCCTCTGCGGTGCGCGAAGCCTGCGACCGGTCGCTTAGGGAATGGAGTGTCCACTACCACAATTCAGCGCAGAAGGCGGGGTCCTTGTCGGGTGGCAATGCCCAGAAGGTGATCCTTGCGCGCGAGGTCGATCGCGATGCCAGGCTGATCATCGCGGCTCAGCCGACGCGTGGTCTCGACATCGGTGCCACCGCCTTCGTGTGGCAGGCGCTCCGGCAGGCGCGCGATCGCGGTGCCGCCATCCTTTTGATTTCATCTGATCTCGACGAGCTGTTCGACATCTCCGACCGTGTGGTGGTGATGCTGTCGGGGCGTGTGAACGGCGAATTCCGCGCGCCCTTCGACATCGCGTCGGTGGGCGCAGCCATGACCGATGCGGCTGCGAGGGTAAGCGCATGAAAGACAGTTTCATCACGGTTGCCCGCAGCCTGATCTTCGTGGCCTTCGCGCTCATCCTGTGCTCTCTGGTGTTCCAGTTTGCCGGCTACAACGCGGGGGCCATGCTCTGGGCGGTAGTCGATGGCGCCTTCCTGCGCAGCGGTGCGATCGAACAGAGCCTCAGATGGGCGCTGCCACTGTTCGTCACGGCCGTAGGCGTCGGGATTTCCTTCCGGGCGGGTTTCTTCAACATCGGCGCCCAGGGCCAGTTCTATGTCGGGGCGATCTGCGCCGCCTTCGCCGCCGAGGCGTTCAAGGGCGGGCCGGCTTTCCTCGTTATCCCGGCGCTCATCATCGCCGGCATGCTGGGCGGCGCCCTCTGGGCGCTCTGGCCGGGGCTCCTGAGATTACGGTCTGGTACTGACGAGGTGATCACCACGCTGATGGGCAACTTCATGGCCGGCCTGCTTCTGGTCTATGTCACTTCGGGACCACTCAAGGATCCTTCGGGGTCCGGTCAGCAGGCATCAAGTCGCCCGCTCGACGCGGCCTACCGCATCTCGGACTCGCTCGGCCTGTCCCCAACCATCATCGCCATCGCGGCAGGCGTCGGCATTTTGTTGTGGCTCCTGGTCAACCGCACGGCCTTCGGGGTTCTTGCGAGCCTTGCCGGCCGCAACGGCACGATGGTGGAGTGGCAGGGCGCGCGGCTGTGGAAACTGGGTCTTTCGAGCTTCATCATCTCGGGCGCACTGGCGGGTCTCGCCGGAACCATCGAGTTCATGGGGCCGAACGGCCGCATCGCATCCGGGTTCCTGCCTGCCCACGGCTTCACGGCGATCCTGATCGCGCTTGTCGCCAATCTCTCCGTGGTCGGCACTGCGGCGGCGGCGGTGTTCTTCGGCGGCCTTGCCTCGGCGGCGCTTTATCTGCCGATCATGGCCGGGCTGCCGGCCGCCGCGATCGACATCATCAATGCGGCGATCGCGCTGTTCATCACGGCAAGGTCGAAGTTCGTCGACAAGGTGCTGCGTCTCGGAGGGCGCCCATCATGAACGAGATCATCATCGCCATCCTGCGTTCCGGTACGCCGCTGATCTATGTCACCCTCGCCGGCGTCATTGCGCAGCGGGCAGGGGTGTGGAACCTCGGTCTCGAAGGCCTGATGATCATCGGTGCCTGCGCCACGATCGTCGGCATCATCCTGACCAATTCCATCCTCGCTGCCATGCTCATCGCCATCCTCATCTGCGTGCTCGCCTCCGTCCTCCTCTGGTTCGTCATCGACAGGCTCAAGGCCAATCCGATCATCGCCGGCCTCGGCCTGACGGGCCTTGGCGTCGGTGGCACGGCGCTCGCCGTTCAGTCGATCTTCGGAAGCCAGGCGAGCGTGACCGCACCGTTCGGCATTCCGAAGCTCGGGCCCACCTTCGGAGCCTATGGCGTGCTGTCGATCGCGGTCGCCGCCATGCCGTTCGTGGTCTTCGGCATGTGGGTGCTGCTGCGTCGCACGCGCTTCGGTCTCCGGCTCGCCGCCTGTGGCGAGCATCCCTTCGCTGCCCGCAGCGTCGGGGCCAACCCCTCGCGCATGCGCCTCGTGGCGTTGGCGATTGGCGGGGCGCTATGCGCGATCGGTGGGGCCGAACTTGCCGCCGGCAGCCTGCAATTCTTCGCCCAGGGCATGACGGCCGGCCGCGGCTTCATGGCTTTCGCCGCGGTCATCTTCGGCGCTTCCCATCCGGTGGGGGCCACCTTCGCCGCGCTCTTCTTCGCCGTCGTCGGCGCGCTCGGAATCCGGGCGCAGCTCATGTTCGGCGACAAGATCCCGCACGACCTCTTGCAGGCGTTGCCCTATCTCGCGACCGTCTTCGGCGTCTGGCTTTCCGGCAAGCTGCGCGGCGGTGCGAAGGCCGCCAGCTCCTTCGCCGAACTCAAGGATCAATAGGGGGCACCATGACGTTCGCGCAACGCCATCCGATCCAGGATGTCTGCATCCTGGTCACCGACCTCGATGCGTCGATCCGCTTCTATACGCAGAAGCTCGGCTTCGAACTGAAGCACCGCGCACCCGGCTTTGCCGATTTCACCGGTGCGGGGCTGACGCTGGCGCTGTGGGAGCGGTCGCATATCGAGAGGCATACCGATGTACACGTGCCCAAGGGATCGGCATCGGCGGTGCTCGTGGCGGTACGGCTCGACAGTCCCGCGGATATCGATGTCCTTTATGCGGATCTCGCAAAAGACGGCGTGACCTTGATAAATCCTCCGGCCGACTACCCGTGGAACGCCCGGTGCCTCTATTTCCACGGACCCGATGGCGAGACCTGGGAGCTTTACGCGTGGCTCGATGGTGGCGCTCCCGGCAAGGTGACGGCATGACACGCAAGCTTATCATCCTCACCGATCCTGGTCAGGACCAGGCGGCTGCCATCCTGATGATCCTCGGCCAGCGACGGGCCTTCGACGTTCTCGGGCTGGTCGCCACGGCCGGTAACATCAACCTCGATTACACGATCGCCAACTGCCTGAAGCTGATGGAACTGGCCGGTCGGCCGGATATTCCCGTCTTTTCCGGTTGCCCGCACCCGATCATCCGTCCGCTTGTTATGGCCGAGCACGTCCATGGCCCGACCGGTCTTGACGGCCCGGACCTGCCGCAGCCGAAGATCGGGCCGCAGGAAAAGCACGGCGTCGATTTCATTATTGATACCGTGCGCGCCCATCCCCGCGAGATCACCATATGCTCGCTGTCGCCGGTGACCAATCTCGCCATGGCCTTGCGCAAGGCACCCGACATTGCCAGCAAGATCCACGAGGTCGTCGCCATGCTCGGCGCCTATTTCGAAGTTGGCAACATCACGCCGACGGCGGAATTCAACTGCTATGTCGATCCCGAGGCCGCTGACATCGTGCTGAGGGCCGGCATCAGGACCACGCTCCTGCCGCTTGACGTGACGCACAGGATGCGCTCGACGCCGGAGCGTCTCGGCGCCATGCGGGCACTTGGAAACCGCTGCGGTGTGGCGACGGCCGAAATGCTGGAATTCTCCGAAGCCTTCGACCTCAGGAAATACGGCTGGGAAGGTGCGCCGCTGCATGGGCCGTGCGTGCCGGCCTTCATGCTGGCGCCGCAGATGTTTTCAGGACGGCAGATCAACGTCTCCGTCGAACTCAACGGCACGCTGACATCTGGCATGACGGTTGCCGACTGGTGGCAGATCACCGACCGGCCGAAGAATGTCTTCTATGTCACGGACGGCGACCCAGTCGCCTATTATGATCTTCTCCTGAATTCACTGGAAAACCTGCCATGAGTGAAATCCTGATCCGCAACGCGACGATCGCGGCGATGGATGGCAGCCAGGGCGCAGCGCCATTTGCCGGCGACGTCCTGATTGAGGGCGAGACCATCAAGGCCATCGGTGACGGCCTCTCGGCCGGCCCTGGCGCACATATCATCGAGGGACGGGGCAAGCTGGTGATGCCCGGGCTTGTGAACGCCCACACCCATTCCAGCGAGACCTTCCTTCGGGGCCGCTACGAGCGCATGCCGCTCGAAATCTGGCTGCTCTATGCCTATCCGCTGCTCATGAACGACCCGATCGGCGAACGGCTGCTTTATCTGCGCAGCCTGCTCTTGGCCATGGAATCGCTGCGCAATGGCGTCACCACCTTCTGCGACGATTTCTTTGATCCGCCCCGGCACGATCTCGATCGCCTTTCAACCGTCTTTCGCGCTTATAACGATGCCGGCATTCGCGCCAATGTCTCGAGCGCCGTGATGAACGTCCACACACTCGATGCGCTGCCCTTTGCGCGCGAGGTGATGCCGCCCGAGTTGCAGGCCCTTCTCGATTTTGGCCCGCCGCTGACGGCGGATGCCTATATCGACTATTGTAGGTCGGCCTTCACCAGCCTGCACGGCAAATCGGGCCGGCTGCATTTCATGATTGCCCCCTCCGCACCGCAGCGCTGCTCGCCGGACCTCATGGCGGCCTGCATGGACCTTGCGGTCGAAAAGCACGTTCCGTTCCATACGCATATTCTGGAGACCAAGACCCAGGCCGTGACCGGCCACATGCTGCATGGCAAATCCCTGATTGCCTACATGCACGATCTCGGTCTGTTGAAGCGCAATACAACAATCGCGCATTCGGTCTGGGTGAGCGACGAGGACATGCGACTGATGGGCGAGGCAGGTGTCTCGGTCGCCCACAACGCCGTCTCGAACCTGAAGCTCGGGGCCGGTATCGCTCCGATCCGCCGGCTGCTCGATGCCGGGGTGACGATCGGCCTTGGTACGGACGGCGTCTCTTCGAACGACACAGCGCGCATTTTCGATGTCATGCGCGTCACCGGCCTCGTCCACAGCGCCGCCGGGCCTGATTACGAAAGGTGGGTGGCGGCGGACGAGATTCTCGCCATGGCGACCATCGGCGGCGCGAAGACGGCGTTGCTGGAACAGGTGACCGGTTCGATCGAGGTCGGCAAGGCCGCCGATCTCCTGATCCTTGATCTCAGCAGCTATCCCTTCACGCCCCTCAACGATGTCGCAAAGCATCTGGTTTACTCGGAAAACGGCTCCTCGATCGAGACCGTGATGGTCGCTGGCCGGATCGTGGTGCAGGATGGGCGTCTGACCACGATCGACGAACAATCCGTCTTCGATGAGATTGCCGAACTGGTACCGGCTTACCTTGCCGAACATGCCGACCTCGAGCGCCGCAACAAGATATTCGAGCCGGTCATGGCCGAAATCCATCGCAGGGCGACCCAGGTGGACATCGGGCTCAATCGTTATCAGGGAGACACTGCTGACTTGCGCCTCAAGTCTTGAACCGTTTGCTTGTGCCGGATGATCTCGAGGTGGCATCGCCGTTGACGAGAAGTCGCGTGTCCCGGCGGATTTTGTTCTTGATGAAAAACGGTTCTTTCCGCCCGGCACGTGGCGATGATTGCCATCATGGCGTCGGGTCCGCCTTATCGGTTTGACGGACCCCGGAGTGTGAAGAAGGCCGGATGGATTACCGATGTGCCGTCACCACGATCTCGATCTTGGTGTCGCCGCCGAGATCAGCGACGCCGACGGTTGCCCGTACCGGGAACGTCTCCGGTGCCAGCCATTTCTTCCAGACCGCATCCATCTCCGGCTTGAGGTTCATGTCGGTGATGAAGATCGTTGCTGACAGCAGCTTTGTCTTGTCCGACCCGGCTTGTGCTAGATAGCTCTCGATCTTCGCGAGGATCTCCTCGGTCTGTCCCGCCATGTCGAGGCTTTCGTCGTCGCAGGTCGTGCCACCGACGAACACAAGGCCATTGTGCTCGACGACACGATGCATGATCGGGGTGGGGAGGTGGCGTTTGGTCATGGGGCATTGCCTTTCTTTGTTTGTAACGTTGTCGGTTCCTCGGGGACGCGGCCGGTCACGGCGATCACCGCATCTCGGGTTTGGGGAAGGGCCGCGAGTTCGCTAAGGCGAATCGGCTTGACCGGTGCGCGCAGGCGATAAGTGCCGATCTCGCTTGGGCTGATGCCTCGTTCCGCCGCCATCATCTCCGTGACGGTGGAGGCGCAGAGGCGCCCCTGACAGGGCCCCATGCCGCAACGCGTGAACGTCTTGAGTTGGTTTGGGCCCGGTGGGCCAAGGGCGATCGCCTGGCGCAGCACTGCGGCGCTCACCTCTTCACAGCGGCAGACGATGGTGGCTTCATCCTGCGGTGCTCGAAATTGCTGCGCCGGTCGATAAAACACATCGAGAAAGTCTCTGCCGCGAAGATATGTCTGACGCTCCGCTTCCAGCTGAATGGCCCTATCGTCTGCCCCGCTTTGTATGCGCAGGCCAAGGTCGGACAGGGCGGCATGCGCTGCGATCCGTCCGCTGACCGCGGCATGCTGGGCCCCACCGATGAAGGCGCCATCGCCGGCAACGAAAATCCCCGTGGCGGTCGTGCGTCCCTGGCGATCCGTCTGCGGCTGGAAGGCGCGCTGCCGATCGTTCCATTCGATTGCGCAACCGGCAGCGCTTGCAAGGTTAATGTTCGGAATGACCCCCTGGTGCAGGAGCACGCAGTCGGCGGCAATCGTTTGTTGGCGACCGCCGGCGCGAAAGGCCACGCCTTGCGCTTTGTCTGTGCCGTTGATCGACAGCTGCGAGACGTTCGAGATAATCCGTATGCGCCTGCGGACCTTGATGAGAAGAGCCAGTCCCTTTGCGACATAGGGTGAGCGCAGGAAGTCCGGCAGATGGCGCAGCGCCGGTAGCCGCTGTCGTTTGTCGGTGGTGTCGACGAGAGCGGTTATATCTGCGCCGGCATCAAGCAGTTGCGCTGCGAGCAGATAGAGAAGGGGGCCGCAACCGGCCAGAACGGTCCTGCCCTTCGGGATGCCCGTGATGGATTTGAGTGCAATCTGCGCCGCACCCGCGGTCATCACGCCGGGCAGCGTCCAGCCCGACACCGGCATCGGCCGCTCCATGGCGCCGGTTGCAAGGATGACGGCGCGCGCCTCAATCCTGCGGGTCGTCCCGCCGATCGTCAGACCCACCACTGCGTTATCGCAGGGCCTGGCTCCAACGGCAGGCACAAGATCCCAGACCGTGGTCGATGGTGCGTAATCCACCGCCGCATCAAGGAAGGCCGCAGTGATCGAACGGCCCTTCCAGTAGTCCTCGCCGAGGAACGGCTGCCGCTCTGGCGTGTTGCGGGTGATTGCGCGATAGATCTGCCCGCCGAGGGCGGGATTTTCGTCAACGACGAGCACGCGAGCCCCGGCGGTCGAGGCTTCTATCGCGGCCGAGAGACCCCCGGGGCCGGCACCGACGACCACGAGATCGTAACGTGCCGCCAACTGCTCGGCATGGGTGACGGTATGTGCGCTCATTTGCACTCTCTTTCCGTCAAAGTGCGTGCACCCTGTTGGCTCGCAACGACCATGCCTTCACGCACTTCAATCAGGCAGCTTTGCCGGTTCTGCACACCGTCGACCGTCACCAGGCACTCAAAGCAGACGCCCATCAGGCAATAGGGCGCGCGCGGGACGCCGCCGACGGCGCTCTTGCGGAAGACGTCGACGCCGGCTGCCAGAAGCGCGAGTGCCAGCGTATCGCCGCGCTCGGCCCAGTGCGTCTCGCCGTCGAAGGTGAAGGATAGTTTGTCGGTGATTTCACGCGTTCTTAGGAGCATCGAACCTCCGCGAATGAAAAGGAGACAGGGCGCTTGAGAGCGTCCCCGCCGCGATTTGCGGGGCCACGGCGAGTGCATGATTGGCGGCAAGCGTCACGCCGGAATGGCAGATGGCGATGAAGGCACCCGGATGGGTCAAAGACTGTTCGTAGATCGGCAAGCCGTCTTGGGTCTTGACGCGAAATCCGGTCCAGCTTCTGACGACATTGGCGTCGGCCAGCGTCGGGAAAACACGGATCGCGCGGCTTGCCAGCACGGCGGTGATGTCCTGATTGGTGGTTAAGGCAGAGCTCGTGCACTCTTCGCTGTCACCGATCATCACGCCACCTTCGTCGGCCTGGCGGATGGTCGTCGATGCAAAGCTGAAAAACGGCGCGCATTTCTCGGTCACCAGAATCTGGCCTTTGCTGCGCTTGAGCGGCGCGCGAAGGCCGACCATCGGTGCGAGGCGCTCATTGTCCACACCAGCGGCAAGGATGATGCGGCGCGCGCGCACGGCACCCCATTCGCCCGTCAGGCGAAAACCTCCCGCTACCGGTTCGATGTGGTCCACACGATGATGGGCGCGATAGTCGACGCCACGATGTTTCATGGCCGCATGAAGGGCGCGAAAGAGCCGTAGCGAGTTCACATGGCCATCGGTCGGCGAATAGATCGCACCGACGACGCCGCGACCGATCAAGGGAAGACGTTCACGAAGGGCCTGTGGATCGAGTATCTCATAGCGGGCGGTTTCTCCGGCGGATTGAGCGGCAATGGTCTCGAGCTCAATCCGCCAGTCTCGAAGCTCCTCTGCGGACAGCGCGAAGGAAAAGCCGCCGCGCTGGCTCAAGGCCACGTCGATGCCGGTATCGGCGGCAAGCGTCTGCGCGAATTCGGGCCAGAGCTCGGCCGAAGTCTTCGACCAATGCGCATAATCCGGCGCGCCCAGACCTTTGCCCTGCACCCAGATCAGCGCAAAGTTGGCGCGCGATGCTCTAAGATCCAGGTCCTCACCGTCCAGTACCATGGTTTGGGTGCCGGACCGCGCAAGGCCCCAGGCCAATGCTGCGCCGACGAGGCCGCCGCCCACGACGGCCATCTCGCATTCGTCCAGAAGTGCCATGAAGTATTCTCGATATTGTCAGCGAGTTGGGTGCGGCTAAGGCCGCCGCACCCGGTTCGGGTCCGTCAGAGCCGGGGGGTGATGTCGATCTTGAACCACTTCATCGACAGCTCCTTCACGGTCCCGTCGGCAAGTGCGCCCTCGATCGCTTCGTCGAATTGCATCTTCAGTGCAGTGTCTTCCTTGCGCAACCCAACGGCGATGAAGCCGAAGATGCCACCGGAAAAGAGCGGGCCGGATATCTTCGCGCCTTGCATGTCCGGCTTTGCCAGCGACTCCGTAAGAACCGTCGCGTTGGCGAGCACGGCTTCGACCCGGCCGTTCACCAGGTCGAAATTATGCTCTTCCGTCGACTTGTATTCCTTGATGTCGGCCGCATCCTTGAAATAGCTCTCCATGAATGCCGATGCCGTCGTCGACCCCTGAACGCCCACGGCCTTGCCATCGAGCAGTTTGGCGATTTCGTCGATATGAGCCTTGGCCTCGTCCGCCTGGCTATCCAGCGAGTAGCTCTCCCCTGTGCCCGGCATGCCGGCAAGCGGGCTGTCGGCGGCGACGGCGAACGCGTTGATGCCCGCGGCATAGGGGGTTGAAAAGGCGATCACGTCCTCACGCTTGGGCGTGATGCTCATGCCGGCCATGATCGCGTCGTATTTCCTCGCCGTCAGCGACGGGATGATGCCGTCCCAGTTCTGGGCGACGATCTCGCACTTCACCTTCATGCGCTCGCAAAGCACCTTGGCGAGATCAACCTCGAAGCCGTCGAGCGTGCCGTTGGGCCCGGAAAAGTTCCACGGTGCATAGGCGCCCTCGGTTGCGATCGTCAGCACCTTGTCCTGGGCCTCGGCGGTTCCGCCAAGCGCAACAAGGAGAGTTGTCAGGATCGTTTGCACTTTCATCAGTTCACCTCTTATGTGTTTTCTGGTTGGTATTTCTGTCGACGGCAGATCTGCTCGGGCATTGCCGCCGCCTTTCCTGAAATGCTCTAGGGGGCGGCACTTTCCTCCCGTGAAATGAACTGCCGGAACCGTTCGGAACGCGGGTTGGAAAAGACTTCGGTTGGCGTGCCGTCTTCTTCGATGACGCCCTGATGGATGAAGACCGTTCGGGTCGACACGTCGCGGGCAAACGCCATCTCATGGGTGACGATCAGCATGGTGCGCCCCTCCGCCGCCAGGTCGCGCATGACCTTCAGCACTTCGCCGACCAGTTCGGGGTCGAGCGCCGATGTCGGCTCGTCGAACAGCATGACGCTCGGTCGCATCGCCAATGCACGGGCAATGGCCGCGCGCTGCTGCTGGCCGCCGGAGAGGTGGGCGGGATAATGGTGGCGCTTGTCTGCAATGCCGACACGCTCGAGTAGGGCTTCCGCCTCTGCCAGACATTGCTTGTGGTCCCGCTTTTGCACGTGCACCGGGGCCTCGATCAAGTTTTCGAGAATGGTCAGATGGGACCAGAGATTGAAGGACTGGAACACCATCGCGGCCTTGGCCCGCAAACGGTTGACCTGCTGGCTGTCTTCCGGGCGCGGCGTCACACCTTGGCGCTGATGGATCCGGATGGTTTCACCATGGATCGCGACCGAGCCGGCGTTGGGAACTTCGAGCATGTTTATGCAACGAAGCAGGGTCGACTTCCCGGATCCCGATGAGCCCAGAATGGAGATCACGTCACCCTCGTTGGCAGTGAGCGAGATGCCGTGCAGAACTTCCAGCGGGCCGTAGCTTTTGCGGATTCCCGACAGTTCAACGGCCGGTACACTTCCATGATCAGACATGACATTCCTTCCGTGTTTCCGGGACGCCAGGTGTCGCAAGCGGGGTTCGCCGCTCGGGCGTCGAGACGTATTCCAGGCCAGCGAACAGCCGTGCGACGATGAAGTTGATGGCGAGATAGATGGCGCCGGCGCAGATGAAGATTTCGACGGGGCGATAGCTTGCCGAGATGAGCTTGGCGGCGATGCCGGTGATCTCCATCAGCGTGATCGTCGAGGCGAGTGCCGTCGACTTCGTCATCAGGATGATTTCGTTGCTATAGGCGGGCAGCATCTGCCGCAGGGCGAGCGGAAGCACGATGCGCCGGAACAGCGTCGTGTTCGACATCCCGCAGGCGCGCGCCGCCTCCACCTGGCCGGCAGGAACCGAGATCAGGCCACCGCGGATGATTTCCGCGCTATAGGCTGCGGTGTTGAGCGCAAGCGCGATGACGGCGCACCAATAGGCCTCCCGCAAGAACGGCCACGCTAAGCTGTGGCGTAGGGCCTCGAACTGGCTGAGGCCGTAATAGATGATGTAGATCTGCACGAGGAGTGGGGTTCCGCGGAAGATGAAGATGTAGATCTGCGCCGGTCCATCGAGCCACCATCTCCCGGATACCCGCATCAGTGCGAGGCCGAAGGCAAGGATGCCGCCGGCGATGATGGACGTTGCTGCGAGCTGAAGCGCCAATGGGATGCCTGTCAGAAGCGCCAGGAAAGTGTCCGCGAGGAAAGAAAGGTCGAGCGCCATCACACAGCTCTCCTCACACCGCGCATTGCACGCTGTTCCGCGATACGGAACCCGCGGCCGGAGACAAAGGTGATCGTCAGATAGAGCGCTGCCGCCGTCAGGTAGAAGCTGAACGGCTGGCGGGTGGATCCGGCGCCGATCTGGGCCTGGCGCATCAGTTCCACCAGCCCGATCACCGAAATCAGTGCGGATTCTTTCAGCACCAGCTGCCAGACATTGCCGATACCGGGTATCGCGAAACGGGCGGCCTGTGGCAGGACGATGCGACGAAAAAGCAGGAATGGCGGCATGCCATAGGCCCGGCCTGCCTCGATCTCGCCCTTGGAAAGGGCCAGAACCGCTCCTCGCAGCACTTGCGTCTGGTAGGCGCCGGAAACGACACCGATCGCAAGTGTTCCGGTCAGAAAGGCCGGTGCGCCCACGAAACCCTGGGTGCCGAACATCGCCGCTACCGTTGAGATGACCGAGCTCGGACCGAAATAGAAGAGGTAGATGACGAGCAGGTCGGGAATGCCGCGAAGCACGGTCGTATAGGATGCGCCGACGAAACGCAGCGCGGCGAACCGCGAGAACGTCGCCGCCGCGCCGAGGCACCCGAGGATGCCACCGGTGAGGAAGCCGCTGATTGCGACCGAGACCGTCATGCCGGTCGCCGCCAGCATATCGTATCCCCACCCTTCGGAGCTAAAGCCCATGAGCTGCAAGTAACCCACCAATTCAGCCTTTCGGTTCCCTGCGCATGTTTGCATGCGTCATCGTTTCGGCGCCCGATGGAGCGCCGGTTCTTAAGGTTTTCGATTGTGATGAGAAGGTGCCGCCGCCAGCCGGACCCTGTCTTAAGTCCTCAGCCAGCCGATGGAGTGCCCTCGCTTGACAACGAAATTTGCATGGGGGATCCATGACGTCAAATTCGAAAATTCGGCATGAGAATAAGCAAATGTTATGGAGACCGATGTGAATCTCAGACAGGTCGAGGCTTTCAGGGCTGTCATGCTGACTGGCCAGATGACGACGGCGGCAGAACTCATGTCGATCACTCAACCGGCGGTCAGCCGGCTGATCCGCGATCTGGAATACACAACGAAGCTTCGGCTCTTTGATCGCCGCGGCAATCAGATCAATCCCACTCAGGAAGCCGTCACGCTGTGGAAGGAAGTCGAACGGGCCTTCGTCGGGCTGAACCGGATCGCGGCCGTCGCCGAAGAAATAGCAAGGCAGTCGGCTGGGACCCTGCGAATTGCGGCGATGCCGGCGCTTGGCAATGGTTTCCTGCCGCGGTTCCTCGCGCGCTTCCTGCGCGACAAGCCGAGCCTTCACGCCTCGCTAAGCGGCCTTCCATCGTCGATGGTCATCGAAGCAGTTGCTGCCGGCCAGGCCGACATAGGCTATGCCGATGGCCCGCTCGATCGACCCGGCTTTACCATCGAGACCCGCCCCTTGCCCGGGGTCGTCGCCATTCCCGATGGTCATGCACTGTGCGCAAGGCAAGTGATCTGTCCGGACGATCTCAAGGGACAGCGAATGATCAGCCTTGAGCCCGGTACGATTTTCGCCATGCGTGTGGAAGTGGCGCTTGCGGGAATTCCCAAGCTGTCGACGCTGGAAACGAAGCTGTCCCACACCGCCCTTGCGCTGGTGGCCGAGGGTGCCGGCATCGCGATCATCGATCCGACGTCGGCCAGCGAATTCGTCGGAAGAGGCGTGACCGTTCGCCCCTTTTCGATCTTTATCGATGCCGGCTTTCTGGCCATTCGTGCTTCAGGGCAGAGCAGATCGGGCATCGTCGATCGATTCGAAAAGGAGTTTTGGGATTATCACGATCAGCAAGTAAGCCCGCTGCTTATCAGTCAGGGATGAGGCCCTGTGTAAGTTGGCGCCCGAGCTGTTTATGCTTCGCGGACCAGAAGACGACGTTTCAGGGCTCCAAGCTATCTGCTTTCACGCATTTAGCCATTCGCACTGATAGGCCAGGACAGGCTTTGCAAACCCCTTCAGGTGATGGCGCATGCCATGGGTGAAGACGGCCGCGTTGTTATATTCTCGGAATATGTTTTCAGATATCAGGATCTGGTCGCTTCGCGCGGCCGCACAAAGCCGCGCTGCCAGCTGGACCGTGGTGCCGAAAAGGTCATTGCTGTCTTCGACAGGTTCGCCGCAGTCCAGCCCGATGCGAATGTGAATGGGCTCGCCATTGCCCGCGTTGTAGCGCTGAAACTCGCGTTGGATCTCCCTCGCACAATCGACTGCAAATGCCGTCGAGGGGAACGCAGCCATGATTCCGTCCCCGGTGTGCTTGACCTCGCGGCCGTCCGTTTGGCTCAGGCAACCACGAACGAGGGCGTCATGAGCTCGCACGAGTTCAGTTGCCATGCGATCGCCAAGCCGTGATGTCATTTCGGTTGATCCAACGATGTCGGTGAAAAGGATCGCCCGGTGACCGGCATCCATTTCCTTCGCGGACAGCCCCGCAGCCTCCGGGTCCTGTATTCGGCCCAGAAAAGCCTCGACAGCCGATAGCGCTACCTCCACGACTTCGCCGGCCACGAACCCGTGAGCCTCGCGGTGGACGCACTGCGCGGTTTCGGCGTCCGGTGCATCGATAAGACAGAAGGTCGTTCCTCGCCGGTGGTCGAACCAGTAGGTCAGGAACTTGACGCCATACTGATCCTGTATGCTGAGATCTTTAAGGTGCGCTTCGGCGACATCCGCAGCGGAGGCGCCCGCAAGATCGTGCCGGTCCATGAAGATAGGCATTCGCTCGCTCCCGAAGGGACCGTTGCCGTCATCAATCAGTTTACGACAGCCACGGACAATCGTCTATCTCGGCCAACGCGGGCTGTCCTGCCGCCAGCCGTGGCGCAGAAAAGGGAGCCAGTCGTGGCGCAAAACATCAAGACCATCTCCGCCGACGCCGCCACGGTTCAACGCTACGTCGACGGTAGACGCTCGCAGCACAATAGCACGTCAATCGCGTTGGAGGTGAAATCTATGCCGTTGGCGGATTGCCTGCGCAATGGCATTACGCCTCGTAGTTCGCTATCCTCATTCCCGCTATGGAGCGCCACCTAACCGTCATCCTCGCTGCCGATGTTGTCGGCTACAGCCGCCTTATGGAGGTTGATGAGGAGCGTACTCACGCCGCGTTCTGCATCTGCCAGACGTAATCGCTGAGCTAGTCTCCAAACATCGCGGTCGGATATTCGCAGGGGCAGGCGACAGCGTGCTGGCGGAATTCGCCAGTGCGGTCGAGGCAGTGCGGGCTGCGGTCGATATTCAGAACGATCTGGCTGAGCGCTCTCTCGATCTTCCCGAGAACAACCAAATGAAGTTTCGCATCGGCATCAATCTCGGTGACGTCCTGGTTGATGGCGACAATCTCTTCGGAGACGGTGTCAACATCGCCGTGCGTCTGGAGGGAGTGGCAGAACCAGGCGGAGTCTGCCTGTCCAGCAGTGTCTATGAACATGTCGAACGAAAGCTGCCTCTGCCATACGTGGATATTGGACCGCAAAGGCTAAAGAACATAGCCAGGCCCATACATGCTTTTCGCGTGTCCATACCACGGACATCCGAGAACTTACTCTCGATTACCGCGATCCACACCTTCGCGACCAATTGGCTGGCACTGCGCCTCGGGGCGTTCCAGACCGCCCATCGCGATCTTGAATTGAGACTGGAAGTTATGAGCCGCGTGGTCGATTTTGCACGCGAGCCGTTCGATGTCGGTATTCGCGCGGGTAACGGTCGCTGGCCAGGTCTGGTATCCCATGAGCTAATGGCCGAGGAGTTCGCTCCATTCTGCAGCCCAGATTTCTTGGCAGGGGCTGGCAACATATCGGCACCTTCTGATCTCCTTGCGCTGCCGTTGCTAAGAGATGATGACTGGTGGCGAGCTTGGTTCAAGGCGGCAGGATTTGGGGATTCCGAGCCAAAAATCTCCTCGGCGGTCTTTTTCAACACGCAGATAGTGGTCAGCCAGGCCGCGCTCGCCGGACAAGGTGTTGCACTGCTTACGCCAGCCTTCGCGCCGGACATCAAGGCCGGACGTTTGGTGCAGCTTTTCAATGTCATCGCTCGCAACGGAACCAGCCTTTGGCTTGTCTATCCGGAGGAACGGGAGAATTCCCGCAAGATTCGCGCGGTCAGGGAATGGCTCCTGGATGAAATCCAGCGAGCCCGGTGACTGGAGCTTTAACGCTCGATGCTGTGCCAAACCACTCGCGTTCATCCTGCGTTCATGGCAGGTGCCGGAAAATGATCCGGTAAAGAACGATCGGATGATGTCATGAAAAGAATAGGTGCGGTGTTCGTCGCAGTTGCCACGGCCCTAACGACGGTACCGGCACAGGCTCTGCCTGTATCTCCTGTGTCAGTAGCGCAGCCGAACTCCCAAGGTGTGGAACTGATCCACCACAAGCCAGGTCACTATGGTGGCCCGCCGCATTCGCGCGGGTACAACGGGTACCGTTACAATTCGGGGCCTCGATACGGCTACTATAACGGCTATAACGGCTACCGTTACCGGCGGGACGGGTATCGTCGGCACAGTGACGGCTGGTGGTATCCTCTTGCTGCATTTGGAGCAGGCGTCGTTATCGGTGGTGCGATCGCGTCGCCGCCCCGCCGAGCCTATTCGAACGCGCCCTCAGCCCATGTCGAATGGTGCTATGACCGCTATCGTTCATACAGCGCCTACGACAATACCTTCCAGCCGTATTATGGGCCGCGCCAGGAGTGCGTGTCGCCATACTATTGATCAGGCTGCCATTGGGCGGCGGTCATCGGTTCCAGACCTCAATGACCGCCGGCTATGCGGTAGGGTGATCGCCTTTCACTATTTGTTCCTACTGCAAGCAGGTTAATCTCGGGGTAGGTGGACACTCTTCGTCCTGTGGTTGTTCGCGGCTCGTTCGCGCGCTTTAGTAGTCGCTTGAAAGTGGCCCACCTATTTCTGATCCCGCATTGGTAATGGCGACCTTTGCCTTCCGCCGGAGAGGTGGATGGATCCGACAACAATTCGAGGCAATGCCTCACTCATATCAGGAAGGCGAAAGCCGATGCGGATTGATCGCTGAGCCGTCGCCCAGCACAAGCGCGTTACGGCGAAAGACTGGCTTCCCGAGTAGTGCACCAGCTCGGCATACTCCCCGGCTAGCGACAGCGCGTTTCCGGCTAATCGGGGCTGTTTGCAAACAGAAAAGCCGACAGGCAAGGCGCTCCAATAGGGGGCACATGCCTGATAGCGAGGCGCGGAACGGCCATCTGACCGGTCTACGGCGTGGAGCCCGGTAGCTCGCCAGCCTCATAAATTGGAGGTCGCAGGTTCGAATCCTGTCGCCGCAACCAATCTTCAGCGCCAGAAAGCCCCGACCGTAGTCAGCAGTCGGGAGACCTGAAAGTGATGCGAGAGATTCTAGAGGGCGGGCAGTTGCGCCAGAAGGCGGGTCCCAGAGCGCTGCGGTATTGGGCTTGGGGGCCTTCGCTCTGGGACCACTCGCGCTCACGGCGGCGGGGCGGGCCGTTGTTCCGTGGGCGCTTTGCCTGCCCGAGTATGCATGGGGAGTGAGATTCGGCAACGCACCTACGACCTTTGCCGGTCCGTCTCGGACTAAGGTCCTACAACGCGGCGCGTCTTATTAGACGCGCACAGACCGCTGTAGCACTTTGAATTACTCCATGTTTTATCCTTAAATCGAATACGGTTTAAGGAAACATTCAGTAGCTCGTGCAAGCTCCTGCAGCGCATCGAGGCCAGCCAGTGCGACGGCACGGCGCTAGATCTCACCTGAAGACGCGTCGAGCCGAACTGGGCCGATCTTGCTGTCGAGCTCAAGAAGCCAGGTGTCGCCTTGCTCGTCCTCTGGGAGGAGTGTCGTGGCTCGCATCCCGAGGGGGCACCCCTAAGACCATAAAACGCCAAACAATCATGCAAGGAGGGAAGCCAATGTTTGCACGACTTCCATTTATCTATCTCATTGATGGTCTGGAGGAAATCGAGATGGCGCCATCCCAGTCCAACGTCTAAACGCGCGCGTGAAATGAGCGGGATCGCTGTAACCTACCCTATAGGCGATCTCGGTCATGCTGTGACCTCCTTCGCGGATGAGCCGGATAGCCTCGCTTCGCCGCGTCTCGTCAAGCAGCTCCTCGAACTCGACGCCGCAGTATTTCAGGCGCCTCTGCAGGGTGCGGGCGGACATCCGAACTCTTGCTGCCACGGCCTTCAAGCTAAGTTCACGCTCGAGGGAGAGTCTGTCGCTGAGCAGCCGCGCCACCTCTACCGTCGAGATCAGGGCCGCCGTCGCCTTTGAGGGGCCGGTTTCCCGCGTTTTGAGAGGCAGATCGAGCAACTCCCGATCAATTTCGATCATGTCGTGCTCGCACCCCAATTCGATATTGGGACCCCAGCACTCTTCGAGTGCCTCGGCCCCTCGTGTTTTTGTCGCGGTCAGTCGAACCCTTATTCCGGACGCTTCGCCCGCCAAAAGCGGCACTTTTCGCAGAACCGCGAGACTGCCGAAGATGAACTGCCTGGGATCGAATTCGCAACGGTCCGTGAAGCGAAAGACGATTCGCGCGGTTTTGCCCTCCACCAGGAAGCGTACATCCGAACCGCGGTGGATCGAGGACACATTGTCGGACGCGAGCGCGCAAGCGTGGGCCACATCCCTCGCTGCCAGAACGGATTGTCCCCACCCGCCGAACTCACGCAGGTCGGTCGACGAGCCGATATGCGCGCCAGCGAACGGGTCCCCCGCGACAGCCGCCAGCTCATTGCCCAAGCGAAAGCACTGCGCGCGCGCAAGCCAGCCATCGGCATTCTGGAACACGTTTGGCGAAATGCCGAGGCGTTTGCAGAACTCAATCGCCGAGACATCGTGCTTCGCCAGATACGGCGCGATGGCCAAGAACGTCCTGATCCTGATCGAAGGTGCAGTATTCAACACTCACAACGCTAAATTGGCGTGAAAAGGCAAGACGTAAGAAGCGTTGCTATAGCAGTATATTATTGATTTGGAATGCTTTCGGTCGGAAGGCGTTTTGGAAGCGAGACCCGAAACGGCCGTTGGTGGACGTGCCAAGTCGGAGGAGCGATGTCTGAGGATAGCGGATGAGAAAATTGAAACTGAAATGGCCTGATGCAACCTGGCGCCCGTATACGTTGATCATAGCGGCGGCCGCCTGTGCGGCGGCGTGGTCCGCTTCGGCCCAGGACGCGATAGAACCCGAAGCTGCCAAGATTCTCGCTGCGATGAGCGACAATCTCAAATCGATGCCGTCTCTTAGCGTCACCTATGACGCAGACCAGGAAATCGTCGACCTTGAGGGACAGAAGATCCAGTACAGCGCATCGGGTACTATTGCGCTCGATCGCACCAAGGGTTTTCTGTTGACGCGCCAAGGGCCATTCGCCGATGCGGAGGTGGTGTTCGACGGCAGCACGATCTCGCTCCACAGCAAAGGCATGAACGTCTACGCGCAGCTGCAAAGTTCGGGACCAAGTGTTGAAGAGGCAGCAGATGAACTTCGCGCCGCTACTGGACTCGATGCACCGGGAGCCGACCTGCTCGCAAGCGACCCCTATACCGTCCTTACCGACGGGGTTACCAAGGGTACTCACGTGGGGTCGGCATTCCTTGGCGGGGTCGAGTGCGATCACCTCGCCTTCAGAACAGATATTGTCGACTGGCAGATCTGGGTCAGCAAGGGCAACAAACCGTTGCCGCTCAAATATGTCATCACGACCAAATGGGTAACCGGAGCGCCGGAATACTCGCTCCGGCTCAGCGACTGGAAGGCAGGCGCCATCGGCGGCGCTCAGTTTAAATTCACGCCGCCAGCGAACGCTAGGAAACTCGAACAGATACATGCAGACGTCACCGGCGACATATCGCTGGAGGTCGGAGAATGAAGATGCGCAAGATGTACGGAAAGATCCTTTGCGCCACAGTCGTCGGCCTCGCCCTGCTCGTCGGCGACCATCTTGTACCGATGCCGTTCGGCTCGTTCGTATCGGAGGCCCAGGCGGTCGTTGGGCACCCCGCGACCCCGGGCAGCGTTGCCGGTGTTGCGCGTCGCACCACCCGCCGCGTAATCCGCCGCTCCACTGTCTACGTCGCCGCGCTGCCCACCGGCTGTGTCAGGACCAGTGTCAACGGCGTTGTGATTTGGCGCTGCGGCGGGGTCTATTACCAGCCCTATGGTGGGCGCTACGTCGTGGTCTACATCGACTGATGCCAGAGCTTGTTTGCACCAGTTCGATTTAAATCTTCACCCTTTTTCCCACTTCGTGCGTCGCCCCCGATGTTCCGAGCAACAGTAGCGCCGACTGGGCACGGCCAGTTGCCTGCAAAGGGTGGAATATCCTTCTGCGCCTGCAGGCCGCTCGAGCCGTGGTTCGATAAGTCCTGGAAGCCAGGTGAAGTCGGGCTGGCCGAGTGAATACAGAATATTTTCGATGGACTGATCGCAACAAAGGTGTTTTCCGGTTGGTTCCGCCTGCCAAGCTGATCCGACTGATTCTGTCGGATCAGCATCAGTTCGGGGTTATTTACCGCCGTATTTGAGAACGGTCAGCGCGGTGGCTGCGACGGGGTTACATGTTCATCATTCGCTTCCTGTTACTGAGCCTGCTCATCTGCCTGTCGGTTGTTTCCCTGTCGTACGCGCAGGCGCCGGCAACGAGCACAGCAGAACCGCCAAAGGTGGCCGAGCTGCTGCGTCTTCTCGAAGACGCGGACGTGAAGACATGGCTGGCGCAAAGGCAAGCAGCAGTTCCCGAAAAAGGGGCCGCCGAGGTAGCGCGGGTCATCGACGACTTAGAGGCCCGCTCGCGTACCCGCCTCAACGTCCTTTTGTCTGCCGTGCCACGTGTAGGCAGCGAACTCTACCGCGCAGCCTCGTCGGTCCGGCAAGAGGCGCACGATAGTGGATTTGCCCCCGGGATCCTGATGATTGGCATCATCGCGGGCATTGGCTTTTGCACGGAATGGTTCCTTCGTCGTTCAGTGCCAGCCGTGACCTTGCCCAATCAACTCTTGTCGCAGATGCAGACGGAGTTTGCGCCACTCTTGATTTTCACGGCGACGGTTGCCTTCGTCTTTCTCATCTTTCCTTGGCCGCCGCTCATGCGTGTGGTCGTGCTTTATTCGCTCGTCGCGACAGTCGCCTACCGAAGCGTGTTGGCGCTCTGCCGGCTGGCGATGACCGTTTCCGTGCCGATGGCCAAGGCATATCCCCGTGTCCGGCTGTTCGTCGCGGTGCTAGCAGCGGCGATGGCATTCTCGGCCATATGCGAGCGGCTCGCCGTTGCCGAGGACGTCTGTTCCTTGATCGCCATTGGATTTTCGGGCCTGCTTCTTCTGATCGCGATCGAAGCTATCGGCCGCAACCGCTCCAGCGATGATGCACAGCTTTTGGGCCAACGCGTGCCTCGGACAACCGGCATTGCCGGCGCCGTAACGCTCTGGCTGCTCTGGTGCGGTGGTTTCCTGGCGCTATTTTGGCTCGGCATTATGTTTGTCGTTGTGCCCCGTGTCCTGTCAATCGCTGACAAGTTGACCCACGCGTTTGCGGCTTCACGCTGGAATGACGGTGATGCGGCAGATCCGAAGACAGTGCTGCTTGTACGAGGCGCGCGAGCGATCATCATCATCATCGCAGTGGATTGGATCGCATTCGTTTGGCGTCACAATTTCCAGCCCATTACCGGTCAGCTGGCGCTCGCCAAGACAATCATAACCGGCGCCTTCAACAGCGTCGTCATCTTGCTGGTCATCGACCTCGTTTGGCAGTTGGGTAATGCTTACATTGCCCGTCAGCTCGGCCGCGTTGGCGATCGAGGAGCACTCACACCGAATGAGATCGCCCGCCAAGGCCGGCTTCGCACCTTGTTGCCTGTATTCCGCAACGCGTTGGCCGCGGGGCTTCTTAGTGTGGCCGCGCTTACGGTTCTCTCGCAGATGGGGGTTCAGATAGGCCCGCTCATCGCCGGTGCGGGCGTGGTCGGCGTGGCCATCGGGTTCGGTTCACAGACGCTCGTCAAGGACGTCGTCAGCGGTATTTTTTATCTTTTGGACGATGCATTCCGCGTCGGGGAGTATATTGAGGCGGGAAGTTACACAGGCACAGTCGAGTCCTTCAGTTTGCGATCGGTCCGGTTGCGGCACCATCGCGGACCGATATTCACGGTGCCCTTCGGTTCGCTTGGCGCCATCAAGAACTTGAGCCGTGACTGGTCGGTTGATAAGTTCCGCATTCGTGTCCCCTTCAAAACCGATCTTGACAAGGTCCGCAAGCTCATCAAGGCAATCGGCGGGGAATTGCAGGCAGATCCGGAGCTCGGCTCGTCATTCATCGAGCCACTCAAGCTCAAGGGCGTCGAGCAAATTGGCGAGTACGGCATCGAACTCGGCGTTGGCTTCACCTGTAAGCCTGGCGATCAAACCGCGATCCGCCGCAAGGCATATACGATGCTCATGCAGGTGTTTGGCGACAACGGGATCGATTTCGCTCAGCCTGTCGTCCAGGTGAGCGGAGATGACAAAGGTTCAGCTGCTGCGGCTCACGCCACGCGGCAACTTCAAGGCACCACTGCTCCACCGGGACCGAATGGGCCAGCTTCTTAAGAGCGTTTCCGGTTTAAACGGAGCGCCGGGAAACGCTCTATCTCTTTGTTTTTGCGCATTTACCGACGGAAAACCATTTCGCACTTTTTCTGGAAATGCTCTAAGAGGAATTATGGACACACCGCCGATCGTCAACGACCTTGCCTCTGTCATACAAACATCCCTTGCGCCGGTGTTTTTGTTGGCCGGTACCGCAGGCTTTGTCAGTATCTACACCACTCGCCTCGGGAGAGTATCGGACCGGCTGAACGAGGTCGCGGAAAGGGGGAAGCAGGGCAAATTGTTACGCATGCAGCTCGCGTATCTGCGGCGAAGGGCACTTGCTCTGGAAGTTGCGGTCGTGCTTGGGGTAATGGCCGGCATTTGCACGGGCGGCGCAATCGTAAATCTACTTGCTGGTGCACTTGCCATCGGACTGCGCCAAGAAAATCTCTTCTGGTTTTTTGGTGGTGCCATAGTCTCGCTCATCGGATCGCTTGTCGCATTCTTGTTTGAATTGCTGATCGCCGGACGGAACTTGTTGCGGCAAATACGAATGGACCAATTTCCCATGGAGCAAGACTGACCAGGTACTTCTGATCTTGGTCGCCGTTCGCGCTGCTGAACGGCAAACCGCCGTAACTTCAACGCGAGATATTCGAGCGAAACTCCCGCGGTCCGTTGCCGGTTGCCTTTCGGAAGGCCCGGGCGAAATTGGCTGGGGATGAATACCCTAACTCCGCCGAAACGCGCGTGATCGAGCCGTTCGTGTGCCACAGCAGTTCAATGGCTCGCTGAACCCTTGCCGCGCCCGCCAGCCCGCGAAAATCGGTGCCGGCCCTGTTCAGCTCCCGTTGCAGGGTCCGGACGCTGGTGTCCAACGATTGCGCGGCACCATCGATCGACACGCTGCCGGTGAGAACTTGGACCCGGACCTGCTCCATGATGACTTCGAGCAGATCCCGTGGAGCGCCGCCTCGCCGGTCACGCGCTACATCCTCGATGGTGACCATTGGCCAGGAAGCGGGCCTCGGAGCAGCGGAAAGATGATGGCGATCCGTGACGATGCTTGTCGCGGGTGCGTTGAAAAGAACCGGACACTGGAAGACGTCTTCAATAAGGCCTGCCTGGCGCGGTCTGTCGGTATCAAGCTCGACGCGCAGCGGTCGCCAGTCAGGGGGCAGATAAGCCTTGAAGAGGCTGAGCAGGACACCCGCGGCGGCACAGACAATGCTGGCATATCCTGAGTGGCCGGCCAAAGCGAACACATAGCTGTACCGAACCTCATCGCCAACCACTGCGACTGACATCCTATCAACCGTACTATGATAACGAAGGCCAGCAATGCTGCGCTCGATGGCCTGCCCCAGGGTGTCGGCGCCAAACACATAGTGTCCGAAGCTGCCATAGTTGGCGACGTTCATCATCGGCGTGATCAGGATTCCGAAGTTGGCCTCACCGGCAACGCGTGCGGCCGCTTCGACGAAGCCGATTACCGCCGCGTGCGGGATGAAGCAGTTCTCTCCCTCGGTCAGTTCGAAATCGAAGCCGATGGCGCGATTGGCCTGCAGCAGCGCCTTTTGCCCCATTTCACGCCGTATGAAGGCCGGCATGCCAGACAGGATGCGATTGGAAATGACCGGGATTTCAGCCATGTATGCAACACTCCAGAAATAAGACAACCGTGGCGCAAAATGAGTGGTTTCGTATTGCGAATACTGTTTAGTGCCGTAAAACATGTGGGTCGCACAAGTAGTGACCCACATGTCTTGCGACCTTTAGGAGGGGTGCGACTATGACAACCAGACGGAACCTACTGCTGGCAGCCTCTGTCGCGGCGACGACAGTGCCGTTCATGCCGCGACTGGCGCAGGCAACCGACGAAGTCGCCGACTTCCTGTTCGTTCAAACCGCAAGTGCTATGAAATTCGACAAGGCGTCGAGCAAGCTGACGCTCGAAGGTGTTGGCGGCGCCACGTTGTTTTTCTCTGACCGCCCCGAGCGCATTGCCGGGAACATGGAGACGGCCGCTTTCGTGCCGTTCTGGAGCAAGGGCAAGGACAGCTTCCTTTCCGATCCGCCGAATGCCGACCTGTCGATCCTCGAAGGGGACAAGCTCAAGCAGGTCGTCGTCGTCCTAGAGAATCCGGAGCTGAACGACGATAACTTGACCTACACAGTCAAGGTTGTTGGCGGCGAAATGCCGGAGAAGGGCTCCGAGGTCTCTGTGTTCATCGACATCATCGGCATGCCGTTGACGCCGCTCTCCTATGCGGGCGTGGCCAGGCGCGGCTACCGGCGGGCCTTTCTATATTAGCACCTGCCGGTTGCGGCTCGGTATTATCCTGACTGCAGCCGCATCAGGTCTTGCGAATACCTCACCAACAGCCAATGCAACCGGACGATTCCGTCCAGGGTTCCGGAGCTGCCCCACAGCTCGCGCCGTTTCGATAACTCATCGAATAATACAAGGAGTACGGCAAATGCTGACGAAGAGAGATCTACTTCGATCCACCGCGGCGATCGCCGCTAGCGCCGTGATCGCGAGGCCAAGCCTGCTGATGGCGCAAAGCCACCCGGGCATTATCGAGGCAAAAGACATCGCCGAGGAAGGCTTCATCTACGGCCTGCCGCTGGTGATGATTTATGCGGTTATGCAAGAGTTCGCCGTTGACAAAAACTCGGGGCAATTCAAGGCGCCGTTCAACGAAATCAACAACATGCACCATGTCGCCAGCCCGGCTGACACGGCAGTCATTACGCCGAACAGCGACACGCCTTACTCGTTCATCTGGCTGGATTTGCGCGCTGAGCCGATGGTCATCTCGGTGCCGGTGATCGAAAAGGACCGCTACTACTCGGTCCAATTGATCGATTGCAACACCTACAACTACGGCTACATCGGCACGCGCGCCACGGGGACCGAGCCGGGCGATTATCTGGTCGTTGGCCCAGACTGGAAGGGTGAAACGCCCTCCGGGATCAAGAAGGTTTTCCAATCGACGACGCCGTTCACGCTCGCGCTTATCCGCACGCAGCTCTTCAACCCCGACGACATGCCGAACGTCGAGAAGATTCAGGCCGGCTACAAGGCCCAGCCGCTATCTGGTTTTCTTAAAACTCCGGCCCCGCCAGCCGCGGCCACGATCGAGTTCCTTCCTGCCACCACCGCCGGGATCAAGGACAACTTCTTCCAATATCTCGACGCAGCCCTGCAGTTCGTCCCTGAGACGGCAAGGGACAAGGAGATTCGCGCGAAACTTGCGAGGATTGGCATCGGTCCCGGCAAGACCTTCGACTTCAAGGAATTATCGCTCGAACATAAAGCCGAAATCCTGGTGGCCATGAAGCAGGGAAATGACAAAGTCGACAAATGGCTGGCCAGCGGAAATAAGGACATCAACGGCTGGAACGTTGGCTCGTTCTTTGGCGACGAGGCCTTTTACAATGGCGATTGGGTGATGCGGGCAGGCGCCGCCAAGGGCGGTCTCTTGGGCAATGATGCCGTCGAAGCCATGTACCCCTATACCCGAACGGACGCGGCCGGTGCGCCGCTCGACGGCAGCAAGCACAACTACACGCTGACCTTCCCGGCCGGCCAGTTGCCACCAGTAAATGCGTTCTGGTCCGTTACCATGTACGACGGCAAGAGCCAGCTCCTGGTCAAGAATCCGATCAATCGCTACCTGATCAACTCTCCGATGTTGCCGGAGATGAAAAAGGACGCGGACGGCTCGCTGACGCTGTACCTCCAAAAGGACAGCCCCGGTGCGGACAAGGAATCCAATTGGCTTCCGGCGCCGGATGACAAAATCTACCTCGTGATGCGCCTGTACTGGCCGAAGACAGAAGCGCCTTCGATCTTGCCGGCGGGCGAAGGGACGTGGCAGCCGCCCGGCATCACTGTGGCCGAATAGTTCTCCCCCATTGTGCTGATGCTCGGCTGGCGCCTCTGCTTCTTGTGGTCCTCTGACCGAGGACAGTAGGCGGCAGCCGGCATTTGCATAGGCGGTGCGTTCTCGCTGGGCGTTTGCCATTGGGCTGCGCCAAGTATCTCTTCTACAGCGCCGCGTGTCTTATTAGACGCCCGCGCGTCGGGTCGAACGAGACCGACCTTCACGAAAACAGCAACGGGTTAAACAGCGATCTCCGTCTGGGTCTGAATCGCGGACGCAAATCGAGTTGGCCGCATCGGCGGCCGCTATTAGGGGCTAGCATGAAATTATACCTACTTCGCGCTCTGGCGGCGATCGGAACATGTCTCGTTAGTAATGGAGCAATGGCTGCGGACATCTATTCGCCGATGACGCCAGAGGCTCGGCAGACGACCACGGAGAGTGGCTGGACCTTTACTTTTGCGCCTTATTTCTGGGCAGCTGGTTTGTCGGGGGAACTCGGGCAATTCGGCTTGCCTGCCGTGGACGTCGACGCCAGTTTCAGCGACATCTTCGATCACCTCGATTTCGGCGCCATGGCGATGGGCGAGGCCCGTAATGGACCTTACAGCATCTTCGGCGATGTCATGTATACCAAGATTTCGGGGCAGGCCGGTACGCCAAGAGGCATCCTTGCCACAGACGCCGAGCTCAAATCCGAGACCTTCGCCGGAATGCTTGGTGCGGGGTATTCGGTTTTTGAGGACAACAGCGCGCGGCTCGAAATCGTCGGCGGTCTGCGCGTCTGGTCCGTCGAAAGCGAGCTTTCGTTCAGCGGTGGCATTCTCGATGGGCGTTCCAGAAGCGATGGTGCAACGTGGGTGGACGGTTTAGCCGGCCTTCGCGGCACCTATTCGCTCACTCCCGAAATCTATCTGACAGGGTGGGGGTTCATTGGGGCAGGTGGTGCCGATCTCGACTGGGACGTCGCTGCGACGATTGGCTACCGGTTTAGCGACACGATTTCGGCAGTGGCCGGTTACCGCGCTTTGGGCGTCGACTACAGCGATGATGGGTTCGTGTTCGACACCGTTCAGCAGGGCCCCATCCTCGGCCTGGTCGTACGGTTTTAGGATGCTGATGTGCCGTTCGCCACGTTCAGCGGACGTTTATAGACAACGAGCGGACCGATCGTGGTCCGCTCACTGTGCCGTAATGCGAGCTGCACCACTGCCGTCTTGAGGTAAAGCAGCACAGAAAACCTTCGAATCCAGGGGCCGAGGTCACAATATGAAGCCGCACTACAGAATTATTTGTTTGACTGTCTCTTTCATGGCTACCGTCGGGTCAGCTGTTGCTCAAGAGTCCGGCGCTGAGCTCGCCAAGAAGCTCAGCAATCCGATTGCTTCGCTCATCAGCGTGCCCTTTCAGTTCAACTATGATCGCGGTTACGGCCCTGAGAATGGCAATCGCGAAGTCCTCAATATCCAACCAGTCATCCCAATCTCGCTGAACGAAGACTGGAACATCATCTCGCGCACAATCTTGCCGGTGATCTCGCAAAATGACATAGCCGGGCAATCCGGCCACCAGTTCGGTCTCGGCGATATCACTCAGAGCCTTTTCGTTTCCCCCAAGCAACCCGGCCCGGGCGGGATCATCTGGGGCGCTGGGCCGGTCTTCCTGATCCCAACGGCGACCGATGAGCTACTTGGGAGTGGAAAATGGGGAGCTGGTCCTACGGCTGTCGCCTTGAAACAGGAAGGACCTTGGACATACGGGATACTGGCCAACCACATCTGGTCTTTCGCCGGCCAGAGTGACCGGGAGGATGTCAGTTCGACGTATCTGCAGCCTTTTGTTTCCTATACTACGCCCGATGCATGGACTTATTCGCTGAATACTGAAAGCACGTACGATTGGATCCAGGACGAGTGGTCGGTTCCGGTCAATTTTCAGGTGTCAAAGTTGGTGAAATTCGGTGAGCAGCCCGTGAGCTTCACAGCGGGTGCGCGGTACTGGGCACAGGCACCTGAAAACGGGCCGCAAGGATGGGGTTTCAGAGCGGCAGTAACGTTCCTGTTCCCGAAGTGACGATTAGGGCCCGTTTTGGCGATGAATCTATCCGCCGGGAAGCCGGTGGTCTCGGCATGTTCTGGCATATACTGTTTGGTTGCAGGCGCTGAGTGGAACTTGTCGCTGGAACTCGGACAACCAACTTTCGCAATCTCGGTTTGAAAATGCGCTCCGGCTTTCGATCCGGTGGGCAAAGGTTGTTGCGGCGAGTCAGGCGAAGCGATCGCTCAATGCAATCGCCCATCGACAAGATTGAGGCGCCGGTCCATGCGCGCGGCCATGTCTAGATCGTGCGTCACGGCGACCACCGTCTTGCCCTGCTTGCGAACCAGCGTTTCCAGGATGGTGAAGACTTGTTCAGAGCTCTTGCTATCGAGGCTGCCGGTCGGCTCGTCGGCGAGGATCAGTGGTGGATCGTTGGCGAGTGCCCTTGCCACCGCCACGCGCTGACGCTGGCCGCCCGAAAGCTGATCGGGACGCTTGTCGAGATGATCGGAAAGGCCCAGTGCGTCGAGCAAATCGCTTGCTCTTTGGCGCATCTCAGCTCGGGCGAGACGGCCAAGCTTGCGCATCGGGATCTCGACGTTCTCGCGCGCAGTGAACTCCGGCAACAGGAAGTGAAACTGGAAGACGAAGCCGATATTCTCCAGGCGCGTGGCGGCCCGCTCCTGTTCATCCATGAGATCGGTGTCCCGGCCGCGGATCATCAGCGTGCCGGTGGTCGGCCGATCGAGCAAGCCAAGCAGATAGAGAAGCGACGACTTGCCAGAGCCGGACGGGCCGGTGACTGCGACGAATTCCCGTTCGGCGATCGTCGCTGTCACCTCCTTGACCAGTGTGACCGGCACCGTTTCCTGGAGGATGCGCGTGAGATCCTTGGCTTCGATGAGTGAACTCATGTCGCGCCCCTGATGATGTCGACCGGATTTGCGCGGGACGCGCGCCTTGCGGGCAGGTAGCCGGCAACGGCGGCCGAGCCGAGTGCGAAGGCCGCGGCGATGAGATAGTGAAGCATGCTCCAGGCGATCGGCAGCCGGGTCATTTCTTGCCCGGTTGCGGATATCTCGAAGCGCACCAGGGAAAGCGCATAAACCATCGCAAAGCCGAGCGCCCAGCCGAGCAGCGTGCCGGCCGTGGCGATGGCCACACCTTCGAGCACGAAGAGAATGCGCATGTCGGACTCGGTGAAACCCAACGACTTCATGATGGCGATGTCTCGCGCCTTCTCGTGTGTGATCGTAGAGATGATGTTGAAGATGCCGAAACCTGCAACCAACATGATCGCGGCGACGACGGTGTACATGATGACATTGCGAACGACGAGCGCTTCCAGGATCGACTCGTTTGCCTCCTGCCAGGCAATCGCCTTGTAGCCAAGCTCCGCTTCGACGCGGCGCGCCACCGCAGGCGCGGCGTTCGGGTCGTCGAGTTTGATATTGATCTGGTTGATCGCATTCGGCCGCGCGGAGAGGATTTGTGCGTTCTTCTGCAGCACGTAGGCTTCTCCTTCGTCACGCGCGGTGGTTCCCGTATGGAACAGCCCGACGATTTTGAAGCGGCGGCTAAGCCCTTCCGACGAGACCGCGGTAATCGTATCGCCGAGGCCAGCGCCGAGCCGTGAGGCCATGGTGTCGCCGATGACCACGTTGTTGCCGCCGGCGGCGAGGGTCGCGAAGCTTCCCGCCTTGAAATCCTCGATGATCGGAGAGACGCGGGGCTCAGCTTGCGGGTCGATACCGAGGACTGCAGCGCCGACCTCCTGGCCGGAATAGCGAATGACCCCTTGTGCATTCAGCGTCGCTGCAATGCGCCCCGGGATCCAGGCGTTGAGCCAGGCGAGGGCTGCGGTTGGGTTGATGATGCCGCGGCGGTCCTCTCGCGGCCTGAGCCCGAAAATGGCGGCGGCATCGAACTGGTCCTCTGCCGGTTGCCGCCGGGCCGTGCGCTGCTCGTCGGTCACCTGCACATGCGGCATGGTGTCGACGAGCTGACGGACGAAATCATCCTGGCCGCCCTGCATCAGGGCCGCCATGGCAATGGAAAAGCCGACGCCAACGGCAACTCCCAGCATCGCGACGACCGTCTGCCGTCCCCGGCCGGAAATGTGGGTCAGCGCGATGTCGAGGATGAGGCGCATGGCGAACTCATTTCTCCGGCTCGGCCGCGGCCTTGACGCGAGCACCGTCGGCAAGGTCGGTCGGGAACGGCGAGACGATACGGGCGTCGTCTTCGAGACCCGATAGGATCTCGACGCCTTCGGCGCCACGTATGCCCGTCTTCAGGGCTTGTATCTTGATACGCCCGCCGTCGAGAACGGCGACCTTTGTCCCTTCCAGAGCTACGGTTGGAATGATCAAGGCGCCATGCGATACCCGCACGATGACGTTGACGTCCGTCGACATGCCGATGCGCAGCGGCGTGTCGTCGGGCAGGCGGAAGCGGACACGATAGGTCTTTGTCACCGGGTCGCCTTTTGGCGTGATGCTGTCGACGGTCGCCTCGAGCTTGCGATCGGGAAAAGCATCCGATCTCAATAGCGCCCGCTGCCCGACGTCGACGCGCGAAATGTCCTCTTCGTTGACGTCGGCCGTGATGATCAGCGGTTTCGGTTCCCCGACCCAAAAGAGCACCGTGCCGAGTCCGGCGACTTCGCCGATCTCGCCATCCTGCCGCAGCACCTGGCCGTTGCTCGGTGCTCGCAATACGTAGGTCGCAAGCCGCGCCTGACGACCCGCCACCAAAGCTTCGAGCTGGCCCAGTTCGCTGCGCGCTTGGTCGACCTCCTGTTCGCTGATCGTGCGCTTTTCGGCCAGCGTCAGCTTACGCCGATATTCTTCCTGCGCCAGCGTCAGGCGCGCCTGGAGTTCGCTGAGCGCTGCGCGCGCCTCCGTGTCGTCGAGGCGGGCGAGCACCTGTCCCTTGGCGACGCGTTCGCCTTCACAGTCGCATTGTTCGACGATCCGCTCGGCCACGGTCGGCGTGACCTTCGCCCAGGTGCGCGGCTCCACGACACCGTCCGCGTAAACGATTTCTGCCGCATCGCCACGCTTGGGGGCAACAACGGATACGGGAACTGCACGAAACAAATACCAGGTGGCCACCGCGCCGATGCCGGCTATGGTGGCAGCAGCGATTGCATAACGAGCTAGCTGCACGAAACGCTCCTTGAAACCTTCCAATCCATGCAGTAAAAATAGACCGACGGTCGGTTTGTTTCAAGGGTGAACACACCTTGCCTATCGTGGGCCTCGTCGAACACATTTCAAACCGTGCTAAGGCGGAGTTCTCGGAGCACTTATGGCTAGAATAAAGAAATCGCCCGAGGTCCGATCGAAGGAGCTGATCGATTGCGCCGAACGGCTGTTCTTTCAGCATGGATACGAGGATACGACGGTCAACGACGTCATCCGTGAGGCCGATGTCTCGAAGGGTGCTTTCTATCACTACTTCGTTTCGAAGGAGGCGCTCCTCGAGGCGGTCGCGACCCGACTGGCGAAGAGGAATCTCGAGGAACTGCAGCTCCTCGCCGAAGACCCTTCGCTTGATGCCGTTGGACAGTTGAATGCGCTTTTCGCCGGCTCGCGGCGACTAAAACTTGAAATGGCGCCGCAGCTGAAGAATACCTTCAACGCCCTGTTCAAGCCGGAAAACGTCGTGCTGTATCACCGCATCGACGAGGCTCTCCAGGCAGCCAGTCTGCCAATTATCACGGAGATACTGCGGCGCGGTCATGCGCAGGGAGCGCTGGACGCACCTGATCCGGAAACTGCCGCGATGATGCTTCTGCAATTGCGATTGAGCGTCGCCAAGATGATGCACAAGGCGTTGCAACTTTCGGAGGCCGGTGACCTCGACGGGGCAGCGGCGATGCTGGACAGCTGGATGCGAACCTATGGCACCGCGATCGAGCGTTTTTTGAAGCTTCCGGAGGGGTCGATCGAGGTAACGGAACCCGGCTTTGCGCGCACCTTCCTGCAAGCCTGACCCGTCGGCCTGGCGGTATGCGGGCAAGATTGACGGCGGCCGAAAAGATTTCTTGAATGGTTTGTCGAATTCCGGATCAGCCGTTCGTCTATGCAGTGAAGGCGCGTGCGGTGACCAACCGGAAGGAACGACGATCATGAAATTGATTACCATGACGAATGTCTCCCTTGATGGAGTCATCCAAGGGCTCGGCTCGACGAGGTCTGTCGCGGTGGCTTCGAGCGCGGCGGATGGATTGCGCCGCTCTTCGACGAAGAGGCGGGGGCCGCATTGGGCCAGATCTACGCGCGCGCCGACGCGTTTCTGTTCGGCCGGTGGACGTACGAGGTCTTTGCCGGCTCCTGGGGAGCGGCCAAGGAGATCCCGCGTGACAACCCCGTCGCACTCGCCTTGAACACGCGGCCCAAATACGTGGCATCGAATACGCTCAGGAACCCGAAATGGGCGAATACCACTGTCCTTCCGGGCGACCTCGTGACCGCGATCCGAGACCTGAAAGCCAAGCCGGGCGGCGAGTTGCAAGTACATGGCGGCACCACGCTCATCCGCTGGTTGCTCGACAACGACCTGGTCGATGAGATCAACCTTTTTACCTACCCGCTGATCCTCCGCCAGGGTATGCGGCTCTTTCGCGAGACGGGCCCGGATAAGGCACTCGAACTGGTCGCATCACGGTCCACCGCCGGCGGGGTGATCATCCAAGCCTACCGTCCCACCGGGCGTCCGCAGTATCGAACGGCCACGATGGAATCGACGGAAGCAAAGAAGTAGACATCTTCACCTTGCTGGGGTGCTGTCACGAAGTCGTAGTCGAGGGTCGGCAGTTAGATGAGATCGACGCTCAGCGCCTCGATCATGTAGAACTCTTCGCCAAGGTCCGAGAGATCGCCGGCCAAGTTTCTGGCCGAGATGCGAACGCTGAACGAACCATGTTCAACTATCATTTTGAGCCGTCGCGGCGGTGAGCAGGCCGGCGACATGACCGATCACGTCCCTGCGGCGATCTCCCTGCAGATCTCCTCGAGTTTCAGCTGGGCCATGACGAGACGCTCGTGCGCGATATCCTGTGTCTTGCAAACGGTCACTCGAGCCTCAACCATCGTGCCGATCAACTCCATTGGATGAGCGCCGAGCGCCTCGCACATGAGAATAAGCATCGGCACGGAGATATTGCTCTTGCCATTCTCATATTTCTGGACTTGGTGGAGCGTGACGCCAAGCGCGGCGGCAAGCCTATCCCGCGAGAACCGGTGATCAAGCCGCACGGCCCGTAGGCGTTCGCCAAGTTCTTCCGCAAGCGCAGCTGTTGTGTTGACGCGTGTTGGCATGGCACTGCACCTCCAGCGACGAATGTCTGAATTGAGCGTGCTGTTGCGCACAATTCTCTGCAATCCGTCCATTTGCGGTACAATCCTCAAACGATCGGCTGCTGTGTGCGACTTGCGGTGAGCTGCTCTGACTGGGCATTCGTCAATAGTGGTAGGGCGGAGTGAGACCCGACGCTTCCAGCGCGCGCAATCGGTGAGCGTGGTGTCTTTCCGGATCAGGTGAATCCGTTGGAGAGATAGAGCGAGTTAGCGCCTCAGAAACGTTTCGAAATACAGCTACTAATTGAGGCCGTTAATGGCAGGCGCGTATCAGATCAGGCAAGGCTTTGTGATATCACCATCAGTGGCGTGGAGCGGACAGCTCGTCCCGATCAAGTTTCTGTGTCGCAATCAGCACTTCGAGGCGATTGCGGACATTTAACTTTTGCATGAGCGCAGTCATATGATTCTTAACGGTTTTTTCGCCAATCTTCAATTCCACGGCGATCTGGCGGTTGGTGCATCCCCGCGTCAGCATTGCGATGATTTGGCCTTCCCTGAGGCTGAACTTGACGGGTGGCCCGGCTGCGGCACGGAGCGACGCCATTCTGTGGTGTTCAATCAACTTGCAGGCGAGATCCCGGCTTATGAAGATTTCACCTCGTTGAACGGCCTTAACCGCATCAATGAGCTCCTGTGGACTGGTCCCCTTGACGACGTAGCCACTGGCGCCGGCCTTGAGCGCATTGACTGCGATGTCAGATTTCGACATGGCGCTGAACGCCAGGAACCTCGTCCTGCAACCCCGTTTCATCAGGTCCAGGATAGTATTGAAGATGTTGCCAGGCATCATAATGTCGACGATGAAAACATCCGGCGCTGCTTGTAGTCCGATCTCAAGTACTTCTTCGGCGGAAGACCCAGTCGCGACGACTACAAATTCTTCCTTGGATCTAAACAGATCTACAAGACCCGCGAGCATCAATGGATGATCATCGGCCAGAGCCAGCGCAATTGATCTCATATTTGATCTCCCACCCTCTGACGGGAGATATACGCCTGCGCCCATTTCCTGTCCATGCGCTTATGTAGGTAAGCCTAAATCTGTAGTGCCCCAACGGTCTGGAGCCGTCTGTTGGGCAAACCATCGCCTGAACCGTTTGACCTCCAGAACAGCAATGCTGCTGCGCGCTGTGATTAAGACCTTGGTCCCGGGGGTTAGGCGACCAATGTCATGCGCGCTTTAGGCACCAAAGTCTGAAAAATGACTGGACTTAGGCAACTGGCCAAGAGGCATCGGACCAGTTGATTATTAGCAAATTAGATAAAACGAATGTTTCTGTCGACGATGTGCGGGCAACACCCCGCGCAGCGGGACGATCGACGTCATCAATAATATTTCACCGGTCAGGCCAAGCCGCATTTGCCGGCTTTAAGGGGAGAGTAGAAATGGTTGCCTATATTCGTTCTGACCTCGATTTCATCTTGAAGCAGATCAAAATCGCAGAGGATCACGCGCTCTTCGAGCAGTCGGGTGGCACTCAGGGCAAGTCGCTGTTCGGCCCGAACGGTTCGATTCCAAGCTACAATGTTTCTTGGGGCCTGCGAACGGTTGACGGCACCTATAACAACCCGCTTCACCCGGAATGGGGTGCGGCCGACAATGAATTCCCAGAGCCTTTGGGTACCGATTTCCGCACAATCATGGTCGACCCCGACGGTCCCGGTCCGGCCCCGATGGTCCCCGTCACCTACCAGCCAGGCATCGACAATGACGGCCCCGGAACAGCCGGCCCCGGTGACGTGTTCGACCCCTATGTGCGTACCATTTCCAACCTGCTCGTCGACCAGACACTTGGCAATCCGTCGGCAATTTTGACCGGCCTGCAGAGGGCAGGCATCGTTCCTCCGGAACAGCAGATGGCCGTCACAGCAGCGATTTCGGCGGCCTATGCACCGCTGATCCCGCAGTTCAGAGCTGTCGCGACCGAAGAGCGCGAATATGCGGAAGCGGCGGCGGCGGCATCGGCCAGTCCCGGCAACGCAGCCTTGCAACAGGCGGCAGCCGATGCGCTTGCGGAACTGGACGCGGCACGCGCAGCACTTGATGCTGTCGACGATGGTCTGATGACTCTTCTCACAGACAACGGCATCGAACTTGAAGGCGCGAACGTCAAAATCACCAACCTGGCGCCGGACGAAGGCTTGTCGGCCTCATTCAACTCCTGGTTCACGCTCTTTGGCCAGTTCTTCGACCACGGTCTTGATCTTGTCGCCAAGGGCGGCAACGGCACCGTGTTCATACCGCTGATGCCCGACGACCCGCTTTATGTGCCAGGGGGTACGACCAACTTCATGGTGCTGACCCGCGCGACTTTGGCCGGGCCGGGCGCCGATGGTGTGATGGGGACCGCAGACGATACGGATCGTCCGGTCAACAACACGACCTCATTCGTCGACCAGAACCAGACCTATACCTCGCATCCCTCCCATCAGGTATTCCTGCGCCAATATGTGCTCAATGCGGATGGCGTTCCGGTTGCAACCGGACGGCTGATTGAAGGCGTCAATGGCGGGATGGCCACCTGGGCCGACGTCAAGGCCCAGGCAAGAACGATCCTCGGCATCGAATTGACCGACTTTCATGTCGGCAACCTGCCGCTACTGGCGACCGACGCCTATGGCAACTTCATCCCCAACCCGACAACGGGCTTCCCGCAGGTTGTCATGGCTGGGCCACCGCAGTCACTGCAATCGGGCACGCCAACCGATCCACTCAGCCTGTTTAATCTTGTCGCAGACGGTCCCGACGCCGATACGCTTCCCGATGTACAGCATCTGGCCGTGCGGACCGGTCACGCTTTCCTGGCCGACATCGCCCACAATGCGGTCCCTACGGGTCTTGCCGACGGCGATCTAGAAATCGGGCTCGGCAATCCGGACCAAACGCCGACCGATGGTCAGTATGACAACGAGTTGCTTGACGCCCACTTTATCGCCGGTGACGGCCGTGCAAACGAGAATATCGGCCTGACAGCCGTCCACCACGTCTTCCACTCCGAACACAATCGCCTGGTGCAGCACACCAAGGACGTGGTGTTGGCCGACGCCGCTGCCATGCTCACCAATGGTGCTTCGCAGGCGGAGGCGGTCGCATTTCTGAACGAATGGCTGGCTGTTGACGTCACGGAAGTTCCGGCAAGCGCAACTGGGCTCATCTGGGACGGCGAACGCCTGTTCCAGGCGGCCAAGTTCGGCACCGAAATGCAGTATCAGCATCTTGTTTTTGAAGAATTTGCACGCAAGATCCAGCCCAACATCAACGTGTTCCTGGTGCCGGACGGTTTCGACGTCACCATCGACCCGTCGATCGTGGCGGAATTCGCCCACGTGGTCTATCGCTTCGGTCACTCGATGTTGACTGAGTCCATCGACCGCTTCGACGAAAGCTTCAATGCCGACCATATCGGCTTGATCGAGGGCTTCCTCAATCCGATCCAGTTCAAGAACAATGGTACGGCCGGTGTGGTTGATGCCGATGTCGCCGCCGGCGCCATTATCCGTGGCATGACCCGGCAGGTGGGCAACGAGATCGACGAGTTCGTGACGAGCGCGCTTCGCAACAATCTCTTGGGGCTGCCGCTCGATCTGGCGACCATCAACCTGGCTCGCGGTCGTGACACGGGTGTGCCGACCTTGAATGAAGCGCGCGCTCAGTTCTATGCGGCGACCAACCAGGATGCCCTGCTCAAGCCCTATGAGAGCTGGGTCGACTTCGCTAGCCATCTCAAACACGAAGCCTCGATCATCAACTTCATCGCCGCCTACGGCACGCATCCGCTGATCACCGGCCAGACGACGATCGAAGGCAAGCGCGACGCCGCGATGACCCTGATCTTCAACCAGTCCTTCGGCGGACTGGCGGTACAGGCGAACGCCGAGGACTTTCTCAATGCCACCGGCGGCTTTGCCGGAGGATCGCTTGGTGGTCTCAACGATGTCGATCTATGGATCGGCGGCCTTGCCGAACAGATCATGCCCTTCGGCGGCATGCTCGGCTCGACCTTCAACTTCGTCTTCGAAACCCAGATGGAAAAACTGCAGAGCGGCGACCGCTTCTATTACCTGCAGCGTCTCGACGGCCTGCACCTCTTTGGCGAGATGGAGAACAACTCCTTCGCAGCCATGATCATGCGCAATACCGACGCGACGCACCTGCCGTCCGACGTCTTCTCGACACCCGGCCTCATTCTCGAGGTCGACCGGACAAAGCAGTATAATCCCGGTCTCGGCGAGACGGCCGGCGCAGACGGCATCATGGATGACAATCCCGGGACCGGCGTCGACGAAAGTGCCGACAATCTGGGCAATGACCCCCTCGGCGGTGGTATTCTCACACCACTCGTCCAACGCAACAACCCGGCGACACCGGGCGCGGATACCAATTATCTCAAATATACCGGCGGCGACCACGTGGTCCTTGGCGGCACCGAGCAGAACGATATCCTGATCGCCGGGATCGGTGACGACACCCTTTATGGCGACGGCGGCAATGACCGGCTGGAAGGTGGGTTCGGCAACGATATCATCAATGCCGGCGCAGGCGACGATATCATCGTCGACTCCGGCGGCGACGACAACATCAAGGCTGGTGCGGGCAATGACGTCGTCCATGCAGGACCCGGCCTCGACCTGGTCATGGGCAATGACGGCCAGGACTTCATCTTCCTCGGCACCGACATGGGATCGGAGGTCTTCGCCGGAACCGGCAACGACTTCATCTACGGCAACAAGAACGCCGAACGCATCCTCGGCAACGAAGGCAACGACTGGATCGAAACCGGTACATTTGACGGTGCGCCTGGCGATAACTTCGATGAAGTCTTTGCCCATGACGGCGTTGACGGACATGACGTGTTCCTCGGCGATGGCGGCTTTGACGAGTTCATCGGCGAGGGTGGCGACGACATCATGGTCGGCAGCGCCGGCCGCGGAAAAATGGTGGGCATGTCCGGCTTCGACTGGGCGACCTACAAGGACAACGCCCTTGGGGTAAATGCCGACCTGTCGATCCCGATCGTGTTCGACGAAGCTCCGGTGCTTCCAGAGAACGCTGCACTCGACGAGTACGAATCCATGGAAGGTCTCTCCGGGACGAGGTTCAACGACGTGTTGGCCGGCACCGAAGACGTGGCGGCCGATAGGGCGCCTCTGACCCAAGGCGGGACCACAGGGTATCTCGGGAGCGCGCTCGACGCTGAAGGTATCGCGCTTGTCAATGGCCTGCAGGCGTTGCTTGGCGCTGGCGTCACCTCCTTCGACGGCGGAGACATTATCCTCGGCGGCGACGGCAGCGACCGTATTATCGGCAACGCCGGTGACGACATCATCGACGGCGACAAATGGCTCGACGTACAGATCGGCGTCTATGCCGCCAACGATCCTGAACATACGGGCACGCCTGTTCTGCACAACAGCATGACGACGCTTGCCGCCGCCATGTTCAACGGCACCATCAATCCGGGCCAGCTGGCAATCGTGCGAACCATCCGCGATAGCAACGACCAAGCTGATAGCGATGGGATTGCAGATATCGACAGGGCGGTGTTCTCGGGTGCCCGTGCGGAATACGACATTGACTTTAATGTCGACGGTACGGTCACGGTGGCCCATGTCGGTGGCTTGGCGACCGACGGCACGGACACCATCCGCAACGTCGAAATCCTGGATTTCACCGACCAGGATATCTCACTGCAGGCGCCGACGCTGGATCTGCATGGCCCCTCGACCTCCACGGCGACAGCGACAGTCGCGCAGGCCTATCGCGATACGTTCACCGCAGCCACCTATACCAATAACAACGGCGCTTCGAACTGGGGAGGCCCATGGGTCGAAGATAACGATACCGGCGGCGCCACAGGGGGTGATGTCAGTGTCAGTCTCGCCGCTGGCAGACTGCAATTCATCGAAGGCACCGATGGCAATGAGACCCTTGCGCGTGCTGTCAATTTGACAGGCATTACCAGGGCGACGCTAAGCTTCAACTACGTCGCAGACGAACTGGATTTCGGCGAGAATGTCGTGGTCGAAGTTCGTAACACAACCAACGGCGGCTGGACTTCGCTTGGAACCGTCGGCGGCAATCAAACGAACGTCTTCACGGCACCAATCCCCCAAGGCTTGATCGGCGCGAATACTCAAATCCGCTTCAGAGCGGCGGGGACTTTCGAGGGTGGTGAAAACCTCTACATCGACAACGTCAATATCCAGACCGAGGTCGATACCATCACGCCTGTGCCTGGCGCGCCCGGCAATAACTACCAGACCAGCTATACCGAAAATGCCCCTGCCGTTGCCATTGCGCTTGGCCCTGTCATTACCGACGATGGTACGTCCCTGGCTTCTGCCCGGGTGGTTCTAACCAATGCCAGCGCCGGCGATGCCCTGACGGTGCAGGGCGGCTTGCCGGGAGGCATTACCGCAGCGGTAGACAATTCCGTTGCGGGTCAGATTACCCTGACGCTCTCCGGCACAACCTCGATTGCAAACTATCGCACGGCGATCCAGCAGGTGCGCTACGCCAACACCTCGGAGAACCCGAGCACGGCCGCCCGCAGCATTCAGGTCACCGTCAATGACGGGCTTTTGACCAGCGCAGTCGCGACCACGACCGTGACAGTGAACGCCATAAACGATGCTCCGTCCGTCAACACCGACACCGTCATCACCAACGTTGCGCAAGGGGTGAACTTCACCATCTCGCACGCTGCCCTGCTCGCCAACGATACCGACCCGGAAGGCGGTGCCCTTACGCTCACAGCCGTCAGCAGCCCGGATGGCGTCACTACTCCGGTGATCGGGGCGGGCATCCTCACCTTGAATGACACAGGCGGAGCAGGCGGCTCGTTCGTCTACACCGCTACCGATGGCGGCCTGACGGATACGGCCCAGGTCAACATCAACCGCGTGATCGGCAACATCACCGGCGGCGCGGCTGCTGAAATCATCATCGGCAATACCGCGGGAACGACGATCACCGGCGGTGGCGGCAATGACAATATCGATGCCGGCGACGGTGGAGACACGATCAACGGCGGCACCGGCAATGACATTATCGACGCAGGTACCGGCAACGACACCATCAACATGAGTTCCACCGAAGGGTTTGACCGTGTTGATGGCGACGCCGGCACCGACACCTTCCAGCTCACTGGCAATGGTGAAGCAGAAACGTTCCGTATCTATGCTAAGGCAGCTGCCATTGCCGCAGGGGTTCCTGTCACCGGAACGGATACCGAGATCGTCATCACCCGTACAGTCGGGCTGAACACCACTGTTATCGCCGAACTGGACAACATCGAAGAAATCACGGTCAACGCCTTCAATACGACCGCGAACAACGGCAACAACCCGAACCAGCCTGACGGCGGCGGCCCCATCGTTGGTGACACGATCCAGGTGTTCGGCGATTTCAATGCGCCGTTCACAAGCCTCAACTTCAGCACGATCACCATCGACGGCAACACCGGCGACGACACGGTCGACATAACTGGGCTCAGCTCCGAGCATCGGATCGTCTTCAGGTCCAATGGCGGTAACGACACGCTTGTCGGCCAACTGCGTCCCCAGGACGTGATCGAGCTCGGGGGCACGCTGACGGACTTCGTGACCACCGAGGCTAACGGCAACGTCACGGTCAGCAACGGCACGAACTCCGTCACGTTCAAGAAATACGAAGGCGGCGGACCGCAGATTACCGGGACGGACGACGATACCGGTGAAACGCCGAACACTCCTGCTCCGTCCGCTGGATCGCCGATCGCCGGCACAGCCAGTGCAGACGTCCTGCTTGGTACGGCAAATGCCGAAACGATCGTTGCCCTTGGGGGCAATGACACCGTCATCGGTGGCGAGGGTGCAGACGTCATCAGAGGTGATGACGGCAACGACTTCATCACGTCCGGTGGCGGCAACGACCTGGTCTTCGGCGGCGATGGCAACGACGACATTCTCGGCGGTGAGGGCAACGACATGCTCTACGGCGATGCCGGATCGGACCGTATCTTTGCCGATGCCGGCAATGACATGATCCAGACCGGTGCCGGCAGCGACTTCGTATCCGGGGGATCCGGCGACGATATCATTGTCGCCGCCAAGGATGATGGTGACGACATCTACTACGGCGATGCCGGCAACGACACTTTGGACATGTCGGCCATAACCGCCAATCTGACCGTTGATATCGGCTCCGGGTTCATGAACCAGGGGAGCGTGTCCAGCAGTCAGACCGGGCAGGATACCCTGTGGGGGATCGAAAATGTCGTGACCGGCTCGGGCAATGACACGATTGTCGCCAATGCCTTCGTCAACGTCATCGAAGGCGGAGCCGGCAACGATACGTTCCGGTTCCAGTCCGAAGCCAATGCTGATGGCGATACGATCACCAGCTTCCAGGCCGGTGACAAGATCGACCTCAGCGGTACCGATGCCAATAATGGGGTGGCGGGAAATCAATCCTTCACCCTGGTCTCGGGATCGAGCCTGAGTGGCCCGGCACAACTCGCCGTGACCCATGAAACCAGGGCCGATGGCGATTACACCGTCGTCTCGGGTAGCGTCGACAGTGACGGAGCCGCAGAGTTCCGCCTGAACCTCAAGGGGAACCACAACCTCACCGGTTCTGACTTCAACTTGTAACCAGCGTTTTCCGGCGCGCCGACCAAGGCGCGCCGGCCTTACTCCATCAAACGCGGATTGGTGAGTATCATGCGCAAGACCCCACTGACTGGCACGAAACGTAAGAACGCTGAGAAGCTTACGCAGAGATTTAAAGGAATATTCCTCTTTCTTTTCATCACCTCCGGAATAATCAACATTCTGGCGCTGACCGGCTCCTTCTACATGCTGCAGATCTACGACCGGGCTTTGACCAGCGGCAGCATCCCGACCCTGCTCGGGCTCTCGATCCTGGCGATCGGGCTCTATCTGTTCCAGGGGCTCTTCGACATCATCCGCTCACAGATACTGGTGCGCGTCGGCGCAAGGCTGGATGCAAAGATCGCCCCTCTGGCGCATGAAGTTGCGATCGACATGCCCCGTTTCGGCTTCTCCACGGCAGAGGCCCTCGAGCGCGGCCGCGACGTCGATACGGTCAGGGGATTTCTCGGCAGCCAGGGGCCGATCGCCTTTTTCGACCTTCCCTGGATGCCGCTCTACCTGATCTTCGTCTACATGCTGCATCCCTATCTCGGCGCCCTGACATTTGGCGGCGCCTTTGTCCTCACGATTCTCGCGATCCTGACCGAGGTGATGACGCGCAGATGGGCCGCCGCCACCCACAAGGCCGGTATTGAGCGAAATGCCATTGCCGATTCAAACACCCGCAATGCCGAGGTGTTGAAGGCCATGGGCTTTGCGCCGCGTGCGGTCAGCCGGTTCAATGTTGCCAACAAGGAGCACCTGGCGCTTCAAACCCGGACCAACGACATCAGCGGCACCTTTGGGGCGATCTCCCGGGTGCTTCGGATGGTGTTGCAGTCTGCGGTTCTGGGTCTGGGAGCGTGGCTGACGATCCAGGGGGAAATGTCTGCCGGCGCCATCATCGCTGCATCCGTTGCTTCGGCGCGTGCTCTTGCCCCGGTCGATCTTGCTGTCGGCAACTGGAAGAGTTTCGTCACGGCACGAACCGCCTTCGCTCGCCTCAAGGAAACGGTGGTCGCATTGACGAGTACCGTTGCGCCGATGGACCTTCCTGCGCCCGCTAAGAGCTTGAAGGTCGAAAAGCTCACGGTTGCAGCCCCCGGTTCCGGCCGGGTTCTTCTGAGCGATGTCAGTTTCGACATCGAAGCCGGACAGGTTCTGGGCATTATCGGTCCAAGCGGCGGCGGCAAGACAACACTTGCGCGCGCGCTGACCGGGATCTGGCCGCCGCTTCGCGGTGGTGTTCGATTGGATGATGCTGAGCTGACGCAATGGTCAGACAGCTGTCTCGGACAGCACATCGGATATCTCCCGCAGGACGTGGCACTCCTGGATGCCACGGTCGAGGAAAACATTTCCCGCCTTGATCCTGATGTCGACGCACGGGCAATCGTGGAAGCGGCACAAACCACCGGCATTCACGAAATGATCGTGCGTCTGCCGGACGGTTACCGTACGGCGCTCGGGCCTCAGGGGGCATCCCTGTCTGCCGGTCAGAGGCAGCGGATCGCGCTTGCACGGGCGTTGTACCGCAATCCGTTCATCGTCGTCATGGACGAGCCCAACTCCAATCTCGACGGCGAGGGCGAGTCCGCACTGACGCAGGCCATACAAGCCGTTCGCGCCCGCAATGGCATCGCCATTGTCATTGCCCATCGCCCGAGCGCGCTTACCGCCTGCGACCTGATTGCCGTGGTTCAAGGCGGCAAGCTGGTCGCGTTTGGGCCCAAGAACGAAATCCTGAAACCAGCCGCGATAGGGGACGCCGGTGGCCGACCCGCACTGCCCGCGCGCATGACGTCAAAGGTGTCGGAATGATCGAGGCGAAGGGAACAAAAACGGTCAAAGAGGAAGACCCGCACCAGCGCTACAGCCTGAAAAACGAGGAAGCGCCGTCAAGAGCACCGGCTGTTATCGCGATGTTTTTGACGGGCTTTGCGCTTTATCTGAAGAGCGCCTTCAGCACGGCGTCGGAGCCGGCGGAGGAGCAGCCTCCGCAAGCAAGGGAGCCGCAGGAAGATATGGCCCCCTTGCAGTTGGTGGCGGAGAACAAGCCGGAAGAAGTCAAGGAAGAGGAAGCGCCTGCCAAAAAGAAGGCTGGCGGCGCCATGCGAAACTACAGTAGCCAGAACGAAGAAATGGATGCCGTTGATATTCGATCGCCCTCATTCCGGCCGGATGATTTCTCGACCTCGATGTCTGAACGGTGGGAGCTGGAAAGCCCGTCGCCCGTCTTGAGGGCGTCGAACGACAATGTCGCGTCGGCGCCGTCTGTTGCCGGCTCTCCCGTCAAATCTTTCCCGGTAAAGGATGGGGAAGACGACAAGCCGGGTGGTGGTGATGACGATGACGATGATGACGACAACGAAGATAACGACCCCGTTAACCGCGCACCGCGCGTGAACGGCTCAGTCACGCTGAAGGATGTTTCCGGTTGTGCTGCGGTCGTCATCGGCCTTTCCGATCTATTGCGCGGTGCGTCCGACCCGGACGGCAACTTGCTTTCCGTCAGGGATATCACGGTGACATCCGGCACAATCACGAGGACCGCAGAAGGTTGGCTCTACGATTGGACCGAGCTTGGTCCGGTCACGATTACCTACCAGATCACAGATGGCCAGCTTTCGATTACCCAGACTGCGTATTTTTCCGTGGTCAGCGCCCCGCCGATTGTCGGGACCCTGGGTGACGATCTGCTGCTCGGCACCAATTGCAGCGATGCCATCGACGGCAGGGCAGGCGATGACAGCATCGATGCCCGCGGTGGTGCCGATACGGTGGATGGTGGCGACGGCAACGACAACATCGTCGCGGGCGGGGGCAACGACATCATTTTCGCAGGGATCGGAAACGATGTCGTCTTCGGCGGCACAGGCGACGATCAGATTCACGGCGGCAGCGGCAACGACCGTCTGTTTGGCGAGGAGGGGCGCGATATTCTGTCTGGGGACGAGGGAGACGACGCCCTGCATGGAGGCGCTGACGACGATCTGGCCTTCGGCGGCGACGGCAACGATTTGGTTGCCGGCGATGAAGGCAACGACGCCATCGACGGCGGCAGCGGCGACGATCGCCTGTCCGGCGGTAGCGGCAACGATACTCTGCTCGGGCAAGCGGGCAAGGATCATCTTGTCGGGGACGAAGGCGCGGATGTTCTGGTGGGGGGCGGCGACGAGGATATCGTCATGGGAGGTGCTGGTAACGACACGATTGCGGGCGAAGGGGATCTCGTCTCGGACCAATATGACGGCGGCGACGGTTTGGACACGCTCGATTATTCCAGCGTGTCACAATCAATCATCATCGATTTAGGCGAAGGCAACGCCGCCGGCGAAGAGATCGGCGAAGATACCATCTCGAATTTTGAGGTGGTCCTGACCGGTCAGGGGGATGACAGCGTGACCGCCAGCCTTGGGGCCGAGACAATCGCCACCGGAGCCGGCGACGATACGGTTAAAGATGCAGGAGGGGATCTTCTCCCCGATCTTTACGATGGCGGAGATGGCACCGACACGCTCGATTATTCCAGCTTGTCACGGTCGATCGAGATCGACCTCAGCGAAGGCCAAGCCTCGGGCGCAGAAATCGGCGAGGACACCGTCGCGAATTTCGAGGTGGTCCTGACCGGTCAAGGCGATGACAGCGTGATCGGCAGCGACAACGCCGAGACGATCGTCACGGGGGCCGGCAACGATACCATTCACGACGGAGCAGGCGCGGATGTCGTTTCGGCCGGAGCGGGAAACGATACCGTCATGGCCGCGGCGGACAGCGCCGATGACCATTATGATGGCCAATCGGGTCTGGACACCCTGGATTATTCTGCGGCAACGCAGGGGGTTGTCATCGACCTTGAGACCGGCATCGCGACCGGTGTCGATATCGGAACCGACATTGTCACGAGCTTTGAACAGATCGTGGGCAGCGCCCAGGCGGACGTCTTCCACGTCGGTCAAACCGCGTTGATCCTCGAGGGAGGCAGCGGCGATGACGTCTTCCGTTTCAATATGCCGGCGGGTTCATCGACCAGCGACGCCATCCATCACATCCTCGATTTCATGGTCGGGGACCGCATCGAGATGTCGAGGTATCAGATCTTCGAGGAGATCGTCGATAACCTCGAGGACCATTTCGAGGCTGTCTATGGCGAAGATGTCGATGAAGACGCGCTTCCCATCAGAATGCGGCATGAGGGGACAGAGGAACATGGCGTAACGCGGATCGAATTCGATACCAACAACGACCAGGAATACGAGGTGGCTGTCACTTTGAGCGGTCATCACATGTTGGTGGTCGTCGAGACCGCTCAAATATAATCCCGGGGGGAAAAACAAAATGCTCAAATCACAACGAAATCCTCCAGCCATCGGCGACGATGAGGCAGACGCCGCGTTCCCGGTAACCTTCCGGGTTATCGTCGGCGCCATGCTTGGCGTTCTGCTTTTTGCCGGCGCCGGCGGATGGGCTGCCACGGCCCAGCTTACGGGCGCGATCGTTGCGGCGGGAATGGTCAAGGTCGATCAGAACCTGAAGGCAATCCAGCATCGTGACGGCGGCATCGTCAGCGAGATCCTGGTCAAGGAAGGCGACGCCGTCAGAAAAGGCGACATCATGCTGCGGCTTGACGACGTGCAAACCCGAGCGGAACTGTCCATCGTCAAGAACCAGCTTGTTGAACTGGCGGCGCGAAAAACGAGGCTTGTCGCCGAACGGGACAACGCGGCGGAATTGCAGTTTGGAGCAGAACTCAGTGAGGCAATGAGTGTGGTTCCGACGGTCTTCATGGGCGAGGCGCGGCTTTTCTACGGGAACCGCCAGAACCGGGAAAGCCAGAAGCAACAGCTCCAATTGGGAATTTCCCAATTGGAAGAGGAGGTCAATGGCTTGAGGGTTCAGCTCACCGCAAAGCAGGACGAACTGGCGCTGATCAAAACCGAGCACAAGAAGATCAAGCGCCTCACCGACAAGAACCTGCTCGAGACCTCCCGCAAGTACATCATTGATCGCGAAATGGCGAAGATCACCGGCGAGTACGGCGAGATACAAGCCAACATCGCGCGCTCCAAGGCCAGAACCAGCGAAATCGAGCTTCAGATCATCGCCATCGACGAGGCCGCTCGGACCGAAGCACAGCGTGATCTAACGACCGTCGAACAGAAGATCTCGGAGTTGAGTGAACGAAAGGTGGCTGTCGAAGATCGATTGCAACGCACCGATATACGCGCCCCTTTGTCGGGAACCGTGAACGAGCTTTTCGTCCACACGATTGGTGGGGTGATCACGCCGGCGGAAAAGCTGGTCACGCTTGTCCCTACCGACGCTGCACTTAAGATCCAGGCCCGGCTTTCTCCCACCGATATCGATCAGGTGTTCTCCGGTCAGGTGGCGAAGCTTCGCTTTTCGGCTTTCAATCAACGCACTACTCCCGAGCTCTCCGGACACGTCACCTATGTGTCGGCCGCTACGAGCAACGACCCAAGTTCCGGTGAGACATACTACTTGGCGGATATCGGGGTTGCCCAAGTGGAGTTGGCCAAGCTTGGTGACAATAAACTCTTGCCCGGCATGCCGGTGGAGGTCTTCGTTTCAACGGAGCAAAGAACAGCACTGTCGTTCCTATCGAAGCCGCTTACCGACCAATTCAGCCGGGCCTTTCGAGAACAGTGAACAAATTCGCATCTTCCGCACAGAGACATGATGTGCCTCGTGCGGGAACTGGCCATCCCAGGGCTGTTTCCGCGACATCCTTGGGATGGCCGTCTGTCGCCGGACGGTCATGACCGAGCGAACGCATTCGTTTCGGACGCGCACGGATCATTCTCGACGCTTAAGAAACTCCAAAGTGGCCACCGCAACATCGAAGTTCCTCCTCAAACACGCAGGGCGAAGCCGTAAGTGCCACTGGTAAAGCTGCTCTGCATCTTGATCGTCATCCAGACCTGCTGTCGGACGTTCGGGCAGTGTGCAAAGTCCGGCTGGGTAGCGGCTTGCTGAAGATCGATACTCCGCAGCTTCCCTCCACCCGCCGACATTAACCGCGAGAGGAACCAAACGCGCCCGAAAATGTTTTTGTCTCGCGAGGATGCGAGCCGTTCCAAGACGTGACAGCACGGTGAACACGGGCGCGTAATCCTTGTGTTGCCATGAGCAACGATTGGCAGGCGAGCCTGCACGCATCTGATCTGCATTCAAGGAAGTCGGTGGGGATGGCGGACGAGACCGGGGACAGCGATGGCCAGCGACAAGCTTTCGACCTACAAACAGAAGCGCGATTTCAAGGTCACCAAGGAACCAAGCGGAGCGGGCAAGCTCAGCCCTTCCAATCGACGTCGCTTCGTCATTCAGAAACATGACGCCACCCAGCTGCACTACGATCTTCGTTTGGAGCTCGACGGTGTCTTCAAATCCTGGGCTGTGACCAAGGGGCCATCGCTCGATCCGCAAGACAAGCGCCTTGCGGTGGAGGTCGAGGATCACCCGCTCGACTATGGCGATTTCGAAGGCACCATTCCGAAAGGCCAGTATGGCGGGGGCACTGTCATGCTGTGGGATCGCGGTTATTGGGAGCCGGAAGGAAATCGGACGCCGGAAGAGGCGCTGGCCAAAGGTGATTTCAAGTTCACCCTTGAGGGCAAACGGCTCCACGGCAGCTTTGTGCTCGTGCGCATGCGTCATGATCGCGATGGTGGAAAACGAACGAATTGGCTCCTGATCAAACATCGTGACGATTTTTCGGTCGATGAGAACGGAGCGGCTGTCCTTGAGGAAAACGACACCTCAGTCGCCTCCGGACGCTCGATGGACGCGATCGCGTCGGGCAAAGGCAGAAAGCCAAAGCCCTTCATGGTGGAGGGCGGCGCTATTGGGGCCGACGCGGTGTGGGACAGCAACCACGGTCTTGCCGCCGAGGAACGCCAGGCGGGAGCGGGGAGCCGAAAAAAGTCTGTGTCCGCCAGACGCCCGAAATCCAGAATGCCTGATTTCATCCCACCGCAGTTATGCGAAACACTGGACCGCCCTCCGAACGGCGGTGGCTGGATCCATGAGATCAAATTTGATGGCTATCGCATTCAGATGCGGGTCGAGAATGGCAAGGCGACTTTGAAAACCCGCAAAGGTCTCGACTGGGCAGCCAAATTTGCCGCCATCGCCAAGTCGGCAGCAGCTCTGCCTGATGCCATCATCGATGGTGAGATCTGTGCTCTTGACGAAAAAGGAGCACCCGATTTTGCCGCCCTTCAGGCAGCACTTTCCGAAGGCGAGACCGATGCCTTGGTCTACTTTTCATTCGATCTCCTATTTACCGGCGATGAGGACCTGCGAGAGCTTGCGCTGACAGAGCGGAAAGAACGGCTCGCAGCGATGCTGGAGGATGCGGGCGACGATCCGCATCTGCGCTTCGCCGAGCATTTTGAAACCGACGGTGACGCCGTGCTGCGATCGGCCCGCCGTCTTTCCCTTGAGGGCATCGTTTCCAAGAAAGCGGATGCGCCGTACCAGTCCGGCCGCTCCGACACATGGGCGAAATCCAAATGCCGCGCAGGTCATGAAGTCGTCATCGGCGCCTATGCAACGACCAACGGCAAGTTCCGTTCTCTCCTTGTTGGCGTCAATCGTGGCGAGCATTTCGTCTATGTCGGCCGGGTCGGGACAGGCTATGGCGCAAAGACCGTCCAAACGCTGTTGCCGAAGCTGCAAAAGCTAGAGGCCTCCAAGTCACCCTTCACTGGTAACGGGGCGCCAAAGAAGGATCGGAATATCGTTTGGCTCAAGCCGGATCTCGTTGCCGAGATCGAGTTCGCCGGCTGGACGGCCGATGGCCAGGTGCGGCAGGCCGCATTCAAGGGCTTGAGGGAAGACAAACCCGCGGGCGAGGTGAAAGCGGAAAAACCGGCGTCACCGTCAAAGGCTGCCGTGTCCGATCCTTCGACGGTAAAGCCAGTACCAAATCGTATTCGCAAGGGCGGGAAGGCCGAGGTCATGGACGTGCTGATTTCCAGCCCGGAAAAACCTCTATGGCCGGATGGTGGCGATGGGAAGCCGGTGACCAAGGTTGAGCTTGCCCAATATTATGAGGCGGTCGGGTCCTGGCTGATCGATCATATCAAAGGGCGGCCCTGTTCGATCATTCGCACTCCCGACGGGATTGGCGGCGAGCAATTCTTCCAGCGACATGCCATGCCGGGAACATCGAACCTGCTCGAGCTGGTCACCGTATTCGGGGACAAGAAGCCCTACCTGCAGATCGACCGCGTCGAGGGGCTTGCGGCGATCGCCCAGATCGGTGGTGTCGAACTGCATCCCTGGAATTGCGAGCCCGGGAAACCGGAGGTGCCCGGCCGCCTGGTGTTCGATCTGGACCCGGGCCCCGAAGTCGAGTTTTCCACCGTCATTGACGCGGCGCGGGAAATTCGCGACCGGTTGGCAGAACTCGGGCTGGTAAGCTTCTGCAAGACGACGGGTGGCAAGGGACTGCACGTCGTAACGCCGCTTGCCGTGGCGCGAAGGAAGAAATTGAGTTGGGAAGAGGCGAAGGGTTTTGCCCATGATGTCTGTCAGCGGATGGCCCGCGACAATCCGGATCTTTACCTGATCAGGATGGCGAAGAACCAGCGCGAGGGCCGCATCTTCCTCGACTACTTGCGCAACGACAGGATGTCGACCGCCGTTGCGCCTCTGTCGCCGCGGGCGCGGCCCGGGGCAACGGTGTCGATGCCGCTCAACTGGACGCAGGTCAAAAAGGGTCTCGATCCCACACGCTTCACCATCCGGACCGTGCCGCAGTTTCTGAGAGCGGGGACCGCTTGGCAGGATTATTGTGAAAGCCAGCGCTCGCTGGAGCAGGCGATCAAGCGCCTGAGCAAAACGAACAGGGCTGCGGCGTAGTCATCCGCCGAAATTGCGGATGCTTTTCACCCCGACATGGATCGTGGGCGATGGCTGTAGCGGACCGGAAGCCTCGGCAATGGTGCGCGGCTCATTTACGGGGTCGGGTTTCGGCGGCCACAGATTTGCGCAGCGCATCCATGATGTTGATGACATTGCTCGGTTCCGACGCTGGCGATTTCGCTTTGCCCTTCTGGGGTTTTTTCAGCTGTTTCTTTCTCGCGTTGATGATGTCGAGCAGCCGATCCTGGACCGGGTCGACGACTATCTTCGGGTTCCAGTCCTGGGTCTTCTTTTCGATCAATTGCTGGACGAGCGGCATCATGTCGGAATCCGCTTTCTCGTTGCCGATATCCTCAAAATAGGCTTTCTCGTCCCTGACCTCATCCCCGTAGCGCAAAGTCCACAGGATGATGCCTTTACCACGCGGCTCCAGCAAGACGGCGCGTTCGCGACGCGAGATGACCAGTCGCGAAATGCCAACCACCCGCTTGGCCTCCATCGCTTCACGAATGACGGAAAAGGCTTCCTGACCGACAGGGTCGTTCGGGGAGAGAAAGTACGGGGTATCGAACCAGATCCATTCGACGCTGTCGCGGGGTGCGAAGGTGGATATGTCGATGGTTTTGGTGCTGTCCAGCGCGACATTTTCGAGCTCGTCGTCCTCCAGCATGACGTACTCGTCTTCGGCGCGTTGATAGCCCTTGACCTGGTCGTCCTCCTTGACTTCGTGCCCGGTGACCGCATCGACGTAGTGGCTGATAACACGGTTCTGTGTCGCGCGGTTGAGCGTATGAAAACGGACCTTTTCTTCGTCGGACGTTGCCGGCATCATCTGCACGGGGCAGGTGACCAGCGACAGCTTGAGATAACCTTTCCAGTAGGGCCGAACGGCCATGAAAGCGTCCTCCGACTAGCTGGCGCGCCGTTTTTGCGCGGTAGCGGGCTTGGATTTGGCAGTTGCAGATTTTGCAGCTGGCTTGCGAGCGGCGCCCTTGTTGACATTCGCTGCGGTGCGCTTTGCTTTTGTTTTCTTCGCAGCCATGCCCGCACTTTCGCGCAGTGCCAGCAGCAGATCTCCAGGCTTCGACTCAGCGGGCGCCTTCCTTTTGGGAAGCGAGCGTCCTTCGATTTTGGCTTTGACCAGTTCGGCCACCGCAGCCTCATATCGATCGTCGAAGCTGCTGGCGTCGAAGCTACCCATCTTGGTTTCGATGATATGTTCGGCAAGATCCAGCATCTCGCCTTCGATCTTGAGGTCGGGGAGATCCTCGAAAGCCTTGTCGGCCGAACGGACCTCGTAATCAAAGTTGAGCGTGGAGGCGATCAGCCCCTTGCCATGCACTCGGATAAGGACGGTGCGCACCCGTCGGAACAGTACCGTTCGCGCAATCGCGGCGACCTTTTCCTGTTTCATCCCGTCGCGCAGCAGCACGAAGGCATCGGTGCCCAGCTTGTCGGGAGCGAGATAATAGGGCTTGTCGAAGTAGATTGTGTCGATCTGGGAGCAGGGGATGAAGGCCTCTATCTTCAGGGTCTTGTCGCTCTCGGGAACGGCTTCGGCCATTTCCTCGGGTTCCAGGACGACGTACTGGCCATTCTCCATCTCATAGCCTTTGACCTGGTCGTCACGCTCAACCGTATCTCCCGTCTCGCCATCGACGAATTCGCGTTTGACTCGGTTTCCCGTCTTGCGATTGAGAGTGTTGAAGGCGATGCGGTCAGAAGTTGATGCCGCCGTATAGAGCGCCACGGGACAGGTCACCTCGCCGAACTTGATGTAGCCTTTCCAATTCGCTCTTGGGGCAACCATGATACAAGTTCTCCTGACGCGGCCAACGGAACTCAACCGCTCAGCCGGCGTTTCGTTCCCGACCGTTCTCAATCGAATGCATCTTTTGCGCCGCAGCCGCGTTTGTGGAGGGGAAAATCACAAGGGAGGTCTGCCATGAGAATGCGCGAGCCAATCGATACCGGCAGCGGTGAACGCCGTCGGCGGCGCGAGGAGGATCGCGAGTCCAAGAAGGGCAACGAAGCTTCGTCGTCGCTGCCCATCGCATGCCGGCAGCGCAGATCATTCTGGTGAAACTCGCCACCTACAATGTCAACGGCATCAACGGTCGCCTCGACGTGCTGCTGCGGTGGCTCGAGGAGAGGCAGCCCCACGTCGTGTGCCTGCAGGAACTGAAAGCGCCCGACAGCAGGTTTCCTCATCGGGAAATCGAGAAAGCCGGCTATGGCGCGATCTGGCACGGACAGAAATCATGGAATGGGGTGGCCATCCTGGCTCGAGGACGGACCCCAATGGAGACGCGTCGCGGTTTGCCGGGCGATCCTGATGACAGTCACAGCCGCTACATCGAGGCGGCAATCGAGGGAATAATCGTCGGATGCCTTTATCTGCCGAATGGCAATCCCGCCCCTGGACCCAGGTTTGACTACAAGCTGCGTTGGTTTGACCGGCTGCAGCACTATGCGGCGCAACTGATAGACCTGGAGATCCCGGTTGTCTTGGCTGGCGACTTCAATGTCATGCCAACCGATCTGGATGTTTACAAGCCGGAGCGGTGGCGAGACGATGCGCTCTTCAGACCGGAGGTGAAGGCGGCCTACGCCGCACTTCTTGATCAGGGCTGGACGGATGCGGTGAGGCATCTCCATCCGAATGAGCGGATCTATACATTCTGGAAGTATTTCCGAAACGCATTTGCCCGAGACGCCGGGCTTCGCATCGATCATTTCCTGTTAAGCCCGGCGCTTGCTGGCGATCTCAAGCGGGCCAAGGTGGACAAGTCAGTGCGAGCTTGGGATCACACGAGTGACCACGCGCCGGTTTGGATCGAGCTACTTTAACCCGCAACGATCTGCTCTGCCGTAAACCTCTATTCTTTTATCGATCCGTCCTTCTATGGGCCGTCTCATTTCGGAGGAAACTCTCCGTTGCAGGTCAAATCCTATGCGTAGGCGATCAATATTGCCATGCCGATCGCGATCATGCCTATACCGAGCCAGTTCCTCACCAAACCAAGAAATCTAAGCCCTTGTCCTCTGGGCTCCAGGGTCGGCTTGGCATCCGAAATGGATCGGTGAGGATCGCTGAGAGGTCGACGCCTGAGCGCACCCCAAAACAAATCGAGTACACCGGCGATCACGAGGGCAGCACCGATCAGGATCACGGTTATGGCCATGCTTGTCTCCATTGGCCAGGGTCGCGTGCGCAGCTGTGAGAACAGCCAATACGATCACCTGGTGCCTGTGAGCCTGACGCCGGGAAAGAGTGGCGCTGCAATTCAACGAACGAACTCTGCGCAACTCCCTTGGTTGATTGACCAACCGCTGGGAAAAGTAATGGTTCCAATCAAAATTGCGTAAGCGGTTTGACAGACCAGCGATGACATCACCGAATTGCAGGGAAACTGGGCGTGGGATCGCAACAGTTCATCAGTGAAAGAGAACAGGCCCTCGGTCCTGCAGCGAATGAAAGCGGGCGAAAATGTGGGAATTTCAGGACTTCGCCACATTTCTCCCATGCGAGAAAGTTACTGGAGGTTGTTTTGTGATTCGTATGCACTGCCTGCAATTTTGAAAAATCGAGGATTGATATGGTAAAAGTGACCAGAATTGCCACGACTGTCTGTGCTCTTGGTGCCCTCCTAGCAACAACTGGATTGCCTCAAACGGCCTTCGCACAAACTCAGGCTGAAACCACTTCTGTCGCACCCTTAGCCACAGGCTTGACCGATGGCGGGGCCGCGGAAGCGCAGGTCGTCGAAGCTGTCCGCGCCGGCGATGTTTTAACAATCAAACTCCGCTTCAAGCCGCTCGCGACGAACCAGCTGGAACGAATATATGATTCGATTAGCCAGGACGCATATGAAAACAGCTTCTACGTTCTTGCTGGCAATAAGAAATACCTGCTGCTTACGGACAGCAGTGATAAGCCGCTGACAAATCCAAACCTCGTTATCAAAGCTAACAAGGATTCTCCGATCGCGGGCTCCTGGCATGGTAGGTTCCCTGCTCCGCCAAAGGACGTCACCGAGGTGTCACTGACGATCCCGGGCGTCGAGACACTCGACGCGATCAAACTTACCGACCGATAGCCATGGCTGGTGCAGCGAAATGTTCCCTCGCGATGGTCGTGATCATGATAGCGGCCAGCGGTTCTTATGCGCAGGTGTCACCTTACCATCGCGAAATACGTGATCTTAAGGCCACGGTTCTTGATTTGAAGGGGCTACCCTCCGATCTGAACAGCGCCGTGTTTGATCTGTCTGCGAAAGCCGATGGGCTTACCGCTCAGCACGGTGGTCTTTCCGTACGACAAGACGCGACGACCGTCAGGGTGTCCATGACGGGCGATGTGCTGTTCGATTTCGACAGGGCCGACATCCAATCGGCCGCCGAACCGACACTCATGGACATCGCGCGTCTCATTACATCCGTCCCCGCCGGCACGATCATCATCGAGGGTCATACCGATTCCAAAGGGTCGGTTCAGTACAATAAGGAACTGTCCCTTCAGCGAGCTAGTGCCGTCATGCAATGGCTTGTGAAACATGGAGCAGATAAAGCGCGGCTATCGGTCGAAGGGCTAGGTGATAGCCGTCCGATCGAACCCAATACGAAAAACGGAGCGGACAATCCCCAAGGGCGCGCTCTCAACCGGCGCGTCGAGTTCGTTTTTCCAAAGCGGTAGAAAAATGGGTCCTGCGGGCCCATGAATTGACGCACGCCGGCTACTTAGGGCCGACGTGCGACCGCTATGGCGTTTGCTGTTGGCCCGACCGGCCGACGCTATCCGTACGGTGACGTATGCGCCTGACCGAGCCCGAGGTCGCCCTTGTGGAGTGTTTCGCCCACAAGTAACCAGTGCACCATCAGGCGGTGTCTTCAACGACGAACAGATCGACGGACCGCCGAGGCATTACTACGCAAAGCCGCCGGCGGCAAACACAGCAAGCGCGCATCCATCCGGCATTCGGGTAATCAACCGTTGCCTGTGAATTTCCGACACAACGGGAGGTATGGCGGTTCTTGACATGTATTCAGATACGGCTTTTAAGTTTGCTGGCGGCTCTGCAAAGCAGCAGAGTTGTGCGGAAACCCTACTGCATGGTTCCTTAAATCCTATCCGATTCAAGGATCAAAACATGCGGCATCAGCTCTTAGAGGTCCCAATGCGCCGAGTCCCTTCTCACGAAAATCACGTTGGAATTTCTGAGAAGTTGAGGATTCATGCGCACCTTAAATCTGGGCGTCCTGGCCCATGTGGATGCAGGCAAAACTAGCCTTACCGAACGACTGCTTTTTGACGCCAGTGTCATCGACAAGCTAGGCAGCGTCGACGCAGGCAATACACAGACAGATAGCCTCGCTCTGGAGCGGCAGCGTGGCATCACCATCCGAGCTGCCGTCGTTTCATTCACGATCGGCGACACGGTGGTGAACCTCATTGATACGCCCGGTCACCCCGACTTCATCGCCGAGGTCGAACGCGTGCTTGGGCTGCTGGACGCTGCAGTGGTCGTTGTTTCTGCAGTCGAAGGCGTGCAAGCGCAGACGCGAGTGCTGGTGCGGGCGTTGCAGCGTGTTGGGGTTCCCTTCCTATTCTTCATCAACAAGGTCGATCGTCTCGGTGCGCGCTACGATGAAGTGCTGCAAGCCATTGCCGGCCAACTACCGGTTCGACCCATCGCCATGTCGGCCGTCATTGATGCCGGTAGTAAACTCGCTCAGGTAAAGGCGTTCGATCCGGGAAGCGAGCCGCTTTTCACCAGGCTGTGCGAGACCCTGGCGGAAAACGATGACGAGCTGCTGCGCGATTATCTGCAAGCGCCGGATCGACTTACCGACGAAAGACTTGACCGCTCGCTGCGGGATCAGGTTTCTCGCGGTCTGTTGCAGCCGGCATTTGCTGGCGCGGCGGTAACCGGCGCGGGCCTGCCAGCTCTGACATCGGCAATTGCGACCCTACTGCCCAGCCGCGACCTCGATCCTGATGCTGCTGTCACTGGCAGGATCTTCAAGATCGAGCGTGGATGGGGCGGTGAGAAGCTCTCCTATCTCTATCTCTCATCTGGCACGGTCCGCGTGCGGGAATATCTCGACCTGCCTCAGGGGTCGGCAAGGGTGACCGGAATCCAACTTTTCGACGCCGGCAAAATTCACAGCGCAACCAGCTTCAGGGCAGGTCAGATTGCTCGGGTCAGCGGCCTTGGCAGCTCCCGCATCGGCGACGTGGTCGGCACCACCCGCCTCGCAGACGTCCCTCACCATTTTGCGCCTCCAACGTTGGAATCCCGCGCTCAAGCGCAGCGTCCCTCAGAGAGTGCGGCGCTCTGGCTGGCGCTAAACCAGTTGGCCGAACAGGACCCGCTGATTGACCTGCGCAAGAACGAGGACACGAAGGACATCTTCGTGTCTCTCTATGGCGAGGTGCAGAAGGAGGTGATCCAGTCGACACTGTTGACGGATTTCGGTCTCGAAGTTGCGTTTGAGGATAGTACAGTCATCTGCGCCGAGAGGCTCGCCGGAATCGGCACTGGCCTTCAGATCCTCTTCAAGGAGCCGAATCCATTCCTGGCGACCGTTGGCTTACGCGTCGAACCCCGACCGCAAGGGGCGGGCAACAGCTTCGCGCTGGAAGTGGACGTTGGCCAGATGCCGGCAAGCTTCTACCGGGCAGTCGAGGAAACCGTATTCGAGACGCTTAGGCAGGGCATCTTCGGCTGGCAAGTCATCGATTGCCACGTTGCCATGACCGCTGCGCGGCACAGTTCCCCGTCGAGCACCGCTGCAGACTTTCGGCAGTTGACGCCGTGGGTCCTCGCAACGGCGTTATCAACGGCAAAAACCGTTGTCTGTGAGCCGATCGACCAATTTTATCTCGAAGCACCTTCGCAGACTTTGGGTGGCTTGCTGACCCTGCTTGCCAAGTCGGGCGCTGTCACCAAGGAATCGATTGTCGCCGATGGCGTAGCGCGGCTGGAAGGGCATGTCGCCTCCGAGAAGGTTCAAGGCATTCAGCAGCAATTGCCGGGACTGACAAGCGGCATGGGGACCTTGGAAACCTCCTTCCACCACTATGCCCCGGCAGCCGACCCGCAACGTTCGCGCAAGCGTTCCGGTGTCGATCCATTCAACGGCCGCGAATATCTACTCCGATTGTCGCGACCTGCAGATCGTGCGAAAACTCGGGATGAATTTTGAGCCGCAGAATGTCATTTCCCTTGCCTCAGATTCGAAGGTCGACCTTCAGCCCGACGGACAAGCAGCCCCGGCATCCACCCAGGCTCGAATGATCTTGCCGAATTCTTCCTGTGTGCCGGGCACCGGTTCGCGGCCATCGCCGGGGTGCCACCCCCATCCAACCAGCTCGTCATGCGCCATGTGTTCCACCATTTCAGCCATGGTCTTGTCGCCGTTGCGAGCTGGGTCCTTCAGTTGCTCACAGATCTGGCCAAGGGTCTTGCCCTCCCAGGCCATTTCGATCGGCGCGAGATGCCAGGCGGGATTGCCTGGAATGCTCTTCAGTGTGTCCGCCTGGCCGATGACCGGCGTATTTTTTTCGCTGTGGCAGGTGTTGCACTGCATGCCCACGAGACCCATGCCGCCATCGCCGCGGAACACCGGCGGTTGATGCGGATGCATCGACATTCCTTGCAATGGGCGTTCCGTCGCCGGGTGACAGTTGACGCATCGCGGATGCTGGATGACCTTTCCGGCTTCTTCGAAGAGGGCGACCGAGCGCGCCTGCTTGTCGGAAATCGACTGGAACGACTCTGCAGAGCGTAGTGCGTTGGCGTTCTGGGCCACGGACGTCGGGGCGAGCATCACGCCCGCCCCGACGATAAGACACTGCACTGCTATGCCTGCAAACAGGAGCTTAATTGTCATCTGACGATATCCCTCACGATGAGATGAGACTGACGATGGGAAGCTGCCGCACGGGGGTGCCGGTCAGCTTTCGCCACGCATTGGCGACCGCCGGCCCTATGGGCGGCACACCGGGCTCGCCGACGCCAGTCGGTTTGTCCGCAGATTTGATGATCTCCACCGCCACATCGGGCATTTCATTGATGCGGATCGAGCGGTAGTCGTGGAAATTCGACTGCACGATCCGTCCGCCTTGGCCGAGGGTAACGGCGTCGAACAGCACGGCACCGAGCCCATAGCCGATGCCGCCCTCCATCTGTGCCTTGATGATGTTGGGATTGACCGCGACGCCGCAATCGACCGCACACCAGACCTTATGGACACGGGGCGCCACGTCGGGGCCGATCGAAACTTCCGCGACCTGACCGACGAACGAGCCGAAGCTTTCGACGACGGCGACACCACGGGCGCGCCCGTCGGGAGGTGTGGATCCCCAGTCCGCCATTTCCGCTGCCTTGCGCAGAACGCCGGCGTGACGCGACCCCTTGTTAAGCAGCGCAAGCCGTCCTTCGACCGGGTCACGACCGACGCGGGCCAGCAATTCGTCGACAAAGGTTTCGACCGCAAAACCGGTATGGGTGTGGCCGACCGAGCGCCACCACAAAGGTGGGATCGGAAGCACGATGTTGTGCGACGTGACCTTGAGATTGGGGATCTGATAGGGAAGGTTGGATGCGCCCTCTACCGATGTCTGATCCAGGTCCGCCTTGGCCATGATCGACTGTCCGACGATGATCTGTTCCCAGGCTGTGATACGGCCCTCGGCATCGATCGCCCCACGCATCTTGTGGGCATACATCGGCCGATAGAAGCCGCCCTGGATGTCGTCCTCGCGCGTCCACATGTGCTTGAGTGGTCGATCGCCGCCGATTGCGGCATAGGTCGTTGCCGCCTCCTGCATATAGGGCGAGCCGAATTGCGCCTTTCGGCCGAAGCTGCCGCCGGCAAGCTGGGTATTTACGCGGACTTTCTTTTCGTCGAGGCCAAGAATCTTGGCCGCCACCTGCTGATCGAAGCCCGGAAACTGCGCGCCGTTGCAAATGTCGACGGATCCGTCGGCGGCCTTGATGAAAACCGCGTCGAGCGGCTCCATCGGGGCGTGTGCGAGAAACGGGAAAACGATCTCCGCCTCGACCGTCTGGAGGCCTTCTTTCCGGAAAGCCTCGTCGACATTCCCGGTATTCGCCGCCTCGAGGCCCGGCTCGTCAAAATGTCTGATGTATTCGGCAGCGAGCTCCTGCGATGAGCGGGTTTCCGCCTTTGCAAGATCCCATTCGACCTTGAGGGCTTCGCGGCCCTTCAGTGCCGCGAACGTGTTGTCCGCGTAGACCGCGACGCCTTGAGGGATCTGTTTGACATCGACCACACCCATGACCTTGCGCGCCTCGCTGTCATCGAAGGTTTTCACGGTGGCGCCGAAATGCTTCGGATGGGCGACCACGGCAACCAGCAGATTGTCCGGCGTGATATCGAGCGTGAAAATCGCCGTTCCGTTGATCTTGCCCTGGGTGTCGAGCTTTGGAAGCTCGGTTCCGATCAGCACGAAGTCCTTCGGATCCTTGAGTTTGACATCTGCAGGCGGAGTTTGCCGTGCGGCACTGTCCGCCAGCGCGCCGAAGCCGCTCTCCTTGCCGGAAGACGCATGCTTTACGCGGCCCTTTTCGACGGTGATTTCGGCGACCGGTACCTTCCATTCTTCGGCAGCCACAGCAACCAGCATGGCCCTTGCGGTGGCGCCGGCCTTGCGCATCTGCTCGTAGGCGTTGGCAATCGAACTCGACCCGCCGGTGCCCTGCAGGCCGAAAGCGAGATTGGCGTAGATCTTGTTGTCAGTCGGCGAGTGGACGGCGCGCATCTGGCTCCAGTCCGCATCGAGTTCTTCGGCAACCAGAGTGGCAAGGCCGGTGAAAGGCCCCTGGCCGAACTCGATGTGCTTGGAAAGCACGGTGACGGTGTCATCCGTACCGATCTTGACGAAGGCGTTCAGCGGCCGGAGTTCGCCGCTCCCGCCGGCCGGCACCCCGGTCTGTGCCGCCGAGAGGAATTTCGGCGCGATCGCCACGCCAATGATCAGGCCGGTGCCGGCGAGGAAGCCACGACGGCTGGTTTTGATGTCATGGATCGTCATTGCTCAGCCCTCCATCGAATTGGCAGCGTTGTGGATCGCTGCTCGAATGCGATGATAGGTGGCGCACCGACAGAGATTGCCGGTCATGGCGCCATCGATCTCGTCGTCCGTCGGCTTGGGCACCATCTGCAGCAGCGCCACCGCCGACATGATCTGGCCGGACTGGCAGTAGCCGCATTGCGGCACATCCAGCCCCGCCCATGCCGTCTGGACAGCCTCGGCTTCCTTGCCGGCAATGCCCTCGATCGTTACCACGTCGGAACCATCGATCATGGCAATCGGTGTGATGCAGGACCGTCGCGGCATGCCGTCCAGATGCACCGTACAGGCGCCGCATTGCGCGATGCCGCATCCGTATTTTGTGCCGGTCAGCTTTTCGAAATCTCGGATCACCCAAAGGAGAGGCGTATCGGGGTCGCCGTCGAACGTCCGATTTTTACCATTGAGCGTGAAAGTCACCATGTCCATGCATCCTTCTCATGGAGCCGCTGGGGCAGGCTCATAACCAAGACTTATGGCACCAGTCGAGGATGGAAAGAGACTGGGCAAAATAGGCGATTAAGCCAGTCAACCGGACAGGTATCGGTTGATCAAATCAATTGCCTGTGACGTGACGACCAGCGGGTTGCGCGATCCACCGGGTCCCTTCCGATGGTTGCTGTAGGGGATCCTGCCATGAGCGATGGCGAAGATCCGATCATGAGGTATAATTGGGCCATGCCGACCTTGCCGTTAATCGCGAGTTTGAAAGAGTACCGCGCCGAGTGGCTTCGCTATGATCTGACGTCGGGTCTAGCGATTGCAGCGGTCGGGTTGCCGAGCGCCATCGCCTATCCGGCCATTGCCGGGTTGCCGCCGGAGGTGGGCCTTTATTCCAGCATATTGCCGCTTCTGGGCTACGCTCTCCTCGGATCTTCGCGACAACTCATCGTCGGCCCAGACGCCGGAACGGTTACGGTGCTGGCCGCCGTGCTATTGTCGCTCAATCTTCCGACCGCAGAAGATCGGCTCGTCGCGACCGCAGCAATCGCTGTCATCGTCGGCGGGTTGTGCTTTGCCGCTTACGCGCTACGGCTGGGCTTCATAGCAAACTTTTTATCGCGGCCGATCCTGACCGGCTTCATGACCGGTATTTCCCTATCGATCCTGATAGGTCAGATCGGGCGCCTGACGGGCGTGAAGATCGAAAGCGAAGGCGTGCTTCGACCGATCATGGAACTGTTGGACAAGGCCGACCAGATCCACTGGCCGTCGCTCACCCTCGGCGTTGGCCTTTTCATCCTCCTGCGTTTGCTCAACACCTGGCGACCCGGCATTCCTGGACCTCTGGTGGCCGTGGCGATTGCAACGGCCATGTCGGCCGCCTTCAATTTTTCCGCCGCAGGCATTCGTGTGGTCGGTGAGATCCCGTCGCGCCTGCCGACGCCGATGCTACCTATCACCACCGGGGTCTCGATCAGTGATCTCTTCTTGGGCGCTGTCGCCGTGTTGATCGTCAGTTTCGGCGCGGGCATCGTGACAGCTCGCAGCTTCGGTGCGAAGAACAAATATCCGGTCGACGCCAACCGAGAACTGCTGGGCTTCGGCGCAGCAAACATCGCCTCCGGGTTGTTCGGGGGCTTTGCCGTCACAGCATCGGATTCGCGCACGGCTATAAATGATTCCATGGGCGGCAAGACTCAACTGGCCGGTATTTTCTCGGCTATCGCCCTGGCGTTGACGGTGCTGTTTCTCACCGGCGCTCTGTCCTTGCTGCCGACCCCCGCGCTCGGCGCCATCCTGGCGTCTGCAGCCATCGGCCTTATCGATCTGCGCGCTCTGCGAGAATTGTGGCGCATCAGCCCGATCGAATTCGTCTTCGCACTCATCAGCATCACCGGCGTGTTGACCCTTGGGGTGCTGCATGGCGTGATTTTCGCTATCGGAGCGACGTTGCTCTACATCCTGATGAAGGGGCTGACGCCGCGCGATGCGCTTCTCGGCCGCATTCCCGGACGCGAAGGCTTCTACAAGCTGCATCGCTACAAGGACGTAAGACCGATCCCTGGCGTTGCCATCTATCTTCTGCAAGGCAGTCTGTTGTTTTTCAATGCCGACCATGTGCGCGGCCGCGTGGAAGAGATCGTCAAGAACCTGCCTGCCGATACGCGATGGTTCATTTTTGATGCTGGCGCGGCAGCGCAGATCGACAGCACCGCAGCGACGATGCTCGATGATCTACGGGATTTCGTCGAGGGGCGCGGGTTGACGTTCGGCATTGTCGAGCTCCACAGCGAACCTCGAGAAACCTTGCTGCGCTCGGGCGTCATCGACAAGATCGGCACTGGCATGATCTTCGATGACCTGGAGGACGCGATCGCCGCGTTCGAAGCCGGCAACGCCAAGACCGCAGCCTAGCAGGCTACGGCTCCTCGCCTTTCAACGACATCGTTAATAGCCCGGACTGACGCCGCCTGATCGGATTACGGCGAAGTTTGGCTCGGGGTAAGAACCCTGCCATTGAGCGTAGGTGGTATTGCCTCCTCCACTCGTTGCGCAGCCCGAGATCGCCAAAAGCGCCAGCATTGCGATAACCAGGGAGATATTAGGCAAAGTCGTCCTCCTCCACACTGAGGTTTCGAAACAATACGTTAAGACTTATTTGTATGATGCGCAAATCAACATTTTCAGGGTGCATTCGTACCGTATTTGCAAATCTACACAACAGTTTTCAGGGAAGTTAACTGCGCTACGCAAATAATAGGCCGAATTTCATCGGAGAAGCCGCGAAATGTATTGCGGCGTTGCTCGAACGCCAAGAAGAAGTCGATCAATCGGGTGAGGTCGATTGTTGTGTCGCTCGCCCGGCAAGGCTCGCCATCACAAAACGACGCCGGAGCAAAAACAATCGGGGCGACCCGCCGCCCTGACAGATGGCGTGGCGGTGTCTTTGCGGTCCTTACTTCGGACGGACCAGCGAACGCTAGGCGGCAATCAAAAGCCAGTGAGTGGAAAAAACTGAACGCAATGAATTGAAAATGGACTATTCTGATCTCTGTGCTAGTTTATTCTACCGCAAGGCTCACATACCTGTCCTTTATCTTTGGCAGACAACTGTTCTGGTAATGACGGCGAAGGACGCCGACAGAAATCGCAGCTATATAAATGGGCACACGAGCTCATTGGCGTGTGTCTACTCTAGTGTTGAAACGCTCTATCAAGTTCGGATTCTGGGGTGCGCGCAACATTGCCTCGCCACAGCATCCGTTATGGGGACGACAGCTTCAAGTGCTCGATCGGGACCCGGTTCAGAAACGGGGGCGTTGATCCTGCGCCCGCAAGTGTTTTGAGCAAGAGGCCTTCCAGCCTCTTTTGGAGGAAGAAATGGCGATTGAGCGGGTGTTTACGTTTTTCCGCGCGACGGTGATCGTTTTGTCGATGCTTGTGCCCTCTGGAGTTGTGCTGGCCCAGCAGACCGCCACAGCGCCTTCCACGCCGGCGGAGGCGGCTCCAGAACCGCTGAGCGACGATGAGCTCGAGATCCTCGTTGCCCGGATCGCGCTTTATCCCGACGAGTTGGTCGCGCTCATCTCCGCTGCATCGCTCTATCCTTTGCAGGTGGTCGAGGCCGAACGTTTTCTTCAGGAGAGTTCAAAAAATCGCGATCTGAAGCCGAAGGAAAGCTGGGACGGCAGCATCGTTTCGCTGCTCAACTATCCCGAGATCGTCAAGATGATGAGCACCGACCTCGAGTGGACGCAAAGCTTCGGCGAGGCGATCGCCAACCAACAGAAAGATGTTCTCATAGCGATACAGCAGCTGCGTGACGAAGCCGTTGCTAAGGATATAATCAAGACCGACGACAAGATTAAAGTCGTCGAGGAGGGTGACAACGTCATCATCCAGTCGGCAAATCCCGAAACGATCTATGTGCCGCAGTATGCGCCGGAAATGCTCTACCAGCCCGATTATGCGCCGGTACCGATCGGCTATTATGACGACCCCTATCCCGCATATTGGTACCCGGGCGCCGCCTTTTTCGCCGGAGCAGTCACCGGCGCGGCCTTCGCGGCCATCGTCGACTGGGATGACTGGGGCGTCTGGGGTGGCAATTGGGGCGGCGACATCGATGTCGATTGCAATAACTGTTTCAACAACATCGACTTCGACGGCAAGATGAAATGGAACGACGTCGACTGGAAGAATGTCGATCGCAGCAAGATCAACTTCGACCGCAATCAGTTGCAGAAGTTCGATCGCACCAACATCAAGAACAACATCAAGGCCAACGGCAACAACAACATTCGTAACCGCGCCGCCGAGATCAATCGCGACCGGCCGCAGGCGCGACCGGGCGGTGCAGGTGGCGGTCAGCTCAACGACGTGCGCAAGAGCACGCTCGATGGGCTGAAGGCGCAGCAGCGACCAGCAGCACGCCCAGGCGGCGGTCAGGCGGTAGCGAAGGCCAGGCCAGGCGGCTCGAAGCCCAGCGTGAACAGGCCCAAAGGCAACAAGCCCTCGCAGGTAAACCGACCCGCCGGCAAGAAGAAGATGGCCGCAAAGGCACAGAACCGGCCCAAGAAGCCGTCCGGCCTCGGCAACGTCAACTCGGGTCGTCGCGAGGTCGCCTCTTCGAAGCGTGGCGGACAGAGTATGGGCGGCGGTCATCGCGGCGGCGGGCGGCCTCAGATGAGAAGTGGCGGTGGAAGGCCATCGGGTGGCGGGGGCCGTGGCGGTGGCGGCCGTGGCGGTGGCAGGCGTTAACGGAGCGACAGGAGCACGATCATGAGCAAGCTTTCTCAGACTCTTCTTCTGGCATCGGCCATTTCCTTCTCCGTTGCTGCATTTCCGCTCGCTGTCGACGGGGCCCGTGCCCAGGCGGTACCAGACGCCGGCGACATCGAGAACTATGCCGCGGCGGAGGATCCGCCGCTCTTCGACGACCCGGCCAAGGCGGTGGAAATGTTCAAGTCGGCGCTCGCCGCCAACGACCTCGATGGTCTTGCAAAGCTTCTGGGCCTTGACGCCGCAAAGCTGAAAACCGGTGAAGGGACGATGGAAACCTTCGCGCTTATTCGCGAAGGTGTGGCACGCAATGTCGTGGTGCGCGACCTCGGCGAAAGCAAGATTCTCGAAATCGGTGATCGGCTCTGGCCGCTGCCGTTTCCGATCACAAAGGGTCGGGACGGCAAGTGGGCTTTCGACACCTATGTCGGGCTTGAGGAGATCGTGAACCGCCGCGTCGGGGAGAACGAACTTGAGGCGATAGAGACGGTGCGCGCCTATGTCGAGGCACAGAAGGATTATGCCTCGCAGGACCGCGACGCCGACGGCGTGCTCGAATATGCCCAGAAGCTGATCAGTAGCCCGGGCCAGACCGATGGATTGTACTGGCCGGCCGAGCAGGGCGATGGTGAGAGCCCGGTCGGCGACGAGATCAGCGAAGCAGCTCTGGAGAAGGCGAAGGCTGGAGAGGGTTATTTCGGCTATCGCTTCCGCATTCTGACGTCACAAGGCGATAATATTGCCGGCGGGAAATACGACTTCATCATCAATGACAATATGATCGGAGGCTTCGGGTTGATCGCCTGGCCGGTGAAATATGCTGAAACCGGTGTGAAGACTTTCGTCGTCAACCAACAGGGCATTGTCTATGAAGCGGATTTGGGTACGAGCACCGAAGCGATCGTGCCGTTTATCGACCGCTTCAATCCGGATGACAAGTGGAGTGTCGTCCTGGATTAGTTACCAGAAACGCGAGGAAATTCTCCCGGTCTGTCGCATAGGCGGCCGTTTGATCGAAATCAACGTTGCTAACGGATGGTGGTCCTATAAGGTTACACCAGTGACACGATCGAGCGGTATGCTGCAATTCTTCTGACTGCACGAAAACCTCGCCTTAGCGCGTGAGCATCATCGCAGGGCATCGGGCACGACGGCAGGCAGTCGTTATTGGCAGCATCAAGAACTAGTCCCTTGAACCGTCTAACGGAGTGGGCGCGATGTCCAAGCTTTCCAGCATTCCGGCCTCACCCATGTCTGGCAATGCATTGACGGAGTACTCCGTGGATGCATGGCAACGGTGGGTCTTGTTCCTTGATGTAATGCGCAGGCGCGGCGAGCAATATGAGGAACACGCTGCACGCAGCGCGCCTCATGTGCTGGACTATGAAGCCGAGCTCATCCTGGACGGCAGGACCCTGAAAGAGCCGGTCAACTACGCTCTCGTGCGCATCATACCTCCCGCCGACTGCACGATAGATCCTCTCAAGCGTCCATTCATCGTTGTGGATCCACGGGCAGGGCATGGGCCAGGCATCGGTGGCTTCAAGGCCGACAGCGAAATCGGCGTGGCCATGAAGGCCGGTCATACCTGCTATTTTGTCGGTTTCCTGCCGGAACCAGTGCCCGGACAGACGATCGAGAAGGTCCTGTACGCGGAAGCGCAGTTCCTGGAGACGGTCATTTCCCGCCACCCGGAAGCGGATGGCAAGCCCTGCGTCATCGGCAACTGTCAGGCGGGATGGGCAGTGATGATGCTGGCCGCGCTCAGGCCAGAGCTTTTCGGGCCTATTATCATCGCCGGTTCACCGCTTGCCTACTGGGCGGGTGTCCACGGGCAAAATCCGATGCGTTATTCGGGAGGACTTCTCGGTGGAAGTTGGCTGACAGCATTGGTCAGCGATCTTGGCGCGGGAAAATTCGACGGCGCCTGGCTTGTCCAGAATTTCGAGAACCAGAACCCAGCCAACACTCTGTGGACCAAGCAGTATAATCTCTACGCAAAGGTGGATACGGAATCCGAACGCTATCTCGGTTTTGAGCGTTGGTGGGGTGGACACGTCACTTTGACGGCGGATGAAATGCAGTTCATCGTCGATGACCTGTTCGTCGGCAACAAGCTCGCAGCAGGGGAGATCCGCACATCTGATGGCATGGCCATCGACCTTCGCACGATCCGTTCGCCGATTGTGGTCTTCTGCTCCAAGGGGGACAACATAACACCGCCTCAGCAGGCCCTCGACTGGATTCTCGACATTTACGACAGCGTCGATGAAATTCGCGCGCTCGGCCAGACGATTGTCTATGTCGTCCACGAAAGCGTCGGCCATCTGGGGATTTTTGTCTCCGCCGGGGTTGCTCGTAAGGAGCATGATGAATTCGCGTCAAACATCGATCTGATCGATGTGCTGCCACCTGGCCTTTATGAAGCGGTTCTCGAGCCGAAAGCAGATGCGCTCGATCATCCGGAACTGGTCACCGGGGAGTGGATCATGCGTTGCGAGGCACGGACCCTCGACGATATTCGTGCTCTCGGCGGTAACGATCTTGACGATGAGAAGCGATTTGCGGCGGCGGCTCAGCTTTCGGAGATCACTCTTGCACTTTACCGTGCGTTTGCCCAACCTTGGGTGCGCGCTGCCGTGACCCCTTCATCGGCAGAGACAATGCGACGACTTCACCCCCTCCGCCTGGGTTACGAGATTTTCGGCCCCTCCAATCCTTTTCTCGATTGGGTTCCCCAGGCAGCAGAGCGCGTTCGCGCCGACCGTCGCCCCGCATGGACGGACAATCCTTTCAGCGCCCTCCAAGAGCAGGTTTCCGGCCAAATCGTCGAAGGGCTGGAGACCTGGCGTAAAATGACGGAACGGCTGGCCGAGCAAACCTTCGGTGCGATCTATGGCTCGTCTGCGCTTCAGGCCGCCCTTGGCGTCGATCCAAAGTCAAATTTGCCACCACGCAAGGCGCCGAAGAGCAAGCTGATCAACGCGCTTGTCGAAGCTCGCACTGCGGCGCTGAAGGAGAGAATATCCGTTGGTGGTCCGCTGGAGGCTCTCGTTCGATCGCTGCTGTTCGTGGGGGTGGCCCGTGGCGGTGCCGACGAACGCGGTTTTCAGGCCATTCGCGTGCTTCGGCGTGGCCATCGAGATGCTCGCCAGCTGAACCTTTCACAGTTCAAGGCGCTGGTCCGGGATCAATACTACATCCTGCTTGTCGATGAGGCGGCGGCGCTCGCAGCCATTCCAGCGATGCTGCCGAACGAGCTTGAACAGCGTCAGGCCGCATTGCAGAGCCTGCGTGGCGTGCTCGAGGCCTCCGGCGCGTTAACGGAAGCGGCGGCGGAGCGCTTTGCCCACGTCACCGAGCTTTTCAGCCTGGATAAGGGGCGCGTGGGCGTCAAGCCGACGCCGATGGCTGTTAGACCTGCCGCGCGCAACCGCGGCGCCGTGCGATCAAGATTGTAGGAGATTATCAGTGGCTTTCTCTAGCGCGACAACTCTGGAGCCATCAAAATACGACCGCCTGATTGCGGCTGCACAAGGGGTTCCTCCCGCAATCACCATCGTAGCGCATCCCTGCGACGAGACCTCACTGCGTGGTGCCTTGGAAGCAGCCCAGCACCGGCTGATTGTTCCGGTTCTGATTGGGCCCGAGGCGAAGCTCCGCAAAGTCGCAGCCGAGGCCGAACTTGATCTCAGGGCATGCGAGATTATCGATGCGCCACACAGCCACGCCGCAGCGGCGAAAGCCGTGGCACTCATTCGCGAGGGGAAAGGCGAGCTCTTGATGAAGGGTAGCCTGCACACTGACGAATTGATGCGGGAAGTAACCGCTTCTGCCACCGGTCTTAGAACGGAACGCCGCATCAGCCATGTGTTCGTGATGGACGTTCCTGGTCACGCGGACACGCTGTTCATCACCGATGCGGCGATCAACATTTTTCCCGACCTCGATGTCAAGCGCGACATCGTGCAGAACGCGATCGACCTCTGGGTCACCATTGGCCTCGGCGAACCCCGCGTCGCGATCGTGTCAGCAGTCGAGACAGTGACGACCAAGATCCCTTCGACCCTTGATGCAGCGGCGTTGTGCAAGATGGCAGATCGCGGTCAGATCACCGGCGGCCTGCTCGACGGCCCGCTTGCGTTCGACAACGCGATAAGCCCGGAGGCCGCCCGTATCAAAGGGCTCAACTCGCCCGTAGCCGGCAGGGCGCAGATCATCGTCGTGCCAGATCTTGAAGCCGGCAACATGCTTGCCAAGAACCTAACGTTCCTGGCCCATGCGGACGCCGCGGGGATCGTGCTTGGTGCGCGCGTTCCCATCATTCTTACCTCGCGGGCAGACACAGTGCGCAGTCGCCTGGCATCATGCGCAGTTGCGACCCTTTATGCGACGGCCCGCCGTCGCTCTACACAAGTGGCGGCTTGAAGCGTGGACGCGATCCTTGTCGTCAACGCCGGCTCATCCAGCCTCAAGTTCCAGATTTTCGAGATCGTGGGCAAAGAGTTGGAGCGGCGCATCCGTGGTCAGATCGACGGGATCGGGGCGCGGCCCCGCTTGCGTGCGGCGACCGCTTCGGGCGAGGTCCTCGTCGATCGCAGTTACGAGCAGGCCGCGATGGGCGATCTGCCCGCTGCCATCGCTGAAGCTGGTGACTGGTTGCGATCGCTCGATGGCTTCGTTCTGCGGGCCATTGGCCACCGCGTCGTCCATGGCGGACCCAACTATGCGCAACCGATCCTGCTCGATCACGACATCCTCGATAAGCTCGCCACGTTCCAAGAACTTGCACCTTTGCATCAGCCGAACAACCTCGCGCCGATCCGGCTTGCCATGGAGATTAATCCGCTGGTTCCGCAGGTCGCCTGTTTCGACACGGCTTTCCACCGCGGCCATGCTCCTCATACGGACTGCTACGCCTTGCCGATGGCTTTCTACGAGGAAGGTGTACGAAGATATGGCTTCCACGGGTTGTCTTACGAGTACATCGCAGACCGGATCGGCAACGAAGCACCCGATATCGGCCAAGGAAGGGTCGTGGTTGCTCATCTCGGCAGCGGCGCTTCCATGTGCGCAATGAAGGCAGGGCGCAGCGTCGAGACGACGATGGGCTTTACAGCACTTGATGGTGTGCCGATGGGCACCAGGCCAGGGCAGATGGATCCGGGCGTCGTGCTCTACTTGATCGATCAGAAAGGAATGACAACGGGAGAGGTTACAGATCTTCTCTACCGTGCGTCTGGTCTCAAAGGTCTTTCAGGCATCTCCGGCGATATGCGTGATCTTCTGGCGAGCGACGATCCGCGCGCCGCGTTCGCGATCGATCATTTCGTCCATCGTTGCGCGCTCAGCGTGGGCATGCTTGCCGCCGCCCTCGAAGGTCTCGACGCGTTCGTCTTCACGGGCGGGGTTGGTGAGAATTCGGCGCCAATTCGCGCGCGTATCAGTGAGCGCCTTTCTTGGCTCGGGGTTGAGCTTGATGACGCAGCAAACAACGCGGGTAAAACCCGTATATCGACGCAGACGAGCCGCGTAGCGCTCTATGTCTTGCCGACGGATGAGGAGTTGATGATCGCGCGCCACGTTCATGCGCTTATCACCAGGCCCTGACCACTACAGCGCCGCGCGTCTTATTAGACGCGCCAAGGTCGCTGTAGCACTTTGAGTGGCTGCATGTTTTTATCCTTAGATCGAATACGATTTAAGGAAAAATGCAGTACGCCTTGAAACCAGATCTCACAGGAGCAGCAATCAATGTCCAGCCCGGTCGTCAAAGCGGAGCTTCTCAAAGGGAAAAAGGGGCTGATTGTCGGTATCGCGAATGATCGTTCCATTGCATGGGGTTGCGCGCGGGCCTTTCGCGCCTTTGGTGCCGAGCTGGCCGTCACCTATCTGAACGATAAGGCAAAGCCCTATGTGGAGCCTCTCGCGCGTGAGGTGGGGGCGTCGATCTTGATGCCGGTGGATCTGGCCATTCCCGGGCAAATCGAGGCTGTGTTCGATCGGATTGAAAGGACCTGGGGTGAGCTCGATTTCGTCGTCCACTCAATTGCCTTTTCGCCAAAGGACACGCTCGGTGGTCGGGTCGTCGACGTGCCGCGCGATGGCTTTCTGACGACCATGGATATCTCTTGCTGGTCCTTCATCCATATGGCCCGCCTCGCCGAACCGTTGATGAAGAACGGGGGCACACTGTTCACAATGACCTATTACGGCTCGCAGATGGTCGTTGAGAACTACAACATCATGGGTGTGGCCAAGGCAGCCCTCGAAAGCGCCGTGCGCTACCTTGCCGCAGAACTCGGGCCGAAGGGAATTCGCGTCCACGCGATTTCGCCGGGAGCGGTAGCGACGCGTGCTGCGTCGGGCATTCCAGAATTCGACGAACTCCTGGAAAAGACCATCCGGAAGTCTCCAGCAAGAGAACTTGTCAGTATTGACGATGTTGGCGTCGCTACGGCGTTTCTTGCCCACGATGCCGCACGCCTGATGACGGGGCAGGTGCTCTATGTCGATGGCGGCTATCACATCATTGATTGACAGAGCCGAGAAACGGCGCCGCTGCGCAGCCGAGATCGCAACGTTTTCAAGCCCTCAATGCTCTGTCGACAGCATTGATCAACAAGGCGGCCGGGAACGGTTTGCGTAGATACGCGATGCAGCCCGCCTTGACCGCCTCCAGGTGAAGCGCCTCATCCTCAACGGCGGTGATGAAGATAACCGAGAGGTCGCTGCCGCAAGCCTTTAGGCGGTGCCATAGTTCGATGCCTGAAATGCCACCCAAGTGAATATCGAGGACGATACAGCCAAACTGGCTTGCGTCGGCATGGCTTAAAAAGGCCTCGGCAGATGCAAATGCTTCGGTTGCAAAACCATTTGCGTTCAACAGTCGCACGACGCTCCGGCGCACGCTTGCGTCGTTCTCGACAACGGCCACTGTGCGTTGTGGGCTTTCCACTTGAGGCCTTTCTGGAGCCAAGAACAAGAGCAGCCCCGATCATGACGATCGTAGGAGCAACATTGGAGGCTGGCTATTGACCTTTGGTGAAGCGCCGCGCTCCAAGCTATCGTGGGAGCACATCCGACGCTGGTTCGAAAAGACCCAATCTCTCGGCGATCGACACGGTCTCGGCCAGGGATCGGGCTTCAAGCTTTTCCATGACGTTGTGGCGGTGCGCCTTGACCGTCCGTTCGGATGTGCCGAGAGCATGAGCGATCTGCTTGTTGAGCTTGCCGCGGACGATGAAGCCGAAAACCTCGAACTCACGTGGTGTCAGGTGCGCAATGCGCGCCCTAAGGGCGTGGATACGATCCTGCTCGACGCGCTGCGTCTCGCACCGGCGCAACGCGCGCTGGACGGCCTCCAGCAGTGCTCCCCTGGGGGCCGGCTTTTCCAAGAAATCCTCGGCACCCGCTTTCATCGCCTGAACGCTGGCTTTGACGTTGCCACGTCCCGTGAGAAACACGACAGGCAGAAGCGGCGCTCGCTCAGTGACCCTGTCCTGTAACTCCAGCCCGCTCAGCCCAGGTAAATCAAGGTCAAGGAGGACACAGCCAGGTTCGTCATGCGGAAACTGCGCCAGAAACTGATCGCCTGATTCATAGAGAGACACGCGGTACCCGGATGCCGAAAGCAGCCGCCCGACTGCGGTGCGGAAGGATCGATCATCATCGACGATGTGAACGATTGGTTCCATGGTTCATCCGGTTTGCGCGAGAGGCAATAAAACTCGGAATACTGCTCCGCCTTCTGGGCGGTTGTCGGCCCAGATCGTGCCGCCGTAGGTTTCGACTATTGCGCGCACGATGGAAAGGCCAAGCCCCGTTCCGGAGGGCTTTGTAGTATAGAACGGCTCGAAAATGCTGGCGAGCTGTTCGTTTGGTATTCCACGACCGGTGTCCGAAATCGACAGCTCGACCTTGGAATCCTTCGTCAGTGTTGTCTCAAGCATAAGCCTCCGCTCGGTCGCGACCACGTCGAGCATTGCATCCATTGCATTGGTTGCCAGATTGAGAATGATCTGCTGGACGTGGACCCGGTCGGCTCGGACCGGCAGTTCCCGCCGGGCCCAATTGGAACTCACGACGACGCCCCTCTGCTCGGCTTCGCCGCGCAGAATCCTGATCGCACTTGTGATGACCTCATTGAGGTCGAACTCCTGCCAGTCGATCTCTCCTCGCTTCTTAAGTAGGCCTCGCATCCGCGAGATGACGTCATGGGCACGCTGATCGTCGTCTTGAATGTCTATGAGGATCTGCCTGATCAGCTCGAGATCGGGCTTCTCGGACATCAGAATTGCCTCCGCCGCCTCGGCGTTGCTGCGGATTGCACCCAGCGGCTGGTTAAGCTCGTGCGCGATTGAGGCTGAAAGTGCGCCGGCTGTTGCGGATTGATTGAGGTGAACCACTTCGAGCAGACGGAGGCGCGATTCGACCTCCGCCGCCTGGCGGCGGCGGCGTTCGACAAGAAGCCCGGCAATGACTGTGCCCTGTAGAGCAACAATGGCAAGAGCGACGACGGTCGCGAACCAGTATTGTTCCCAGAAAGTAGGCTCTTTGAACATCTGGACCGTGCCTGCAGGAAGATCCTTCTCCGACAACCCCCAGTGTCGGAGCTGCCTCACGTCTGCGACATATGTTTGGGGCGACCGGAGGCTGGAAATTGGCTTGCCAGCGATGGCATCGAGCGCGAGGTTGGCCGCCGTCACGCCCAGTGACCCAAACGTGACCACGTTGCCTCCAACAATGCCATAGTCGATGTAGGTCGGGTACGGACCGTAGATCGGCGCACTGGCAGTCTTCGATATTTGTTTGATGGCTTCGCGCGGAACGAAATTGCGCCCGGTAGCGTCCTTGAAAATCGTCAGCGCCAGTACAATGCTGTCTGGAGGTAGCTCGGCGGCTCGTCTGGTGAACTCTTCGATCGTCAGGTCTTCCAGATATGTCGTTTCAAACGTTCTTGAGAAAACCGCAAGATCGGCTCGCGCGGTAGCAAGCCATGAACGGTCGAATTCGGATGATCCTCCAACTATGAAGAGATGCCGCGCATCAGGCTGGAGACCGCGAGCCATCTCCGCGGTCTTTACGATGTCAAATTCGCTGAAAGCTCCGAGCACGTCACTGGGCAAGTTCATTTCTTCGGCAGCGGAACTGCTAAAGCCCGCGACGATTATCCTTGCATCGCCCGAGATTTCGTTACGGTTCTCAGAGATGAACCGAGCCGACTCCTCGCCGAGAGCAATCACCACGTCAGGGCGGCGATCGCCATACTTGGCCGTAAGATAATCAGCCATACGGCGCATGTGCTTCGGATCAGGAAATCGCGAAAGGTCGAGAAATTCGGAGAACAGATCGATCCTGCCTTTGGTCGCGTCGAGAAGCCGCGACCTGACGGCCTCGCCGGCTGCGGTGGTCGCCGCGATCCGCTCGTCATAGGGATAGAGCACCAGCACACGGGGCACACGGTCAACAATTGCCTGAGCGGCTGTCGCCGCGGACGCAGTCGCCAAGAATGCAAACAGGCACGGAACCACACCCCTGATCGGCCAGTGCGATCGCCTGGTCCAGTTGCCCAGAACGCCCATTAATTTCCCCCGAAAGATGGGCGCAATCTACCAAGGAGAACTTGCCAATACAACCAGTGCTTTAGAATTCAAGCGCGATCTAACGAAGTGCGGTTTTGCCCGATGGTACAATATCCCAGCCGCCGGACGTCCGATAGTTTCACCGTCGTGGGTGGCCTCGCGCTGGCCACAGGCATCCAGACGAGAGGCCCTCGATCGAGGGCGTTCAGGCTACAGCATTGCTTCAATTTGCTTCGTTTCGATTCAGCAAGGACAGGCGGCGGATCCCCTTAAACGCATCAGAACTCGTGCGTTTGGTGAACCCGATCCGCCCAAGCCTTCGGAGGAGTAGTCAATATGAATTTTCGCTTCATGTGCTCTGTCGGAGCCTTGGCGGCTTCGACATTTCTCGTTGGGGCCGCATCCCAAGTGCAAGCCCAGTCGCCGTCAAAACCCAACATTCTCTTTATCGTTTCCGACGACACGGGCTATGGCGATCTGGGCCCCTATGGCGGCGGCCAAGGACGCGGCATGCCGACGCCGAACATCGACAAGCTGGCCGATGAAGGCATGACCTTCTTCTCCTTCTATGCCCAGCCGAGCTGCACGCCAGGCCGGGCTGCAATGCAGACCGGGCGCATTCCGAACCGGAGCGGCATGACGACCGTGGCTTTCCAGGGGCAGGGTGGTGGTCTGCCGGCAGCGGAGTGGACGCTGGCGTCAGTGCTGAAGCGCGGCGGCTATCATACGTACTTCACCGGAAAGTGGCATCTCGGCGAGGCGGACTATGCGCTTCCGATAGCCCAGGGCTATGACGAGATGAAATATGTCGGGCTTTACCATCTCAACGCCTATACCTATGCGGATCCGACCTGGTTCCCGGACATGGACCCGGCACTGCGGGCTATGTTCCAGAAGGTGACGAAAGGCGCGCTTTCGGGCAAGGCCGGCGGCGAGGCGAAGGAAGACTTCAAGATCAACGGCCAGTATGTCGATACTCCGGTGATCGACGGCAAGGAAGGCGTTGTCGGCATTCCGTTCTTCGACGGCTATGTCGAGAAAGCGGCCATCGAATTCCTCGATGAGGCTGCAAAGAAGCCGGATGAGCCGTTCTTCATCAATGTGAACTTCATGAAGGTGCATCAGCCGAACATGCCGGCACCGGAGTTCGAGCACAAATCGATGTCCAAGTCGAAATATGCCGACTCGGTCGTGGAGCTCGACACCCGTATCGGCCGGATCATGGACAAGCTGCGCGAAACCGGAATGGACCGGAACACGCTGGTGTTCTACACAACCGACAACGGCGCTTGGCAAGACGTCTATCCGGACGCGGGATACACTCCGTTTCGCGGCACCAAGGGCACATTGCGCGAGGGTGGAAATCGTGTTCCCGCAATCGCCGTTTGGCCGGGCAAGATCAAGCCCGATACCAGGAACCACGAACTCATTGGCGGTCTCGATCTCATGGCGACGTTCGCTTCGGTCGGCGGTGTCCCACTGCCCGAAAATGATCGTGAAGACAAGCCAATCATTTTCGACAGCTACGACATGACACCGGTCCTGACGGGTAGCGGCCCATCGCCACGCAAATCCTGGTTCTACTTCACGGAGAACGAACTTTCACCCGGCGCAATCCGCGTAAACAACTACAAGTTCGCGTTCAATCTTCGCGGCGACGATGGAGCCCAGACCGGCGGACTGGCCGTTGACTCAAACCTTGGATGGAAGGGCGCGGAGAAGTACGTGGCCACCGTACCTCAGGTGTTCGACCTTTGGCAGGACCCTCAGGAACGCTACGATATCTTCATGAACAACTTCACTGAGCGGACTTGGATGGGCGTTGTCATGGGGGAAGAACTGAAGAAGATCATGGCGACATACGTGAAATATCCTCCACGCAAGCTGCAGAGCATGGGATATACGGGCCCGATTACGCTTTCAAACTATGAGCGTTTCCAATGGGTGCGGGACTCCTTGGCGAAGGAAGGTGTTAGTATTCCGATGCCAACCGGCAACTGACCCTGGCGCGGCGGCTCCGTTCGTTCGGGGGCCGCCGTTTCTTTAACGGTCTGAGATTGCACACAGTTAGTCGACGGAGGCTCTGATGATTGCAACATGTATTTTCTTTAAATTCACCCGCACCGTGCTGCTCGGCATGGCAGCCTGCCTGTTTGTCACGACATCCGTGCTCGCGCAGACAGATCCATTGCCCTCGTGGAACAACACCGGGGCAAAGGCGGCCATCGTTGCCTTTGTGGACAGAGTAACCGCGGAAAATACGCCTGGTTATGTGCCCGAGGTCGAACGCATCGCGGTCTTTGACAATGACGGCACACTGTGGACCGAGCAGCCGATGTATGTGCAACTCGCCTTCGCCCTTGATCGTGTCAAGACGGAGGCCGCCACTCACCCGGAATGGAAGGATACGCAGCCGTTCAAGGCCGTGCTCGAAAACGACATGAAAGCTCTTGCGGCAACCGGAGAAAAGGGACTTTTGGAGTTGGTCCTGGCGACCCATAGCGGGATGACAACGGAGGAGTTTCAAAAGATCGCCTCCGACTGGATCGCCACGGCGCGCCATCCGAGGTTCAATAAACCCTATACCGAGCTGGTCTATCAACCGATGCTCGAACTGCTCGCCTATCTGCGTGAAAACGGCTTCAAGACGTTCATCGTCTCCGGTGGAGGCGTGGAGTTCATTCGCCCCTGGGCCGAGCAGGTCTACGGGGTCCCGCCCGAGCAGGTCATCGGGTCGACCATCAAAACGCAGTTCGAGATGCGGGAGGGCGTGTCGACCTTGTTCCGTCTGCCAAAGGTCGACTTTATCGATGACAAGGCCGGCAAGCCTGTCGCGATCAACCAGTTTATTGGCCGCCGGCCTATCGCCGCCTTCGGAAATTCTGACGGCGACCTCGAAATGCTCCAGTGGACCACGTTGGGCGGCACGACCACTCGCTTCGGCCTGATCGTCCATCATACCGATGCAGAGCGCGAATACGCATATGACCGCGATAGCCCGTTCGGCCGCCTCGACAAGGCACTGGATGCCGCTGCCGACAACAATTGGACGGTGGTCGACATGAAGGCAGACTGGAAGCAGATCTTTCCCGCGAAATGAAGCCGAACGTTTCGCACGCGGCATCGCCGATATTTCCAATGGGGAGGAGAAATCACAATGAGGATCAATCGCATCGCGGGTTTGATAGGCTGTGTCGTCTCCCCCTTCCTCCCTGCTACTAGCCGGAAGCCTATTCCAGTAAACAGAAGAGCAATTGGTCCCGAGAAAAATGCCAGGCATTACAGACCAAGGTTACCTCAGTTCGTTCCTTCGCCGATGCTTCGGCTGCGCCGCTCCGTGCGTCCTGATCATTTTTGGAGTAGTGGGAGGCGTGAGATTGAAGATTGCATTCTGTCTAGCTGCTGTTTTTCGGACGGCACTGCTGACTTGCGGATTATCGGTGTTCGCCACCGCCGCTACGGCGGAAATGGCTGTGCCGCCTGCCGCGGACCCGCAGATCGAAATTCACGATGGCTTTGTAGATGAGAAGGCGTGTGCTTCCTGCCACGCTGGTCAAGCCGCCGCATTCGCGAAATCCCACCATGCGAAGGCGATGGCTCTTGCCAACGAGAAGTCGGTGCTCGCCGATTTCAACAATACCCAGTTCGAATGGAACAGCGTCAAGGCAGTTTTTTCCCGCCGGGATGGCCGCTTCTTCGTTAGCACCGAAGGGCCTGACGGCAAACCGGCGGACTTCGAGGTGAAGTACACGTTTGCCTACGAGCCTCTGCAGCAGTACCTGGTCGATCTTGGGGGTGGCAAGCTGCAGGCTCTCGACATCGCCTGGGACACGCAAAAGCAAAAATGGTTCTGGCTCGGCGAAGGCTCCTCGGCGAAACCTGGCTCGACGTTTCACTGGACAGGCCCGTTCTATCGATGGAACCGCACCTGCATCGACTGTCATTCCACCGATCCCCAGACCAACTTCCAGCCGCAGACGGACGAGTATCAATCATCCTATGTCGCGACCAGCATCGGCTGCCAGTCCTGCCACGGCGGCGGTGCAAAACATGTCGAATGGGCGAGAGCCAAGGTCGGGAATGCTCAAACGGCAGCAACTGCGGGCCTCGGCCTGTCGAAGGTCGATGCGAACACTTGCTTTGCCTGCCACGCGCGGCGCGCCCGGCTTGTCGATGGCTATCAGCCGGGAAGCTCCTTTCTCGACAATTTTTCCCCGGCGTTGCTGCGTAGCGATCTCTACTTTCCGGACGGACAGATTCTGGATGAGGTCTTCGAATACGGATCGTTCCAGCAGAGCAAGATGGCAAGAGCAGGTGTGACGTGTTTCGACTGCCACCGTCCGCATGAGGGCAGCGTCAAGACCGTTGGAAACGCGCTATGCACCCAATGCCACACCCAGGATGCGCCAAAGCGCTTTGCCAGCACTGATCCGGGCGGCGCTTTCGACACTCCAGCCCATACGCATCATCCGGAAGGCTCCGCTGGCGCTCTCTGCGCCAACTGCCATATGCCCGAGCGGACATACATGAAGGTCGATCGTCGGCGTGACCATTCTTTCGTGATTCCGCGCCCAGACCTTTCCGACATGTACGGAACGCCGAACGCCTGTACGTCGTGCCACGACGGTAGGTCGAACAAGTGGGCATCGCAGACCATGGATACTTGGTTTGGTGCAGGCTGGCGCAAGCGGCCGACGATCGCACATGCGTTCGCCGCCGCGGCGAAAAACGACGCTGCGTCGATCGAAGCCTTGCGGGCATTTGTCGGGGACGAAAAACAAGCTGGAATAGTCAAAGGAAGCGCCATTGCTGAGATGAGCAGGCTCGCTGGAGCTGACGTCGCCGCAGACGTGAAGGCGGCGGCGGAGAGCCCGGATCCGCTGGTGCGTCTGGGGGCAGCCGAGGCTGCTGCCAGCCTGCCGCGGGAGTATCGGCTCGATGTCATCGGCGGACTTGTCAGCGACGACGTACGCGCAGTGCGGGTGGCTGCAGCCAGGGCACTGGGAAGCACGCAGTCGTTGGACTTCCTCGGTGATCGACGTCGTGATTTCGACCGTGGGGTGGCCGATTTGAAAGCGTATGTTCAAGCGAACGTTGACGTTGCCGAGACACAAAGCACCTATGGAACGTTTCTACTGGAACAAGGACGTCCAGAGGAAGCGGAGAAGACGCTCCGTCAGGCGATCCATCTCGATCCAACCCTTGCGGGCGCGCGCATCAACCTCGCCGAACTCTACCGCGCAACAGGGGAGGGCGAGAAATCCGAACAGACCTACGCTGAAGCCGTGGCAACCGATCCGGATCGAGCCGACCTTCGCTACGGACATGGCTTGTCGCTTGTGCGTCAGAAGGCAATGGAGGAGGCGATAGAAGAACTGAACGCGGCCGTGCGCCTGGATCCCGTCAATTCCAGATACAGGACGACAGCGGCGATTGCCCTGGATTCAGTCGGGCGAACGGAGCAGGCGTTTGCGCTCTTCGATGCTGCTGCCCTAAGCGGAGCAACGGACGCCAGTCTGCTCGGCACGGCAATTCAGATCGGTCTCAAACTCCGCCGTTATGCCGAGACGCTCCAATTTGCAGAGGCCCTGGCCCGTCTGCAGCCGGACAATTTACAAGTTGCAGAACTTATCAGGCAATTAAAGGATGCAGTTGAGCATGGTAGATAAGCTCTGAGTTTTGCATTCGTGGCGGTCGGATCGTGCGCTAGCCTTCTTGCGACGTGACGGGATGCCGGCCAGGCTTGGTTGACGACGGTTGTCACCGAGCATTGGTCGCGGATTGCCAACTTGCTCTCTAAACCTGCCCGGCGGTGTGGGCTAGCGGCAGCTTGATGGCATGCGGTCCGATGTTCAGGCCGGTCTGCATCGGCGATGCGCCCCGCGCGGTCGAGAAAGAAGGCTGCGGCCTCGCCCTTGCAATGTTTGCCGACACTCCCTTCGAAGATTTCCAGCCAGTGATTGAAATGCTCGGGAACAAAATCGAGACCCTGGTGGGCGACATGGGGCTTCCCGCCATAGCGACCCGTTTTCAGGGCTATCGACGACCAGAAGTCGACCAGCGTTGAAAGGTGCAGATTCCAATGCTCGCCAATGCGAGCGTTGAAGATCGGCCCGAGCATGGGATCGTGGCGGATGCGGCCGTAGAAGTCGTGAACGACCGCCCTTATCAGCTCTTCGGACATGCTGGCTGGAAGCAGTGTCGCAAACATGGTCTTCCCACCGATGCTTTGTGGTTCGCCATTCCCTACAGCGCCGCGCGTCTTATTAGACGCGCAAAGGTCGCTGTAGCACTTTGAATGGCTGCCTGTTTTTATCCTTAAATCGAATAGGATTTAAGGAAACGTGCAGTAGGCCGACGAGGTCGGCGCTGTAAATCCGCGGCCATGCGGCATGGTGTCGTCCTGACATAGGCCGTTCGGGTGGTCGAACGATGATCGCTTGCGTCAGCGCAAAGAGGCCCCACCGCTTTGCGCCTACCAAGGACATGGACGAGCTCGCGTGGAGAAACCGTCTTCACGGACTAGGCGGAGATGCAGGACATGATCGAGTTTGGGATGAGGGATGAGACATTGTGCGATTGCACGATCGAGGTCGCCGAGTGGTTCGCCTGCATGCCGGGGTATAATGCTGAGGCCGGGCAGTTACTCGATCTTCTGGCGCACCGCCTCGAGAGATTACGCGACCGCTCAGAACGGGCGAGAACCATGCCGGACGCGCGCCTGTCGACCTCGACGACACTCGTTTGAGGGTGGCCATTGAGATCATCGCTGGATGCTGTTTGCATGCCAGAACGTCTCGACACGCCGTCAATGTCGGGCCCGGCTTGAGATATTTGCGAATGGCGCTCTAGAGGGCGATTTTTCCGTGCCGGCGCCAACGATGTCATCGGCACTCCGCCTGCCCCCGGCGGAGTTGAAAAACCGCCTGAGCCGAGGCGAGGTCAAGAGCCAGGTCGAGGTCGGTCAGGGCGAGCACGTTGGAACGTTCAGGCTAACGCTGCGATGTGGCGGTCGCTGCTGGACTGCGACGGTGTCTGCCGACGGAACGGTCATCGACGAAGTCTTTTCGTTTGATCGCGAGCGCTTGGCGAACTGGCGCCGGCGTCACCTGGACGCAAGCCAGCGTCGCTGACAGGCGTCAGGTTGTCTTGGCATCCGGTGCGTCGGCCTCGTTAAGCGCCGAGACCAAAGCATCTCCGAGCGCCTGCCTGGCTCAAAAGATCCGCGCCAAGATCGGTCCGGGTATCGATCAGGGCCTTTATCTCTTGCGGCTCCATGAGGCTGAAGGCTGTCGACAACGCATCCGCTGTGACCGCGTCATCGGCGACAACGCTCACGCGCCGATAAGACTGCATCGTCAGGCCGGTGCGGGGATCGAGAATATGCGACAGGCGTCCCGCCTCATCAAAGCTGAAGCCTGCAATGCCCGACGTCGCGACCGCCCTGTCGACGAGCGGTAAAACGATGTCTGCGGCAGCGTCCACGTCGCTTGCCGCCAGCCCAACCTGCCATGGGCTGCCATCTGCGCGGGCCCCGATCGTCCGGCTTTCCCCCATATGGACCAGGCTGCTCGCCACGCCGTTTTGACGAAGCAGATCGACGATGCGATCGGTAATGTAGCCCTGTGCTATGCCGTTCAGGGTCAGAGCCATGTCAGGCATTGCAAACGCGATCCGGTCACCATTGAACCGGACACGGGTGAGGTCGACGTAAGCCAATGCCTGTCGGATTGCGCGTGCCGACGGACCGCGCTGATCGGAGGACGGTTTGGCGAAATGATCGGCATAGAGCGTCCAGAGCGGTTGAACCGTCGGATCGAATGCGCCGCCGGTCATTTTGTGAAAGGACCCGCAGATTTCAAGAAGATGTACCAGTTCCGCCGGCGGGGCGACGAGCGCGCCCATCCTGTTCAAGACCGAAAGGGCTGAATCACTGCGGTAGAGGCTGAATATCGCCTCCAGACGGTCGATTTCGACAACCACTCTGTCCAGCAGTCGGCGTGCCACTGCTTCGTCTTCATGGTTAAGGATCAGTGTTGCCGATGCCCCAAGCGCCTGGCCACTCCACGTGACCGGACGCAGGGCCGCTCTGGCTGCGCCGGGTAATGGCAGCAGAGGCAGGCCTATGGTCGCCCCGATGATAGCGATTGCACGCCGCCGCCCAATAATCCTAGTCATGACTAGCCTCCGTCGGTTCGGAAAATGAGGTCAACGCAGGCGATGCCCCATCTGCTCCCAGCACATAGTCTTGCGGAATGTTGGCAAAGCCGACGATTTGACCGCCATGCCTTTCGGTGAAGCTGAGCGCAGCTTGCCTTGAGGAGAAGGGAACGGCCTCGGCTGCCCCCATGCCGCCACGCAATCTGCTGCCGACGACATAAAAGGCGCTTTTGGCGTCGATCCAGTTGTCCGCTCCGGGCTTCTCCCATGTCGGCGCCTTGCCCATGTCAGAGACGTAGATAGCCGCGATCTCCTTTGGTTCTTCTGGCAGCAAGGTGAAGGCGACTGTGTCGCGGGCCGACGAAAACCAGATCGGTTCGGGTATCTGCTTGAGGATGACCTGACCCTTCGGGCCGGGATGTTCGAGCACGTTCATGCCGCAATAGCGCCCCATGGCGTCGTCGGTCAGTGAATATGGAAGAGGCGGGCTGTCTGCTTCTTCGGCGGCACATCCAACCAGCACGAAGGCACTCATCGCCACGGCGACGAGGTTGCGCGTTTTCATAGCTCTCTCCTTGAGAATATCGCAGTGGCTACCGCAAGCGGCGCAAATGTCCATGACACCAGCGCCAGGATGAGCCCGGTCTTGCCGAGTGCCGATTGCTCGGCCACGCCACCCATCCCCGACAGCGATGCTGCGTCGCCCGAGCCCAGATTGAGCAGTCGATAGGCGTCGGTCGGATTGAGCAGCAGCAAGGTATCGAGCAGGCCCGCCGGCAGTGCCTGGCCTTGCCCTGCCACAAGCGCCCCGAGCAGGGCCATGTCATAGATTAAAACGAAAAACAGCCACACCGCGATTGCGATGCCGCCAGCAGTGCTGCGTTCGCTGGCAACGGTGCTTGCGAGGTAGCCGATCGCGATGAAGACCGCGCCCAACAGGACGGACGAGCCGATCATGGAGGCGAAAGCAAGCCAGCTTGAGCGCGCTATGTTGCCATCGACGACTGCAAGTGCAACGGCGGCAGCGCCATAGCCGCAAAGCGTTGCAAACAGCAGGATCGTCAGGTGACCTGTAAACTTCCCAATGAGAATCTGCCTGCGGCCGATGGGATAACTGAGCAACAACAACATCGTGCCACGCTCGGTTTCGCCGACGATCGCATCGTGCGAGAGCAGGAGCGCGATGAGCGGAACAAGAAAAATGGTCAGGCTCGAGAGGCTGACGACGACGATATCAAGCCGGCTGGCACCGACATTGCCCGTCGGCACACTACCGAGGAACGACAAGGTAAGCGCCAGAGCCGCCAGCAGAAGGGTCGTCGCCACGACCCAGCGGTTGCGCATGCCCTCCTGGATCTCCTTGCGCGCAATGATCATGATGTTGTTCATCGGCTATCCTTTTGACCCTGAAGGAAGTGTGCGTAGAGTTCGTCGAGGGTCGGCTCCAGGACGACGAGGTTTGCAATCCCCAATGCGGCGGCGCTCAAACGGTGCAGGACGGCGAGCTTGTCCTCCTGCCTGACCTCTATTTCGAGATCGCCGTCGTGGTGTTTGACGACCTGGCCCGCGATTTCCTCCTCAAGCGACTTTCCAGCCTTGGTGGTCACGCGAATGCGGGTTGGCAGCCTTGCAAGCTTGCGAAGATCATCGAGGGTGCCGTCTGCGATCTTGTTGCCACCGTTGACGATGATGACGCGATCGGCACGTCCCTCGAGTTCCGTCAGCGCGTGCGACGAAAGCAGGATCGTCGTTCCCTTGGCGCGCAAGGCCTCGATGAGTTCGTAAAAATTGTGCCTCAGCGCCGGGTCAAGCCCGCTCGTGGGTTCGTCGAGAAGCAGGACATGTGGGTCGCCGAGCAGAGCCTGGGCCAAGCCGAGACGCTGGCGCATCCCCTTCGAATAGGTTCGCACCGGCCGGTCGACTGCCGCCCTGGAAAGGCCGACGCGATCGAAAAGTTCGGTCGCAGTGGTCGTGTCAGCGCGCTTCAGGCGGGCATAAAAGGCAAGCGTTTCCCGACCGGTCAGGGCGAGGTGAAAGGACACGCTCTCAGGCAGATAGCCAAGTCTTGCGCGAACGCCGAAATCGCCTGAGGCCGGGTCTTCGCCAAGGACGCTGACCCGGCCCGTCGTCGGTCGGATAAGGCCGAGCATCAGTTTGATCAAGGTCGTCTTGCCGGCGCCGTTATGGCCGACAAGGGCGATAGTTTCACCGGCACCCAGCTCAAAAGAGACGTCTCGAAGAGCCTCCGTCTTGCCATAGTTCTTGCCTGCATTGGTGACGCTCACCGTAGGTGTCATGGTTGCTGGTCCTCGTCGTCCGGGCGCATCATCAGGGGATGGCTGTCGATTACGCCGCCCGGCAACAGCGCCGGAAAGCGCGACTGGGCAAAGCGAATGACTTGAACGGCCGGGCTTGTGATCAGAACCTTGGCCTGCGGTGCGGTCCAAAGTACCCGGTCGATCAAGTCGTTCGGCCGGTAGGGATTGTCGCCGACCCCGTCACTGTTGAGATCGAAGGCCGGATTGTCGCTCCAGTAATTGCCGCGGCCATTTTCGGACCAGTCGAGATACCGGGCGCCGACATATTTGACCTGGTTTCGATTGTTGATGAAGGCATTGTCGGACAGGGCATTGCCCTCCGAACCCGCCGTGAAGTGAATGCCGATCGAGCAACCCTCAAAGACATTGCCGCGGAAGCGGTTCTTGTTGGCGTTGTAGATGAAGACGCATTTTTCCGGCCCCAATCGGACGGTCGTCCCCTCGGCAAACGTGTCTTGCGCGGCCGGCAGCCCGTGTTCGGGTTTTTCCTTGGCGCCACCGCTCGCCAGCCACCGGTCGGAATTCTGAAGCCGCCCGCGCACGACGTTCCCGGTGATCTTGGAGCTGTTGGCGTAGTTGAGGAGCAGGCCGTGATCGCGATCGCCGTCCGAGACATTTCCGATGATCTTCAGGCGGCTTGAAAACATGATGGCGTAGCCGACAGAATTGCCGGTGGAGATGTTGCCGCTGATCTCGCTGTCGTTGGTGTACATGTAGTGGATGGCAAAGCGCAGGTTCTCAAACCTGTTCCCGTTGAACACGTTGCGTTTGCTGGCGTTGGTCGCGATCCCATCGCGTCCGAAGCTGATAGTGTTGTCGATGACACGTGCCCCGGGAGCGTTCCAGACCGTGACGCCGTTGCCGGTTTCGCTGAAGCGCCTGTCCTTCGTCCCGACAATGCGATTGCCGCGCGCCAGGGATCCGGCGGCGCCATGCAGGTAGATGCCATAGAGATTGCCGATGATCTCGTTGTCTTCAACGGATGCACCTTTTGCCGTCGCGGCAACGAAAACACCGGAGTCCATGGTTTCAAGGTTGCTGCCCGAACCCTCGATCCGAAGCCCGCGCAGGATCGTGTCAGCGGCGTTGATGGTGACGACGCTGCCCTTGCCACTACCGAGAATGGTCGCGCCAGGCTCGCCGATCAGCGAGATCGCGCTGTCGATCGTAACTGGCCCCAGAAAGCGCGCCGGTGGCAATATGAGCGTGTCGCCGGGCGTTGCGGCTTCGATGACATCTTGCAGCCTGGCATCAGCGTCGACACGGATCGTCGCAGCGCAAGCGGTGCCGATGGCGGCGCAGAGCGCCGCCATCGAAACACCGAGCATGAGAGTGCGCGCGTGCATCAGGCCTTCTTCGGCTCGACGAGCATGCGGCCCTTCATTTCCATGTGCATCGCATGGCAGAACCAGGAGCAGTAGTACCACCACACGCCGGGCTTATCGGCGCGGAAAGTAACGGAGGCTGTCGCCTGGGGCGCCACTTCCATGTTGATGCCATAGTTGATGATCGAGAAGCCGTGCGTCAGGTCCTCCACCTCATCGATGTTGGTGACGTAGACGGTTACTTCGTCGCCCTGCTTGACCGTGAAGCTTTCGAGGCCAAAGGCCGGTGCCGCCGAAGTCATATAGACACGCACCTTGTCGCCATCCCGAATGACTTCGGAATCAATCAAAAGATCGATACCGTCCTTCTTTGCCTGAGCCACGGCATCGGCAAAGAAGACATCGTCCCGGCTCCAGACGCTCACCGGATTGATCTTGGAATTGTGGACGATCGTCGCGTCATGCGGCTCGGCGAAGGTAGGATTATCGTGCACCAGAACCATCTGGTCGCCCGAAATGTCGATCAGCTGATCGTTTTCCGGCTTCAACGGACCGACGTTCAAATAGCGGTCCTTGGAGAACTTGTTCAGCGAGATCAGCCATTTGCCATCGGCGTCTTTTGTCTGTCCCATGGACGTGTGGTTGTGTCCGGGCTGGTATTGGACATCAAGCTTCTGGCGGATCGGGTCTACTTTTTCGCCGGCAAAGGCTCGTTTGGCGTCGTCGATGTTCCATTTGCAGATCTGGCTGTCGATGAACAGCGTGGTATAGGCATTGCCCTTGCCGTCATAGGCCGTGTGCAGCGGCCCGAGACCAAGCTCCGGCTCGGCAACAACGGTGTCCCTCGGCTTGATCTTGTCGGCGAAAAGGTCGTCGAACTTGCGCACATCCATGACCGTAACAGTGGGCGAGAGCTTGCCGTTGGCGACGATATGAATACCGTCAGGCGCAGTGTTCATTCCATGCGGTCCGTTCGATACGGGGATGTAGCGCGTATAGGGTGAGCCGTGGCGACCATCGAGGACGGGGACGCCACCCATCTCCTTGAATTCGCCCTTTGCGACGGCCTCCTCGATCCGCTTGAGGTCAAAGACAACCACCCAATCCTGGTCCTTGGCCATCATCTCCGCAAGATTGACGCCCTCTTCGGAATTGTAGCAGGTGGCGAAGGCATATTTGCCCTGGTAGTCGGCATCGACATTGTCGAGATTGCCGTCGATCATGACCTGCCAGGCGACCTTCATGGTCTCGCCGTCCACGGCAGTGAATATGGCGTGATACTGCTTGTGATCGTCGAGGACAGAGCCGTCGTTCGGCACTGGTACACGGTCCTCACCGTTGCAGAAGACATAGCCCGTCTTGGGATATTTCTGTACGCGCAGACCGTGAACCGTATGCTGGTTCGGCAATTGGATGATCTTGTCGCAGCGCATCACGTCGAGGCGAATGCGGCAGACGCGGGTATTTGCCTTGTCGTTGGCAAACAGGTAGCGCCCGTCATAGGTTCCCTCCGTGAATGAGGGGTGCGGATGATGCAGGTCACCATTGAGATAGATGCCGCCCTTGTCGTCCAGGTATGCTTTCGTTTCGGGCAAAAGTCCTTCGGTGAGCACCTTGCGGCTTTCATTGGTCTGGCCCCAGCCGGTGGCGCTGTCGCGATTGAAGACCGGGATACGCATCAGTTCGCGCATGGATGGCAATCCGAGAATGCGCAGTTCGCCGCTGTGTCCGCCGGAGAAGAAGACATAGTATTCATCGAGCTCGCCTGGCTTTACCTCGAAGGGCAAGCCGCCTGTGCCTTGTGCGAATGCCGGTGATGCGGTTGTGCCGGACAGGGCAAGCGCCCCACCAACACCTGCCGCCCCGGCGACAGCCGCCGCGGCCGTCGTGCCGAGAAGCTGACGTCGATTGAGGCGCACTGCTTTGTCTTCTGTTGCCATTTCGATTTCTCCTTGTGTGGATTTCAGATGGGTGTGGCTGGCGGCGACTCGTCGCGCACGATCGGTTTTCCCTTGTGCGTAACAGCCGTCCTGCTTGGCGCTTCGCCTCGCGATGTGGGGGTCGAAAGGGCCTGAAACTTTTCTCTCTTGAGCCGGACCTGGATCATGTGCGGACAGCGCGTATCGTCCTGGTAGAGTTCCTGGCAGTGCATGCAGTAGATGCACTCGTTGACATTGATCTGCCCTTCAGGGTGGATCGACTGAACCGGACATTCCTTGGCACAGCGCTGGCAGGGCGAGCCGCATTCGGGCCAACGCTTCAGCCATTCGAACATGCGGATGCGTCCTGGAATGGCGAGGGCTGCCCCAAGCGGGCAAAGGTAACGGCAGTAGAAGCGCTCAATAAAAAGACCGGCCGCCAATAGCGTCAGTGCAAAGACGACGAAGGGCCATTCACGGGCGAATTTAAGGACGATCGCGGTCTTGAATGGCTCGATTTCGGCAAAGACTTCGGCGAGCGCCAGTGAATAGAAGGACAGACCGAAAAGGCCGAGAAAGACGATGTACTTGATCGGCCAGAGACGCTCGTGAAGGCCCCAAGGAACCTTGATCTGCGGTACCTTGAGCCACTTCGCGATGTCGTTGGTCAGTTCCTGAAGGGCGCCGAAGGGGCACAGCCAGCCGCAAAACGGACCACGCCCCCAAAATAGAAGTCCTGCCGCCACGGCGGCCCACAGCAAAAAGATGAGGGGTGCCGACAGGAAGAACTCCCAGCGGAAGCCGGTGATCAAGGCGTTTGTGAACGTCAGCACATTGACCACTGAAAGCTGCGCATTGGCGTACCAGCCGAGCCAGACAAGTGCATAGACAAGGAAACCGCGGCGGATCCAGGCAAACAGAATGGGGCGTCGGACGAGCCAGTCCTGGAAGAAGAAGATCGCAGTCAGAAACACAAGTGCCGTTGCGGTGAGGGCGACCGAGACACGGTTCATCTGCCAGATGCTGACCCACAGTGGTTGGCCGTCTGCTTCCTCGTCAACAATTGGCGCTATGCCGTCAGAAGGGCTGACCTCGAGCGGGTGCGTGTCGGCAACCAGATACTTCTGTGGCAGGGCGTAGCCGAGGTTGAAAGGCAATGTCGCCTTGTCTCGCCCACCGGCGCTTCGCTGCACCAGAAGCTGTACCTCCCATGGTGCCGTGACATCGAAGGCGAAGTCGGGCGACACGACAAAAAGGGCGATCTCGCGAAGATGAGGCGCACCTTGCGCTGCAAGCGATGTCAGGCGCGTGTGGTCGCGGTCGCGAAACCGCATGCCCTGGCCGTCCTGGAGCAATTCAATCCGATCGAAGATGCCGCCGCGCACATAGCCCGAACCCTTGAAGGAATAGGCTCCATCGCCCGCGACGAGCAATGCGCTCTGACCGGGTTTAAGGCGTTTGACAAGGCGACCGTAGCCTTCCTCACCGAGCAGGCTTTTGCCGATGGCCGGAACGCTCACGGGCGCTGTGTAAAGGTCGATGAAGCGGTCGTTGGGCGTTACTGTTTCCGGCCGTTCCGCCGCTGTCGTTTGATTGGCCTGGCGAAATGCATCCGACACTTCGCCGACCGTCATTCTAAGGCTGCGGATCGAGCCGTCGCCGAGCAGGCTCTGCCAGTCGGCGGTCTCGTTCATTGCCGGATCGAGCTTGCGGACGGGAGGCGCAGGCTCTTGGGCGACGCTCGCCTTGGTACCAAGGCGATTGCTGCGGATCAGGCGAACGGCCGAACGAACAACACTGTCGCCCATGACCAGAACAGTGACAGTCGCGCCGCTGACGATATCGACCTGTGGCGGTCGCTCCTGTCCCCTCGCAACGCGACCCAGGTCACGGCCGATGATGGCGTTCAAGGCGGCAACGACCTTGCGTTCCGGAATGCCGATCAGGACGATCGGTTCCTTGTGATCGACAAGCTTGATCCCCTTGACGACGCCGTTTGGATCGATGCCGACGGCGATGTGAATGGGCTTGCCGGAGTAGCCTATAGCGCTGGTGAAATCCGAGTTGAGATAGGCATAGCCGAGCAGTTCGGTACCCCGAAACACTGGCGCGATCGGTGGTTCGCCGACAGTGGCGCCGAAGCGATCTGCACCCGCAAAGAGCTCGTCGGGCACTATCTTTGAAAGATAGGCATCGAGCCCGCCGGCGGCATAGGCGCCGTGTGCTCCAAGCAAAACAAGGAGCGTCGCGAGCATCATGCAGAGCAAGCGGAGACCGTGGCGGTTTTTGTTGTTGTTGCGCATTTCTTGTCGTTCCGTCCCGACAGACTGGCTGCTCGGATTGGCGGGCATCTTTGTTTCCGGCGAATTGACCGGCAACCTACGGAAAGTCCGATCACCTTCTTTGCGCTGCAACAAACGGAGGTGCGTTTGTTCCTGTAAAACAGTCGCATAGCGCAAGCGAAGGAGCCGTCATGCCGACACTCAGGATCGATCCGCCGTTGGTCGCAACGCTTGGGGAACTTCTTGAACTTGCCGCCAGGCTTGAGCGCGAAGCCATCGACGGCTACGTCATGCTCGCAAAACGCATGCGCCGCGAAAATCGAGCCGATCTAGCGGATCTGTTCGAAGGGCTTGCGGTTGATGAGCGCGGACATCTCTATATGGTTTCCGCCTGGATTGAAGAGGCGAATCCACCTTTAGGTCCGGCACGGATTTTCGCCGCGACAGACAATGCAGGTATGTTTGACGATGGGGATGCGCTTATCGTGGCCCCGGAACTGCTCAACGCCTACAGGGCTTTTTCAGTCGCCGTGCGCAACGAGGAGCAGGCGTTCATGCTTTGGAGCTATGTGGCGGCGGATGCGGCTTCCACCGAAATCAGACAGGCAGCAGAACGCATGGCGCTGGAGGAACTCGGCCATGTCCGCATCCTGCGCAAAGCCAGGCGAACAGCGTTTCACGATCTGCGAAGCCATCGATTAATCGTTGCTGACGACCTGGCGGCGGTTGAAGCGCAGCTTGCCGATTGGCTGGAAATGAACGCAGGCGATGCAAGGGCAGAGGGCACCGCGTCATGGTCGTCCCTTTCAGCTGATGCCCGGCAAAGAGAGCGCCAGATGATCGACGTTCCCTTCGCCGCCCCGTTAGGTTTAGCGCCACTGCCTGAGGGTGGGACGATTTCGGCGGTGGTGCTCTGCGAGTTCCTGCTTGAGCGTTATCTCGACCTGTCCGAGCGCGAGGGCGACGAGGGTCTGCGGCAACGCGCGCAGACCTTTGCAGCAGCCACGATCGATTGTTTGCAGACCCTTCGTGCCAAAGCGCAGAAGAACACGGCAACGCTTGCGACCTCGCCACATTGAACTTGCGTTTCGACAAAGAACGATCGGCCGAACTACCGCAACGTCTCTCCTGACATAACCTTCCGGGCATTGAGGAGAGCACATTGACGGAATTGAACTTGAACTTGGACGCCACCGTCGGGACGATTGCATGCGAACTTCCGGGTGCAGCCGAACTCTTCAGACAGCATGGAATCGGTTTTTGCTGCGATGGCGATGTTTCGCTTGCGGATGCGGCGGTCGATGCCGGAGTTGTGGCGAGCGACCTGCTTGACCGCCTTCGGGCACTCGAGCAAGCTGCAAGGCGCGATGCGCCGGACGGCACCAACGAGCTTATCGCTCATATTCTGGAGCGATATCACCAGACACACCGAAACGACCTCGAATGGCTGATCCCGCTTGCGCAGAAAGTGGAGCACGTTCACGCCACTCATAGCAGCGCGCCGCTGGGCCTTGCGAAGGCGCTTGTCGACCTTCAAGACCAACTGATCCCTCACATGGCCCGCGAGGAGCTCGCCCTCTTTCCGATGATGCGCCACGAGCCGGATCCCGATATCGAGCACTTGATAGGCAGAATGCGAGACGATCATGCGTGCGAAGGCCAAAGCCTAGCTACCATCGAGCGTATCACCCACGGGTTTGCACTTCCAGACGGCGCCTGCCGATCCTGGACGGCTCTTTACGTCGGTCTTCAAAAGTTTTCCGAGGATCTGGTCACGCATATGCATCTGGAAAACAAGGTTTTGTTTCCGCGTTTTTCCAGCGTTGAGGACGTCGCGTCTCCGTCATGACATCTTCCATCGGTGGACAGATGGTCGCGACCGATATCAGCGTGGCGCTGTTATCGTTGCGAATTTGTTGTCGCTCTGCCTCGCTCTACCGGGCGGGGCGGCAGTTCTGGTTGAGGTGTCGGGTGGACCGGTCCTAACGAACCGGGGACTTTGGTTTCCTCTGGCTCCCGTTGCATTAAATTCCAGGCAACTGGCAGGGCTCGGTGTATTGTTTCACATGCTCGCCAAGTGCAATTCTCCGCGGTCGGGATGACTGTATCAAACGCGCAAAATGGATCTGCTGGAAACGGCAGCATGAGCGATCTTTGAAGCAGGGGTTGCCGGCAATGAGCGGCGTAAATTGCGAAAACAGCTGGTGATCGCAAAACCTTTGGGTCGCTCGACCGATTACGTCTCGGTCTTCTTCCGCTTTCTTTGAGATATCTCTTCTACCACGGCTACCGGTCGAACACGCTCGCAACTGCATCTGAACTCGGATCATTTGAGCCCCGTCGCAAATGGCCAACGTTCGTTGCGAACTTGCCGCCGGGGGCCAGTATTCTCGCCGCTGGCCGTACGGCATCGGGCGAACCTGTCCGTCAGTTTTAATAAGCTGTCATACAGATTTGACAAAGATGTGATGATCTGTCTAAGTATGTGTCATACAGAATGGTGCGGGGAGCCGGCCATTTTCGCATACCGGAGGAACAATGATCATCACCGACGTCGATGTGCGAGTCTTCCGCACGACCACGCGCCGCCATTCGGACAGTGCTGGCCACGCGCATCCAGGCCCGCCGCATCAGGTGGAGCAGGCAATTCTGACCATTCGCACTGAAGACGGCCATGAAGGGCACTCCTTCACCGCGCCGGAAATTGTTCGTCCGCACCTGATCGATAAGTTCGTGAAGAAGGTTCTTATCGGCAAGGACCATCGTGACCGAGAAAAGCTGTGGCAGGACCTCGCCCACTGGCAGCGGGGCTCAGCCGCGCAACTCACCGATCGCACGCTTGCGGCTGTCGATTGTGCGCTGTGGGATCTTGCGGGCAGGACGCTCAATCAACCTGTATACAAGTTGATTGGCGCTTATCGCGACAAGGTACTGGCCTATGGCTCCATCATGTGCGGCGATGAACTGGACGGCGGCCTGGCGACGCCGGACGATTACGGCCGTTTTGGCGAAACGCTGGTTAAGCGCGGCTACAAGGGCATCAAGCTACACACCTGGATGCCGCCGGTCAGTTGGGCGCCGGATGTTAAGATGGATATCAAGGCCTGTGCTGCGGTGCGCGAAGCGGTTGGTCCGGATATCCGTCTGATGATCGACGCCTTCCACTGGTATTCCCGTACGGACGCGCTCGAACTTGGGCGGGGCTTGGAAAAGCTCGGCTTCGACTGGATCGAGGAGCCGATGGACGAGCAGTCGCTGTCTTCCTACAAGTGGCTTGCCGACAATCTCGACATTCCTGTGGTCGGGCCGGAAAGTGCCGCGGGCAAGCATTGGCATCGCGCCGAGTGGATCAAGGCCGGTGCCTGCGACATACTTCGCACCGGCGTCAACGACGTCGGCGGCATAACCCCTGCGCTCAAGACCATGCATCTCGCAGAAGCTTTCGGCATGGAATGCGAGGTGCACGGCAACACTGCCATGAACCTGCATGTGGTCGCTGCCAGCAAGAACTGCCGCTGGTACGAGCGCGGCCTGCTGCACCCGTTCCTCGAATATGACGATGGCCACGATTATTTGAAGTCACTTTCCGACCCGATGGACCGGGACGGCTACGTCCACGTGCCTGATCGCCCCGGGCTCGGCGAGGATATCGATTTCGACTTCATCGACAACAACCGCGCGCGATGACAGTGAGGTGATTGGGCAATGAAGACAGTTCTCGCCTTCGGCGACAGCCTGACCTGGGGGGCGGACCCCGCAACTGGTCTGCGTCATCCGCCCGAGGGCCGCTGGCCCGAGGTTCTCGACCGGGAACTTGGTGACGCGGCGGCGATCATATCGGAAGGGCTCGGTGGCCGCACCACCTGCTATGACGATCATGCCGGGCCCGCTTGCCGCAATGGCGCCAAGGCGTTGGAAGTGGCGCTTGCCAGCCATATGCCGCTCGACCTCGTGATCATCATGCTTGGGACCAATGATATCAAGCCGGTGCACGGAGGTCGTGCGGAGGGTGCGGTTTCCGGCATGCGCCGCCTGGCGCAGATCGTGGACACATTTCCGTACAAGCCGAGTGGCGCGAAACCGAAGCTTCTGATCGTTGCGCCACCACCCTGTTCGCCCGGTCCAGATGGACACCCGGCGGCTGGCAGAAGCGTAGCAGAATCCGAGCGGCTTGCCCCGCTTTACCACAAACTCGCCTGCGAACTCGGGCACGCGTTCTTCGATGCCGGCGCGGTTGCCCGTGGATCACAGGTCGATGGTGTGCATCTGGAAGCCGCGGCGACCGCAGCCATTGGCCGGGCGCTCGCCGCGCCCGTCGGCGCAATTCTTGGCTGATCCGTCCCAACACCTGCGGAGGAGCAGGCGGGTGGATCGTGAAACTGGTAGGCCGAAATCCGCATGGACGGCCGCAAAAGGAGGAAGCATGAGACACTTTTTTGCAAAGGCCGCCTTCGGCGTGCTGCTCGCCACCACCGCGCCGATTGGCGCGTGGGCCGAAACACCGGCCGACCAATTGGTCGTCGCCACGACCATGAGCAACATCCTGACGCTGGATCCCGCTGCCATTACCGGCCGCGAGACCGTACAGGTGCTCAACAACATCTATGACACTTTGGTCGTCCTTTCGCCGCAAGACCGTAGCGTTCAGCCTCGCCTCGCCGAACGCTGGGAGATCGCCGAGGATCGCAAGTCGATCCGCTTCCACCTGCGCGGCGATGCAAAATTTGCTTCGGGCAATCCTGTCACGGCTGGCGACGTCGCCTGGAGCCTGAAGCGGCTGCTTGCCCGCAACCTGGCGCAGTCGTCTTTCCTCAAGTCGCGTGGCTTCACGCTTGAGAATGCCGACAAGGCGCTTGTCGCTGAAGACGACCACACCTTCGTGATCCATCTTCAGAAGCCCGACGACCCGAACCTGTTGCTGATGATCCTTGCGCAGAATGGCCCTGGCTCCATTCTGGACAGCAAGGTCGCGCTCGAGAACGAGAAGGACGGCGACCTCGGTGCTGGTTGGCTGACGCTGAATTCCGCTGGTTCCGGTCCCTTTACACTGACGCAGTGGAAGTCGAACGAATACATCATTCTCACACGCAACGATGACTATTGGGGTGAAAAGGCCGCGATGAAGCGCGTGTTGATGCGCCACTTGCCGGAATCCCAGTCGCAGCGGCTGCTGTTGGAAAAAGGCGACATAGACGTCGCCTATTCTCTGCAGGCACCGGACCTCAAATCGCTGGAGGCCGACAAGGCGATTGTCATCGAATCGACGCCGGGTTCAGGTTTCTACTACCTCAGCGTTTCGATGAAGGATGAGCGTTTTGCCAACAAGAAGGTCCGCGAGGCGCTGCGCTACCTCATCGACTATGAAGGCCTCGACAAGGCGGTCATGCCCTATTACGGCAAGCTGCATCAGCGTCCGTTGTCGTCCGGCGTGCTCGGCGCCCTTCCGGACGAGGGCTACAAGTTGGACGTGGAAAAGGCAAAGGCGTTGCTCGCCGAAGCCGGCTATCCGAACGGTTTCAGCACCACGCTGCGGGTCCTGTCCGAAGATCCGTTCATGAAGGCGGCGACGGCGATCCAGAACACGCTCGGCCAGGCCGGCATCCAGGCGGAGCTCATCAGCGGTTCGGGTGACCAGATTTACGGCGCAATGCGGGAGAGAAACTTCGAATTGCTGGTCGGCCGCGGCGGCGGTGGTCAGCAGCCGCATCCGGACAACAACCTGCGCTCCATCGCCTACAATCCCGACAATTCCGACGAGGCGAAGCTGACCAACTACCAGAGCTGGCGCACCAGCTTCTACGACGAGAAGCTGAACAAGCTGATCGAGGAAGCACTTGTCGAGCGCGATCCCGCCAAGCAGGCCAAGCTCTATGAAGGCGTGCAGGCCTACATGGATGAGGCGGTGATGTCGATCCAGCCCTTCTCCGAAGTTGTCGACACGGCCGCCTATCGCAGCGACGTCAAGGGTATGATCGTAAGCCCATGGCTTTCACGTTTCGAGGGCGTGACCAAGGAGCGCTGATAACACCACCCGTCTCATTCTCCAAAACCAAAAGGCGCGTGCTGGCACGCGCCTTTCTCGCGTTTCAATGAGGTTTGGCCCCATAATGGCTCCAGAGGTGTGGCGTTGCTCGACGGACAAGCATCTCCCCCATGCAAGTGGTTTTCCCACGGGCCGGAGTGGCCCGATGGGGCGCCCTTTTTACCTGTCGGGAGCCGCCCGACATCCATCGGCAAGCAATGACGCCAGGACACGCTTTTCCATCCGAGGCGATGTTCCAGACTCAGCAGTACTAAAAGGTAACCGATGTTCTGCAACCTTGCGGACGTCACGTCGAGCTTGACCTTTAGGTTGCATGTGAGCCCCTTCGCCGGCATTGTCCTCCCTCAAGCCAAGGGGGGCTCATGCCAAAGGTCGTTGGAATAGGCGGTGTGTTCTTCAGGGCAGCGGACCCGGCTGGGCTGGCCGAATGGTATGAGAGGCATCTTGGTGTTGATGACCTGCACAAGTCCGTGTGGCAGCAAGAGGCAGGAATGACAATTTTTGGGCCCTTCTCTGAGAACACCGACTATTTGGGACGAAGAGAACAACAATGGATGATCAATTTCAGGGTAGATGATCTGGAAGGGCTCATTTCAAACCTCACGGCGAGCGGGATCGCGGTGGAAACGCGAGCCGAGTGGAACTCGGAAGTCGGTCGCTTTGCCCGGATCCACGATCCCGAGGGCAATCCGATCGAGCTCTGGGAACCAACGAAGGAGTGATGGCGAACAACCCGCCATTCCATGCTCGGTGAGTGTCCTGACGTTTGATTTTGACCAGGGCCTGCTGCCGTGACTGCTTGTGGCGCGTGGATGCCACGGAGCTTCACGCGCTGGCATCTCATCCCGTCGGCCTGTGTTGCCCACGGCTTGCGCTAAGCCACGGGCCGTTGTGGGTTGTCATGTGAAGAATTGGGCTGCTGCCGATCGGCAGCGCTCTGGGCTTGCTTATGCCACTTTCGCGTGACCGGGGAGCTGGCACGTCGAGGGCAATTTCAGACGGAGTGCCCGAGCTTCAATTAGTCGAGCTCAGTGCGCGCTTTCGTATTCGAGTGAGGCGCCGATGAGTTCTCGGGCATAGGGGTGGGTCGCTCCGTTTCCGGGGATCGCATCGCGTGGAAGCACCTCGGTGATCTCTCCGTGGAGCATGACAGCAAAACGATCGCACATGTGGTCGACCACCGCGAGATCGTGCGTGACCATGATGTAGGTGAAACCGCGCTCCTCGCGCAGGCGCTGCAGCAGGTTCAGGATTTCCGCCTGGACGGAGACATCGAGCGCCGACGTGGGTTCGTCCAGTAGCAACAAAGAGGGCTCCAGGATGAGCGCGCGGGCAATCGCCACCCGCTGCCGCTGGCCACCGGAGAGCTGGTGTGGAAAGCGGTCGAGGAAGGAAACGGGCAGGCCGACATCGGCAATGGCCTTGCGCATGCGATCCTCGCGATCGCCGAGCTTGTGAATGACGAGTGGCTCGCTGAGCACGGTGCGTACCGACTGGCGCGGATGCAGCGAGCCGTACGGATCCTGAAACACCATCTGCAGCGTGCGGCAGCGCTCGATAAGCGGCATCTCGCGCACAGGCTTGCCGCCGATGAGGATGTCGCCCGTCCAGATATCGGTCAGCATGGAGATGCAGCGCAACACGGTGGATTTGCCCGAGCCGCTTTCTCCGACGAGGCCGAAGCACTCGCCCGGGCTTACCGAGAAACTGACACTCGGCAAGACTTTGGTGGCGGTTGGTCCAGCGCCGAAGGTGATGGACACATCGCGGGTTTCGACGGAAACGGACATCAGGCTTTCTCCTCCAGCCATTCGGGTTGGCGGTCGAGCACGGCCAGAGGCGCACGCCCGCCACCGATCCTTGGTTGGGCTGCCAACAGGCCGCGAGTATAGGGGTGTTCGGCCCTGTCGAGGTCGCGGGCGGCGAGTGTTTCAACCACGCGACCGGCATACATGATGAGAACGCGGTCGCAGAAATTGCGCACAAGGTTCAGGTCGTGACTGATCATGATGAGGCCAATGCCGCGGTCGCGCACGAGGCCGTCGAGGATATTCAACACTTGAAGCCGGACGGTAACGTCGAGCGCGGAGGTGGGTTCGTCGGCGATGACGAGATCTGGGTCTGCCAAAAGCATCATCGCGATCATTACACGCTGACCCATGCCGCCGGATATTTCATGCGGGTATTGATCATAGACCCGCTTCGGGTCACGAATCTTGACGGCTTCCAGCATGGTGAGCGCCTTGTCACGGGCCTCTGCCTTCGAGCATCTGAAGTGGCGCAGATAGGTCTCTGCCACCTGGTCGCCAACACGCCGGATCGGGTTGAGCGAGAATTTGGGATCCTGGAGGATCATTGACATCCGCCGGCCACGAACCTTCAGCATCTCTTTTTCGGAGAGCGTCAGGAGGTCGAGGTTCCCAAAGCGCAACGTGTCGGCCGTGATTGTCGCGCCGGGCAGAAGACGCAAAAGAGCGCGTCCAACCGTGGACTTGCCTGAACCGGATTCTCCGACGATCCCCAACCGTTCCCGGCCAAGCGTGAAGGAAACCCCACGCACGGCCTCTGCCGGCGCGCCGCCATAGCGAATGCGGAGATTTTCGACCTCGAGTATGGATTTTTCCACGGGGCTACCTCCGATTTATCTGCTTGGGATCGAGCGCATCGCGCAATCCATCGCCGAGCAGGTTGAATGCGAGGCTGACAGACAGGATCGAGATGCCCGGGAAGGTGACGAGCCACCAACTGTCCAGCATGTACCGGCGGCCGGTTGCGATCATCGCGCCCCATTCGGGCAGCGGCGGCTGGGCGCCGAGGCCGAGGAAACCGAGGCCGGCAGCCGTGAGGATGACGGTCGCCATGTTGAGGGTCAGGCGGATGAGGACCGAAGGCAGGCACATGGGCATGATCGACTTGAAGATGATGCGCGCCGGCGATGCCCCCTGAAGTCTTGCGGCAGAAATGTAATCTGCCTTGCGGAAGGTCATTGCCTCGGCGCGGGCAAGCCGAGCGATCGGTGGCCAGGAGGTCAGCGCGATGGCGACAATGGCGTTGTTGAGGCTTGGGCCTAGCGCCGCGACGAAGGCGAGCGAGAGAATGAGGCTCGGAAACGACAGGAAAATGTCGGTGATGCGCATCATCACCGTATCGATCTTGCCACCGAGATAGCCGGCGGTCGTACCGATGATGAGGCCGATGGGGCCGACGACGATCGACACGAGGAAGATGATTGTCAGCGTGATGCGGGCACCCCAGACAAGGCGGCTGAAAATGTCGCGGCCAAGCTCGTCGGTACCGAAGACATGCCCGTTGCCCGGCGGCTGCAGCGTTTTGGCAAGATCCTGCACATAGGGGTCGTGCGTGGCGATCAAAGGTGCAAAGGCAGCTACCAGAATGAGCAGCACCAGGACGGCGAGGCCGAATGTCGAGGTCGGGCTTTTCAAAAGGAACAGCACGATGTTCTTCAATGCGTGCAACGGAGCCGGCAGGCGGAACGTAGGTTCGGTGCGGGTAGACATCAGCGTGTCCTTGGATCGAAGATGCGGTAGAGAACGTCGGACAGTAGATTGAGCCCGATGAAGATGACGCCGACGATCAATACGCAGGTCATGACGGCATTCATGTCGCCGGTGATGAGATTGTTGGTGAGATACTGACCAAAGCCCGGCCAGGCAAAGACGGTCTCGATAAGGACCGCTCCTTCGAGCAGTGAACCGTAGGCGAGCGCGATGATGGTGACGAGCTGAACCCGGATATTGACGAAGGCGTGCTGCCAGATCGTCTGATTGCGCGAAAGCCCCTTCACTCTCGCGGTCGTCACATATTCCTGCCCGAGTTGATCGAGCATGAAACTGCGGGTCATGCGGGTGATGTAGGCGGAGGAGGAATAGCCAAGTAGCGCCGCTGGCAGGATGATGTGGTTCACCGCGGACCAGAAGACGTCCATCTCGCCGGCGATCAGGCTGTCGATCAAGAGAAAGCCGGTACGCTCTTCGACGAGACCGATGTAGAACTGGTCCATCCGCCCGCTGCCGCCGACCAGCCCGAGATGGGCGTAAAAGACGATGAGCGCAATCATACCTGTCCAGAAGATCGGCATCGAATGGCCGAAAAGGCTGAAGACACGCACCACATGATCCGGCCAACGATCCTTGTTGACGGCGGCAAAGACGCCAAGCGGCACACCCAGGCCTGCTCCAATAAGGATTGCGAAAGTGGCCAGTTCGATCGTCGCCGGCATGACATGAAGGATGTCCTGTATGACCGGCTGACCGGTGCGAATAGAGGTACCGAAATTGCCGGTGAAGACATCGCCTAGGTAATATATGAACTGTTCCCAAAGAGGACGGTCCAGGCCGAGCGCGTTGTAGACCTGTTCATAGGTCTCGCGGGTCGCATCTTCTCCGACTATGGCCCGCACCGGATCAGCGGGCATGAGCCGGCCAATGAAAAAAGTCAGGAGAAGCAGGCCGAGAAGCGTGACCGCAATGGTCCCGATCTGCCCGGCCGCTCCGTAGAAGCGTATGCGACGTAAAGACATGAATCCTCCGTTTGTCATCCGCCGGAAGGTGAGGCGGTACAGGCTCCCGTCCTGTATGACAACTTAAGGAAATCTGTCACAGGTTATGGGTACTGTCAAGCTAATCTGCTCACAGGAAGTCGTCTCGGCGGGGTGTGAAGCAGTCAATAAGTTCGCCGGTCTCCAGGCATTGGCACCCATGCTCAGTGTTTGAGGGGATGACGAGACTATCGCCGGCCTTCAATTCATGGGCTTCGCCGTCACGGAAAAAGCGGAAACGGCCACGCGAGACGTAGGTGGATTGAACGTGCGGATGGCTATGTAGTCGGCCGCTAGCGCCGCTTTCGAAGCGGAAAGATACGACCATGATCTCCGGTGAGTGCGAAAGAACTTGCCGGGTAACGCCAGTATCGGTCGAGATCGCGGGATAGGTGGGAAGGGTCATGGATGCCTCGTTGATGATGTACGACATCTCCAACATACATGCATTGCAGGCTGTATGACAAGCTAAGACAGGTTGACCTCTTCGGGGGCCAGTGTGCGCGAGCGCAGCAATACCTTGTAGCGATCCAGGCTGCCGCGAAGATGGGCGCGCATGCGCTCGCGCGCAGTGTCGCTATTGCCTTCGATAATGGCATCCACGATCAGGCCGTGCTCTTCCTGAAGGTGAAGGTTATAGTCCTTCGGGCGCGAGCCGGGAGCGGAGCCTTGCAGTTCGCCTCGAGGAATGATGCCGGACCGGATGAGCTGCAGGAATTCGGGAAAGCGACGGTTCTGCGTAGCCTCCGCGATGGCGAGATGCAGTTCGAAATCGGCGTCACGGGTGGGGCTCCCGGTGGCGAGGCATTCGCCAACGTGGTGATGGGCCTCGAGGATCGCCTCGATCTGTGCAGCAGAACGGCGCGAGGCCGCAAGCCCGGCGGACTCCACCTCAAAGACTGTCCTAAGCTCCAAAAGCTCTATGACCGAGGAAATTCGCTCGGTGGTCAGGTCCTTGAATGGTTGTTTCTTGTCTTCGAGCGTCTGCAGCGCGAAGATGCCGGCGCCCTTGCGCGCTTCCACCAGGCCGTCGGCGCGAAGGATTGCAATTGCTTCGCGCACTACGGTGCGGCTCACGGAATATTCGCGTGTGAGCGCACTTTCGCTCGGAAGCCGGTCGCCGGGCTGGAAGACGCCTTCGGTCAGGTCGCGACGCAGATCGGCGCTGATCTTTGCCGCCAGCGACGTGCCTCTCGCGTGATTGTTTTGGGCTTCCATTGCTGCTTCACCTGCATTGAACCTGTCTGGCATGTTATCGGTTATCTGTCCGAATGCAAGGGCAGGCTGTCTAAACCTGTACCTCAGCGAAGCACTCGTAGCATGGCGCGGTACCGCGCCTGACTGTTCTTCAGGTGAGCGCGCATGGCTGAGCGAGCCAGTGTTTCGTCGCCATTTTGAATGGCGACGAGGATCGCTTCATGTTCGTCCACGAGCCGCTCGATATCGGCCAAGGGCAGCGTCGTCTCCACGCCGTTCTCGGTCACCGCCCGGCGCGGAATAAGCGTTGGACCGAGCATCTGCAGGAATTCTGCGAAGCGCGGGTTGTTGGTGGCCTGAGCAATCGCGAGGTGGAAGGCAAAATCGGTCTCTGCGCTCGGTCGGCCCTCCGCGGAACTCGTGCGGAAAGCATCGAGGGCCTCGATGATCTTTTCCTCCTGTCCGGGCGAGCGGCGAAGCGCGGCAAGGGCTGCAGCATCTCCTTCTACGGCGGTGCGAAGTTCGAGCATCTCGATCAGCGAAGATACGCGCGCCAGATCGACGTTTTGAAACGGACGGCGGGTGGCAAGCGTTGGATCGAGAACAAAGACGCCCGCTCCTTGGCGTGGCTCCACCAGTCCGTCGGAACGAAGTGCTGCAATTGCTTCGCGCACGACCGTGCGGCTGACGCCGAATTCCTGCGTCAGTTGGGCCTCGGAGGGCAGCCGATCACCCGGCTTGTGATGACCCTTGGACATTCGTGCGCGAAGCGCGTCTGCAACCTTGACCACCAGCGTCGTGGTTGGCAGCGGAGCCGGTTCGTGGGTGGTCACTTTCGTCATGCGTGCCGCCATTCGGTGAATAAGGCGGGAATCCGCCGTTGATTGTGGATACGCCATTGCCCCACAACGGCGCAATCCGTGCCTAGATCGATTTGAGGTCGTCCGGCTGCAGCTCCTCAGGCAGGTTCTGGTAGCAGACGGGCCTGAGGAACCTTCGGATGGAAAGGGTTCCAACGGACGTTGCGCCGAAGTTTGTGGATGCCGGATAGGGGCCGCCGTGGACCATGGCATCGCAGACTTCGACCCCGGTCGGGTAACCATTTGCCAGAACACGCCCCGCCTTGCGCTCCAGGATCGCCAACAGGCTGCGTGCAACTTGCGTGTCGCCCGCATCAAGATGCAACGTGGCGGTAAGCTGGCCATTGAAGCTCTTTGCTACGGCAATCATCTCCTCGATAGTCTCGACCGTCACAATAAGGCCGAGCGGACCAAACACTTCTTCGGAAAGTAGATGGTTGGAGAGCCAGTCCTCGGCGGAAACGCGGAAGAGGAAGGGTGTGGCGTCGCGCTGGTCGCAGGTGGTGGTCAAGACCGCGCGCACACCGGCACCGGCAGCGATGCGCATGCTTCCCTCGCGATAGGCTTTGGCCATGCCGTCATTCAGCATCACCTGCGGACCAACCCCTGAGAGCGCGGAACGGGTCGCTTCGGCGAACGTGTCGACCTGATCGGAAAGGATAATGGCGATGCCCGGATTGGTGCAGAATTGCCCGGCGCCGATCGTCAGCGAACTCGCCCACCCTTTTGCGATTTCCGCGCCGCGGGCTTTCAGCGCTTCCGGCAGGATGAACATCGGGTTCACCGAGCCCAGTTCGCCGAAGAAGGGAATGGGTTCGGGACGTGAGACGCAGAGATCGAAGAGAGCGCGACCGCCGGCGAGCGAACCGGTAAAGCCGACCGCTTTGACGAGCGGATGCGTGACGAGTGCGGTGCCGACATCGCGACGACCGCCTTGGATCAAAGAGAAGACGCCCGGGTGGAGGCCAAGTCTCCTGATGGCGGCATCGGCGGCTTCCGCCACGATCTCACTTGTGCCGGGATGGGCGGAGTGACCCTTGACGATGACCGGACACCCGGCGGCAAGCGCTGAGGCGGTGTCGCCGCCCATCGTCGAGAAGGCAAGCGGGAAGTTGGAAGCGCCGAACACGGCGACCGGGCCGATTGGGCGCTGCATCAAACGAATATCCGGTCGGGGCAGGGGGGTGCGGTTCGGCAGCGCCTCGTCATGGCGCCTGTCCAGATGTTCGCCCTTGCGGATGTGGGAAGCGAAGAGGCGCAGCTGACCCGTGGTGCGGCCGCGCTCGCCTTCAAGGCGGGCTGCGGGCAAGCCGGTTTCCGAGGCGCCGATCTCAGTGATCTTGGCGCCACGGACCTCGATTTCGTCGGCAATTGTGTCGAGGAAGGCAGCGCGCGTCTCGCGGGACGAATAACCGTAGGACCAGAAGGCTTCCTCGGCGGATTCGGCCGCCGTGTTCACCAGTTCGACGGTGCCGACGGAAAAGTCAAAGGCATCGCCGTGGGCGGGCTCGCTGCGGAATTTGATCTGTGCTGCGCGCCATTCGCCGGCGATCAGGTGTTTGCCATGTGGCTCATAGGTCATTTCTTACTCCTTGAATATCGGATTGTTTACGAAGTCGCCGCCCTGGAAGCGGGACGTCGGGTCGCTGGGGTCGGGTCTCGGGGTGAGGGCCTCAATGTGGGTGCGATGGGCCTCGGCATTGTCTTTGGGCTTCCAGCCCAGCCAGCCAAGATGCGAGTTGTCCCACCAGCCGGCGTCGTTGGCCGAGCTGCCCCAGATGACCGGGCAGCCAAGGGTCGACACGCGGAAAATTGCCTCGATCATCGAAGCGAAATCGTCGTGAGAGAGAAAGGTCGACAGCATTCGATAGTTCGTTGGCTCGAGCGTACAGGAGCCGATGCGTACCAGGGCGGTTTCTTGGCCAAATTTGTCGAAGTACAGGCGAGCGAGGGCCTCGCCGAAGCATTTGGAGACCCCATAGAGTCCGTCCGGGCGGTATGGGGCGTCTGGCCCGAGCCGCTCGGTCTGCGGATAGTAGCCGATCGTGTGGTTGGAACTCGCAAAGACGATGCGGGGCTGACCGTGAGAGCGTGCAGCTTCATAAAGATTGTAAAGGCCGACAATATTGCCGGCAAGGATCTGGTCGAAGGGCCGTTCGACGGAAACGCCGCCAAGGTGGACGATGCCGTCGCAGCCGGCGACCATCTCATGGACTGCTGCTGCGTCAGAAAGATCGCAGGACATGCACTCCTCATCGCGCTCGGGCGGGTCAAGCCGAGCAAGATCCGCAAGGCGAATTGTATCGGCGAGAGGCGCAAGCCGTTTGCGCATGACCCGGCCCAGCTGGCCCGCCGCGCCGGTGATCAAAAGGCGTCTCATTTGGGGTATTCCTTTGCGCATTGCCGCATTGCCAGGCACGGCACCGCAGCCATTTCGACCTGCCAATGGCGTGAACCGGCAGAGCCTCAACCTTCTAGCGGTCTTCGTGCCCGAAAAAGCTGCCATCGTTTCACTCGAAACCACATTCGGTCTCGCGTCATTCCTGCGGGCACCTTGACCTCCGATGACATATCATACAATAACGGTAACACATATTATATGTTGTCGACAACTTGAAGGAGGAATTTATGCTGACTGTTGAAACAAGGCAGGCGGTCAACCCGGAATACGCCAAAACACTCGATACATCCGGACTTCGGAAGCATTTCTTGGCCCAGGATATGTTCAGGGCCGGAGAGATCCGACTGGTCTACACCCACTACGATCGTTTCGTGATCGGTGGAGCGGTGCCGGGTGATGCGCCCCTGACGCTTGACAAGGTGGAGGAAACGAAGACCCCGCTGTTTCTCGATCGCCGTGAAATGGGCATCGTCAACATTGGCGAGACCGGTACTGTTGCCGCCGGCGGGCAGACCTATACCTTGAACCGGGGCGATGTGCTTTATCTCGGTGCCGGATCGGGGGCGGTCACCTTTGCTGGCAAGGGCCGGTTCTATATCACGTCCTGCCCGGCCCATCGCAGCCTGCCGGCGCGCCTCATCACGGCCGCCGAAAGCAAGGAAGTGAAGATGGGCGCATCGGAAACCTCCAACAAGCGCACCATCAATCAGTTCATCCATCCGCTCGTGATGGAAAGCTGCCAACTGGTGCTCGGCTATACCACGTTGGAGGACGGTTCCGTCTGGAACACCATCCCTTCGCATATCCATGACCGTCGCATGGAGGCCTATCTCTATTTTGGTATGGATGAAAAATCCCGGGTGCTTCACCTGATGGGCGAGCCCCAGGAGACCCGCCACCTGTTCATCTCGAATGAGCAAGGCGCGCTTTCCCCACCCTGGTCCATCCACTCCGGCGCGGGCATCGGCTCCTACACATTCATCTGGGCCATGGCTGGCGACAACGTCGACTACACCGACATGGACTTCATCCAACCGGAGGATCTGAAATGATAAATTCCTTTTCACTTCAAGGGCGTAAAGCTCTTGTCACGGGATCGAATACCGGACTTGGTCAAGCGATTGCGGCAGGACTTGCTGCCGCAGGCGCCGAGGTGATCTGCGCGGCCCGCCGCTCGCCCGACGAAACTCTGGATTTGATCGGCAGGGCCGGCGGCAAGGCGAGTGGCATGCAGCTCGACTTCAAGGATCCCATGGCGGCACGAGACATATTTGTCGGCCGGGACATCGATATCCTCGTCAACAACGCCGGCATCATCCGACGGGCGGATGCGGTGGATTTCACCGAGGAGGACTGGGACGCGGTCGTCGATGTGAACCTGAAGGCATTGTTTTTCACGACCCAGGCGTTCGCAAAGGAGTTGTTGGCCAAGGAGCGGTCTGGAAACGTGGTCAATATCGCTTCGCTTCTTTCCTTCCAGGGCGGTATCCGCGTTCCCTCCTACACGGCCGCAAAACACGGCGTCGCCGGTCTCACCAAATTGCTTGCCAACGAATGGGCGGCGAAGGGCATCAATGTCAACGCAGTTGCCCCCGGCTACATCGAGACCAACAATACCGAGGCGCTACGCGCCGATGCCGCGCGCAACAAGGCAATCCTCGATCGCATCCCTGCCAATCGTTGGGGTCGCCCCGAGGACATCGCAGGGGCGGTGGTCTTCCTCTCCTCGCCAGCGGCGAATTACGTCCACGGTGCGGTCCTCAATGTCGACGGCGGCTGGTTGGCGCGTTAATCGACGGCTCGTGGCAATTTGTCATTTAACTTGTATGATGACTTATTGACATATGTATGATGTCTAGCTATGGCTACGGTCAGTTAAATGCACAGAGGAATACTGAAATGACCCCCGAACAAATCAAGGTTGCTCTTGGCTCCGGCCTTCTTTCCTTCCCGGTCACGCATTTCGATGCGCAAGGCCGCTTTGCGCCAGAAAGCTACAAGGCGCATGTCGAGTGGCTCGCGGGTTACAAGGCCCCGGTGCTTTTCGCAGCCGGTGGCACGGGGGAGTTCTTCTCGTTGCGGCCAGATGAAATCCCAGGCATCGTCGCATCCGCCAAGGAGGCTGCAGGCGAAACCGCCATCGTGTCGGGTTGTGGCTACGGCACCGAAATCGCTGTCGATATCGCCCGATCGGTCGAGAAGGTTGGGGCCGACGGCATCCTGCTACTGCCGCACTATCTTATCGATGCGCCTCAGGAAGGGCTCTATGCCCACATTAAGAAAGTCTGCCAGTCGGTCGGTATCGGCGTCATGGTCTATAACCGTGACAATTCGGTGCTGCAGGCCGATACGCTTGCCCGGCTGTGCGACGAATGCCCGAACCTGATCGGCTTCAAGGACGGCACGGGTGACATCGGGCTTCTGCGCCAGGTTACCGCAAAGATGGGCGATCGCCTGATGTATCTCGGCGGCATGCCCACGGCCGAGCTTTTTGCCGAAGCCTATCTCGGCGCCGGCGTCACCACCTATTCATCCGCCGTGTTCAACTTCGTACCGGGCCTTGCCAACGAGTTCTACGTGGCACTGCGCGCCGGCGACCGCTCTACTTGCGAGCGCATCCTGGTGGATTTCTTCTATCCGTTCATGGCGATCCGCAACCGGGTGAAGGGCTACGCCGTCTCGGCGATCAAGGCCGGCGTGCGGCTACAGGGCTTCGACGCGGGACCGGTGCGCGCGCCGCTGGTGGACCTGACGGATGAGGAACTGGGCATGCTCGACAAGCTCATCGGCGGGCAGAAACGCAAGGTCTGATACCGCGACTTCCGGAGGAATGCATGAAGATCACCGCCGTTCGCACGCATCTCTTGGAACACCGGCTCGACACGCCGTTCGAAAGCGCCTCGATGCGCTTTGACCGCCGTGCTCATGTCCTGGTGGAGATAGAATGCGATGATGGAACGATCGGCTGGGGCGAATGTCTCGGTCCGGCAAAACCCAACGCGGCGGTGGTCGCAGCCTTTTCGCCCTGGCTTATCGGTCAGGACCCGCGCTCAACCGAGAAAATCTGGGCCGTGCTCTACAATGCACTGCGCGATCAGGGACAGCGTGGTCTCACCGTCACCGCACTGTCGGGCATCGACATCGCGTTGTGGGACATCAAAGGCAAGCACTACGGCGCCTCGATCTCCATGCTGCTTGGTGGACGCTGGCGGCAAAGCGTGCGCGCCTATGCCACGGGTAGCTTCAAGCGTGACGGCGTCGATCGGGTTGCCGACAACGCCAACGAAATGGCGGAGCGCCGCACACAGGGGTTCCACGCCTGCAAGATTAAAATTGGTTTCGGCGTCGACGAGGATCTGCGCGTCATCCGCGCTGTTCGCGAGGCGATAGGCTCCGAAATGCGCCTGATGATCGACGCCAATCACGGTTACACCGTCACCGAAGCGATCCGGCTCGGCAAAGCAGCAGCGGAGTATGATATCGACTGGTTCGAGGAGCCGGTGGTGCCCGAACAGCTGTCGGCCTACCAGGAGGTTCGCACATGTCAGCCGATCCCCGTTGCGGGTGGCGAGACCTGGCATACAAGGTTCGGCATGTGGCAGGCGCTGGAGGCCCGTGCGGTCGACATTCTCCAGCCCGATCTCTGCGGCTGCGGCGGCTTTTCCGAAGCGCAAAAGATCGCAAGCCTGGCGACACTTCATGGTATCCGCGTCGTGCCACATGTCTGGGGGACAGGCGTGCAGATCGCCGCGGCACTGCAATTCATGGCAACGATGGTGCCCGATCCGGTCCGCGCCAATCCGATCGAGCCGATCCTGGAATTCGACCGAACGGAGAATCCATTCCGGCAGGCGGTGCTTAAGACACCACTGGAGGCGGTCAATGGCGTCGTCACTATTCCAGATGGTCCAGGTCTCGGGATCGAGATCAATCGTGATGCCCTCGTCGAATTCAAGATGCTCCAATCGTGAAACGAACGAGCGCAGTCTTCCAGCACGCGTACCGCGTTTGCAAAGCGGCGCTTTAGACGCAGCGTGGCCGTGAACTAGGCTGACTCCGATGGATCTAAGGGGTCCTGGCCCGCTAGCTTCATAATTTCGATCGTCCGTTTATCGCTTCTCGATCGTGCGGGCGGTTGCAAGGCGTATTTCCTGCTCCGGTTCGTCGAGTTGCATCAAGTCGCCATGCCGGCTCTGATGAACCTTGTTCAGGTGGTCGCGGGGGCTGAGCCCAAGTGTGCGCTTGAACATGCGCGAGAAGTAATAGGGGTCTGCATAGCCGACCTCCGCAGCCGCAGCCGCAACCGAAAGCCCTCCTTCCAGAAAATGCATCGCGCGCTCCATTCGCTTGAGCTCCTGGTATTTGCGTGGCGTGCGGCCGACGCGCTTCTGGAATTCGCGCAGAAAATAATCGTAGTTGTAGGGTGCGGCATCGACCGCCCTCATGGCGATGTCGGTTTCAAGCGGATTGGCCGAGATCATCGTTGCTGCCTTCATCACCGCAAGGTCAATCGCATCCGCGCCCTCCGGCTGGTAGGTCGCGTGGTCGCGCCACCCGAGAAACGCATCCTCGATGAAGGCGATGAGAAGGACCATGAAAAGATGGTGCTGGCCGAGCGATACCGAGGAAGGGGGCGCGCTCTGACGATAGTGACGGGCAATCGGTTCCAGAAACGGCCAGCGGCTCAGATGCAGGTTGGGCCTCAGTTGCATCTGCTCGATGAGATTGTGACGACCATAGATGTCGAGCGTAAAGTGCTGCGCCACGCCGATATAGGTTTCGCGCCCTTCATTCCAGCCGATGAAGTGTTGGCCGCCGCTGATCAGCATGGCGTCGCCCCGCTCCATCACACGTGGTTCGCCGTCGATCAGATAATGACCGCGGCCCTCAAGGCAAATGACGAGATCGTCGACCGGATTGGATTTGTCGATCCGCCAGGTTTGCGAATGCTCCATGCGGATCGCCGCGCGCGTCAGGTTGAGCGTCAACGCCGCGGCGGGAATCGCCGATAGAATGCCACCTTCGATTTCGTCCATCTTTTTCCTTCCCTTTGTGAATTCATTCTGATCTGAAAATAGCCCAATGTCACCGAATAAACCGTGTCTTCTGGGGAGGAGATCGGTTCGTGGTATAGAAACGTGGCGTTCCGCCCATTCTTCCTGCACCGAATTGGGAGCCAGATTTGTACAAAATTGCATCTATGCAGGCTGCGCTCAAGGGCTGCCCGGGAGGGATGTCATGAAGATGCAGCGCCTTATGGGGCTGGGCTATCTCGCCCCGTATATCATTGGTCTTCTGGTCTTCACGGCGATCCCTTTCATCGGGTCGCTGTACCTGAGCTTTACCAGCTATGACCTTATGAGCGAACCTCGGTGGACGGGGATTGCCAATTATGAACGGCTCTTCACACGCGATCGCACCTTCACGAAGTCGCTGAACGTCACACTGCTTTATGTGTTCCTGACGGTACCGTTGAAGCTTGCCTTCGCGCTCTTCATCGCCGCGATCCTAAATTACAAGCTGATGTTCATCGGTCTCTTCCGAACCGCCTTCTACGTTCCCTCCATCCTCGGCGGCTCGATCGCCATTGCCGTTCTGTGGCGCTACATCTTCGCCACGGAGGGACTTGCCAACATGGCGCTGACGACGGTCGGTTTTTCTCCGATTGACTGGTTTGGTGATCCGACGAACGCGCTGTTCACGATTACGCTATTGCGATGCTGGCAGTTCGGATCAGCCATGGTGATCTTCCTCGCCGCCCTGCAGTCGATAGACAAGTCGCTTTACGAGGCAGCAGCCATCGACGGCGCGGGCAAGGTGCGCACCTTCTTCTTCATCACGTTGCCACTGCTGACCCCCGTCATTTTCTTCAACCTCATCATGCAGATGGTTCAAGCCTTCCAGGAGTTCAACGGACCTTACATCATCACGCAGGGTGGTCCGCTGAAGGCGACGTATCTGCTGCCGCTCTACATCTACGACGAGGCCTTCAAGAAGTTCAACATGGGCTATGCCTCGGCCATAGCATGGGTGCTCTTCACCATCGTCACCGCCCTGACCCTCGTTGCCTTCTGGTCATCGAAGAAATGGGTCTTTTACGCAGGCGACAAGAGGAGCTGACCGCAAATGACCGATCTTGCAACCTTCAACGATCTCCAGGCCGCCCGCAGGGCAAGGCTACGTCTCGTCTCGACGGCGGTCCGTTATGTCCTGCTCTTTGCAGTCGGCTTCGTCATGCTCTATCCGCTCATCTGGCTGGTTGGCGCGAGCTTCAAGACAAATTCCGAAATCTTCGCAGGTGCGGGCTTCCTGCCGGAGAACCCGACTGCCGAAGGTTACATCAAGGGCTGGCAGACATCGACACCCTATACGTTCGGCCGGTTCTTCTGGAATTCCTTCCTGATCATCCTGCCAAAGGTGATCGGGACGGCCATCTCCTGCACGCTGGCGGCCTATGCGTTCGCCCGTTTCGATTTCCCGTTCAAGAAGATCCTCTTCGGCTCGGTCATCGCAATCCTGCTGTTGCCCAATGTCGTTACCCGCATTCCTCAATATCTCCTGTTCCGTGATCTTGGCTGGCTCGACAGTTTTCTGCCGCTCTGGGTGCCGTCGGCACTCGCTGGCGACGCCTTCTTCGTTTTCATGTTGGTGCAATTCCTGCGCTCATTGCCAACAGACATGGAGGAGGCGGCACGGGTGGATGGTGCCAACAGCATCCAGACGCTGATCTATATCGTGGTCCCGATGCTCGCCCCGGCACTGATTTCGGTGTGCCTGTTCCAGTTCATGTGGACCATGAACGATTTCCTCGGGCCGCTGATCTATCTGTCCTCGGTGGACAAGTATCCGGTCAGCCTCGCCCTCAAGCTTTCGATCGACACGACCGAAGCTTTCGAATGGAACCGCATCCTCGCGATGTCGGTGCTCACGATCGCCCCTGCTCTGATCGTGTTCTTTGCTGCGCAACGTTACTTCATTGAAGGGATCTCCTCCGGGGGGATCAAGGGCTGAACATGGCTAAGGTTCAACTGAAAAATCTCGAAAAGGTCTATGGCAACGCCTTCAAGGCGGTCCATGGCATCAATCTCGACATCCACGACGGCGAGTTCATGGTTTTCGTCGGTCCGTCGGGCTGCGCCAAATCGACGACGCTGCGCATGGTGGCTGGACTTGAGGAGATTTCCGGCGGGGAAGTCCTCATTGGGGATCGGCGCGTCAACGATCTGCCGCCGGGCAAGCGCTCAATTGCCATGGTCTTCCAGAACTACGCCCTCTACCCTCATATGAAGGTTCGCGGCAACCTGGCCTTCGGGCTCAAGATCGCCGGCAAGCCGAAGGCGGAGATCGAGGCCGCGATCAAGCAAGTGGCCGAGATTCTTGAGATCGAGCCGCTTCTCGACCGCCTTCCCAAGCAGCTTTCAGGCGGTCAGGCCCAGCGCGTGGCTCTCGGTCGCGCGCTCATCAAGAAGCCGGGCGTCTTCCTGTTCGATGAGCCACTATCCAATCTCGACGCCAAGTTGCGAGCCTCGATGCGCGTCCGCATAACCGACCTGCATCGCCAGCTCAAAGCGGAGGGCTTGTCGTCGACGGTCATCTACGTGACGCATGATCAGACCGAGGCCATGACGATGGGGGATCGCATATGCGTCATGCAGGCCGGTCACATCATGCAGGTGGCCACGCCCAAGGAACTCTACGATCGCCCGGCGAACCTGTTCGTTGCCGGCTTCATTGGCAGTCCGGAAATGAACCTTGTCGACGCCCGGCTCGACGGATCGTCCTTTTCGATCGGCAGCCAGACCTTGCCGCTCGGACCACACCTTGAAGGCCGGCTTTCGGCCCGCCCGACAGAAGCCGTGATAGGCACCCGACCACAGCATCTATCGCTGGCGGCGGACGGGCCGGCGCTCACCGCGAAGCTCACTAATGCTGAGTTCATGGGGCACGAGGTCTATCTCCACGCTGATCTCGAGGGTCGCAAGGTGGTGAGCGTCGTCGGCGCAGCCGAGTTCGAGGCACTGGGAGGGGCGGAGATCATCCGCCTTCGTCCCGATCCGGAACGATTGCACATTTTCGACAAGACTGACGGTCGCAACGTGTCGCTTTGAGGAGGCGGCGTTGGGCCATACACCAAGAAGGAGGAGAACCATGAAGACTGCGAAAACCTTAGCTGCATTGACCGGCGTCGCCTATGGCGCGCTCACGTTCGGTGCTACCGCTGGCGCCGCCGAACTGCGCATGGCGTGGTGGGGCGGTGATAGTCGTCACGTAGCCACTCAAAAGGCGACAGCTGCCTGCGGCCAGAAATACGGCCACACGGTCAAGGGTGAGTTCACCGGCTTTGACGGCTACCTCGAAAAACTGACGACGCAAATGGCCGGCAGGACCGAAGCTGATATCGTTCAGGTCAACTGGCCGTGGCTGCCGCTGTTTTCCAAGAATGGCGAGGGGTTCGCCGACCTTCGCACGCTAAAGGCAATCGACCTGTCCAACTGGACGGAAGGCGATCTCGCGGCCGGTTCGATGAATGGGGTCCTGCAGGGGCTATCTGTCTCGACGACGGGTCGTGTCTTCTTCTTCAACGCGACGACCTTCGAAAAGGCAGGCGTCGAAATTCCGAAGACCTGGGACGAGTTCTTCGCCGCAACCGCGACCATCAAGGACAAGCTCGGCAAGGACCACTACACCTTCAACGCGGTGAAGGAGACTGCCCAATTGCTGGTGACCCTTGCTGTCGTGCAGAAGACTGGCAAGGATCTCGTCGATCAGACAAGCAACCGCGTAGCATGGACGCCAGAGGAACTCGCCGAAGGCATCTCCTTCCTCGGCAAGCTGGTGGAAACCGGCGCGATCCGCTCGCAGAAGGAGGAGGCCGCCGACGGCAACGTCAATCTGTTTGAAAAGCCCTCCTGGGCCGAAGGCAAGGTCGCCGGCTCGTACGAATGGGATTCAACTTACTCCAAGTATGCCGACCCGTTGAAGGATGGTCAGGTTCTCAAGCCTGTACCAATGCTGAAGCTTTCGGATGCGGTTACCGAAGGCGTCTATCGCAAGCCTTCCATGGTGTTTTCGATCTCCAAGAACTCGAAGAACCAGGATGCGGCGGCGCAGATCGTCAACTGCCTCCTGAACGAGCCGGAAGGCATCGATGCTCTAGGCACCTCGCGCGGTCTTCCTGCGTCGAAAGCGGCCGCCGCCAGATTGGGCGACAAGGGCGAACCCGAGGTTCGCGCCGCCAATGCGATCGTCATGGCCGCCACGGGGCCGATGGTTTCGCCCTTCAATGAACACCCAGAAATTCGTGCCACGTTCATCGATACGCTTGAGGAGTACGCCTATGGCCAGATCAGCGCAGAAGATGGCGCCAAACAGATCATCGACACGGTGAACGACGTCCTGGCCGAGTTCGACTGACCATTGATACTGCCCGCCGCGGATGCCGCGGCGGGTCCTCCGTCCCTTGGCGGCACGCAACACGAGGCACGACATGACCCGACCTTCCATCATCGCGCACTCGGCGCGAACGGCGGCGCTATGCCTGCCGCAGCCCGGAGCCCTCTACCGTTTGAAATCGAGGACGGTCTGGCGGCTTTCATCCCCGGATGAGACCGGCGTCCTGCAACACGGAGAAGCCCTAACGGTCGTCACCCTTCTGCACGGGCTTCGCCCGGCTACCCGTTATCTTTTCGAGGCGGAAGGATTTCAGCCGCTGTCGTTTCAGACTGCGCCCTGCGCAGGTGTCGTCGAAGCAACCGATTTCGGACTCGTCGCCGATATTGCGCCTGACGATATCGACGGCGCGCGCAGCAATGCTGCGGCCCTTTGTGAAGCGGTCGCAGCCGTTCCAACCGGAGGCACGCTCCATCTCGGTCCTGGCCTGTGGACGTCCTTTCCACTTAGGCTCAAAAGTCAAATGACTTTGCACCTTGCCGACGGGGCGACCCTCCAAGCGCCTTCGGTGCGCGCGGGCTGGCCTGTTCTCCCTTCCCACGATCACAACGGTAGGATGCTTGGAAGTTGGGAAGGTCTGCCGGCGGCCTGCTTTAATGCCCCGGTAAACGCGGTGCAGGCGGATAACCTGGTGATCGAGGGCAGGGGCGTCTTCGACGGATCTGGCGACAGGGGCGATTGGTGGAGTTGGCCGAAAGAGACGCGTGACGGTGCGCGTCGCCCGCGTGGCCTGCATCTTATCAACTGCCGTGATGTGACACTGCTCGGTTTTACGATCCGCAATGCACCGTCCTGGACGATCCATCCGCAAGGCTGCGCTCGGCTGACCGCTGCCGGACTAACCATCGTTGCCCCAGCTGACAGCCCGAACACCGATGGGTTCAACCCTGAGAGCTGTCGTGAGGTCGTGATTGCGGGCGTGCGCTTTTCAGTCGGCGACGATTGCATTGCCGTCAAGGCAGGAAAACGCGGCCCGAACGGCGAGGCTGATCACCTTGCCGAAACGCGCGGCGTCCGTGTCAGTCACTGCCTGATGGAGCGTGGCCACGGCGGCCTGGTAATTGGCTCGGAGATGTCCGGCGGCGTCGTTGACGTCTCCGTCGAGGATTGCGAGATGATCGGCACCGATCGCGGCCTGCGGCTGAAGACCCGTCGCGGTCGCGGCGGGTCGATCACCAATATCGTAATGCGCCGCGTATTGCTCGATGGCGTCGAAACGGCGCTCTCAGCCAACGCTCACTATCATTGCGACGCGGATGGCCACGATGACTGGGTGCAGTGCCGTGAGCCGGCGGTCGTCAATTCTGGAACGCCGCTCATCGACGGCGTCATCATTGAAGATGTCGAGATCCGCGGGCTCGCCCATGCGGCGGGCGCATTTCTCGGACTGCCTGAAGCCCCGATCCGCAACGTTCGTATCCGCCGCCTTAAAATCACCTCGAGCAATCCCGCGGCAGTCGCAACGCCACCCATCATGGCCGATCGCGTGCGAGCCATGCGCCATGAGACGATTGTCAGCGAGCGGGCAGAGGTCGATTGCGACGATCCCTCCTTGTTGAGCGCTGCCCCCGTGTCCCTTCCTTTCGATGAGATGCTCTCGTGAACCCGACAGAATATTTCGACGAATTCGCCAAGCGTTATAACCACTATAAGGGCGGTAGCTGGTGCTACGAGGATGGTTGCGTCTATCGCGGCCTCAGTCTTCTTTTTGATGCGACAGGCGAAACGCGCTGGAAGGCGCATCTTCATCGTCTCGCCGATCAGCAGATCGCGGCCGATGGTGCGCTTTTGGGCTACGACCCCCAGGAATACAATATCGATAATATCCTGGCCGGGCGCGCCTTGTTCCCGTTGGCTGAAGGTGCCGATGATGTGCGCTACCGGTTGGCCGCCGATCGGCTGGCCGGGCAGCTGGAGACGCACCCCCGCATTCCCGCCGGCAATTACTGGCACAAGAAGCGCTATCCGCACCAGGTCTGGTTGGACGGGCTGTATATGGGACTGCCCTTCCAGATCGAATATGCGACGATGACCGGCCGCAAGGACCTGATCGCCGATGCGTTGCAGCAGTTTTCAACGGCTTTGGCACTCACGGCGACTACACGCGGCCTCTATGTTCATGGCTATGATGACAGCCGCCAGCAGCGCTGGGCTGACCCTGTGACAGGCAAGTCTCCCGCTGTCTGGGCCCGGGCCGTGGGCTGGCTGGCAATGGCAGTGGTCGATGCTCTGGCGACACTTCCTGTTGACCAGGCGACCGCGTCGTTGCGCCAGCGCGCCCGCTTGCTGCTAAAGGAGATCATGGCCCGCCAGGCAGCCTCGTCCGGCCTCTGGTATCAAGTGCTCGACGCGCCGGATCTGAAGGGCAACTACCTCGAAAGCTCTGCCTCGGTCATGTTTGCCTATTCGCTCTTGCGCGCCGCTCGTCTTGGTCTAGTCGAAGCGGACACTGCTGCGGGAGCGGCTGCGGCCGGGCAGCGCGCCCTTGACGCGCTGTTGAATACCCGGCTCGTTGCCGATGCCGAAGGGACCACCCGCTTCACGACCATTGTCCATGTCGCCGGTCTTGGAGGTTTCGAGGGCAGCTATCGCGACGGTTCACCGAGCTACTATCTCACCGAACCCATCGTTTCGGATGACGCCAAAGGTGTGGGGCCCTTGATGATGGCATATGCGGAAAGCCTGATGGCCGCTTCGTGAAGCCGCTTGATCAGTCGCTTTCACCAGGAACGAGATCCATGGGCCACAGGCATCGCGCGGATCTCTCGCGGTAGATCTCGGCAAAGGCCGGCATCGTCGCAAGCAGGGATTCGGCAAGTGCAATGCCAAGGTCGCGTAGCGACAGGCTGAACGATGTCAGTCGTGGCGACAGAAACTGCGAATGCGGGCTTTGACGCCCGATGATCGCCAGGTCGCACCCGGGTTTTAATCCGGCTTCGACCAGTCCGCGATAAAGCCCGACGGTAATGGCCTCGTTGATGAGGACGATTGCCGTCGGACGTGTCTCAAGCGCGCTCAGTTCCCGGGCGATCTGGTACCCCCCGGCCTCGTTGGGCGTCGAGCGGAAGACGTGACGCGCGTCGAGATTAAGGCCGTGCCGGGCGAGGGTGGCGCGGCACTGGTCCTCGAACACATAGCCAAGGTTCATGTCGTCGTGCGGACGGGTAACGGCGATATGCTTGTGTCCGCGCGCAACCAGCCGGTCGATAGATGCCTCGGCCATGCCTTCGAAATCGAGATCCAGCCAGGGCTGGCCGACATCGGTCAGGCTTCGTCCGAGCGTGATGAAGGGGATCTTGCGCTTTGCCAGCAGTTCGAAGCGGGCATCGTGGCGCCGGGTGGCCGACAGGATGATGCCGTCGGCAAAGCCGCGGGCGACGACGCGCTTCAGATAGTCGTTCGGATCCTCTTGCGAGGAGCAGAGCAAGGCGACCAGATCGAGCTTGTGACGAGCAAAGACGGTCTGAACGCCGTCGAAGACGCTCATGAAGAAGGTGTCGCCCTGGCCGGTGATTTCGGACCCCGTCTGCATCATGAAGCCGATGACGCCGGTCGTCCCCTTCCTCAGCGCACGGCCCGATTGGTTGGCGACATACCCGAGGGATTCCGCTGCTTCGAGGACTCTTTTTCGCGTCTCTTCGTTGACGTCGGGTTTGCCGTTCAGCGCGCGGGAGACCGTGCCGATCGAGATATCGAGGTGTTCGGCAAGTTGGCGAATCCCCTTCATTTTTCCGCGTTCCTCCCCAGACCCGCGACTGGCCATTTTCACACCTCTTGACACAAAAACCCTTTGCCGCATAGTATCGTAAACGTTTACGGAAGCCAACTGAGGAGTTTTGGCTTTCGTTCCTGGAGGAAATCACGTGAGACACAGGGCCGTTTTGTGCGGGTGCGGAGCTATGGCCAAAGGCTGGCTGAAGGCTCTGACGGAGAGCGACTTTCTGAGAGGGAAGGTGGGGGTTGTGGGCCTCGTCGATCTCGATCAAACGACGGCGCAAGCGCTCGCTGCCGAGTTCAAGCTTCACGACATCATCATCGGTACAGACCTGCCGGCAGTCCTTCGCCAGAGCAGGGCCGATCTGCTGTTTGACGTTGTCGTTCCAGCCGCGCGGCGCGCGGTCGTGGCAGCCGGTCTGGCCCATGGTTGCCACGTGCTCAGCGAAAAACCGATGGCCGCCACGCTCCAAGAGGCGCGCGAACTGCGCCGGCTCGCAGCTGACGCTTCACGTATTCACGCGATCGTCCAGAACCGCCGCTTCATCGACGGTGTTCGCCGGATCCGCCGCCTCATCCAATCCGGCAGCCTCGGTGAACTGACGGCGTTGCATTGCGATTTCTTCCTCGGTCCACACTTCGGCGGCTTCCGCGAGCAGATGGACAACGTCCTGCTGCTCGACATGGCCATCCACACCTTCGACGCGGCGCGCTTCATGTCAGGCAAGGATCCCCTTGCGGTCTATTGCCACGAATACAATCCGCAAGGCTCCTGGTACCGCCACGGCGCGGCAGCCAATGCGATCTTCGAATTCTCCGACAATGTCGCCTTCACCTATCGCGGATCCTGGTGTGCGCAAGGCGCCAATACCAGCTGGGAAAGTGCGTGGCGGATAACCGGCTCAAAGGGCACTCTGCTCTGGGATGGCGGCGAGCGCTTCGAAGCCAATGTCGTCAGCGGTCGCGAAGGTTTCCTGCGGGCGGTCGAGCCGATCACGGTTCCCGAGGCTGAAGACCGTGCCGACACGCACGGCCATGCAAGCGTCATCGAGCGCTTCATCTGCGCAATCGACACGGGAACCGTGCCGGAAACGGACGGTAGCGACAACATCAAGAGCCTTGCCATGGTCTTCGGCGCGATCGACAGCGCCCGGGATGGCAAACGCGTCACCATTGCAGCCTAGGAGCCCATCTTGACGAACCCTGCAAAATCCATCCGCATCGGCACAATGATCTCGGCCACCAAGGGCGGTGCCGACAAACGCATCGACCAGATCGCTCAAATGGGCTTCGAAAGCTTCGAACCCTTCTTCTGGCAGACGACCAATGGCCAGGACCTTGCCGAACTCGGCAAACGTTGCGTGGAGGCGATCGGCGGCCGCGACATCACCATCTCGACGCTCGGCATGTTCGGAAACCCGCTTGAGACCACCGCGATCGACGAACAGACATTGCAAGGCTGGCGAGACTGCATCGACAATGCCCATCATTTCGGTGCTACTTGCGTTGCCGGTTTCACTGGCCGCATCCGCGGCAAGCCGTTGACCGACAGTCTGCCGCGCTACAGGGAAATCTGGTCCGAGCTGTCAAAACGCGCGGCCGACAAGGGTGTGAAGATTGCCTTCGAGAATTGCGCCATGGACGGCAACTGGCAGACCGGTGACTGGAACATCGCCCATAATCCGGATGCCTGGGAACTGATCTTCAACGAGACGCCGGACGACCACATCGGGCTCGAGTGGGAGCCCTGCCATCAGATGGTCTATCTGATCGACCCACTGCCGCAGATCCGCAAATGGGCGACAAAGATCTTCCACGTGCACGGCAAGGACGCGACCATCCGCTGGGACGTCATCCGCGAACACGGCATCTTCGGCAAGGAGAAATTCGTCTTCATGCGCACGCCGGGCTTCGGCGACACCAATTGGACCGACGTGATTTCCGAGCTTCGGCTGGCCGGCTGGTCCGGCTCGATCGACATCGAGGGCTGGCACGATCCGGTCTACCGCGACGCATTGGAGATGACCGGCCAGGTCCATGGCCTGAACTATCTCAAGGCTTGCCGGGGCGGCGACTTCGTCGCCGATCCGGTCTGAGGTGTGCATATCGGCCGGCATGGAGGATGCCGGCTGCGGGATAACCAAAGGAGGAGAAAATGGCTATCCGCGGATCCGCAATCCTGGGCGTTCTCGCCCTTGCAGGTGTCTCTTTGTTCGGGCTCTCGGCCAAAGCCGAAGACGTCACGATCAACGTCTGGTCGCTCGATCGCGACATCCAGCCGGCACCGAACCTGATATCGGACTTCAACAAGTTGAACGCCGGCATCAAGGTCGAATATCGCCAGATCCAGTTCGATGATGTCGTCAGCGAGGCGATGCGAGCCTATTCGACCGGCCAGGCGCCGGACATCATCGCCATCGATAATCCCGAGCATGCGCTGTTTTCGTCGCGCGGCGCCTTCCTTGATCTCACCGACATGATCGCCAAGTCGACGGTGGTGAAGACGTCGAACTATTTCCCCGGGCCGCTCGCTTCCACCATGTGGGACGGCAAGAACTACGGCCTGCCGAAGGCAACCAACACGATTGCGCTCTACTACAACAAGGACATGTTCAAGGCGAAAGGCCTTGATCCGGACAAGCCGCCCCAGACCTGGGACGAATTGGTCGATGCGGCGCGCAAGCTGACGGATCCTGCAGCCAACGTCTATGGTCTCGCCTTCTCGGCCAAGGCAAACGAGGAAGGGACATTCCAGTTCCTGCCCTGGGCGCAGATGGCTGGCGGCAGCTACGAGCACATCAACTCGGACGGCGCGGTCAAGGCGCTCGAGGTCTGGAAGACGATCATCACCGAGAAACTGGCCTCGCCGGATACGTTGACGCGCGGCCAATGGGATTCGACCGGCACCTTCAATTCAGGCAACGCCGCCATGGCGATCTCCGGGCCATGGGAGCTCGACCGCATGGTGAGCGAAGCGAAGTTCGATTGGGGCGTGGCGCTGCTACCGGTCCCTGAAGTCGGTGCGGAGCGCTCTTCGGCGATGGGCGACTTCAACTGGGCGATTTTCTCCAACACGCAACATCCGGCCGAAGCCTTCAAGGTGCTCGAATATTTCGTCTCCCAGGACAACCGCATGTTCAAGGACTTCGGGCAGCTGCCGGCCCGCTCCGACATCGCCATTCCTGAAACCGGCGTGCCGCTCAAGGACGCCGCCCTCAAGGTGTTCAACGAGCAGCTCAAATTCGCAAAGCCGCGCGGTCCGCACCCGGAATGGCCGAAGATTTCCAAGGCGATCCAGGATGCGATCCAGGCCGCCCTGACCGGGCAGATGGCGCCGAAGGAAGCACTCGATCAGGCGGCCGAAAAGATAAAGGCGGTCCTTGGCTAGAGCATTTCCAGGAAAAGTGCGAAGCGGTTTTCCGTCAGGGAATGCGTGAAACAAAGAGCTAGAGCGGTTCTGCGGCTAAGCCGGAAACGCTCTAGAATTCTTGAATGGGGCGAAGCGCTTCTGGCGTTCCCTGAAGTGCGTTCGCCGGCCCGCATCAAGGGTGCTCCGCCGCACTAAGGCGCTGGAGCGGAAAGCCAGGAAGTTTGTGCCGGCTGTCGGCATCAGTTCGGTCGTTCTAGTTTGCAGGTCGAGACGCGTGCCGCCGATGTCGGCTGCCATCTCGGCGGCGGAGGAGCCCATGAAACGATTTTTGTCCAGCATGATCGACGGTCGCGGTTTCGATATCGGCCTCGTCAGCCTACCGCTTGCGTTCCTGCTCACTCTGTCCGGGCTGCCGCTGCTCTACAATATCGTCATGAGCTTCCAGGAAGTCGACATGTTCAGCCTTGGCAGTTTCTGGCGCCCTTTCGTCGGCCTCAAGAACTACCGGGATTTGTTCGCCCAGCCGGAAACGTGGCCGATCCTTGCCAACACGGCGACCTTCGTCATCGCCTCGATTGCCGGCCAGTTCCTCGTCGGTTTTGGCCTGGCATTGTTCTTCTGGACGAACTTTCCGGGCGCCTCGTGGCTGCGCGGCCTCTTTCTGGTCTCGTGGGTGATGCCGGGACTTGTCGTTGGCGCGATCTGGAACTGGATCCTCTCCGGCGACTTCGGCGTGCTCAACTTCATCCTGCGTGAAACCGGTCTCATCAGTGGCAATATCTTCTGGCGCTCGGACCCCGATTTTTCCCTCTGGGCAGTGATCATCGCCAATATCTGGCTCGGCACCTCGTTCAACATGATCCTGATGTCCGTTGGCCTTTCGGCAATTCCGCGCGATCTCTACGAGGCGTCCGAACTCGATGGCGCCAATGTCTGGCAACGCTTCTGGACGATCACGCTGCCGATGATGCGTTCGTCCATCGGCGCGATCATCGCGCTGGGGCTGATTTTCACGCTGCAGCAGTTCGATCTTTTCGCGGCAATCACCTCGGGAGGGCCGAACAATGCCTCGAACGTCACGCAATATTGGGCCTGGGACCTCTCTTTCCGGCAGTACGACTTCGCAAAGGGCGCGACCATTTCGGTGATCATGATCGTCTTCGTAATGATCGCCTCGGTCGTCTACGTGCGCTCGACACGGCATGAGGTGCGCGGATGAATACCGTGTCCCGTGACCGGCTGATGCTGGCAATCGCAATCGTTCTCGCCGGTGTCTACCTGTTCCCGCTCTACTGGATGTACATCACCACGATCAAATCCGGTTCAGAGATGTTCGCCACCCCGCCGACCTTTTGGCCGACGGATCCTCAATGGCACATTTTCGGCGACGTCTGGCAAAGCCGGAGCATGGGCCGCTATATCTGGAATTCGCTGGTCATCGCCTGCGGCGCCGTCGGGGTCATCACCGTGCTCGGTGTCGGCTGTGCCTATGTCCTGGCGCGCTATCGCAACATATGGGTCGATATCGGCCTCTTCCTTGTCCTCATGCTACAGGTGCTTCCGGCATCGCTGATGGTGACGCCGATCTTCGTCGGCTTTTCCCAGATCGGACTACTCAACTACCCCAGGCTCGCGGTCATCCTGGCGATTGCCGCCAAGAGCATGCCGTTTTTCGTGGTGCTGGTGCGCGCGACCTTCATGAGCGTGCCGCAGGAACTGGAGGAGGCCGCGCTTGTCGACGGCAATTCGCGCGTCGGTGCCTTCTTCAACATCGTCCTGCCGCTCGCGCGCAATGGCATTCTCGTCAGCGCCATCCTGATCTTCATGCAGGCCTTCGGTGAGTTCGTCTATTCGAAATCCATGATCCAGGCTGTCGAACTGCAGCCGGCAAGCGTCGGGCTGAATTCGTTCATGGGGCCGAACACCAACGAATGGAACAACATCATGGCCTATGCGGCGATCTACGTGACCCCGATCCTCGCCATCTTCGTCCTTCTGCAACGCCGCATCGTCTCTGGCCTTACCTCGGGAGCGCTCAAATGACCGCCCAGATCGAACTGACCAACGTCAACAAATACTATGGTGCCTACCACGCGCTGAAGGACATCGAACTTTCGATCCGCAAGGGCAGCTTTACAGCGCTGGTCGGTCCATCTGGCTGCGGAAAGTCGACGCTGCTGCGGTCCCTCGCAGGGCTCGAGAGCATATCGTCCGGCACCTTGAGGATCGCCGGCGAGGTGATGAACGCCGTGCCGCCGCGCAAGCGCGATGTGGCGATGGTGTTTCAGTCCTACGCGCTCTATCCGCATATGACGGTCGAGGAGAACCTGACCTACAGCCTGCGCATCAGGGGGGTTGCGAAGGCCGAACGCAAGAAGGCCGCAAACGAAGTCGCAGCCGTCACCGGGCTCACCCATCTGCTCGGGCGCTATCCGCGAGAGCTTTCGGGCGGCCAGCGCCAGCGCGTGGCGATGAGCCGGGCAATCATCCGCCATCCCAAGGCGTTTTTGTTCGACGAGCCGCTTTCGAACCTCGATGCAGCACTGCGCGTTCATATGCGCAAGGAAATCCGTGCGCTGCACGATCGGTTGGGCGCCACATCCGTCTACGTCACCCATGACCAGATCGAGGCCATGACGATGGCTGACCACGTCGTCATCATGCGCGATGGCGTCATCGAACAACAGGGGAGCCCGCTTGAACTCTACGATCGGCCGGTCAACAAATTCGTCGCCGGGTTCATCGGATCCCCGGCAATGAATTTCATACCCGCCGTGGGGGGCCAGGATGGACGCTCGGTCATCCTCGACGTCGGTGTCAAACAGGCGATCGTCCTCGATCGGCCTGTGCAACCGGGGCAGGCCCTCACCGTTGGATTGCGTCCAGAGCACATCGAGATTGCCGAGCCCGATAAAGGCGCTCTCTCTGTCCCGGTCGCGCTGCTCGAATCGACAGGCGCGACGTGTTTCCTGACGATGGCAACGACGCCGGAGCTTTCGGTGGTCTTCAATGGTCGATCGAGTGTGACTGCGGGCGACAAGGTCGGCCTGACCTTCGCGCCCGCCAACATTCACCTCTTCGACGCGCAAACCGAACGGCGGTTGCCCTAGCGCCTATGCGGCGAGGGCATGGCTCCGGCCGCTCGGGGGAAACGCTTATGCGTGTGGTGCTGTTTCGGCACCCGCTTCAAAGGAGCCCATACCGGTGCAGGATCTCCTCGATCTGGTCGTCCTGGGTCTTGTTGGGCAGCAAGGCCGGCTCGCGGCTGGCACCAACGGAGCTGTCCTGTAGAAAGAGCGATCGCTTCACCATCGCAGGCGCAAAGCCAAGCGCGTAGAGATCCGTGCGGAAGGCCGAATAAATCGCCTGCTGTCTTTCGGCTTCGGCAATGTCGCCTGAATTGAAGGCGTTCAAAATTCCCGCCAGCACGTGCGGCATGGCATTGCCGAGGCCCGATATGCAGCCGGCCGCACCGTTTTGCAGCGCCCACAGCACCAGATGATCAGGGCCTGAGTAGACTTCGAAACCCTCAACGTCCCTGGCCACTTCGAGATAGGCTTCAAGCGTCTCTTTCGCTCCGCCCGAATCCTTGATGCCGGCGATGTTGCCGTGCTGTGAAAGCCTGCGCGCGGTCTCCGGCTCGATGTGGTTCTGGGTGCGGGCCGGAATATCGTAGAGATAGATCGGGGTTTCGACCGCGTCCGCAACGGTCGAGAAGTGACGGATCAGACCATCCTGGGTGCAGGCGATGAAGAACGGGGTTATCACGGCAATACCATCGACGCCGATGCGATCGAATTCGCGCGCGAGTTTCAGCGTTTCGAAGGTTGCGGGCATGCCGGCATTGACGATGACCTTGACGCGGCCGGCGACCTCATCGACGACCTCCTCGGTCAGGCGCACTTTCTCGTCGTAGGTCAGGGCGCTGAAATCACCGTTCGTACCGGCGCACATGATGTTGTTGCCGGCGTCCACCTGTCGGCGGACCTGAGCGCGCGTCGCGTCGTAGTTGATCGTCTCATCGTCGTTGAAGCAGGTAACGAGCGCGACAAAGGCTTGCTTGGACATTGTTATCTCCAGTGATGGGAGCGCTCTCTCAAGAGGCGCATTCGAGGCGGGCAGCGCGATTGGCCGCCTGGACGTCGGGATCCGGATCAAGTCCGGCAGCCAGAAGCGCGCGCGTATAGTCTTGGCGTGGCGCCTCGAAGACCTCACGCACGGTGCCGAGTTCGACGACATTGCCCTTCTGCATCACCATGACGTGGTCGGCGAAGTCGCGAACGACCGGAAGATCGTGGGCGATGAAGATGAAGGCAATGCCCATGTCCTTGCGAAGCTTGTCAAGGAGGGCAATGACCTGGGCCTGAACCGAGACATCGAGCGCCGAGACGGCCTCGTCGCAGATGATCAATTGCGGCTCGAGCGCCAGCGCTCGGGCAATGGCGATGCGCTGGCGCTGACCGCCGGAAAACTGATGTGGATATCGCCCCATATGTTCCGGCCCAAGGCCGACCTGAACCAGAAGCTCGGCGACGCGCTCTCGCCATTTCGCCTTGGGCAGGATGTCCGGATGGATCACCCATGCCTCGGAGATCAGCTGGTAGACGGTCATGCGCGGATTGAGCGACTGGGTGGGGTCCTGAAACACCATCTGCAGGTCGCGCCGCAATTTGTAGAGTTCCGCCGGCGACAGCTGGAAAAGGTCACGGCCCTTCCATAGCGCGCTGCCGCTGTCGGGCTCGTCCAGCCTCAGCAGGATGCGGGCGAGCGTGGATTTTCCCGAGCCGCTTTCGCCGACGACGGCCATGGTCTCGCCTGGCATGAGGTCGAAGGAGATGCCTTTCAGAGCTTCGAAGCTGCCATAGTGCTTGCGGACGTCGCGAACCGACAGTACCGGCTCACCACGCGCTCCCGGCGAATGCATCTTGCCCTTTCCGGGGGCGGCGGCGATCAGCTTGCGGGTGTAGGGATGTTGTGGGTTCTTGTAGACATCGCGAACCGTTCCCGCCTCGACCAGTTCGCCCTTTTCCATCACCACGACGCGGTCGGCAACCTCGGCGACGACGCCCAGGTCATGCGTGATGATCAGGACTGCCATGCCGGTTTCCTGCTGCAACTCCTCCAGAAGCGCCAGCACCTCGGCCTGAACAGTCACGTCGAGCGCCGTCGTCGGCTCGTCGGCGATCAGCAGATCAGGGCGGAGCGCAAGCGCCATGGCGATCATGACGCGCTGGCGCTGACCGCCGGAGAACTCGTGCGGATATTTGTCGAGCGATTTCTCCGGGTCGGGAATGCCGACGCGGGTCAACAGCCGCAGAGCTTCCGCCTGTGCCTCGGTGCTTCCCGTGCCGTGGGTCGTCAGTGCCTCACGGATCTGCCAGCCGACCGAATAAACCGGGTTCAGGTGGCTGAGCGGATCCTGAAAGATCATTGCGATGCGGCGACCGTTCACTTCCCGACGCTTGTGTGTCGGCATCGTCAAGAGGTCGACGCCGTCAAGCAGGATCTCGCCCGAGCTGATACGGCCGGGCGGCATGTCGATCAGGTTCATGATCGCCGACGACGATACGGACTTTCCTGAACCGCTTTCCCCCAGGATCGCCAGCGTCTCGCCGCGATCGAGGTGATACGAGATGTTGCGGACCGCTTTGACGACGCCCATCACGGTGTGAAATTCGACCGAGAGGTTGCGGACTTCCAGCAGATGGTCAGCCATTCTTGCGACCTTTCATTTCCAGGCGCCAGCGCTGGACGGGATCAAGGGCGATGCGCATCCAGTTCGAAAGCAAGTTGAGCGACATGGTCGTCAGGATGATTGCAAGGCCGGGCCAGAAGGACAGCCACCAAGCATTGGTGAGATATTGCCTACCTTGAGAAATCATCAGGCCCCAGGTGATTTCAGGCGGCTGAATGCCGATGCCGAGGAAGGAAAGCGCGCTTTCCGCCAGCATCACATAGGCAAAGTCGAGGGTCGCCAGCGTCGTCAGCGTTGGCAGGACCACGGGCAGGATGTGCCGGAACAGGATGCGCTTGCTGGAGGCGCCCATGACGCGCGCAGCTTGCACGAACATGCGCTCGCGGATCTCCAGCACCTCCGCGCGGGTGGTGCGCAGATAGACCGGAATGCGGGTGATCGCCAGAACCAACATCAGGTTCAGGATCGACGAGCCGAGGACATAGAGCACGATAACCGCGATCAGCAGCGACGGGAACGACATGATGACGTCGGCCAGCCGCATGATGACCTGGTTGACGCGCTCGGAGGAAAAACCTGCGATCAGGCCAAGCGTGGTGCCGACGATCGCGGAGATCGCGACGGCGCCGGCGGCAACCATCAGCGTGTTTTGCGTTGCCACGATGATGCGGGCAAACAGTGGGCGCCCGAGCGCATCCGCCCCCATCCACCAGACCCAGCCGCGTTCCCATTCGAACGGCGCTGCGTTTCGGCCGCGCAGGTTTTGCTTCGTCGCAAGGTCGCCAAGCCAGCTCGGCCCGACGATCGCCAGAATGAGAACGGTGATCAGAAAGATGGCGGCGCAAAGAGCGAACTTGTCCGCCCACAGCATGCGCGCCATGCGCACAACAAAGGTCGGTTCCTGTGTTATCGCCGTATCTGTCGTCTGTAAGGTCATGGCTGAACTCTTCAATGACGGATGCGTGGATCGAGAAGCGTATAGGCAAGGTCGATCAACAGGTTCATGACGAAAATCGCCAGCGCGGTCACGAGAATGGCGGCCAAAACGACGTTGAAGTCACGCTGCAGGATGCTGTCGATCATCAGCTTGCCGACGCCGGGAAAACCAAAGATGGTTTCGACGATGACCGCACCGTTCAGCAGGCTCGCGGCCTGGTCGCCGATGACGGTGATGACGGGAAGCATGGCGTTTCGCAGCGCGTGGATGAAGATGATCGGTCCGGACTTCACGCCCTTGGCGCGTGCCGTCTTCACGTAGGCAGACGAAAGCGCACTGATCATTGAACCGCGAACGACCTGGACGATGATCCCGAACGGGCGGACGAACAGCACGCCGATGGGCAAAACCCAGTGCAGGAGCGAGCCGGTGCCGGATGTCGGAAGCCAGGCAAGGTTCACCGAGAAGACGACGATCGCGACAATGGCGAGCCAGAAGTCCGGGACGGCCGCGCCGATCAGCGATATCACCGAGGAGAGGCGATCGAAAAAACCGCCGGCGCGGAACGCGGCCAGCGAGCCGACGACGATGGCAGCGCCCGTTACCAGCGACATGGTGATAGTGGCAAGCCAGAGGGTCCACACGAAAGCTTCCAGAACAACATCGAGTGCCGGCCGTGCCTTGCGCAGCGACTCGCCGAAATCGCCGGTTACGATGTCGCCAACGTAGCGGGCAAACTGAACCATGATCGGATCGTTAAGGCCGTGGATCTCGCGAAACTGGTCCTTCATTTCCGCCGAGGCTTCGACGGGAAGGAACAGGGCGGCGGGATCTCCCGTCAGGCGCGAGAGGAAAAAGACCATCACGATCAGCCCGATAAGGGAAATCAGGCTGGCCAGGGCCCGTTTGCGAATGAAGCTCATCTTTGTGCCTCTCGATTGCATAGGGCGGCGGGATCCTCCCGCCGCCTTGATTGCGTCTGTCACTGGCGGATTTCATCATCGCCAGAACGGATCACTTGATGCCGATCTCCGAGAGCTGAAGCATCGAGTTGGTCGCCATGGTGGGCTTGAAGTCCAGGCGTTCGGAAACGCGCGAGAATCCAACCATGTGGAAGAGCAGCACGTCAGCCACCACTTCATCATGCACATAGGCAATGGTCTCAGACCAGAGCTTGGCGCGTTCTTCGCCGACAGCCGCCGAGGCGCGCTTGATCAGATCGTCGACCTTGGGGTCTGAAAAGCCCGACTGCGTGCCCTCGGTCGCGTATTTGAAGAACATCGAGAAGGACGGGTCACCCTTGGAGTTGTCGTGCATGGCAGCAACGAGCTGCGGCCCGCGACCTTCCTTGAACGGCTTGGAATAGTAGCCTTCATGTTCGGCCACTTCGACGAACTTGAGATCGATCTTGAAGCCGACTTCCTGCAACTGCGCCTGGATGGCTTCCATGATCTCGGTCACGTTCGGGAAGTTTGCCGAGCGTGCGATGATGGTGATCGGTGTATCGACCTTCACGCCTGCGGCCTTGGCTTCCTCCAGAAGTTTTTTCGCGGCTTCTGGATTGAAGGGGAAGACCTTCACGTCGGGGTTCCAGCCGAGCGTCGGGGGCGGCACGATCGCGGTGGCGAGCAGCGCGCTATCGGGAACCAGAGTACCCAGGAACGCCTGACGGTCGATGGCCATGTTAAGGGCACGACGGACGCGCACATCGTTCAGAGGCTCGATATTGTGATCAATGCGCAGATAGACGGTCTCGCTGTCGAGATAGGAGAAGTCGGTCTTCGGGTTGGTTGCGTCGAGCTGCGAGATCGAGGGCGAGAGATCGGCTTCGCCGGCCTGAACCATTGCGGCTCGCACTGACGGATCTGCGCGGAACAGGTAGGTTGCTTCCGTGACCTGCGGCTTCTGGCCCCAATAGTCATCGCGCCCGGTCAGGACGATCTGCTGGCCCGGCGTCCAGTTGGTCAGTTTGTAGGGGCCGGTGCCGATCGGCTCGCGGATGAACTCGAGTGGCGTTTCTTCCGGAACGATCGTGACGAGCGACATTAGCAGCGGCAGGATCGGCTGAACCGGATCCGCGCTGAAATCGATCGTGTGATCGTCGACGACATTGGCAGTAACCGTCATCCCGCCGAAGTATCGACGAGACTCACAGGCATTCTTGTCGCTCATGATGCGGTCGAAGCTGTGCTTGACGTCCTTGGCGTCAAAGGTCGTGCCATCAGAGAATTTCACCCCCTGGCGAAGATGGAAACGCCAGCTTCCGTCTTCATTCTGCTCCCACTTTTCGGCAAGGCGTGGCACGACGCCCTTGTCGCCGCGAACGTCGAGCTCGGTCAGGGTCTCGCTGACATTCTGCATGATGACGCGGCCGATATTCGAGCGGGTTGCCATGCAGGGCTCGAGCAGATCGGCCTCCTCGGCCAGCACGATCTTGATCGGTCCCGATGCGGCAAAAGCAGGCGACATGGCGGAGCCCAACAGGAGCGCCCCCAGGATAAGCGTTTTCTTCATTGCATTTTCCTCCCTAGAAAGTCTCGTTCAGTCCGGCGTCTTGCCAGACCTGAATTTTCCGGAACGCGCGGCGATCAATGCGGCGCAGCATATGAGTGCACCGCCGCCGATGGTGGTCAGCGCGACGGTTTCGCCGAACAGGGCAAATCCGACGAAGGCCACAAGCGGCAGGCGTAGAAAGTCAACCGGTGCCACGACAGTCGCCGGCGCTAGCGAAAAGGCATGGGTCATCAGCCCCATGCATGCGGTGCCGACCACGCCCTGAAGCGCAAGCAACCCCATTTCCCTTGGGCCAGGAATGGCGAAAAACGGGATGGCGAGCAGCAGGGCGATAGGCACGGTCAAGAGAAGGTTCCACACGACGAGCGTGGACGTGGCGTCGCCTTTCGACATGGATTTCAAAATCAGCTGGATCGCTGATTGAAGCACGGCGCCCGCAAGCGCCAGCAAGATCGCCAGCGTGAAGCCCGTCGCGGACGGGCCGATCACCAGCATGGCGCCGGCAAAACCAAGGGCGACCGCTGCAATCATCGCCGGGCCCGGTCGTTCGCCCAACGTCAACGCTGCACCCAGCACGACAAAAATCGGAGAGGTGAAGGCGATGGCGGTGACGTCGGCGAGCGGTCCCCAACCGAAGGCGGCGAACAGCGCGATCATCGCCAATAGTTTGAAGCCGGCGCGCAGGGCGTGCTGGCGCACCGGATGCGTGGTGCGAAGAACGGATGGGCGAAGCGCAATCCAGGGAAGAAGGATGAGTGCGCCGAAGAACGCCCGGAAAAATCCGATGACGAACGGGTGCACGGCGCCGCTCAGCGCACGCACGATCACGGCATCTGTCGCGGCGAGCGTTGCTGCTCCTGCTGCAAAGACGACGGCCGTCGTAGCCTGGTGGCGACTGCTGGCGCTGTACATGAAGGTCCTCCGTCCCCGGCATCCTTGCGCCGCGTTGTCATGACCATCTATCTTTCGGCAAAGTTTGTCAAATCGTTTTCTTATGTAAAATTATTGATCGCGGCTATTGTTTGAAAATAATAAGCAATATCAGATAGTTGTGTATGATAGCATGGCTGATGTGAGAAATTAAATGACATTAAAGAACTTGACAACTTTGGAATTTGGATGATTTTCGAACCTGACAGGAGGGCCTAAATGCATCCCGATGAAATCGCTCGCAACATGAACGGCGTGCTTCGATCCGTGTCCCCGGGGCGCGACGAAGCCTTGTTGCCTTCGTCAATGATCCAGAACCATGCGGCATTCCTGCACTTGCTCGATGACGGTGCGCTCGTGTGCGCCTGGTTCGGCGGCACGCTGGAGGGCAAGTCGGATATCTCGATCTTCGCGTCTGTACTGACGCAAGGCTCGACCGCTTGGGGACCGCCGCAGCGACTGAGTGACGATCCTTCACATTCGGAACAGAACCCGGTGTTGTTTTCCGCGCCGGACGGCACTCTCTGGCTGTTTCATACCTCCCAACCATCAGGAAATCAGGATGAATGCCGGATCCGCATGACTGAGGTGGTGCGCGATCCCGCCGACCCACTGAAGCTCGCAGCGCCAAAGGGGCGCTACCTCGACCTGCCGCGCGGGTGTTTTGTCCGCGCCCCTGTCGTCGTGCGCGACGATGGTGCGTGGCTGCTGCCGATTTTCCGATGCGTGCAACGCCCCGGCCAGAAATGGAACGGCAGCCATGACACGGCCGCAGTGGGTGTCTCCCATGATGCAGGCAGGACGTGGCGGCTCGAAGATATTGAACAGTCCACCGGCTGTGTGCACATGTCGCCGGTCTCGCTCGGAGGGGAGCGCTACGCCGCCTTCTTCCGGCGTCGTCAGGCCGACTTTGTCTACCGGAGCGAGAGCGTCGACGGGGGGCGGTCCTGGTCCGTGCCTCATGCCACGGAAGTGCCGAACAACAATTCGTCGCTAGCGGCAATCCGCCTGCGCGACGGCCGCATCGCCATGATCTGCAATCCGGTGAACGCGCTTCTGTCGTCCGACCGACGCGCCTCGCTCTATGACGAATTGGGCGAAGATGATGGCCGGCCCGATGCGGATCCAAGCGGAGGCTGCGTTCCCGTCTGGGGGGTGCCGCGCGCACCCGTTGCACTTTGCCTCTCCAACGACGGTGGGCATTCCTTTGCGCTTCGCCAGTCGATCGAAGATGGCCCGGGAACCTGCCTGTCCAATGACTCGACCGATGGCCGCAACCAGGAAATGTCCTATCCCTGGCTGCTTGAAGGTCCCGACGGCGCAATGCATCTCGCCTACACCTATCATCGGCGCGCGATCAAATATGTCCGCCTGGCTCCCGGTTGGGACAGTGCGGCTCGACGGAGTGTTTCATGAGCAATATCATTGGCATAACCATGGGCGATCCCTGTGGGGTCGGCCCCGAGATCTCGGTGCGGGCCCTGGCTGAAATGTCCAGTGCAGATCGCGCACAGACGCGCATCTATGGCAATCTGGCGACGCTTGAGGCCGCTCGGTCTGCGCTCGGCCTGGACATCGACCTCAGCCCTCATGTCGTTGATCTGCCGATCGAGGGCGCGCCGCTGCCCTGGGGCCAACTGAGCCCGGTCGCCGGCGATGCTGCCTTTCGTTTCATCGAGAAAGCGGTGCGCGACGCCGAATCCGGTGCGATCGGCTGCATCGTCACCGCACCGATCAACAAGGAAGCGCTGAACCTTGCAGGCCATCACTACGATGGCCATACCGGCATGCTGCGCAGCCTCACCGGATCGAAGGCCGCCTATATGCTGCTCGCTTCCGAGCGGCTGAAGGTCATCCATGTGTCGACGCATGTCTCGCTGCAGGAGGCAATCAGAAGGGCGACGACGGAGCGAGTTCTGGCAACGATCAGGGCCGGGGACGCGCATCTCAAGCGCACCGGCTATGCCGCGCCCAGGATCGCTGTTGCCGGCATCAATCCGCATTGCGGCGAAAATGGCCTGTTCGGCACCGAGGATGACGACCAGATTGCGCCTGCGGTTGCGGCCGCGCGCGCCGAGGGCATCGACGCCTATGGGCCGATTTCGGCGGACACGGTTTTCTATCGTGCCTATTCTGGCGCTTTTGATCTGATCGTCGCGCAATATCACGATCAGGGACACATCCCGATCAAGCTGGTGGCCTTCGATACCGCGGTCAACGTCTCGGTCGATCTGCCGATCGATCGTACCTCGGTTGACCATGGCACGGCCTTCGACATCGCCGGAAAGGGCATCGCCGACCACGGCAATATGAACTCCGCCATCGCCTACGCGCGCAAGCTCGTGGCCGGCAGCGCCAAGCAAGGATGACCAGGCCATGACAATTGCTCAAATCACCCTTCATCAACCACGCCGGCTAATAGTCGGCGCAGGCACGGTCGGCGAGGTCGGTGCCTGGGCCGAAGTCGGCTCTGCACTCGTGATCGCAACGCCGATCACGGCAGGCTTTGCAGATCGATTGCGGCTTTCCGGCCGCGTCACTGTATTCGATGCGATACCCGGAGAGCCAGACATCGCAACGCTGGACGCAGCGCTCGAGGCCGCAAGGCGGTGCAAGCCGGACCTGATTGTCGGTCTTGGCGGCGGATCGGTGCTCGACGTTGCAAAGTTGGTTGCCGCGCTTTGGGATTCGGATCAAACGCTCGTCGATGTCGCGGGCCCCAATCGCGTCGCCGGCCGCAACACTCGCCTGGTTCAAGTCGCGACGACGGCTGGAACCGGCTCTGAAGCGGGCATTCGCTCGCTGATTACCGATCCCGGCAAAGGTAACAAGATCGCAGTGGAAAGCCCGCACATGATCGCGGACTTTGCCGTTCTCGATCCGGAGTTGACCTATTCCGTGCCGCCGGCCGTCACAGCGGCGACGGGTGTCGATGCGATGGCCCATTGTGTCGAGGCCTTCACCAATCGTCGGGCGCATCCGATGATCGATGGGTTTGCGCGAATGGGCTTCCATCTTGTCGGCAAATATCTGGCACGCGCGGTCAAGGACGGGACAGATACCGAGGCCCGCGAAGGGTTGATGCTCGCCTCCTATTATGGCGGCATATGCCTTGGCCCGGTAAACACGGCTGCCGGCCACGCCATCGCCTATCCGCTGGGAACCAGGCTCCGCCTGCCGCACGGGCTGGCCAACGCCATCATCTTCCCACATGTACTTGCCTTCAATCGTTCCGTTGCAGCAGAAAAGACGGATGAGGTCGCACAGGCGCTGGGACTGGGCGAGGCTCTTTCGGCGCCGGAACTTCTGAGCGCTGCTCGCGGATTTTGCAGTGATCTCGGCATCGAGATGTCGCTTTCAGCCCACGGCGCGACGTCGAACGATCTGCCGCTCTATGCCAGCGAGGCGCATGCCAACCGTCGCCTGATGGACAACAATCCTGTTGATATGAGTGTCGACGAGGTGCTGGAGGTCTACAGGGCGGCTTTCTAACGCATGTCGCGGAAATGTGCGCAGCGGTTTTGCGAGAACGACATGCGCAACAAACAAGTGCCTAACGCGCAGTAGGCGAACCTGAGAGGCTACTGCGCTTTAGGCGCCTTGGGCCATCGCCCAATTTCAAGCGCCTCGGCCAAAGGTCGGGGCGCTTCGCGTTGCGAGTGTCGCCGATTTACCGGGTCGTCTGAAACAACCGCTCGCGCGAGCCGGTCAAGTGATCGTGCATCAACTGCTTTGCCTTCGTGCCGTCACCGGCAGCGATCGCATCGCAGATTGCTTCGTGCTCGGCGAAAACACGCGTGAGGCCGGTTGTCTCGCGCTTGACTGACGCGCCATGGAATTTCATGCCGACGGCAATATGGTCCTTGAGGGCTTCCATCGCGGTCGAGAAATAGCTGTTCTGGGCAGCGCGCGCGATCGCCAGATGGAATTGGAAGTCCGCGTCCTCGCGATGCGACTGTCGGTTGGTCGCGTCCCGCATCAACTCCAGCGCCTGGCGAATGGCGCCAAGACTGGCGTCATCATGGCGTGCCGCTGCTGCGGCTGCTGCTGCCGGCTCGACCGTCAGCCGGAACTCGTAGCAGTTCAGCAGATCCGCGACGTTCTCTAGCTGTCCGAAGCCAAGTGGCTCCTTCATGCCGACAGCACGAACAAAACTGCCAGCGCCCCGGCGAGAATAGATCAGGCCCTGGTCACGGATGCGGCGAAGCGCCTCGCGGATGACCGGTCGGGACACCTCGAATTCGGCGGCGAGGTCGTGCTCCGTCGGCAAGCGTTCATCGGGCTTGTAGGCCCCCGATTTAATGGCGCGATGCATCCGCTCGAAGACGAGGTCGGCCAGGCTCTTGCGTGTCGTTCCGTTCTCCAGTCCCATTGTCATCCCATGTCGCGGAGCATTCTGCCCGCAATCTCCCTCAGCGTCCCCGCGTGACCGAATCCTCCGGATTTCGCGATGATGCAATGTCCGTTGGCGAAGGCCAAGCCCAGACCTGGCATGCACTCACCCATTAGCCGGAAACGTTTAATCCCCATCTTGTCCAGCACGGCTTGTGCAGTGGCACCACCGGAAAGAAGCAACGTCGAGGCGGCCTGTGTCAAAGCTGGAAAGACGCTTTCCGCTAGAAGACGGGAGACTTCCTGGGAGGTAATTGCGACATCTCCGTCAACTGCCTGCACAAGAGTGATCAAGCTGCCATCCGAAGACGTGTCGCTCAGGCGGCCATTTGGTGCCGGCAGATAACGCGACTCGAGCGTGGCACGCAATTCTTCAATCTGCGCTAGCGTGATCGGATCACGCGAGCCGATGACAAAAAGTCCGGGCCCTTCTGGGATCTCGGCAGCTAGCGCCTTTGCGTCGCCGGTCATTTTGCGTGCCAGTGCCTCGGCCAATCCGCGTGCACCGATCAGCAGGTCCACTCCCGATTCCTGGGCCGATTGAAGCGAGCGGCTCATTTCTTCCGCGGTCGCGATATCCGGGATCGTCATGTTCCCCGCGTGCCGGCCAAGTTTTTCGGCAATCGATATCGGTGTATCCACCCCAAAGCCCTGTACATGGCCGGCCCTTACCATCCGTCCGAAATCCGGAATGGCGGGAGCAACCAGCGCTGAGCGAAAAGGGATAATGTCGAGCTCGGCAGCGATGTGGCCCTTGAGGCGCGAGTCGATCTTCTTGAAAAGGCGCGAGCCCGGCGGCAACGCGGCAAGCGCCGCAGCAGTTGCTTGCTGCGCTGATACGACATCCATTTCCCGCGAGCCAATATTGACGGACATGACCTGCGGGTGCTCGCTCAACGCCCCGGGGATGGCTTCGACGGTAAGCGCAATCTCAGTATGCAGGCCCCTGCTGGCGAATGGGGCGGCTGCATCCAGGGCGCCGGTCAGATCATCGGCGACAATGGCCAGCATGAAACAAGCTCCAAGAATTTGTTGTTATCTTAATTCCTTCGTTTTTGATTGAAATGTCAAGGAGTTTTGGCTTGCTAATTACAAATAGTTCCTGATGGACCCGGCAGTTTGAAGGCCGTCGAGGAATGACGCGGTGACACGAAATCTAAAGCAGCGTTCGTCAGGTGATCGCGGTCCAGATGGAACCCAGATCAAGAATGCAGTGGCCGGCAGTGGCGCGTGCCAATCGATCTTTGGCGAGTCTTTGCCCGGACGATAGATGAGCTTGTCAGGACCACCGCGAGAGGGATTGATTATCCAATCCCGACGTCTGGCGCTGTAAACGGCGAGGACTGAAGGGAAGGCCTTTGGAGGGGTGTCTTTGCACCGCCGGCTACGGGGGAAGGGACACTGCTATCCACCTCGGTCTGCAAGTACCAGATGTCAATCGGCAACCGCCGGCCAGCGAGCGCAACCTCATTCTGTACCGTCCACAGTGCAGATGGCGCAGGTTTGCGCAATTGTTTGACCAGCGCCGATGAGACAACAAGCGGTGAGCCCAGAACCTTCGTAAGGGCTTCAAGTCGCTGGGCGACATTGACCGCATCCCCTATGACTGTGAATTCGCTATGACACCCGCTGTCCAGGACGCCACCGACGACGGAGCCATAGTGCAAGCCTATGCCAGCGCTTAGGGCAGGATACCCGCCAACCAAATTCTGGTGCTTCCAGTCATTCAACGCATCGACCAGGTCGAGAGCGCAAGCGAGCGCACGGTCTGCGTCATCCTTCATTGCTGTAGGTTGGCCGAACACGGCCATCACGCCGTCTCCGATGAACTTGTCGACGGTTCCGCCGTGGTCGAAAATGATCCCCGAAACGAGATGACGGTATTGAGCCAGCACCGCTGCCAATTGGCGAGCGGGTGCTGTCTCGGCAAAACTGGTGAAGTCACGCAGGTCGACAAACATGATCACGGCATTGCGCCGTTCGAGTTCGAGAGCCGAACTTCCTTCCTGAAGGTCGGCGACAACGAGTGGCGAGAAGAACCGCGACAGATTGAGGCGTCGCCTGTCTGCCAACAGAGCCTCCTTCCGCGTCTTATCGTGATCCTTGGCGAGGAGATAAATTGCAAAGGCGGTGAAGCCATAACTCACCGTCAGACCAAGATCCTGATTGAAAAAGTAAGCAACGAACGTGACAGCGTCAGCCGTGTGATGCCTGGCGGCGGTAACCGCGAGCATGCCGATCCAGGCAACAAGGACGATGCCTGAAAAGACAAGAACCAGCCGACGGTCAAGCTTGAGGCCAACATGATTGAGGAGAATGAAAGCGACGACGAGGCTGCTCGTCGTAACATTGTGGTTCTCTGTGACCGGGCCGCCAAGGATATGGGCATAGAGGATCAACGCGACCAGCAGTGCGTCAAGAACGACAAATAGCGTTTTCAGCCAGGATCGTCCGGGCAGGAAGCGGGCGCTCATCACAGATGCGATGCTGATAACCAGATAGCAAATAATGACGGCGAAATGGGTCCCTTCAGCCTCTGCACCCCCGCCCAGCAAGAGATTAGCGAGAAGGATGGCGAAGGCGACGAACCGCAGAAGGATTGAACGGGTTTCCCGCTCGAAGTCCCAGTCAGCGCTGAGTGAAGATCTCATGTTTTCCTCTGGACATGCGGGCAGGCTTCGGGACCTCTCACGGTCAGCCGAGCTCGCATGCTCTCGGTACCATGAAGGGTAACGCGACCCTTATGGGGCTTCCAACGATGGTAAGGTCAAGAGCTTGTGGGATCGCGCTAGGGGCTTTGCATCTGTCGTGCGCATGCATTGCATTGCGGGTTGGGAGACTTGCCGTGGTTTCAATCGCGGACAGAGGATCCAGTACGGTCAGCAGCCCAAGCGACGAAGGCCGCTTTGAGATGCTCGGCCGCGGGCGAAAGGCTGTGCTGGCGCCGCTGCAATAGCGAGACATCTCGCATCACGTCCGGTTCGATCAGGTCGATGGTCGTGACGTGTACGGCGGATGCGAGTTGGCTGGAATTCTCCGGCAGGACGGCGACGCCCATGCCGGCGGCGATCATGCTGATGGCGGTCGTTGAGAAGCGCACTTCGTACTTCGGCCGGAAATTCGGAGCGACGCGGATGAGGTTATGCTCAACGATGCTGCGCAATGGGTTGGCGGCGGCCAGCGTGATAAGCGATTCGTCTTTCATCTCCTCCCACCGCACGGACTTCCGTTTGGCGAAACGGTGGTCCTCCCGGCACACAAGCATCAGCTTGTCGCGCAAAAGCGGGGTGGCCGTGATCTCCGGATCCTCTTCAGACAGTGTGCCAACGGCGATGTCGACCTCGTTGCGCTTGAGCGCCGGGCTGATCGCCTCCTCGGGCATGTCGCGGATGCTGACGGAAATCTCCGGATACATGCGCAGGAACCGGGCGATGATCGGCGGCACGATGGTTGCGGCGAGCACGATGGCCGCAGCGACGGTGACCTGGCCGCGCTTCAGCGAGGCATTGTCGCGCACGTCGCCGACGGCGAGCTCCAGGTCCTTCAATATTTTGCGGGCCTGCGGCAGGAATTCCTGCCCGACGAGCGTCAGCGACACCATGCGCGTGTGGCGGTCGAACAGGCGCACACCGATTTCCGACTCCAGGTCCCGGATGAGGATGCTGACCGCCGACTGGGTGAGGTGAAGGTTCCTTGCGGCGATGTTGAACTGGCCGAGTTCGGCCACCGCGATGAAGGCCCTGAGTTGCCGCAGGGTTATATTCATGGACGCGACGCCCTCCTTCGAACATGCCGGTTGTGCGGTTTACATCAAACGATGGCGCGGCCTCTCCTGTCTAGCCCGCAGGTGTCGGTTGCTCAAGGCGATCCGCAGCTTTACCTGCCATCAGCAGTCCCAGCTCCTCGAGGCGAGAACGGTCCGGCGGCAGTTCCCCAAGGATTTCGCCGTGGCATATCACGAGGATCCGATCGCAGATCGCGAAGAGTTCTTCGAGTTCCGTCGAGATCAGCAGGATCGCTCTGCCGCTGTCGCGCTGCTTCAGCATCTCCTCCATGACGAATTCCATCGCGCCGATGTCGATGCCACGGGCGAGCTGGTTGACGAGAATAAAATCGGGATTGCGCGCCAGCTCACGCGCGACCACCAGCTTCTGCTGGTTGCCGCCGGAAAGGTCGCCGATCCGCTGGTTCTCATCGCGGGACTTGATGCGGAAGCGCTTGATGAGATCGCGGGTATGCGTGCCGATCGTGCGCCGATTGAGCATGCCGCGGGCGGCAAAGGGCGGTTGGTCGTATCGCTGGAGGATGGTGTTCTCGCTGAGCGAGAGCGAAAGCACGATGCCATGCTTGTGCCGATCTTCCGGGATGTAGGAAAACCCACAAGCATTGATGCGGGCGGGGTCCAGGCCGGTAATGTCCTTGCCGTTGAGTACGACGCGGCCCGAATCCACCGGCAACAGGCCCGCAAGCGCCAGTGACAATTCGCTCTGGCCGTTACCGGAAACGCCGGCGATGCCGACGATCTCGCCGGCGTGCACATCAAGGCTGATGCCGCGCACGGCCGGAAGCCCGGTTTCGCTACGACAGCTGAGGTTTTCGACCGACAGCACGAGCCGACCGGGGGCGGCAGCGTCGCGGACCAGCTCCATGCCAACGTCGCGCCCCACCATCATGCGGGCAAGGCCTCGCGCATCCGTGTCGTCGACGCCGACGGTATTGACCACGCGCCCGTCGCGCATGACGCTGATACGGTCGCTGACCCGCATCACCTCGTCGAGCTTGTGCGAGATGAAGACGACAGTCTTCCCGTCGGCGGCCAGGTCACGCATCAGGCCAAGCAGGCGGTCGGTCTCCTGCGGCGTCAGCACAGCGGTGGGCTCGTCGAGGATGAGGAGATCGATGCCGTTGAACAGAGCCTTCAGGATTTCGACGCGCTGCTGCTCGCCGACGGAGAGATCTTCGATGAGGGCGTCAGGGCGGACGTCGAGCGCATAGCGATCGCTGAGCTCGCGGATTTTCGCATGGATCTTGTCCATGTCGTTGATGATCCGGAACGCTGATCCCTGGCCGAGGATATAGTTTTCCGCGACGGTGAGGTTCGGCACGAGCATGAAGTGCTGGTGTACCATGCCGATGCGCTGGCGGATCGCCTCGCGCGGGCTGTTGAAGCGAACGGGCGCGCCTTTGTAGACGATCTCGCCCGCGTCGGGTCGCACCATGCCGCAGATCATACTCATCAGCACGCTCTTGCCGGCGCCGTTTTCACCGAGCAGCGCGTGGATCTCACCCTCCTCGATTTGCAGCGACACGCCGTCGCTGGCGATGATGGGGCCGAATCGCTTGTGGATATTATCGATGCGCAGGAATGGTTTGGGGGACATGTCCGTTACCTCATCTCGTAGGGCTGGCCGAGCTTGCTCGGCGCGGCGCCCTTGCCGCGAACCACGACCAGCGTGATGATCGTCATGATGTAGGGAAGGGCTTGCAGGACCTGGTAAGGCACCACGATTGACGCCTGTGCCTGGAGCATCAGTTGCAGGGCATAGAAGAGGCCAAACAGCAGCGAGACGAAGAAGGCCCCCATTGGCGACCACCTCGCAAAGACCACGACGGCAAGCGCGATGAAGCCGCGCCCGGAGGTGATGCCCTCGACGAACTGGTTGGAATGACCGAGCGTCAGGAATGCGCCGCCGAGACCTGCAAGACCTGTGCCGACCATCACTGCGGCGTACCGGTAGGTCGCGACGTTGCGGCCGGCGACGTCGACGGCCTTGGGGTGTTCACCCACAGCACGCAGTGTCAGTCCGAAGGAGGTTCGATTGAGCACGAGGGTGGCGAGGATTGCGACAAGGATCGTGCTGTAGACGATGAAGTTCTGCCGGAAGAAGGCTTCTCCCAGGAAGGGCAGATCGCTGAGCCAGGGGATATGGACCGGCTGGGCGATCTCGATGCCCTTGCCGGTCGAGACATAATAGGTGCGGAACAGGAAGGCGGTGAGGCCCATGCCAAGCAGGTTGAGTGCCGCGCCTACCACGATCTGGTCTGCCTTGATGGTAATTGTGAAGAAGGCGAAAACCAGCCCGAACAGCATGCCGCCGCCGACGCCGGCAAGAAGGCCGAGCGGGATGCTGCCGGTGGCGAAGGCGGCCGCGAAACCGCAGAACGCGCCGACCAGCATCGTGCCTTCCAACCCGATGTTGAGCACCCCCGCCCGTTCGGAAAAGACCTCACCGATCGAGGCGAAGATGAGGGGCGTCGCGAGCCTCCAGGCCGCGCCCATCAGCGCCGCGAGGAAGGTGAAAAACATCATGTCGTCCATGGTTGCGGACCTCTCTTGATCATCTTCATCCCTTGCGGGGAGCGGTTTGGCTAACGCAGGCTCGTCAGCACACCGCGAAACTTGGCGAAGGCCACGACTGACAGGATGACGATGCCCTGAATGACGAGGACGAGAACCTGCGGGACCTGCGATGTAATCTGGAGGACCTCAGAGCCGGACCGTAGCATCGCGAAGAGCCCGCCCGACAGGATCGCGGCCAGGGGATTGTTGTTGGCGAGCAACGCCACGGCGATGCCTTCGAAGCCGTAGCCCGGTGAGATGTTCTGATAGAGCCGGTGGGTGACACCCGCGACCTCGAAGGCGCCGGCAAGCCCGGCCATCGCGCCGCTGATACAGATGGCGATCATCACGTTGCGGCGCACGTCCATGCCTGCATAACGCGCCGCATCCGGGTTGAGGCCGACGACGCGCAAGGCAAAACCGCGGCTGCTGCGTTGCAGGAAAATATAGAGTGCGACCGCCAGCACGATGGCGACGAGGATACCGATATGGAGGCGCATGTCCGAGACGATGCGCGGCGTCCAGGCCTCGCGCACCAGCCGGGCCGATTGCGGATAGGCGGCGCTTGCGTCCCTCATCGGCCCGGTGACGAGATAGCTCGTCAGGATGAGGGCGATGTAGTTGAGCATGATCGTGGTGACGATCTCGCTCGCCTGGAAGCGTACCTTGAGATAGCCGGCGATGCCGGCCCAGGCGGCGCCGGCCAACGCGCCCGCCAGCATGACGAGCGGGGCATGGATCCAGACAGAGAGGCCATCGATGCTGGTGCCGACGAAGGTGGCGGCGATCGCACCGACATAAAGCTGCCCCTCAGCGCCGATGTTCCAGATGCTGCACCGGAAGGCGACACAAAGCCCTGCGCCGATCAGGATGAGCGGCGTCGCCTTCAGCAGGATTTCGCCGATCGAGCGCGCATCCTGGAAGGAGCCCATGATCATCACCGTAACCACGTCGGTCCCAGTGAAGCCGTTCAGCCACAAAAGCGCCGCGCCGAACGAAAGGGCGACAAGGACCGCGGCGATCGGGGTCGCAGCGCTGATAACCGCCTGCGAGAGCGTCCGGTAGAGAGCGTGGGCTGCTTGAGGATACACGTGATCACGCGCTCCCTGGTTTACCTGTTCCATGGATCGGTCCCGATAATTGTGTGGCATTGAATGGTTCGCTGCGACCAGGCATGGCCGGTCGCAGCGAAAGGCCCGTCACTGAGTGTCTGTCTTGATCTCTCCGGCGGCGATCTTGTCGCTGATCGCTTTCACTTCAGCGCGGATGTCTTCCGGCACCGAGACCGGGCCGTCATCGCGGAAGGTGAAGGAGATGACCTTCGGGTCCTTCAGCCCGAAGACGACGTTTTGCGTGGGCGGGCTGCCTTCGTGAATTGAGCGCACAACTTCCACCACGCCCTGCGCATAATCGGCGACGTAGAGGCCGAGAATGTTGTTGGGCGCAACCTCGGTAAAGTCGCTGAAGATCGAGAAAGAGCGCACGTCCGGCCCGGATTCCGAAATCGCCTGGTAGCCGCCGACGGTGGCCCCCGAGGCGTTCGGCACGACGAAATCGGCACCCTGCGAGATCATGCTAAGCGCGGCCTCCTTGGCGGCCGTCGTATCGGTGAAGTTGCCGATATAGGCCTCGCTGATCGGGAAGTCCGGGTTCACACTCTTGGCGCCGTTTTTAAAGCCGGCGAAGGCCTGCTGGATCGGTGGAATCTCCATGCCGCCGACGAGGCCCGCTTTTTGGCCCATCTTCGCGGCGATGACGCCCATCAGGTAGAAGGGCTGGCTCGTATCGGTGTTGAGGCCGATGACATTGCCTTCATGGATACTGCTCGACGAGATCAGGAAATAGGTGTCCGGATAATCGAGTGCGACTTCGAGTGCTGCGTCCTGAAATTCAAATCCGTGGCCCAGGATTACCTTGTAGCCCTGGCTCGCGTAGTCGCGAAAGGCCTTTTCGAAGGATGCCGGATTCTGTTGCAACTCGACATAGCTGATCTTGGCGCCGAGCTGGTCTTCAACGCCCTTCAGCGCATTGTAGCCGATCCGGTTCCATCCCTCTTCCGAAACGCTACCGGGCACGAGAAGGCCCATCTTGAAGTCTTCGGCATGCGCAATGTCCGGCCGGATCATTCCGGCGAGGGCCAATCCGAAAATGGACGCAAGCAGCGAGCGACGTGAAAATGCAGTTTTCTTCATTTCATTCCTCCCATTAGATTGTCGTTTCAATCCCCCCGGAGTCGCCGATCGGTTATGCGTCCTCCTTCAAGCGGCTGTTTTCGACGCGCATGAGCGCGGTCGTCGTTTCTGAGACGAGGCGTCCCCTTGAGAAGACAAAGGCCTTATCCGGCCCGCCGGCAATCAGCGTGTCGGTGTCGAGGCAATCTGTGACCACGAAGTCGGCCCGGGCGCCTGCGCGCAGCCCATAGTCCTTGCCTAGCCCCATCAGACGGGCTGGCGCCGTGGTGATCATGCGGTGGGCCGCGGCAAGCTCGTCGCCGCGCAGGTGCCCCGCAAGCAGCGTCCAGCGGGCGATTTCGAGCATGTCGCCCGAGCCGGTCGGCACGAACGGGTCCTGGATGTTGTCCGAGGCCGTGGCGATTGTGATACCGGCGCGATGCAGTTCGGCGACCCGGGTCAGCCCGCGCGGCGGCAGCATCTCGTAATCACGCCCCTGCAGGTAGAGGTTTGCGGCCGGAAGGGTAACGACACCGACGTCGAGGGCAAGGATGCGCTCGATGATGCTTTCGAATTTCCGGCGAGGCAGGGCGCTCAAGACCGAGACATGGCTGAACACGGTGCGTCCCTGCATGCCGAAGCGCTCGACCCGGTCGAGGGCGGCCTCAATGAGGTGAACACTGGCGTTGAGGTGCTCGTCGAGATGCAGATCGACCGGCTTGCCCGCCTTGACGGCGGCCGAAAACAGGATGTCGAGATAACGTGGCGGGTCCTCGGAAACGGCCGGCGTTCCGCCGACGGCATCGGCGAGCGCCACCGCGCCGTCGATGTTTTGGCCCAGCCAGTCGAAGTCCTGGCCCGGGTGCGGCGTCATGAACGCAACGAGCTGGAGGGTGATGCGGTCTTTCGCGCCATCGCGGATGCCCGCCAGCGTCTCGATGCCGTGGAAACCGGCATCCTTGTCGACGTTGATATGGCTGCGAATGGCCGTCGTGCCGCGGGACAGGCATCGCTCAACCGTGCGCGTTGCCCGCTTGTGAATGTCGTCGGGACCAGCGGTGCGAGCATACTTGGCAAAAGCCTCGCGGGCGCCCTGGAGCGTTCCTGATGGATTGGGCGTGAACCGCAGCACGCCGGTCTTGTCGAGATGCTGGTGCGCATCGACGAAGCCCGGCGAAACCAGCATGCCGCTGATGTCGACGCAGGCGCTGCAAGAGATCGTGTTGAGAAAGGGTTCGACGACAACGAACCGCCCGTCGGCGCCCACGATGATGTCGCTGATCGATTGCGTGCCATCGTCATGGATGATGGTGCCGCCAGTGAGCGCAAAGGACTGACCGGCGGCCAGGTTTGCGAGCGACGCAATTGAATTGTCCCGTGCCATTCGTCCCCACCTTTTTGTTGTGAGGCGAAACTAAACACGCACCGTTAATTTAAACAAATTCATTATTTCAATGTTTTAATGAATAATTCGTAACAATCGGGGGCGCCTTGCCCGTTCGCTTCGCGGTCGGGGTCGCACGCCCACCTATCCAGGCCAAGACGTGCGACGTCCGATGTTCAATGTCGATATTGCGGTTCTTCCGCGTTGAGCTGTCGACGGATGGCGGCGAGATGCGCACGCGCGGAGGCGGCATCTCCCTCCCGTATCTGCCGATAAGCGGCTTCAGCGATTGCCGGATCGACGGGCCAGACCGTGCGGCCCGTGGACATCGCAAGGACCTGCACTTGCGCCGCCCGTTCGAGGTAGTAAAGGTCATCCCAGGCTTCGGCGATGGTCGGTGCGAGCACCAGCACGCCGTGATGTTTCATGAACAGGATGTCCGCATCGCCCAATGTTCCGGCAATGCGAGCGCCTTCGCGGTGATCGAGCGCAAGGCCGTTGTAATTTTCGTCGACGGCGGTGCGGCCATAAAACTTCAATGCCGTCTGCCCCGCCCAGATCAGCGGCGGACCGTCCGTCATCGACAGAGCCGTCGCATAGGGCATGTGCGTGTGGAAGACGACCTTGGCGCGCGGCAGGCGCCGGTGGATCTCGGCGTGGATGTAGAAGGCCGTAGCCTCCGGCTCGCCTTCACCCTCGACGACGGTGCCATTTAGATCGCAGATCAAGAGTTTCGAGGCGGTCAGCTCGCGGAAGGCGTAGCCATAGGGGTTGACGATGAAGAGATCGTCGTGCCCCGGGACAACTGCAGAAAAGTGGTTGCAGATGCCTTCCTCAAACCCATTGCGCGCCGCCATGCGGAAACAGGCGGCGAGCTCTTCCCTGGCGGTTCGGATGGTGTCTGTGGAAAGGTCGGGGCGGTTCGGTCGGCCGGAGGCCTCAGAATGGTCGGCACGGTCTTTCAGGGAGTGGGCCATGGGTGCTCCTGATCTGGTGTGGCTGGGAGCGGCGGCTGGCCGGGGCACGATGGTGCGCCGGACACCGCGCGCAGAAAAAGACCACAAGGCCCTCTGCGCCCTGCCTGCCCGCGCAATACGCAGTCCAGCAGCGATACCAGATAGCGCTGAATATTTTGTCCGGTCAACCACGGTACTTGCGCCGCGCCAGATGATGAATTGCTGCTTACTCCAATGGATTTGCTTCAAGCATGTCGCGCAAAAGTGTGCGCGGTTTTGCGATAACGACATGCGCAAAAACAAGAGCCTAAAGCGCAGAAAGCGAATCTGAAAGATCGCGACGCGCTTTAGTGCACGGCCTTCAGAAGGAAGTCGCGGAAGCGTCGGGCGGCAGGCGAGAGCGAGCGGGCCTGTTTCTGGATGAGGCTGACTTCGCGCCGGATGAGTGGTTCGGTTGGCGTGCGCACGATCAGCCCCATCGATGTCGCCAGCCGCACGACCGCCGAGGTCATGATCGCGACGCCGAGGCCGGCTTCGACCATGCCGATAATGGTCAACGGCAGCGCCACCTCCTGCATCGTCTTGTCGAGCGGCAGCACGATGCCGTTACGCGCCAACTCGCTTTCCAGACGGTCGCGAATGGGGTTGCCGCGTTGCGGGCCGATCAGCTTGCGCTCGGCAAGGTCGGTCCAGCGAAGCTCCGGGAGTTTCACCAGCGCATCGTCGCAATGCAGTACCACCAGGAATTCGTCAGTCGTCAGCCGGGTGCCGACCAGGTCGGTGTCTTCCTCCGGCACCGTGCCGACGCCGAGGTCGGCAGTTCCGTTGGCGACATAGTCCAGTACCGCCTTTTCGGCAACGTCATGCAGGGCGACGGTGATTTCGGGGTAGAGCTTGCTGAAGGCATTGATCAGCGGGGGCAGCAGCAGCGCGGCCTGCACGGTACCCGCCGCAATCGAGACCTTGCCCCGTCGAAGCGCGTTCAGCTCCCGCGAGCTTTCCACCATGCCCTCGATGTCCGCCACGGCGCGCGACGCGACCGGCAGGATGTCGATGCCGGCCTGGGTGAGGCGCAGGAGACGGGTATGTCGGTCGAAGAGGCGGAGATTGAGATTGGTTTCCAGTTGCCGCACCAACGTGCTGACGGCCGACTGTGATGAGCCAAGCTTGTCGGCGGCCAGCGTGAACTGCCCGAGATTGGCCACCGTGACGAAAGCCCGAAGCTGCTTCAGCGTAATGTCCATGCCGCCTCATTCATTCAGTTACTAGATGAATAAATATAATTATGCCGATTGTTTGCTGATTTGGCCAGCCGCATGATCCTCCTCGTACGGCGTGCGGTGACATAACCACGAGGCCACGAAGCCCCACCGCGCCGGAAGCTATTCGCTGGGAGGAAAGCGAATGTCCAATCCTGCAACGACGGATCCCGTCGAAAAGATGTATCCGATCCCGAGCCTTTTTGCTCTGGGCCTGCAACACGTTCTCGTCATGTATGCCGGTGCAGTTGCCGTGCCGCTCATCATCGGCAGCGCCTTGCATCTGCCGAAGGAACAGATCGCCATGCTGGTCAGCGCAGACCTGTTCTGTTGCGGTCTGGTGACCATCATCCAGGCTGTCGGCATCGGCAATGTCGGCATTCGCCTGCCGATCATGATGGGCATCGCTTTTACCGCGGTTCCCTCGATCATCGCGACGGGTACCAACCCGGAGCTCGGAATGCCCGGCGTCATCGGCGCCGTGATTGGATCCGGCGTCTTCACGCTTCTGGCAGCACCCTATTTCGGTCGATGGGTGCGGTTCTTCCCGCCGATCGTCACCGGAACGGTCATGCTGATCATCGGGCTGTCGCTGATGCGCGTCGGCGTGAACTGGGCGGCCGGCGGGCAGCCGATGATCAAGGGGCCGGACGGAATGATCCCCAACCCGGCCTACGGTGCGCCTTTCGCGCTAGCCGTCGCAACGATCGTGCTCGTCGCGATCCTGCTCATGACGCGGTATCTCAAGGGCTTCCTGTCCAATCTCGCCGTGCTGCTCGGCATCGGCGTCGGTTTCGCCATCGCGATTGCCGCCGGCAAGGTCAGCTTCAGCGGTGTGGGGGATGCCGATTGGGCCCGGATCATTCATCCGCTCGCATTCGGCTGGCCAATATTCGAGTTCTGGTCGATCTTCTCGCTCTGTGCGGTCATGACGGTGATGATGGTCGAATCGACCGGGCAGATCCTTGCGGTCGGCGACATGACGGGCCGCAAGATTTCCCAGGCGGATCTGGCGCGCGGCCTGAGGACAGATGGTGTCGGCAACATCATCGGCGGCATCCTCAACACCTTCACCTATACGACCTACGCGCAGAATGTCGGCTTGTTGCAGATCACCGGCGTCATGAGCCGCTGGGTGGTGGCGACGGGCGGCGTCATCCTGATCCTGCTCGGCTCGCTGCCCAAGGTCGCCTTCATCAGCGCATCCATCCCGAGTTATGTGGTGGGCGGTGCGGCTATCGTGATGTTCGGCATGGTTTCGGCCACCGGCGTCAAGATCCTGAGCAAGGTGGATTTCACCAACAACCGGCGCAATCTCTATATCGTGGCGGTCAGCGTCGGTCTCGCCATGGTGCCCGTGGTCGCCGACAAGATCTTCGACCAGCTGCCGCAGGCGCTCGAAAAGTTCCTGCATAGCGGTGTTCTCGTCGGCACCTTTGCCGCGGCACTTCTCAACATCCTCTTCAACGGCATTCCCGCCAAGGAGCCGGAGGAGCCTGAACTTAAGAACGCTGCGCCCGCGCCCGACGCGATTTGAAGAGCACCCGACACATGTCCGGCGGCATCGCGTCGCCGGAACCCCGCCGGAACCCCGAACGAAGGGAAATCCCATGAGACGCTTTGAATACCATCGGGCGGAAACGCTGGAGCATGCCGCTCGTCTACTCACCGAGCTCGGCGACGACAGCTTTTTGTTCGCCGGCGGTACGGACCTTCTGGTTGAGATCAGGGAGAGGCTGCGGCGCGTGCGCAATGTCGTCGATATCAAGCATATCCCCGGCCTTTCCGAAATCACCTATGACGAAACGCGGGGCCTGACCTTCGGCGCGCTGGTGACGGTCGGTCGCCTCGAGCGTCTGCCGTTGGTGGGCGCGCGCTATCCGAACCTTAGGGCCGCGTTCGCTTCGCTGGGCTCCATCCAGGTGCGCAACCGCGCCACTGTTGTCGGCAATATCTGTCGCGCCTCACCCTCGGCAGATACGATTCCGCCGCTAATCGCCGACGGGGCCTTCGTGCACATCTACAGCCGCACGAACATGCGTGTGATCCCGCTTTCGGAATTTTTTACAGGCCCTGGCAAGAGCGTGCTCGCCAAGGGCGAGATCGTCACCGGCATTACCGTGCCGCCGGCGCTCGAAAACAGCGGCAAGGCCTATCTGAAACACGGCCGCCGAAAAGCGATGGAGCTCTCCACGGTCGGCGTCGCCGTCAGCCTGACCATGGAGGATGGCGTGTGCAACGACATCCGCATCGCGCTTGGTGCCGTGGGTGCAACGGTACTGCGTGCGCGACAGGCCGAAAGCGTGCTGCGCGGCACGGCGCTCGACGCTGCAACAGTCAAGAGTGCCGCCGCGAAGGCGATGGAGGAGTGCACGCCGATCAGCAATGTGCGCGCCAGCGCCGATTACCGCCGCGACATGGTCGGCGTGCTGACCGGCCGCGCCATCAAACAGGCATTGGAGGCTTTCGCATGAAACGGATCGTCGAACTCACCATCAACGGCGAGCCGCGCGACATGGCGGTTGATCCCTGCCGCTCGCTCCTGGACGCGCTTCGCGACGACGTCGGTCTCACCGGCACCAAGAAGGGCTGCGACGTCGGCGACTGTGGCGCCTGCACCGTGCTCGTAGACGGCGAGCCGGTCAACGCCTGCTTGATGCTTGCCGTCGAAGCGGAGGGCCGCGCGATCGAGACGGTCGAGGGGCTTCAGCCGGGCGTCGATACGCTGCATCCCCTGCAGGATGCCTTCATGCGGCACGGAGCCTCGCAATGCGGCTTCTGCACACCGGGCATCCTGATGATGGCCAAGAAGCTGCTCGACGACAATCCGCGGCCCACCGACGAAGACATACGCTTCGGGCTCAGCGGCAATATCTGCCGCTGCACCGGCTACACCAAGATTTTCGACGCGATCAAATCCGCCGCGCGCGAGATGGAGGCAGCAAGATCATGAACATGACGACCCCAATCGAAAAGCGCGACTTCAAGATCGTCGGCAAGAGTGTTCGCCGCGACGACGTGCTCGAAAAAGTGACGGGCGAGGCGCAGTATACCGGCGACGTCAAACTGCCCGGCATGCTGCACGGCAAGATCAAGCGTGCGGCAATCGCCCATGCTCGCATCAAGAGCATCGATATCAGCAAGGCGCTCGCCTATCCCGGTGTCAAGGCGGTGTTGACGCATGAGACCGTGCCGCGCGTTCTGCATTACGGCTCGCCACATCCCCGTTCAGCCTCCTGCACCAAGGACCAGTATATCCTCGACGACCGTGTGCGGTTCTGGGGCGAGGGCGTCGCCGCCGTCGCCGCGATCAGCGAGGAGATCGCTGACGAGGCGCTGGACCTGATCGAAGTCGAATACGAGCCGTTGCCGGCGGTGTTCGAGCCAGAGGAGGCCGCACAGCCTGGCGCGCCACTGATCCACGAGGTCGGGCCTGGCGGTAACCTGGTGCTCGATCCGGTGCGCGTCAGCCGCGGCGATGTGGAAGCCGGTTTTGCCGAGGCGGATTTCGTGCTCGAAGGCGTCTTTTCCGGCGGGCGACCACATCCGGCCTACATGGAGCCCAATGTCTGCATTGCCGACTGGGACGGTTCGAACAAGCTCACCTTCTGGACCTCGACGCAGACCTCGTTCATGGTGCGCGGCATTCTTGCCGAAGTCCTCGGCCTGCCGCTCACCAAGGTGCGCGTCATCGTCGACCATATGGGCGGCGGCTTCGGCGCCAAGCAGGACCTCTTCCAGCACGAATTCCTCTGCGCGCTGCTCGCCAAGGAAACGCGCAGGCCGGTGAAGATGGAATTTACCCGGCACGAGACCTTCGTTGCCGGCCGCGCCCGCCATCCCTGCAAGATCTGGCTGAAACAGGGTTTCCGTAACGACGGCACCATCGTCGCGCGCGACATGAAGCTCGTCTACGACTCCGGCGCCTACGGCTCGCACGGGCCGGGAGTGACGATCGTCGGCACCACTGCTGCCACCTCGCTCTATCGCTGCGAGAATGTGCGGCTGGAGGGACGTTGCGTCTACACCAACACGCCGATCAACGGCGCCTTTCGCGGCTATGGCGTTGTGCAGAGCTACTATGCGCTCGACATCCAGATGGACGAGGCGGCCGAGCGTCTGGGCCTGGACCCGGCCGAGCTGAAGCTGAGAAACGCGGTGCGTGCGGGCGACATTGCGCCCTCCGGCCACCCGATCATCGGCCACGGGCTGGAAATGTGCATCAAGCACGGCGTCGACGTGGTCGACTGGAAAGCATTGCGCAATCGCGACCGCACGCCGGACCCGAAGCGCCCGCACATCCGCAAGGGCTGGGGCATCGGTTGCGAGATGCACGGGTCGTCTGCATACCCGGGCATCAAGGAACAGGGCAATGCCACCGTGAAGGTCAACGAGGACGGGACCGTGACCCTCCTGACCGGCGCTGCAGGCCTTGGCACCGGTGCCCATACCGCGCTGGCACAGATTGTCGCGGAGGAACTTGGCGTGCGCTTCGAGGATGTCGGCATCATCCACGGCGATACCGACGTGGTGCCGTGGGATATCGGCGCGTTTGCCAGTCACACGACCTATCTCGTCGGCACAGCTGCGAAGATGGCCGCCAGCAAGGTCCGCGCTGCTGTTCTGGAGCGGGCGGCAATGAAGCTGCAGGTTTTGCCCGCCGACGTCGATCTCAGTGAAGGAAAGGTCTTCCTGATCACGGATCCCACCAGCGTTATGACAGTGGCCGAGGCGATGGGTCCCTCGCGCGGCATTCCTGCAGCCAATATCGTTGCAAACGGTACCTATGAGCCGACCAAATCCTACTCCTTCGCCGCGCATTTCACCGAAGTGGACGTGGATACCGATACTGGCATCGTCGAGGTCAAACGTGTCGTGCCGGTGCATGACGTCGGTCGCGTCATCCACCCCATCGCCGCGCAAGGTCAGATCGAGGGCGGCATCCAGCAGGGTATCGGCCATACGCTCACTGAGGACTACGTGATCGACAAGACGACCGGCCGGTCCCTTAACGCCGGCCTCGTCGACTACAAGATGCCGCTGTCGATGGACATGCCGGAGATCGAGACGATCATCCTCGAGGCGGCCCCTGATCCGGGCGGCCCGTGGGGGGCAAAGGGCGTCGGCGAGGACCCGATCATCGCGATCGGTCCGGCCATCGCCAACGCCATCCATGACGCCATCGGCGTTCGCTTCCGCCACTATCCGATCACTCCGGAAGACATTCTGAAAGCCTTGAGGGAGAAGGGCGCATGAACATCCATATCGAAGCTGCGAACCAGCAGAAGCTCCCGATCACGATCCTGACAGGGTTCCTGGGATCGGGAAAGACGACGCTGCTCAACTATATCCTCACCGAACGGCACGGCCACCGCATCGCGGTGATCGAGAACGAATTCGGCGAGGTGGACGTCGACAGCGACCTGGTGCTTGCCTCGGACGAGGAAATTTTCCAGATGCAGAACGGCTGCATCTGCTGCTTCGTCGACGTGCGCAACGACCTGATCGACGTGATGAAGAAGCTCCTCAGCCACAAGGACAAGTTCGACCACATCATCGTCGAAACCTCCGGACTTGCCGATCCGACGCCTGTGGCCACCGCCTTCTTCGTTGACCGCACCGTCGCCGACGAGGTGGAGCTGGATGCGGTGGTGACGCTGGTGGATGCTAAACATATCGACCAGCACCTCTACGATCCGGTGCTGGACGGCAGCGACAACCAGGCGGTCAACCAGATTGTCGCGGCCGATCGGATCATCGTCAACAAGATCGACCTTGCCGGCGAAGAGGCGCTTGGTTCGCTGGAGGGCTCGCTGCGCAAGCTCAACCAGACGGCGCCGATCCTGCGGTCGAGCTACGGCGTCGTCGAACTCTCCAACATCCTCGGCATCAACGGCTTCCGGCCGTCCTATGTGCGCGACCGTGCGGAAATCCTCGACATCGACCTGGACGAAGACCACGACGCGCATCACCACATCCACGCGGACTGCCACGATCTAGCCTGCGACCACCCCGACCATGACCACCACCACCACCACCACCACCACCATGATCATGGCCATGCGCACGAGCCCGTTCGCCGCCCGCACCAGCACGACGCGACGGTGAAATCCCATTCCTTCGTCTATCCGGACCCCTTCGACCGCGAAAAGCTTGCGACCTTTCTGAAGGGCTATCTCGGTGCGCACGGCGACGACATCTTCCGTACCAAGGGCATCGTTTCGGTCGCCGATGATGATCGCTTCTTCGTCCTCCAGGCGGTGCACAAGCTGGTCGATTTCCGCCCGGACCACGCATGGGGCGAGGACAAGCGGAAGTCGAAATTCGTCTTCATCGGCCGCAATCTCGACCGTGACGGCATAGACAGAAACTTGCGTGCATGCCTGGCGACCTAGCGGCACTTCTCCCGCCGCGAACACCGCTTGCGCAAGTCCCTCTGTCTGAACCGCCCGCGCGCCCTCCAGCGCGCGGGCGGTCGCTGCCGTGGTCGAAAAAATCATTTAAAAACAATATGTTAGATTAATTTTTTTATTGACATAAAGCCCGTCCCGTGGTTTCCTCGACAGCGAGTAGAAGCACCGACAATTGCTCACCGTCTGTTGGAAGATGAGGCCGCGATGTCGATGCTCACGAAGAATGGAATACCCGTTGGTTGCAGCCGCCCTGCGGCATCCGCACCAGCTTTCCTTCCCCGTCATCGGCATTTCCTGAGATCGCGGATCCACGCCCGCTTCGGCCGGCCTGGTTCACTGCGCGGCCCCGCATCGACCGGACCCTCTACGACAGGAGAACGCAATGATAATTGACCTAAGCTGCTACCCCACCGACCTGGTGGACCTGGCTTGGCGCCACGACGGGGCGCCGTTCACCGGTGAGCGGCTGCTGCAGATGATGGACGGCCCCTATTACGTCAACGGCAAGCCGCGCCGTATCGACAAGGCCTTCATCCAACCGCCGCAGGGCAACACCATTTACACCCACGAGGTCATGGACCTGGAAGGCAAGGCCGCCATCCGCCAGTACATGGCCTATACGGAAAAGATGGTGACGGAGCATCCCGACCGTTTCCTCGGCTGCTTCGTCTACAACCCGCGCTACGGCACGGCAAATGGTGCCGAAGAGATCGAACGCTACGCCAAGGAGTTCGATTTCAAGATGGTGCAGCTCCAGGCGAACATGCACGCCTACCGCCCGGACCGCGCGCTCGATTGGTTACGGCCGGCCATGAAGAAATGCGCCGATCTCGGCCTGATGGTGAAGGTGCACACCGGCGACGGTCCCTATTCGATCCCCACGGAGTTCTACCCGATCATCCGTGAGTTCCCGGAAGTGAACTTCATCCTGGCGCATTTTGGCGTGCAGACGGGCGGCGTCTATGTGTTCGAGCCGATGCAGATGGCGCTCGACACGCCGAGCGTCTACGTGGAATCCGGCTGGTGCCTTCAGTCGCGTATCGTCGAATTCGCCAAGGTCCTGCCCAAGCACAAGATCCTCTTCGGCTCCGACACACCGCCGAACGAGCCGGGCATGTGGATCAACCTTCTGGAAGTGCTGTGCCACGAGCCGCCGCAGGGCCTCAACCTCGATGAGGATACGCTCGAAGATTATCTCGGCAACAACGTCGCCCGGATGATCGGGCTGGAAGCGACGAAACCACCGGCCACCGTCGAGGAAGCCGAGGCGTATCTGCGCCAGCACGGCGTAGCACTTGCCGCGTAAATTTGAACGGAGTGAACAATGATCATCGATACCCATCTTCACCCGACCAACCTCGTCGACGAGGCGTGGCGTCACACGGGCGAGCCCTTCACTGGCGAGCGCATGCTCAAGCTGATGGACGGCCCCTATATGATCAACGGCAAGCCGCGCCGGATCGACATGGGCTTCATCCAGCCGCCGCCGGGTAATACCGGCTACCGCGACGGCAACCGCAAGGGCCGCGACGGCATTCGCGACTACATGGCCTATTGCGCCGAGCTTTGCCAGAAATACCCGGACCGTTTCATCGGCAACTTCAACTACAACCCGCGCTGGGGACCCGAAAACGGCGCGGCGGAGCTGGAATTCCATGTCAAGGAATACGGCTTCAAGATGCTGAAGCTGCACGCCAACATGCACGGCTATCGTCCCGACCGCGCGCTCGATTGGCTGCGTCCAGCAATGAAGAAGTGCGCCGAACTCGGCGTGGTCGTGCTGATCCACACCGGCGACGGGCCCTATACGATCCCCACGATGTTCTACCCGATCATCCGCGAATTCCCGATGGTCAACTTCATCATCGGCCATTTCGGAATTCAGACGGGCGGCAACTATTCGTTCGAGTCGTTCTGGATGGCCATGGACACGCCCAATGTTTATTGCGAATCCGGCTGGTGCTTCCAGTCGCGCATCGTCGAGTTTGCCCAGCAACTGCCGAAGAACAAGATTGTCTTCGGCACGGACAGCCCACCGAACGATCCGGGCATGTGGCTGCGCGAACTCGAGGTGCTTTGCAAGGACCCGCCGCACGGCATCAACCTCTCCGAGGACGATCTGGAAGGTTATCTCGGCAACAATATTGCAAAGCTCGTCGGCATCGACCCATCGCCGCCGCCACGCGACCTGAGGGACGCCCAGGCGCGCCTGAAGGATAGTTATGCCGGTGTCGATCGTGCCACCGGCCGGCATCTGGAATTCGCCTGATTTGACGACAGCGGCGCCCTTTGGGGGCGCCGCCACCCATCCGCAGCATCGAGGCCGAGACATGACCAAGTATCACAAGCAAGACGTTCGCCGTTTCCTGGTCGACTACCGGGAAGACCATGGCCAGGACGTCATCACCATCGACCGGCCCGTCTCGGACGATCAGGACGTGACAGCGCTGATCTGGACCCTTGCCAACAAGGGCCAGCATCCGATGCTGCACCTCACGAATGTCAACGGCATCGGAGCTGAAGTGCTCTCGAACATCTTCGCCTCGCGTGACCGCATCGCCCGTCTTCTGGGCTCGACCGCCGACACCCTGCATGAAGCCTATCAGGCGCGCGCCAACCGGCCGTTCACACCTGAGCTTCTGGAAAGTGGCCCGGTCACTGACGAGATCATTTCCGGTGATGCCGTCGATCTCCACGCGCTGCCCATGCTCAAGCACTTCGACACGGACCGCGCGAAATACATCACCAGCGGTATCATCATCGGCGAGCATCCCAAGACCGGTGCCGGCAATCTCAGCTACCACCGCGCGATGATCCATTCGAAGAATTCGCTCGCGACCTCGCTGCATTCACGTGGCCATCTCTGGCGGTTGATGAACATGGCGAAGGAGAGGGGCGAGCCCATGCCGGTCGCCATGGTGATCGGCGGCCATCCGCTCTTCATGCTCGCCGCCTCTGCCCGTCTTGCCTTTGGCGAGGATGAGCGCGATGTGGCGGGCGGCCTGATGGGCGAACCCCTGCAGGTGGTCCGCACGCCGAAATATGGAATCCGCGTTCCCGCCCATGCCGAAATCGTGCTGGAAGGTGTGCTGGATCCGGAAGCCCATGTGGAAGAGGGGCCGTTCGGCGAATTCACCGGCTATTCCTCCGACCGCTCGACGAACAATCTCTTCACCGTCGAAACCATTATGCGTCGGCGTGATGCCATCCTCGTCAGCGTTGCGGGCGGCAATTCCGCCGAACACCTCAATCTCGGCCGTGTGCCGCGTGAGGCGGAGGTGGTGGAAAAGCTGAGGGCTCGCTTCCCTTCGATCACGGCAGTGCACTACCCGTCCTCGGGTACCCATTTCCATGCCTATATCGCGATGAACCAGATGCGCGAGGGCGAGGCCCGACAGGTGATGCTCGGTCTCCTCGGCTGGGACCAGTATCTCAAGACCGTCGTCGTCGTGGATGCGGATGTAGACATCACCCGCGACAGCGAAGTGCTCTGGGCGCTCGCCACCCATTTCCAGCCCCACAATGACGTCGTCATCATCGAGGGCCTGCCGGGCAATGCGCTCGATCCCTCGGCAAGCGGCATCGGCACGACCTCGCGCATGGGCCTCGATGCCACCCGCGGGCCGAATTTCCACGGCGTGCGCGCCCGCATCAGCGACGAGGCATCCGCCCGTGCTGCAGCGCTCCTCGAAAGTGTGGGGTAGGCGATGACGACGCGGCCCAGACGTATGATCGTCGGTATTTCGGGCGCTTCCGGCGTGGTCTACGGCAAGCGCATCCTCGAAGTGCTGCGCGACCTCGACATCGAAACGCACCTGATCATGTCGCGTGCGGCCTGCATCACGCTTGCGGCCGAGGCGGATTTTTCGAAGCAGGATCTCGAGGCGCTCGCCACGACCACCCATTCCAACAAGGATATCGGAGCCGTCTGTTCCTCCGGCTCCTACAAGACGCTCGGCATGATCGTCGCGCCCTGTTCGGTAAAGACGCTGGCAGAGATCGCGACCGGCACGACCGACAACCTGCTCTCGCGCGCCGCCGACGTGGTGCTGAAGGAGCGCCGCCGCCTCGTGCTGATGCTGCGCGAGACGCCGCTCCATCTCGGCCACATCCGTAACATGGCCCAGGTCACGGAGATGGGCGGTATCATCTATCCGCCGGTGCCGGCCTTCTACGCCAAGCCCCAAAGTCTCGGCGAGATGGTCGACCATACGGTTGGCCGCGTGCTCGACCTCTTCGACCTCGACCCTGGCATCGTACGGCGCTGGCAGGGAACGCAGGCAGGGGCCGAATAGCATGACCGCCCGCATTGCTCCCGACCTGGAACCGATCGCGCACGTCCCCCGCGCCGCCTTCCTGTCGGACGATGCGATCGACATCCTGCGCTTTGCCGCAAAGTCTCTTGAAGACGGCTACGTTGCCGCCCTGGTTACGCTCGTTCAAATCCACGGCGGTGCGGCCCGCGCTATCGGCGCGCAAATGGCGGTGCGGCAAGACGGCCTCTATTGCGGGTTTGTTTCCGGCGGCTGCACCGAGGCGGCGGTTGCGGCTGAGGCCGTGATCGCCCTGCAAAATGGCACGGACCGAAATCTCCGGTTCGGCGAAGGTTCGCCCTTCCTCGACATCGTGCTGCCCTGCGGCGGTGGCATCACGCTCGCGATCCACGTCATCCGCGATGCAGCCGTTCTGCGCCGGACACTTGCGGCCTTACAGCAGCGCACGCCCGTTCGCCTGCGCTACCATCCCCGCCAACGGACGCTCGTCTTCGAGCCGGGCGAGGGGGCGACCGGTTGGGAAGGGGATTGCTTCGTGCGCGCCTACCGCCCACGGCAGAGGCTTCTCGTCGCCGGTACGCCGATGGAAGCCGGCGCCGTGGCACGCGTCGCAGCCGCGTCCGGCTACGAGATCATTGCCGCCGAGTGGGGCCGGATGCCTCCGCAGGATCAAAATTTGGACGGGGATACCGCGGTCGCGCTCCTGTTCCACGATATCGACCGGGAATTGGCATTGCTCGAGCGTGCCTTGGCATCGCCGGTCTTCTACATCGGAGCACTCGGAAGCCGGCGCACCCATGCCAAGCGCTGCACGGTCCTACAGCAGCGCGGTTACGGTGAGGCCGACCTTGCCCGCATCAAGGCTCCAATCGGAATCTTCGACAAGGCAAGGGACGCGAATTCGCTTGCCCTTTCGGTCGTTGCAGATGTCGCGAAATCACGCGTTGCGTCCGAGTAGTCAGGGAAATGTCCGGTGCCCCTCCAGGATTGCAATGTACAAACCTACACCGGTGACGCCCCCGACGAAGCTCGCGGCACCAGCGTTGGTGGCGACACAACGCCTGGTTCGTGGTCGTGGTGGCCCAGACGGGCCAGGAGCAGATCGACCGCCGCCGCCGCCACCTGATCGAGATGAAGATTAACCGCCGTGAGGGGCGGGGTGGCCAACTTGGCACGCATGCCGTCATAACGGGTCGCAAGGCGGAGGTCCTGGGGAACCTTGCGTCCGACGGAGCGTGCCGCGTCCAGAACGCCGGTCGCAAAGGCGTCGACCGGCACGCATAGGGCAGAAATGGTGGGGTCCGCCCGCAGGAGAGCTTCGGCGGCCACGGCCGCGGCCTGTTCGCCCCCCCGTTCGTCAACGCGAACGGCAAGGGGTGAGAGGCCGGCTTTCGCCATGCGCTCCGCATAGATGGTTTCCATCTCGATATAGGAATTGCGTCTTTGCACGCCGGTTATCAGCCCGACGCGACCGCCGCCTGCGAGCAGGTGATCGAGCATTAGGTGGGCCGTTGCCCCACTCTGCAGATCCACGAAAGGAAGGTCGTCCCGGCCGGGTGCGCGTCCGATGGACACGACATCGACGCCGCGATCGAAGAAGAAATCCAGCACCGGATCATTGAGTTCCGGCTCGACGACGATGGCGCCATCCACTTCAAGCGCGTCCAGGCTGTCGCTCGGACCCAGCGGAGGGACAAGGCACAGCGCGATGCCGCGCGAAAAGGCTGCGACGGCTGCGGCTGCGGCGATCTCCATCAGGAAACCCAGGCGCGAGGGACCAGCAGCAACCGCGAATGGCATCGATGAGACGAGCGCGATCGATCCGGCCCTTCCGGTTCGCAAGCGTTGCGCACGGTGATTGGGCCTGTAGCCAATTTCGTGTGCGAGTGCCTCGATGCGCTTGCGTGTTTCCGGCTCAACATAGCGGCGCCCGCTAAACGCGTGCGACACGGTGGTGACTGACACGCCCGCCGCCTTGGCTAGGTCGGCGATAGTAGGTTTTCCCATGATGCCTCCAGTTTGCCCGTCTTAGCATGTCGCCGGCACTCTGCAAAACGATTTGCATTCGACGAATTCCATGGTACGAGTCGCGTCATGCAAAACGATTTGCATGACGGTTTGAGGAGGCCGGGAGGAGGAAATGATGCAAAATGAAATGAATGGAGTGGTCGATCCGGCCGATGAAAGGCTGCCATTGCGCAGCCTGGTCTTGTTTGGCGTTCAGCACGTCCTGGTGATGGCGGCGTCTCCTATCACCGCCGTTTTTCTGGTGAGCAAGGCTCTTGGCTTTTCCGAGGCCGTGACGGTCTCGCTCATCAGCGCAACCTTTTTTGTCTGCGGCCTCGGTTCGATGCTCCAGAGCTTTGGCCCGAAGGGTTTTGGCGCGCGCTTGCCCTTTGTCATGGTACCGGGCGGCGCGCCGATCGCCATCTTCCTGGTGATTGCACAGCAGACCGATGTCCAGACGGCGGTGGGCGCTGTCATTGTGACGGCCATCTTCTATTTTCTCGCGCTGCCCGTCTTTCGCCGGCTTCTGCGCTACTTTCCGCCAATCGTCGTTGGAACGATGCTGCTCTTGGTCTCCGTCAACCTCGTGCGCATCTATGGCGTGACGATCACCGGCAAGCCCGGAACTGAAGGCTTCGCGGCGCCGATCGAGGTTAGTCTGGCCCTGATCACCATCATTCTGACGGTCGTCGCTGCGCGCGTCTTTCGCGGTACGCTCCAGCGGCTTGCCGTCATGCTCGGTCTGGTAGGCGGTTCACTCGTCGCTCTCACCCTCGGCCATATGGATTTGTCCGGCGTCCTCGTCGGCCCGGTCGTCGCCGTTCCGCAGCTGTTTCCGTTCGGCATGCCGAAGTTCGATCTTATCGCCGCCGTGCCTCTCATCGTCTTCTCGATCATTTCGATGGCGGAGGCGACCGGTCAGACCATCGCCACCGCCGAGATCGTCGGGCGGAGGGGAGATGTGCATGCGATCGTTCCGGCAACCATTCGCGGCGATGCGTTGATGTCTCTCGTCGGCGGCCTGTTCGGCACGTCCTTGATCATCACCAGCGGCGAGAATGTCGGCATCGTGCGCGCCACCAATGTCAAGTCGCGCTACGTAACCGCCATGGCGGGCGCAATTCTCGTCCTGATCGCTCTCGTCGCGCCGGTCGGACGCATGGCCACGGCGTTGCCTGGTGCTGTCGTCGGCGGCACGGCGGTCATCGTCTTCTCGATTATCGGCGTCATCGGGATCGACCTTTTGCGTCGTGTCGATCTGCGCGAACACGGTCCGATGTTCACCCTGGCCTCAGCCCTGTCGATCGGCCTTCTGCCGATTCTGGTGCCGGGCGTCTACAGCCAGTTTCCGCAATGGACGCAGATGGTCCTCGGCAACGGGCTTGCCGCCGGCACCATCACGGCCGTAGTCGTCAACGCCTTCTTTTCCCACTATGGCGCCGGCACTGCGGCATCGGCGCCATCACTGCAATCCACTGCCCAGGGAGCAAACGAGTGACCGCAATCCGCCAAAAACTGTCGACAACCGATGACCTGCTTCTGCGTCCAGGTTACATCCTGCTGCCGGAAGGGCCACGGGCCGGTATGGCCGTCGTCATACGCGCCGGCAAATTTCACAGGGTCGACACGGCGCAGGCGATAACCAGGGACTATCAGGAGCTCGCGCCGACGGACCTGCCGGATCATTTGCTGATGCCCGGCTTCGTAGATACCCATACGCACCTGACCCAGTCACTTGGCAAAGCCCTGGTATTCGGGGAGCCGTCCGAGATCTTTCGGCGGATCTGGGTGCCGCTGGAAGGCAGTCTGGACGAGCGGATGGTCTATCTCTCCGCCAAGCTCGCCGCACTGGAGTGTCTGCGCGGCGGCTTCACCACCGCCGTCGATGCCGGCACCCGTTCGCAGGGCCATGTCGGCGCGCTCGCGCGCGCCGCGCGCGAAGTCGGGCTTCGCAGCGTCGTCGGCTTTATCTGCAACGATCTTGGCGGCGCCGCGCACATCCCTGAACCAGACGTCATCCTGCAACAGGCCGAAGAGCACCTGTCGACCTTTGGCAGCGATCCGCTGATCCATCCCTCTCTGGCGATATCCATTCCGGAAGCCGCCAGCGATGCGATGTTGAAGGCGGTTTCCGACATGGCGGCGGCGGCCGGGGTCGTGTTCCAAACCCATGTCAACGAACATCTCGTTGCCGTGGAACGTTCGCTGGTGGCGAGCGGCCGTCGGCCAATCGAACACCTGGACCACCTGGGGGCCCTCGGCCCTCAGGTTCTGCTGGCGCATTCAACGCTCGTCACGCCCCATGAACTCAACCTTTTGCGGAAAACCGATACCGCCGTCGCCTACAATCCGGTGGCAAGTCTGTGGAAGGGCAACGCGGTGGCGCCAGCGCTGCATATGGCAGCCCTCGGCATCCGCTTCGGGCTGGGCACCGACGGTACCCGCGCCGACGGGTTTCGGCTCATGGATGCGGCCGAAGGCTTGCAGCGCGCGGGCATTGGCCTTGCTACGGGAGATTCGTCCTGCGGTGGCGGCTCACTCTGGCTGGATCGTGCGACATCCGGCGCTGCGAACGTGGCGGGCCTATCGGCGGTAACCGGTTCGATTGCCGAAGGCCTTGCCGCCGACTTCCTGCTCGTCGATCTCGACCGCCCGGAGTTTACCCCCTCGCACGATCTCATGTGGGAGCTTGTCCGTTACGGCAATCGCGACCAGATCGATGCCGTCTTCACCGGCGGGCGCCTCAGGCTTTGGCAAGGCTGGCCCATCGACTGGGATGCGCGGGCATTGTTGGCGGAGATAAGGGGCGCGGCCGCTGCTGTTATCGCGGCGGCGCCGATCCAGAGAATTCACCCGCTTTCCGAAGCGCATCGCGGTCTTGGGCACTATCAATGAGCATGAGCCTTATCGCCATTCTGGCCATCGTGACGTTCGTCTCCGCGTTCATCCAGGGCGCACTCGGGATCGGCTTTGCCCTGATTGTCGCGCCGGTCGTCGGGATGTTGAAGCCTGAACTGCTTCCAGTGACACTGCTCCTGTTGATGCTGCCGCTCAATCTGCATGTCGCGCTACGCGAGCGCGCGCACGTCGACTGGTCGGGCGCGACCTGGATCACCGTTGGCCGGTTTGCTGGAACGTTCGCCGGTCTCTGGTTGCTGGCCGCGCTTTCACTCGACCAGTTGGACCTTGCGGTCGGTATTTTCACGGTGATTGCCGCCGCCGCCGCACTTGTTGCCCCACCGTTTACGCCGAACAAACCGAGCGCCCTCGGTGTCGGCCTGTTCACGGGCGTCACCGAAACCGCCACTGGCATCGGTGGCCCACCTCTCGCCTTGCTCTACCAACATGCCAAGGCACCGGTCTTGCGCGCAACGGTCGCCTTTTGCTTTCTCGTCGGGGAGGTGATGTCGCTGGTCGTGCTGGCTATCTCCGGACGACTGGGTTTTGAGCAGCTGCTTGCGGCACTCTATCTGACACCCGCGGTACTGCTTGGAAGCGCTGTCTCCAGATTGGCGCATCATCGTATCGGCGGACGTGGTCTTCGCGTTGCCGTTTTGAGTTTTGCCATCGTCAGCGGAGTGTTCCTCATTGTGCGCTGAGGCAAGGAGCACATGCGCATGGGGGCCGGAAGGCGCTCGCTGGGTCTTGCAGCATGCTCTTCATTGGCTACGGGCCGCCCGGGAAAGGTTAGGGTATTGGCTGTTTCGGCGGAGAGTTCCGTACTTTTCGGTGGCTTTGTGCGGATTGAATACAAGATTATAGGAGAAATGCATTCAATCTGGTTGGAGTTGCACGCCAGGCTACGTTGCGAGGAGGATGCTTGGCGTGGCGCCGGTCATCCTCGTCGTCTTCCTGCTCTTGCGGCTCAGTCTGGGTGATCCGGCGATCCTGACGTGTCGGAGCGCAGCGCTCAGGGATACGAGGTCGTCACCCGTCTCACCCTGTTTCGTCTAGAGCGCTTCCGATTTAGACGGAACCGCACAAACGCTCTATCTCTTTGTTTTTACGCATTTCCTGACGGAAAACCGCTTCGCACTTTTCCTGGAAATGCTCTAGGCAAGGCCCTCCGCCGCAGCGTAGGCGGACAGCACCTCCTTGATGTTTCGGTCGCCATCCGTGGGAAGGAGTGCGCGTGTCGTAACCGACTCGAGGTGATGCCCCATAAGGGTGGTCGCCTCGTCGGTCTTGCCAGCAATCAAGTTGTCCAGAAGGTCCCGGTGTTCCGATACGGCGCATTCCGAAGAATGCGGTCGGCCATAGAGCGCGAGGATCAGGGAACTTCGGGCGACCAGTTCGTTCACGTAACGAATTAGGCTCGTGTTGTTCGTCATCTGCGCAAGGAGGGTATGGAACTCGCCCGCCAGCCGGATCGACGGGGCCCGCTCCTTCTTAGCGGCTTCCTCGAGCGAAATATGCGTGGAAAGCACGTCGATTTGCTCGCTGGTCAATTTGCCCGAAAGTGTTTCCACCACGAGCCGTTCCAGCGCCATCCGAGTAAGGAACAGATTGCGCCCTTCTTCGAGCGTCGGCCGTGAAACCATCGCCCCCTTGTTCGGGCGTAACTCGACCAATCCCTCCTGGCTAAGGCGAACCAGCGCCTCGCGGACCAGGGTTCGGCTGACACCAAGCCGTTCGCCGATAGAATCTTCCGGCAGTTTTGATCCTGGCGAAAGCGCCTGGTCGAGGATTGCGCGTTTCAGGACACGATGAACGGCCTGAGCGCGGCCACCGCCTACATCGCTCTCTTTCTTTGCCATTCTGATTTCTCCAAATCCTGGTGATTGTCACCTCGAATTGCATACAAAATGGCGGCATGTCCAGTGCCTTGGTATCTCGAGAGGCAAGCTGTTTCGACACCCGTCCTGTGCGAGGTCCGAGGCATCAACGTCGACCGAACGTGACGAGGCCAAAGTGCCACCGCCGATCCAGAGCAAATCATTTTCGCTCAGATCGGTGATTGCATCGCTTGCGCATAGCGTGATGGGTTGAAGCGCATGTAAAGGAAGAACACGCTGGCGACGCAGAGAAGATGCATCACCCAGCCAGGGGCGAAGCTGCCGCTGACGTCGTGCAGGAATGCGGTGGCGAAGGGGCCGAGGGACGCGATCAGGAAACCGCCACCCTGCATCAACGCCACCAGCACGCCCGCCTCCTCCGGCCGCGGCAGGTGATCGAGGGCGGTGACGATCGCCAACGAGAAGCTGCTGCCGAGGCCGGCGCCGCACAAGGCTGCCCAGACGGCGGGCGCTGCCTGCGGCATGAAAGCGAGACCGGCAAAGCCGACTGCCTGCATCGCCAGCGTCATGCGGAGGAACGCTCGCCGGTCGATGCTGCGGCGGGCAAGAACCGGCAGGGCGAGGGCCGCCGCTGCCTGACAGATTGCCATCAATGCCACGAGATTGCCGCTGTCGCCGCTGCTCCAGCCAAGAGATTGGTAATAGGAGGCCAGCCAGGCGACGGCGGAGGAGTAACCGGCGTTGACCAACCCGAAGGCGACGATAAGCGTCCATGTACGAGGCCGGCGGAGCAATCTGCCGGTGAGCGCTTTGTCTGGACGGTCGCTGCGCGAGTCCGACAGGATGAAACATGCGGCGCAGAGAGCGACAAGTGCGGGCGCCGCGAGCCAGGCCAGCGCTGGGCGCCAGCCGTAACCGTGATTGACGAGAAGTGGCGTCAGCCGCGCGCCTAAGGCCCCGCCACCCATCAGGAACGCGGAATAGAGTCCAGTGACAACCGGGATGCTTTGGGGAAATTCCGCCTTGATGATGCCGGGAAAGGCCGCCTGGATGAAGGCGGCGCCGGCGCCACAAAGGGCGGCGGTTGTCACCAACGCTGCGCCGCCGGGCGCGACGAGCCGCAGCAGGGAGCCGGCGCCTAGCACAAGCAGGGCGATGAGAATACCGCGGCGCGTGCCGATCCTGGCCTGCAGCGAGGGCGACACGAAGGCGCCGACGCCCATCAGCATCATCGGCAGCAGCGTCAGCAAGGCCAGACTGCCATATCCCATTCCGGTTTCGGCGACGATCTCGGACAGCACGGGCCCCGGTGCGGTGAGAAACGGCCGCAAATTGACAGCAACCAGCAAGACGAGGATGAGCAGCATCCATTGCCGGCCCGTCGCGGGCTGGGTTGATTTCGACATGATCGGGTGTTTCCTTTACGTCTTCTTTTTATTGCGGTGACCCGAAAAGGCATGCGCGCGGTGGTGCACCAATTCGTTCGTGACGTGCAATAACTTCGGCACAGCAGCAAAGCCACGCCGTGCACGGGATTCATTCAATCAAATCCGTATCTCGGCTGTGACGCGGAAGACGCGCGGCGTTTCCAGCGTATCGCGCAAACCTGACCAGTCGATCATGAGATCGGCTTCAAGCTGGGCGGCATCGAGAACGGCGTGCCGGCAAGGGGAGATTCTCATCCGTTTTGCCATCCACGGCCAGGCCGAGGCGAGTTCGCGCCCAGGATGCGCTCAAGTGACGGGGCAAGGCGAAGAAGCTCACGGGTATATTCGTGTTGCGGCGCGGTGAAGAGCGTTTCGGTATCGGCAAGCTCGACTATCTGCCCTGACTTCATGACGGCCACGCGGTCGCACATCTGACGGATCACCGCGAGGTCGTGGCTGATGAACAGCATGGAGAGGCCGGCGAGGTCGCGCAGATCTTTCAGGAGGTTGAGGAGCTGCGCCTGCACCGAGACGTCGAGCGCGGAGGTCGGCTCGTCGCAGATGAGCAGCGAAGGGCGCGGCCCGAGAGCGCGCGCAATGGCGATCCGCTGGCGCTGACCGCCGGAGAAAGCGTGCGAGAAGCGCGACCCGGCGTCGGCTGGAAGGCCGACAGCTTCGAGCAGCGTCGTGGCGTCCTGCCGGGCTTCCTGCGCATTGGAGGCGAGCTTGTAGAACAGGATGGGCTCCGCAATCGCGGAGTTGATACGCAGGCGCGGGTTGAGTGCCGAATAGGGGTCCTGGAACACCATCTGCAGGGACTGGCGCACCGATTTTTCACGTCGGGCGCCGAGCGCCGTTCCCTGAAAATCGATGGTGCCCGAACTCTGGGTGACGAGGCCGGCTATGGAGTTGGCGACGGTGGTCTTGCCGCAGCCGGATTCGCCGACGAGGCCGAAAATCTCGCCGCGCCGGACGTCGAACGAGACGCCCTTGACCGCCTTGAATACCGACGCCTTGCGGCCGGGGATCAACGAGCGGCTGCCATACTCCACCGCAAGGTCGCGCACGGAAAGTACCACGTCGTCGCGGCTGCCCGCTTCGCTCTTTGCACTCTTGCGGCGCACGGTGGCGCGGGCGTCGAGCGACACCTGCGTTTCCTCACTCGGTACCGGTAGACGCTCAAGGCGTGTTTCGATCGGCGGCACGGCGGCGATCAGCGTGCGGGCATAGGGCGCCTTCGGCGCGGTCAGCACCTCGCGCGTCGACCCACTCTCTACCACCGCGCCGTTCTGCATGATGGTGACGCGGTCGGCGATCTCGGCGACGACACCCATATTGTGCGTGACGAGCAGAATGCCGACGCCGCGCTCGTCCGCAAGATTGCGGATGAGCTTGAGGATCTGGGCCTGCACCGAGACGTCGAGCGCGGTCGTCGGCTCGTCGGCGACGATAAGCTGCGGATTGCAGGCGAGTGCGGTGGCGATGACCACGCGCTGGCGCTGTCCGCCGGAAAGCTGGTGCGGATAGCTGCTGAGCCGGCGTTCGGGCTCCGGAATACCGACGGCCTTCATCAGTTCCAGCGCGCGGGCCTTCGCCTCCTTGGACGTAAGCTTCAGATGGGTGAGCATGCCTTCGCAGAGCTGGCTTTCCACCGTGAAGAGCGGGTTGAGGCTCGTCATCGGATCCTGGAAGATCGCGCCGACATCGCGTCCGGGCACAATGCCTTCGGTGCGGCCGGTGCGTAGGTCGATCTGCTTGCCGGCGATGACGATGGAGCCGGATGCGATTCTGCCAGGGGCCTGCAGGAGACCCATCAGCGCATTGCCGACAGTGGTCTTGCCGGCGCCGGATTCACCGACGAGGGCGTGGATTTCCCCGGGGCGGATCATGAGATCGGTGTTCTTGACGGCCTTAAGCGTGTTGCCGTTGGCCAGCGGATACTCGACGCAGAGATTGCGAATGTCGAGGACGGGGAGCGTGGTTTCGGTCATCTCAGCGAACCATCAGTTTCGGGTTGAAGTGGTCGCGCAAATAGTCGCCGATCACGTTGACGGCCAGCACAAGGACGACCAGTACAGTCGCCGGCATCACCGCAATCCACCAGAGGCCGGAGAACAGGAACTGATTGCCGATGCGGATCAACGTACCGAGCGAGGGATAGGTCGGCGGCATGCCGGCGCCGAGGAAGGAGAGCGTCGCCTCCGTCAGGATCGCGCCCGCAAGGTTGATGGTGGCGATGACCATCACCGAACTCATGATGTTTGGTAGAATGTGGCGGCCCATGATGCGGCCGGATGGCAGGCCGATGACCTTGGCGGCGCGCACGTAGTCGCGCGCGACTTCCACCATGGTCGAGGCGCGCACGGTTCGGGCATATTGCACCCATTCGTTGACGGCAATGGAGAAGATCAACACCAGCGGCGCCCAGGCAAGCATCGTTTCGGCGCTGAGCTGCGCACGGGCGATGCCGCTGATGAGCAGCGCGACGAGGATGGTGGGGAAACTGACAAAGACATCGGCAATGCGCATAACGATGCCATCGATCACGCCGCCGAAGAAGCCGGCGACGAGACCGAGCACGACGCCGACCAGGGCCGCGAAGACCACCGCGCCGACGCCGATGACGACGGAGATCCTGAGCCCGAACAGGATGACCGAGACGAGGTCGCGGCCCTGGTTGTCGGTGCCGAGCAGGAAGCGGGGATCACCACCCTCCATGAACGCCGGGGGGATTTCCATGTCGATCAGCGAATAGGATGAGACGTCGCGAGGATCCATCGGCGCGATCAGCGGGGCGAAGATGACGAGGGTCAGCATGATGAAGAGCACCAGGCTGGCGATCATCACGGAAACCGGCGGAAGCCGGCGCATCAGGGATTGCGTAGCCATTATCGTGTCCTCAGGCGCGGATCGATGAAGGTGTAGAGAATGTCGACGATCATGTTGATCATGACGAACAGGAAGCCGACGAACAGAAGGTAGGCAGCCAACACCGGCACGTCGGGATAGCCGACGGCATTCGTGAAGAGCAGGCCCATGCCCGGCCACTGGAACACTGTCTCGGTGACGATGGCGAAGGCGATGAGCTGGCCGATCTGCAGGCCCGTAACGGTGACGACCGGCATCAGCGCGTTGCGTAGAGCGAGCCGCCCGTAGATATAGGTGCGCGGCAGGCCACGGGCGAAGGCGAAGCGGATATAGTCCGACGACAGCACGTCGATCATCTCCGAGCGCACCAGCCGCATGATCAGCGTGAGCTGGAACAGCGCCAGCGTGATCGACGGCAGGATCAGCGACTTCAGGCCCGAAAGGGTGAGGAAGCCGGTCTCCCAAAAACCGATATCGACGAGGTCTCCGCGTCCGGAGGACGGCAACCAGCGCAGGTTCACTGCGAAAACCAGGATCAGCAGCAGGCCGGTGACGAAGGTGGGCATCGAAATGCCGACCAGTGTCGCAGACTGGGTCAGCCGGGAGAGAAGGGAACGCGGTTTTAGCGCGCAGAGCACTCCGAGCGGAATGCCGAGCGACAGGGCCAGCACGGTGGCGACGACAACCAGTTCCAGCGTGGCCGGAAGACGGCTGAGCAACAGGCTGGTCACAGGCTGCTGGTAGCGGTAGCTCGTGCCGAGATCGCCGGTCAGCACATGGCCGACGAAATCGACGAACTGCACCACGACCGGCCTGTCGAGGCCGAGAGCGACACGGACCGCGTCCTTTTCTGCCTGGGTTGCGCCTTCGCGCACCATCGAGGCGACGGGATCGCCGACGAAGCGGAACATGACGAAGGCAATGGCAGTCACTGCGACCATCACGAGGATGGCCTGAAGCAACCTGACTGAAAAGAGTCTGATCATCGGATAGTCCTTGAGGGAGCGATCTTGCCCGAAGGGGCGAAAACCGGGCTGTTGCGCTCCCGCGTCCTCCGCGCCGCCAGCGACGCGGAAGGGTTGACCCGGTTTGAGCGCAGTCCCGGCAGGCTTCGCTTGCCGGGACTGCGCCTTGGGAGAATCCCGACTACTTCTTCATCTGTGCGAACCACGGACGCACGTACTCGTCCGGGAACTGCGGCATGTCGAGCTTGCTGCTCATCGCCCAGGCGACCGGCTGCTGGTGCAGCGGCAGGTAGAATACCTGATCATGGGTGATGCGGAAGGCTTGCTTCAGCATCTCGACGCGTTTGGTTTCGTCGAGTTCAACGGCTGCGGCATAGGCCAGCTTGTCGATCTCGGGATTGGAGAGCCCATCGGCGTTGCTGCCGCCGAAGGTGCCGTCATTGCTCGCCAGCAGCGCTTGCAACGGGCTGAAGCCGTCCATCGGCGGCAGCGAAGCCCAGCCGAGAAGATAGACGTCGAACTCACCCTTGTCCGTACGCGGGAAATAGGTCGTCTTGCTCTCGACACTCACATTGGCCTGGACGCCGATCTGCGCCCACATGGAGGCGACCGCAAGGCAGATCTGCTCGTCGGCGATGTAGCGGTCATTGGGGCAGGCGAGCCCCGTTTTGAAACCATCCGGATAACCGGCCTCGGCCAGCAGCGCCTTGGCCTTGTCGACATCATAGGGAAGCGGCACGTCGATGGTTTCGTCGTAGCCGGTCACCGCCGGTGCGACGAGCATCCCGGCCGTACGCGACTTGCCGCGCATCAGGCGCTTCTGGATCGTGTTGGTATCGATCGCGTGCCACAGGGCCTGGCGCACCCGCACATCGAGCAGCGGATTGGGCTTGCCGGGGGTCGCATGAAGTTCCGGCCGGTAGCTGAAAATGAAGAATATGGTGCGCAGCGACGGGTTCTCGACGACCTTCAGCCCATCGGTGGCGGCGATGCGGTCGACGTCCTGCAACGGAACGGGCGCAATCATGTCGACTTCACCCGATAGCAGCGCCGCGACGCGGGTCGCGTCGGAGGCGATCGGACGGAACTCGACCTCGTCCAGATTGTGCTGCGGCTTATCCCACCAGTCCTTGTTCACTTCGAAGACCGAGCGCGAATCCGGTTCGTAGGTCTTCAGCTTGAAGGCACCCGTGCCGTTGGCATGGTTGTTGGCATAGGTGACGACTCCGGTCGAAGCATTGCCCGGCTTGAGCGCGTCGTGCTCCTCCATCCAGGGCTTGCTCATGATGTAGATGGCGGCAAGGTCGTTGAGGAGCAGCGGATAGGGTCCGCGCAGGATGAGGTCGACAGTGTATTCATCGACCTTCTCGACGCCGACGACGGTTGAAAGGTTCTCGCGGTTGCGCGCGCCGGGGTCGATCTGGCGCTGGATGGTCGCCACGACGTCGTCGGCGTTGAAGGGCTGGCCCTCATGGAATTTCACGCCCTGGCGCAGCTTGAAGCGCCAGCGGCTCGGCTCGATGACCTCCCAGGAGGTGGCGAGCGCCGGCTCGAGCTTCAGGTCCTTGTTACGGCGCACCAGAGGGTCGAAAACCATATGGTGCACGCTTTGGGTAAAGCTGTCGACCTGTGCGTTGGGGTCGTAGGAAATGACATCGCCGGATGAAGCCCAGCGCAGTGTCTCGGCGAGGGCGGGGGCGGAAAGCGGCGCCACAAGGGCGAGACCCGCCAAGAGGGTCTTCAAAGAGGTTTTCACTGGTTTCTCCCGTTTAGCGTATACATATTATCTGTGTTATTGGATACGAATGTTCCCAGTAATAGTGTACATCTGATGCAAACAATATCAAGATGGCAAAAGTGGTTTTGGCGACGCTTCTCAAAAAAGAACGCCAGGCCCGACAGCCGGAAAGGGAACTTCCGATGACGAGTGCACTGCTGATTGAAAACGCCACGATCGTTACCATGGACGCGGACCGTCGCGTTCTTGAGCGCGGCCATGTTCTGGTCGAGAACGGGCGCATCGGCGCCATCGGCGAGGGAAGCTTTGCCGGAGAATGGCAGGCCGAGCGCATCGAGGCTGCCGGCATGGTCGCGATGCCTGGGCTGATCGACACACACGCTCATGCCGGACATATGCTGACCAAAGGGTTGGGCAGTGCAGCCGAGGACTGGATGGACGTGACCGGCCGCATTTACGCGACTGCGACCGACCCTGAGTTCTGGGCAGCGGAAGCGGCGCTGTCGGCGGCAGAGAGGATCAAGTGCGGCACGACGACTGCGGCGCTGCTGTTCGGCGGCGGCCCGGATATCATGCGCACCGAGGCACCGGAGGCGGCGGAGGCGCATCTCGCTTCGGTTGCCGCCATGGGAGTGCGTGAGGTTCTGGCCGTGGGGCCGAACCGGTCCGGGCAAAATCACGTGTATCGCCAGTATACGCCGACGTCCCACAACGACATCGTCGTCTCCCCAGACCGGCAGATAGACGTGGCCACCGAGTTGGTCGATGCCTGGGCTGGACGCGACGACCGGTTGCAGGTCGTGTTTTCGCTACCGGTTTTCGATGAGCAGGAACTGCGCGGGGAAACGGTATACAGGATTGCATGCAAGGTCCGCGACCGCGCGCGTGAGAGGCGAAGCCTTCTGGTGCAGGACGGTCATCGCGACGGATCCATCGCCGCCAACGATGCGCGACTTGGTCTCTTTGACGAGCGGTCGCTCCTTGCCCATTGCATAGACCTGACCGAGGCCGACCGGGCGGTCCTGAAGCGGACCGGTGCCAAGGTTGCGCACAATCCGAGTGCGCTGATGTCGGTCTATGGCCGCTGCCCGGCACCGGAGCTGATGGAGGACGGCATAGTGGTTTCGCTCGGCACCGATGCCGCGGCGCCCGATCGGTCCTTCGACATGTTCCGCAACATGTTCCAGGCCCATCGCTACCACGCGCGCCATTTCTCAGATGATACCGTGCTGCCGCCGCTGCGGCTGCTGGAGATGGCGACGATCGACGGCGCGCGCGCCCTGATGATGGATGATGAACTCGGCTCGCTTGAAACCGGCAAGCGCGCCGATATCGTCCTTGTGAATATGCGTCAGCCCCATCTCTGGCCACCGCACGATCCGGTGCAGCGCCTTGCTCGCTTCGCCAATGGGGCGGACGTAGACACCACCATCGTCGGCGGGCGTGTTCTGATGCGCGGGCGACGCCTCGTCGGCCAGGACGAAGACGCGATCCTCGACCGTGCCCTGCGCGCTTTTCGGCTGGCGATGGCGCGGGCCGGACTTAGTGATCGCACGTAAGGCGCTTGGACAATTGAGGATCTACAATGACTGCAGACCTTCTTATCCGTAATGCCCGCCCCTTCGGTGGGCCTGTTAAGGACCTTCTCATCCGAGACGGTCGGTTTGTTGCGGCAGATTGTCCCCGTCCGGTGGCCGAGATCGACGCGACCGGACATGTCGCCTTGCCAGGGCTTGTCGAGGCACATACGCATCTCGACAAGACACTTGTCGGCATGGACTGGTTCGAGAACCGGGTCGGTCCGACCCGCAACGACCGAATCCTGGCCGACCGCAATGCCAAGCGCGAGCTTGGCATCAACGCCCGCCGGCAATCGGCCCGTCAGATCCTTCAGACGCTCGCCCATGGCGTTTTGAGCATTCGCAGCCACGTTGATGTCGACACCGAGATCGGCATCGCCAATGTCGAAGGCGTGCTGGAAACACGCGAGGCAATGCGCGATCTGGTCGATGTACAGATTGTGGCTTTCCCGCAAAGCGGCATGCTGCCGCGCGAGGGGACGCTTGAGTTGATGGATGCGGCCTTGAAGGCCGGCGCCGATATCGTCGGCGGCATCGACCCCGCCACGATCGAGCGCGATCCGGTGCGTCATCTCGATGCAATCTTCGCGCTCGCGGATCGTCACGGAAAACCTGTCGACATTCATCTGCATGAACCGGGCGACCTCGGTGCCTATTGTCTTGAACTCATCGTCGAACGGACCCGCGCCTTGTCGCTGCAGGGGCAGGTGATGGTGAGCCACGCCTATTGCCTCGGGACGCTCGACGCCCCACGGCAAAACGCGTTAATCGGCCAGCTCGCTGCAGAACGCATCGCGGTGATGACCGTCGGCAGTCCCTCTGCCCCGGCATTGCCATTGCGACTGATGCGCCAATGCGGTCTCACGGTTGCCTCCGGTTCTGACGGCATTCAGGGGACCTGGGAGCCGTTTGGAAATGGTGACATGCTGGAGCGCGCGAAGTACCTGGCGCAACGCAACGGTATGACCAACGATGTTGATCTCGAAGAATCCGCCCGCATCTGCACTTTCGGTGGTGCTGAAGGTATCGGTCTCGGCGGTTACGGTCTCTCTGAAGGCTGCTTCGGCGACCTGGTGCTGGTGCCCGCGCGCACGTTGGCGGAAGCCGTTGCCCTGACGCCGCATAGGCGCACCGTCATCCGGCGCGGCCGCGTGGTTGTGAATGGCGGCGAATTGGCTGGCGATTTGCCGGCCATCGAATGAAGCTTTTTCGATGAAAGGCGAAAAGTCGGGAATTTGGTGTTCGCAGTGGCGGGCCGCGATCGGTCGAGCCGTCACTATGCAACGGCCTAACCTGCCGGTTCAGCGGGCCGCCGACCGCGGCTTTACGGTTCGGCTTGCGTGGTGATAGTTGTTTGCGATCCAACGCTTGGCAATCGGTATCAATCGCACGCTTTGGCTATTTTCGAGGAAAATCATGACTCCCAAACCCAGCGACAGCAATGCAAGATCGGCGGTCCCCAAGTCAGATGCGGTCTATCGTATCTTGAAGCGTGCCATCCTCGACCAAGCATTCGCTGCGGGCACGAAACTTCCCGAGGATTCGATCGGTGAGCGGCTGGGCGTCAGCCGCACGATCGTGCGGCAGGCTCTGGCGCGACTGAACGGTGAGGGTCTGATCGAATTGCGGCCGAACAAGGGAGCATGCGTCAGCCACCCCAGTCTGGAGGAAGGGCATAATATCTTTGCCGTGCGCCGAGCGTTGGAGACGTTGGTCGTCGATAGCCTGATCGGCAGTCTGACGGCCCCGAAGATCAAGGAGCTTGAAGCGCACGTCGACGCCGAAGACAAGGCAAGGCTCGACAATCCGTCGGCCTCGATCCAACTCGCCGGTGAGTTTCACGTCCTGCTCGCACAGCTGACGGAGAACGCCATCCTATCGCGATACGTTACCGAGCTCGTCTCGCGCTCGTCCATGATTTTGTCGCTCTATGGTCGCCCTCATTCGTCCGATTGCGCCGTGTCGGAGCACCGCGAGTTGATTGCCGCACTTGCACGGAACGATCGCGAAAAGGCGTGCAAATTGATGGACCATCACATCGGGGCCATCACAACGCGCGCTCTGCTGAAAAGCAACTCGGAAAACGACTTGCCGGATCTCCTGGCTGCCTACGCAAAAGAAGAGGGCCTTTAGACCGTTTTGCCGCCTTGTGACCAGCGTGATCACTGGCGCTCCCTGCTGGACGTCAATGCCCGTTTTCCACGCGCGGACGAAAGTCAGGACTCCTACAGCGCCGCGCGTCTTATTGGACGCGCAAAGGTCGCTGTAGCGCTTTGACGGCTGCACCCATAACATAATACAATATTCGGCATCTATAGTATACAACTTGCCGCCAGCAGATTGGGCGGAAGGTGAGCAGATTTCGGCGCGCGTCGTATGCCACTCTCGCTTATACCCTCGCGTCGAGCAACGCACCTACAGCGCCGCGCGTCTTGTTAGACGCGCAAAGGTCGCTGTAGCACTCTGAATTGCTGCATGTTTTTACATCGAATACGATTTAACGAAACCTACAGTCGGTGATTGGCAACATCGTTGCGACCTTTTTCGCGGCAGCGCATTAGTTAAAACGTCTTCCCAAACATTCCTTTGTGCCAGCGGTTCGCGCCGGCAATGTGGCGCAGGCACGCCTGAGATTGATTGATAATATTGTATGCATTAATTGGATGCAATATTGACACAAAAATGGATGCGATATAAATCAAAGATGGTATTCGCCGACGCCGGGAGCGCAACGTGCCAGATACACCGGTTTCCGTGCGGAAGCTTGGCGAGGTTCTCCTGTGCGTGGGTGTTTGCCGTGCCTGCGACTGCACGCTGGGACGTCCCAGCCGGTCGACGCGCCGTGCGTCGGCGCAGTGATAAGCGGTTGAACGGTCATGGAGGAGAACCGGACATGAATATCGATTTCACCACGCTACCCCCTCCCGATCGTTATCGATTGCTGACCAATTTCATTGGTCCGCGCCCCATCGCGCTTGTTGGAACCCGGTCGCCGGCCGGACACAACAATGCGGCGCCAATGAGCTTCTTCAACGTGTTTGCCCACGAGCCGCCTTTGGTTGTGCTCGGCATCCAGAACCGCGGCAATGGCGATGAGAAGGACACTGTCTCGAACATCCGCCGAACCGGCGAGTTCGTTGTCAACATGGTCGACATGGCGCTCGCCGAGGCGATGATCGTCTGCGGTGTCAACTTCGCCTCAGAAGTGGATGAACTGGATTTCGCCGGTCTGACACCGGTGCCGTGTGACCAGATCGACGTCGCCCGCATCGCCGAAAGTCCCTGCAGCTTCGAATGCAAGGTCGACCGCATCCTCGACTATCACAAGCGCGTGCTCGTCATCGGCAAAGTCGTGCACATGCATATCCAGGACCGGTGCCTTGATGCCGAAGGGCGCTATGCGAATCCCGAAACCTACCAGCCGATCGCCAGGCTACATGCCGACAACTACATCACTTCAGATCGCCAGTTCGAACTTAAAAAGCCGGAAGAGCTACTGCGCTTCGAGTTTGCACAAGTGAACCCCAGGCCGGAGAGAGCCACCCGATGATCCGCATACACGTCATCAATCCGAATTCGACAGCCTCAATGACCGACCAAATCGCGCGTGCGGCCGAGGCAGCACGATCGGAGGGCACAGTCATTGAGGCGGAGACCGCAACGGACACGCCCGCCTCGATCGAAGGCTACGCGGACGAGGCGATGGCCGTGCCTGCGATGCTGGCGGCGATCCGTGCCGCCGAGAAGCGGGGCGTATCGGCGCACGTGATAGCTTGCTTTGATGATCCCGGCCTTGCCGCTGCGCGCGAGGTCGCCTCCGGTCCCGTCATCGGTATCTGCCAGGCGGCGGTGCAGGTCGCAGTAACCGTAGCGACCCGCTTCACAGTGATCACCACGCTGCCGAGGTCGGTGCCGGTGATTGAGGATCTTGTCGCGCACTACGGCGCTGCCTCGCGCTGCCGCCGTGTGCGTTCGGTCGACCTGCCGGTACTAGCACTCGAAACCGACCCGGCAATCGCGCGCGCGAAACTCCTCAATGAGGCGCGCGCTGCGATACGCGAGGATGGTGTCGATGCCATCGTCCTTGGGTGCGCCGGCATGGCAGAATTGTGCAATTGGCTATCGCGCGAAACGGGGGTCCCCGTCATCGACGGCGTGGCGGCAGCCGTCAAGCTCGCCGAGGCATTGGTGAGCGGTGGCTTTCGGACCTCGAAGGCTGGCGCCTACGCTTATCCCCGCGACAAGTCCGGTGATCTCGTATCGGCTTGCCACCCCATCATTGATCAACGGATGGTTCACACGCCCATTTCCCAAGAAGTGATCAATTCGGCCGAAACGGCAACGTTTTGCAGTCTGCAACCGTAGCACATCTTGTCCCGTAGCTCGGCAAGATGCGACAGCTACAGGCTGTCCGTGCAAATCGAATTGTCATCATTACGCAAACTCCAAACCCATGATGAGGGAACGATGTTGGAACAGACACTGTCGCAAAGCCGCCGGGCATTTCTCGGCCAAACGGGGAAGCTGACCACCGCTTGCGCGGTCGTCGGGCTGACTGGCGGACTGGCTCACGAGGTATCTGCGAATACGGCCGAACCTGTTGCCGAGATTGGAGCAAACATGCTGACGGATCGTCACTACCTGCTGGCTGACGTGCGGCTGGAAGAAGGTTTCGAATATGACGGCGACACCGTCATCGGCACCCGCACCGCGCTGTACACCGTCGAGATCAAGGACGGCAAGATCGCCGCGCTTCATCCCGCGAACGCAACGCTGCCCAGCGGTGTCGCGCGCTATCAGGCGCATGGCCAACTGATGCTGCCGGCCATGCGCGATATGCACATCCATTTGGACAAGACCTTTTACGGTGGTCCCTGGCAGGCGCCGCGGCCGCGCCAAGGCAAGACCATCATGGACATGATTGCGCTGGAAGAAAAGCTGATCCCCCAATTATTGCCCACCTCGCAGCAGCGAGCCGAGGGCCTGATCGCGCTGCTTCAATCCAAGGGGAGCACCGTCGCGCGGAGCCATTGCAACATCGATCCGGTCAGTGGCCTGAAAAGCCTTGAACACCTGCAGCGCGCGCTGGAAAATCATCGCGATGACTTCGTCTGCGAGATTGTCGCCTTCCCACAACACGGTTTGTTGCATTCCAAGGTCGACGGCTTGATGCGCGAAGCGATGCAGATGGGCGTGCACTATGTCGGTGGGTTGGATCCGACCAACGTCGATGGGGCGATGGAGAAGTCACTCGACGCCATGTTCCAGATTGCCCTCGATACCGGCAAAGGGGTGGACATCCACCTGCATGAAACCAGTCCGGCGGGGATGGCGGCGATCAACTACATGATCGAGACCACGGAGAAGAATCCCGCGCTGCGCGGCAAGGTAACCATCAGCCATGCCTTTGCCCTGACTACACTGGCTCCTGAAGCATTGGAGGAGACTGCCTCCCGCCTGGCGGAAAATCAGATGACGATCGCCTCGACGGTCCCGCTTGGTGCTCTGATGATGCCATTGCCACAATTGAGCAAGGCGGGCGTGTTCGTGATGACCGGAACGGATAGCGTCATCGATCACTGGTCGCCGTTCGGCAGCGGCGACATGCTGGAAAAGGCCTATTTCTACGCGCAGCTTTATCGCGGGTCGGATGAGTTCCACTTGTCACGGGCCATGGCCATCGCCACCGGCGGCGTTTTGCCGTTGGATGATGAAGGCAAGCGCGCCTGGCCAAATGCCGGCGATGACGCCGCCTTCACGCTTGTCGGTGCGAGTTGCTCCGCGGAGGCGGTGGCTCGCGTGCCGGCGCGCACCGCCACCTTCCACCAGGGGCGTCTGGTGTTCGGCTGTATCGGCAAAGCCTGAGGCCGACCCGCCGTTGCGAGCGCTCCCATTCCTGCAACGGCTGCGATACGCTTGATGACACCAACGGCGGCCGCATACGCAGGCCGCCGTTGTCGAGATTCGATCCAAAACCACACATGAACGATTGCGGCGACCGAACTCGGCCCGCGCATTTATCTTGGGCCTGCCTATCGGGCGGGACACGCCGATCAGCGCACCTTTTTGTGCGGCCTCCTCCTTCCGGAAGCCGATGGTCTCGTCAGCATTCAACTCCACTCGCATTGTATACAATTCTGCCGATATTGTTGAGGTGGAATGGCGTCGCAGCTGCCAGGATTCGCGCCAACAGCGTTTCGTCGTGGGCGAAACGCGACGATAACGTCGGTTGTGCCAGCGCATTCTCATCCCAATTCTCGCCCGCGTACCGCTTTGTCGGCTAAAATGTCGACAATCTAAAATGCGATCTTGACGCAGGATTGTATACATGAGACAGTCAATTTGTCTATACAAAACGGCGTGGAGGCCGCGGTGTCTAGGCGGGCGCAGGGCGCGCCAAGGAGGAGAAAAAACTCATGTCAGTAAATAGACGTACGTTCCTGCAAGGGGCGGCCGGCGCTATCGGTTTGGCCATGGCGCAGGGCGCTTTGTCGAAAATCGTTTATGCGCAAGGTGCCGCCGGCACGCTCAGGGTTGCCATCGCCAAGCCTGCCGGCAATCTCGATCCGCAGAGTCACTACGCGATCTGGGCCATTCAGGACCTCATGTTCGAGCCGCTCGTGAAATACGGCAAGGGCGGTCAGATCGAACCTTGCCTGGCAACCGACTGGAAGATCGAAGACGGCGGCAAGACGCTGCATCTGACGTTGCGCGAGGGCGTGACATTCCAGGACGGCACCAAGTTCGACGCTGCCGCGTGCAAATGGAATCTCGAGCGCTGGATGGGCATCGACCAGTTCAGCTGGATGAATTGCTCAAAGCACTTCCAGTCGCTCGACGTGGTCGACGATTACCACGTCACCCTGCATTTCAAGGAGCCGGTGCTCGCGCTCATGCAGGAACTTTCCTACACGCGGCCGACGCGCTTCCTATCGCCTAAATCCGTAGGTGCCGACGGCAAGTTCAAGGAGCCTGTGGGTACCGGGCCGTGGCGTCAGATCAGCGCGGACGACACCCAGAGCGTCTTCGAGCATCACGAAGGCTACTGGGGCGAATTGCCGTCCTATGAACGCCTTGAAGCCAAGGTTATCCCTGATGCCCGTTCGCGGGTTGCGGCATTGCGTGCCGAGGAACTCGACCTGATCGGCGGGTTCTGGATCGCGCCCTTGACCCCGGAAGAGGGCAAGCAGCTTGAGGCGGCCGGTTTCAACGTCGTCGTCGATCCGGGCAACGTCACGCTGGTGATGGCCTATAATCCCGACCGTGCTGAGGCGCTCAAGGATCCGCAAGTGCGCAAGGCCGTCAGCATCGGCATCGATCGCGCCGCGATTTCCAAGGTGCTTTACCATGGCTACGCCAAGCCCGCCGGCAACATGTTCTCGGGCGCCTTGCCTTATGCCGGAACGCAAAGTGATGCACCTGTCCGAAATGCTGCGGCCGCATCGGCGCTGCTCGAAAAGGCCGGCTGGACGGGAAGCCCCATCCGATCCAAGAACGGCAAGCCGCTGACGCTCGAATTGGTCGTCAGCCCGGACGCCGTGCCGGGATCACGTGTGATTGCCGAGGTCATCCAGTCCGAGATGAAGGAGATCGGTATCGACCTCGTCATCCGCTCGGTTGACCATGCCTCCAAGCACACGGACATGCTCGAACAGAAGTACGATCTCGGCTTCTTCCTGACCTATGGCGCACCTTACGATCCGTTCGGCTCGATCGTCGGACTGTGCCTGTCGACCTTCCACAACGACGTCGAGGGCAAGCTGGTCACCGATCCGGTCAACCTCGATCCGTTGATCAATGCGGCGATGGCCGCGACCGGCGATCAGATCCAGCCGACCATTCAGAAGGTCTATGACTGGCTACGGGACAACGACGCGATTGCGCCGCTGGTCTACGTGCCGAGCATCTGGGCGCATTCCAAGCGGCTCCATGGCTTCAGCAGCCCGGTCACCGAATACGACATGCCCTACGAAAACATTCTGCTGGCCGAGTAGGAGGAGGGTACCTTGATCCACTTCATCAGCAAGCGGCTGAAGCATTCCCTGGTCCTTCTGTTCATGGCGTCCCTGGTTTGCTTCACACTCGTGGTGTCGGCACCCGGCAATGTTGCGGTTCTGATCGCGGAGCTTCGCGGGGCGGTCGCTACACCGGGCTATGTCGAACAGGTCGCCGAAGAGATAGGACTGCACAAGCCACTGCTGATGCGCTACGTGGATTGGCTTGGCGATGCTGTTCGCGGCGACTTCGGCATTTCCTACAGAACAGGACAGGACGTCAGCGCAGACCTGGCGAACCGGATGCTCGTGACCGGGCTCCTGATTGCAGGCTCGGCTGTGATCGCCGCCCTCATCAGCCTGGCTTTGGGTTTCCTCGGGGCCTTCTGGCCCTACAAACTGCCGGACCGCGTATCGCGCGGTCTGGCGCTCCTCGGCGCATCGACGCCGACGTTCTTCGTCGGGGCGCTGATGATCTATGGCTTTTCCGTCACCTTCCAGCTTCTACCGTCGTTCGGTTTCAACGGCCCCAAAAGCTGGATCCTGCCATGGCTCACCGTCGCCGTTCTGCCGGCCGCCGTCCTCAGCCGCGTCGTGCGGGTAGGGCTGGAGGAAGCGATGACGAGTCCCTTCGTTCTGACCGCCAAGAGCAAGGGCCTTGGTCGCACAGCCATATTGCTCCGCGAGGCGTTGCCCAACATCACGCCCCTCTTCATCAACGCGCTCGGCACCCAGGTCGGGCTGATGACGGCCACTGCGATCATCGTCGAACCGCTTTTCGCCTGGCAGGGTCTTGGGGATTACTTCCTCGCCGGCGTCCGCTTTCGCGACTTCATGGTGGTGCAGGCATGCCTGCTCATCTTCCTGACCTTCTTTATCGTGGTGAATCTGATCGTCGATCTAGCGGTTCTTTTGACCGATCCGCGCATTCGCCGCCAATGGAGCTGATCATGAACATGCTCAATCCTATCCTGGCCCGATTGAACAAGATGCCGCGGGCGGCCTTGATTACCATCGGCCTATTCGTTGCTCTGGGTACTTTCGCGCCCTGGCTGGCGCCCCAGGACTCGAGCGCCCAAAACCTGCTGGAGGCCGGTCTCGGGCCAACGGCCGCACACTGGCTCGGAACCGATCACCTCGGTCGTGATACGTTTAGCCGTCTGATTATCGCTGCGAACACGTCGCTGGTGAGCGTCGGCTCGGTTCTCGGTATCGCCATGACCATCGGTATCGTGCTCGGAACGATCGCTGGTTACCACCGGGGCTGGGTGGACGACCTCCTGATGCGCATCGTTGATGTGGGCCTGTCCGTACCGAGCCTGATCATCTCGCTGGCCGTGATCGGGATCGTCGGTCCCGGATACTGGACGATGGTGCTGGCGCTGGCACTTGCCTGGTGGCCCATGAGTGGGCGTATCAGCCGCGCCGTGGCAGTCAGCATCATGAGTAAACCTCATATCGAGGCGCTGCGGGTGCTGGGAGCCAGTCCCTGGCGCATCTATTTCGGCCATCTCCTCCCCGGTACGATCGGTTCGGTGATGGTCTATGCGACGGCAGACGCCGGCACTGCCGCTCTGGCGGTTGCGACGCTGAGCTTCCTTGGCCTCGGCATTCAACCGCCAACGCCGGAATGGGGCCAGATGCTCGTCGACGCGTTGCCCTATCTCGAATCCGACCCGCGTCAGGTTCTGCTGCCGGGGCTTGCCCTCACGGCCGCCGTCATCGGCTTCAACACCCTCGGGGAGTCCATCGCTCTCAACCGCATTCCAAAACCGCTCACTCGGCGCATGCTCGCAGCGCGTCGGCTTGAGGTCGCAAGCTGGGGCAAGGAGAATTCCGATGCGTGACGAGCCGCTCCTGAACGTCAGCAATCTGACGGTCGACCTCCTAACCGCGAAATCGGCGGTGCGCCCCGTCGACGGTGTCAGCTATTCGGTCCGGCAGGGCGAATGTCTCGCCATCGTCGGCGAAAGCGGCAGCGGAAAGACGGTGATGAACTTCGCACCGCTCGGCCTGATGCCGACGGGCGTGTCGACGATGATCTCCGGCTCTGTCAAGCTAGAGGGGCGCGAACTGATCGGCTTGCCTGAGCCTGAAATCCAGAAGCTGCGCGGCAAGTCCGTCGGCTTCATTTTCCAGGATCCGATGAGCGCGCTTAACCCGGTGCGCCGGATCGGGCGGCAGATTGCCGAGATGGCCGAATTGCATCTCGACATGACGCCGAGGGCTGCCGAGGCACGTGCCCTCGAGCTCGTCAAGCTTGTCGGGATCTCCGATCCCGTGGCCCGGCTCCGGCAATACCCGCACGAGCTTTCGGGCGGGTTGCGGCAGCGCATCGTCATCGCCATTGCCCTTGCGGGCGAGCCGAAGCTGCTGATCGCCGACGAGCCGACGACTGCGCTCGACGTGACGGTTCAGGCGCAGATCTTGCGGCTGCTGAAGGACGTGCAGCGTCGTCTCAACATGGCGATGGTGCTGATCACGCACGACATGGGGGTGGTCGCGGGTGCCGCCGACAACATCGTCGTCATGTACGCGGCGCGTGCCGCCGAATGCGGTCCGGTGGACAAGGTCCTCGTCAGCCCGCGTCACCCCTACACCAGGGGGCTGATCAACGCGATACCGAGGCGGGAGGATCCAATTGGGTCGGAGTTTCGAGGGCTCCCCGGCATTCCGCCGACGCTCGGCGCGCCGATCAAGGGCTGCGCCCTTGCGCCGCGTTGCGAGCTTGCCGTCCCCGCATGCAGCAATAGCCGCCCCCCTTTGGTCCGGTCGGACGACGGTGCGGTTCTCGTGGCTTGCCCCGTCGTCAATCAAGGAAAGGCTGCCGCATGACACACGCACCGGTTCTTAAAGTCGAAAATCTCCAGACGCGCTTCAAGAGCGTTCAGCGGGGCAAATTTGTCCATGCCGTCGACGATGTCTCGATCGAACTCTATCCCGGTGAGATCGTCGGGCTGGTCGGTGAATCCGGCTGTGGCAAGTCGACGCTCGGGCGCACCATCGTCGGCCTCGAGAAGGCGAGCAGCGGACGGGTGTTGCTCGACGGCGTCGACCTCAGCGGCCTTTCAGGCGCGGCCCTGCGCGATAGCCGTAGGGCGCTGCAATACGTCTTCCAGGATCCCTATTCGTCCTTGAACGATCGCCAGACGGTGGGGGAGGCCATCGATGAAGCGCTTGTCATCGCCGGCACCAGATCGCCCGAGGAGCGGGATCGTCGCACGAAGGAGCTTCTGGATCAGGTCGGTCTGGCGTCCGCGGTCAGGGACCGTCACACGCGCGAGCTCTCGGGTGGTCAGCGCCAGCGCGTGGCAATCGCCAGATCGCTCGCCGTCAACCCGCGAGTGCTGATCTGCGACGAGCCGGTGAGCGCACTTGATCTTTCCATTCGTGCGCAGGTGATGAACCTGTTCCTGCGCCTGCAGAAGGATCTGGGCGTGGCATGCCTGTTCATCGCCCATGATCTTGCACTGGTGCGGCAGGCGGCTTCGCGGGTCTATGTGATGTATCTCGGCAAGATCGTCGAGCATGGTCCGTCCCAGGAACTTTACGACCATCCGGGCCACCCCTATTCGCAGATGCTGCTGGCGTCAGCACCGGAGGTGGATCCGCGTGTCGAGAAGCTCCGCAAGGGGCCGTTGATGATTGGCGAAGTCCCCAGTCCGACAAACCCACCGTCCGGCTGCCGGTTCCGAACGCGCTGCCCCCTGGCGGTGGACGACTGTGCCAAGGCTATACCGCCGTCCCATGGCCTTTCGCCGGGCCACAGCGCCGCCTGCATTTTTGCGCGGGATCTTCATCGAGGCAAGCGATCGGCGCTCCTTCAGCCCGAGGCATCGGTCGCGTGAAGCGCGAGGGCTGCTCGCCGACGAAGCGTGGTCGGCGGCGCTTTCTGCGACTTTAGAAGTTGCCATTCCCTCGCGTCCCCCTGATCAGGACGCGCGCCTGCCCCGCCATCAGGCGGGGCTTTTTTTTGTCCGACAATCGCTCAATCCAGATCCGCCATTTCCCAGAACGTCATCGGTGTCAGCTCGGCTTACGCACGCTTTCGGTAATCGCCTGCGCCATGGTCTCGGCTGCCCGGGAGGGTTTGTTGCGCGGGTAGGCGATGTGGAAGAGGTCTTCGAAGCTCATGCGCTCGGGGGCGAGCAGCCGCAGGCGGCCATCGCGCACCCATTCGTCTGCGTAGTGGTCGGGCAGGAAGCCGATATAGGCGCCGGATAGGAGCAGCAGCAGGGTCCCTTCCATATGCGGGGTCGCGGCCGCCCAGGTGAAGTTCACGCCGCAGATCGTCTCGTTCAGCATGTAGGTGCGCCCGGCGAAGGATTGTGTCTCCAGAACGGCGTCGGTTAGGTCGCCATCGGGTGTCGCGAAGAGCGGATGCCCCTCGGCGCAGTAGAGCTTCTGCATCTCGGAAAACGCCGGCTGGCTGCGGAAATGCGGCGTGACGCTGCCGACGGACGGCATGAGCACGATCTGGTAGGTGCCGTTCAGCAGGCCCTGATGCAGTACCTGCGGCGCGGCGACGTCGATTTCCAGGTGCACCCGCGGCGCCTTGGCATGAAAGGCGGCGAGCGCGCCCTGGAGGTCGAGGTTGCGGTTGGTGATCATGGCGTCCACGGTGCCGAAGCTGAGGCTGCCGGTAAGCTCTCCCTGCGCCTCGCCGATACGGCCCTGGAATTTTTCCAGCGAGCCGAAGAGTTCGAGGGCCGCCTCGTAGACGAGCCGCCCCTCGTCGGTGAGCAGGAAGCCGCCGCGTCCACGGCTGCACAGGCGCAGGCCGAGACGTTCTTCCAGATGGCGCATATGGGTGGAGATCGTCGCCTGCGTCATGCCCAGCGCTGATTGCGCGGCGGAAAAACCGCCGTGCTGCACGACCGAAGCGAAGACCCGCAGGAGCCGAAGCTCGGCATCGCCGAGCGAGAGATGGAGGACGCGGTGGCGGACCTTGTTGATCATTTATTGATTAATGCACAAGTGAACATGCAATCATAGATGCTTTTAAATGTATCTGCCTCCGGCACACTCCTTCCACCTATGGAGGGGTGACATGGCCAGCAATTCCTACGAAACCGGACGTTTGAATCTGCCGTTCGTCGGCATCTGCACGTTCGGCAAATATCCCTATCAGCCGGACTGGGACGCCATCGACGCCGATGTGGCGATCCTCGGCGCGCCGTTCGACTGCGGCACGCAGTGGCGGGCGGGCACCCGCTTCGGTCCACGCTCGATCCGCGAAGCTTCGACGCTGTTTTCCTTCGGCCACGGCGGCGCCTACGATCACGAGGACGACGTCACCTACCTGCCGAGCGGTGAGGTCTCGATCGTCGATATCGGCGATGCTGACATCGTCCACACCGACACGATGAAGAGCCACGCCAATATTGAATTCGGCGTGCGCAAGATCCTCACCGCCGGCGCGCTGCCGGTGGTGCTGGGCGGCGACCATTCCGTCAACATCCCCTGTATCAATGCCTTTGCCGAGGACTGCGAAAAGAACGGCCCGATCCACATCGTCCAGATCGACGCCCATCTCGATTTCGTCGACGAGCGCCATGGCGTGCGCTACGGCCACGGCAACCCGATGCGCCGCGCCGCCGAAAAGCCCTATGTCAGCGGTCTGTCGCAGTTCGGCATCCGCAATGTCTCCTCCACTGCCAGGGAAGGCTACGAGGATGCCCGCAAGATGGGCTCCGACATCCTTTCGGTGCGCCAGATCCGGGCACTCGGCACGCAAGCGGTGGCCGAACGGGTGCCGGCCGGCGCACGCTACTACGTCACCATCGACATCGACGGCTTCGATCCGTCGATCGCGCCGGGCACCGGCACGCCGTCGCATGGCGGATTCATCTACTACGAAGTGCTGGAAATTCTCGCCGCGCTTGTCAAGCGCGGCACGGTCGTCGGCATCGATCTCGTCGAGGTCGCACCGGACTACGACCATTCCGGTTCAACATCCACTTTGGCCGCGCAGGTGCTCATGAACCTCATCGGTCGCGTCATGCATGCACGGGGAACGTGAGGCCCAGGCCTACGAGGAGGACACGACATGGACGAAAACGTCCGCAATTATCTGGATCAATACGGCGTCAGCGACGCGACCCGGCGGTTTCTGGCGAAGCCCCAGAAGATGTTCATCGACGGAGCCTGGGTCGACAGCGGCAACGGTGCAACCTTCGACGTTTTCGAACCTTCCACGAGCGGCCTGGTAACCCGGGTGCCGTCAGGCACGACCGAGGATCTCGACCGCGCCGTCAAGGCCGCGCGCCGCCAGTTCGATGGGGGCGCCTGGCGCCGCCTCAAGCCGCTCGAACGCGAGCGCCTGATCCACCGCCTCGCAGACCTGATCGAAGCGCACGCCGACGAACTGGCGGAGATCGAAGCCATCGACATGGGCAAGTCGGTGACATTCGCCAGAGAGGTCGACGTTCAGGGCACGATCGATACCTTCCGATATTTCGCCGGCTGGGCCTCCAAGTTGCATGGGCGCACGGTCGAGCCGTCCCTGCCGGGCAATTACCTGGCCTATACCCGCAAGGAGCCCCTGGGCGTCGTCGCGGCCATCGTGCCGTGGAATTTCCCGCTCCAGACCATGGCCTGGAAGCTTGCAGCTGCCCTTGCAGTCGGCTGCACCACTATCGTCAAGCCGGCCGAGCTGACCTCGCTTGCGACCCTGCGCTTCGGCGAACTGGTGCAGGAAGCCGGCATTCCGGACGGTGTGGTCAACATTGTAACGGGCCGGGGCAGCGTGATCGGCGCGGCCATGTCGGCCCACCCCGGCATCGACAAGGTCACGTTCACCGGCTCGACGCCGGTCGGCCAGGAGGTCGGGCGCACGGCCGTCGGGCATCTCAAGCATGTGACGCTGGAACTGGGCGGCAAATCCCCCGTCCTGGTGCTCGACGATGCGGATCTGGCAAGTGCGGCCCGCGCGGTGGTCAACGGCGTATTCTTCAACTCCGGACAGGTCTGCGACGCCGGCACGCGCGTCTATGTCCAGCGCTCGGTCCATGACGCCTTCCTCGACGAATTGGTCGCCGTCACCCGCACGCTGAAGGTCGCGCCCGGACTGGACCGCGACTGCTATATCGGCCCCCTGGTGTCGGCGCAGCGGAAGAAGGTCGTTTCTGCGTATATCGAGGCCGGCCGCCGCGAAGGCGCCGAACTGATCCATGGGGGCGGCAGCCCCGATCGGCCCGGCCATTTCATCGAGCCCGCCATCTTCGCCCGCTGCAAACCCGAGATGAGCATCGTGCGGGAGGAGATTTTTGGCCCGGTGCTTGTGACCGATGCCTTCGACGAACTGGACGACGCGGTCGCGCTGGCGAACGACTCCGCTTTCGGCCTCGCCGCCGCCATCTACTCGAACGACTTGTCCCGTGTGCATGGGCTTATTCCGCGCCTTAACGCCGGCTCGATCTACGTCAACGCCCACAGCACCATCGATCCCTCCATGCCGTTCGGCGGCTTCAAGGCATCGGGCTTCGGCAAGGATCTGGGGCCGGAGCAGCTGGATTACCTGATGGAAACGAAGGCTGTCTGGATCACGCTGCCATGAGGCCCTGACCCATCGCCCGGCCGTCGCCCATGGGCGGCCGGTTCCAAGGATCGGCGGCTGATGGAGCCGCATTTCTCGCGGAAAGACGCCAGAAGGCGCGACGCGACAAGGGGAACGACAATGGAAGACAACGATACCGCCTGGCAAACCGAGCTGGCGCGCCGCGCCCGCATCTATGAGGATATCGAGGCGGGGCACCGCTTCGAGGGCACGATGACTGCGCTCGACTATACCGGCATGACCGTGTTGACGGTCGTGCTCGTCGCCGCCTTCTGGATCTGGGGGGCCTGAGATGACCGATCATGTCGCCCGTGGCGGTCTCTCGGCCGCAGAAATCGAACGCGAGGACGCCGCCCGCCACAGCGCCGCTGCCGAGCGCGGTGATGCGCCGCTCCTGCCCTCCGAGAGGCTCTGGGGCTTCTGGGAATTCACCTATGCCAATTCGGCGCTTGCCATCGCCACTTGGGCCTTCCTCATTGGCGGCGCGATTGGCCTGTTCGTCGGGCCGAAGGAAGGTATCGCCGCGATCGTCATCGGCAACATCGTTGGCGTGGTGCTGACGTCGCTCGCTACCACCTGCATGTCCGGGCGCTACGGTGTCGAACAGTTCATCGCGCTGCGCAGCCAGTTCGGCTACAACGGTAGCCGTGTTGTCTACGTTCTGGCCGTGGTGCTGCTCACCATGGGCTGGCTGGCGGTGCTCGCCATGATGTTCGGCCGCTCGATCGACGGCCTGATGGCCCTCAGCGCCGGTGAGGCGGCCAACCCGACTGGCGTCAAGATGGTCATTGCCGCAATCGGCGCCATCCTCGTCACCTGGTTCATCGTCGCCAAGGGCCCAACCTCGATCAAGTTCTTCAACATGGTCGTGTCACCGGCCCTGGTGATCCTGATGGGCGTGATGCTCTACCTCATCCTCAGTCAGCGGTCTTTCAGCGAGCTTCTGGCGCTGCCGGCGCTCGATCCGCCCTTCGAGGACAATACGCTGAACTTCATCGTCGCGGTGGAGGTCAATCTGGCCGCCGGCTTCTCCTGGTGGCCCTATATCGGCAACCTGGCGCGCCTCACCAAGAACGAACGGACCGCCTTCTGGCCGAACATCCTCGGCATCTTCGGGGCGGCTGCCCTTGGCGAAATCGTCGGTCTGCTTGCGGCCGTCTCACTCGGCGAAAGCGATCCGACGATCTGGATGACCAAGATCGCCGGTCCGGTCATCGGCATCATTGCCCTGCTCTTCGTCGCCTTCGCCAACATGACCTCGATGGCGAACATCCTCTACACCTCCATCGTCGGGCTGCGCCAGGTCGGCACGGCGTCTGTGCGCCGCATTCCCTGGGGCACGGTCCTCTTCCTGTTCTGCCTCATCCCGCTCGGCCTGGTGGTGTTCTATCCGCAGATGTACGACGGCTTCTTCATTTTCCTCGTCTGGACCTCGGCGCTCAATTCTGCGCTCGCCGGCATCGGCATCGTCGATTATTTCTTCCTGCGCGGCCAGAAGCTCGACATGCGCAGCCTGCATGGCCCCCAGCAAAACGGTCCCTACCGCTTCTGGGGAGGCTTCAATCCCATCGGGCTCCTCGCCCTTGCCGTCGGCTGCATCGTCTACGTCGTCATCTTCAATCCGCAGACGCTCGCGAGCCTGCCGGCCTTCAAGTACCTGACCGCCTCCATACCCGCCTGTGTCGCGGCAGGTGCGGTCCACTACGTCCTGACCCGGCTCTTCGCCCGCGGGCGCGGCTGGGGCCAGTATCCGTAACCTTGGGAAAACCGTCATGACCGACACATACGACTACATCATCATCGGTGCCGGTTCGGCTGGCTGCGTGCTCGCCAACCGGCTCTCGGAAGACCCGGCCACGAAAGTCCTCGTGCTGGAATACGGCGGCAGCGACAAGTCGATTTTCATCCAGATGCCGACGGCGCTCTCCATCCCGATGAATGGCACGAAGTACAACTGGAAATACATGACTCTGCCGGAACCCGGCCTCGACGGTCGCCGGGTACACTGCCCGCGCGGGAAAGTCATCGGCGGTTCTTCCTCGATCAACGGGCTCGTTTACATGCGCGGCCACGCCCGCGACTTCGACGAGTGGGAGGAGCGGGGCGCGCGCGGCTGGCGCTATGCCAATTGCCTGCCCTATTTCCAGCGTGCCGAAAGCTGGCAGGACGGGGGCGACGCCTATCGCGGCGCTTCCGGTCCGCTCGCCACCAACGCCGGCAACCGCATGCAGAACCCGCTTTACCGCGCCTTCGTCGATGCCGGCCGCGAGGCCGGCTACATCGCCACCGCCGACCCGAACGGCCATATGCAGGAAGGCTTCGGGCCGATGCATATGACGGTGAAGGACGGCGTGCGCTGGTCGACGGCCAACGCTTATCTGAAGCCGGCGATGAGCCGGCCGAACCTCACGGTCATAACCCACGCCATGACGCGGCGTGTGATCCTTGAGGGGAAACGCGCCGTCGGTGTCGAATATGAGTTTGGCGGCACGCGCGTCGTGGCGAAGGCCAGCCGCGAGGTGCTGATCTCCTCCGGTCCGATCGGCTCTCCGCACCTGTTGCAACGCTCTGGCATCGGCCCGGCGGCGGTACTGCGAAAGGCGGGTGTCGCGGTGCTGCACGATCTGCCGGGCGTCGGTGAGAACCTGCAGGACCATTCCGAGGTCTATATCCAATATGCCTGCAAGGAGCCGATCACGCTCAACGGCAAGATGGGCCTTCTCAGCCGTGCCCTGATCGGTGCGGAATGGCTGCTGTTCAAGAAGGGACTTTCAGTCTCCAACCATTTCGAGAGCGGCGGTTTCATCCGTTCCGATGTCGCGCTCGAATGGCCGGACATCCAGTTTCATTTCCTGCCCGCCGCCATGCGCTACGACGGCAAGAAGCCGCTCGAGGGCCACGGCTTCATGGTGCTCACCGGGCCGAACAAGCCGAAGAGCCGGGGCCATGTCCGTCTGCGTTCGCCGGAGGCGCACGAGCAGCCGGACATCCTCTTCAATTATCTCGACCGCGAGGAGGACCGCGAAGGCTTCCGCCGCTGCCTGCGACTGACGCGCGAAATCATCGCCCAGCCGGCCTTCGACCGCTTCCGTGGCGAGGAGATCGCTCCCGGCACCAATGTGCGCAGCAATGACGAGATCGACGCCTGGGTGCGCGAGACGATGGAAAGCACCTATCACCCCTGCGGCTCCTGCCGCATGGGCGAGGATGCCATGGCGGTGGTCGACAGCGACCTGAAGGTGCGCGGCATCGCGGGACTGCGGGTCATTGACAGTTCCGTCTTCCCCACGGAGCCGAACGCCAATCTCAACGCGCCGACGATCATGCTGGCCGAGCGCGCCTCCGACATCGTGCGCGGCAATCCGATGCTCGCCGCCTCCAATGCGGACGTGGGTATTGCGCCCGGAGTCGGGGTGACCCAGCGCAGCGGTACGCCCGTGCGCGCCGTCCGGCACTGAGCTCGGTGGCGGCGATGTTGCGCGGCATAGGCTATATAATCGCCCGACGGGATTGCGACGACACCGAGGAGCCGCAGGACTGGGCTATCGCCATCGAGGCGTTCCTGAGCCGCATGGTCGCCCGTTGCGCCGTCATGTGCGGGCGATCGCCTCGGCGAGGCGAAGAAGGTGAGGCTTCATGCGGTCTGTCGGAACGCCCGCATAGCCGAGGATGAGGGCGCCCGGCCGGGGTGTTGCGATCGTATAGTCGGACAGTGGGTAACATTGCAGCCCGGCATCGCGGACGGCGGCGTGCACGGTCCGGTCGTTGCGGCCGTTTTCCAACCAGGCAAGCGCGTTGAGCCCACTGTCGGAGCAGTCGATGCGCGCAAGGCCGGCGAGCGTCGCCCGTCCCGCCTCCACGAACGCCGCGCGGCGCTCCGCATAGAGGCCGCGCATGCGGCGCAGGTGGCTGGCAAAGTGGCCGCCCCCGATGAATTCGGCAAGGGCGAGCTGGGTTTCCACCGGGACGCTGCGGTGGATCAGTCCCGAGAGGCTGCGGAAGGAGCCGACGAGCTGCGGCGGCAGCACCAGATATCCGACACGAATGCCGGGATAGAGCGCCTTGCTGAAACTGCCCGCATAGATGACCCGGTCATGGCTGTCGATGGACCGCATGGAGGGGAGTGGTGCACCGTCGTAGCGGAATTCGCTGTCATAATCGTCCTCGATGATCCAGCTGTCGTTCGTTCGTGCCCATTCCAGGAGCGTGAGCCGGCGCGGCAGCGACAGCGTCACCCCGAGCGGGTGGTGACGCGACGGCATGACGAAGGCGAGACGCGCGTCGGGATGGCGCGTCATGGCGCCCGCGACGTCCATGCCGTCGGCGTCGATATCGGCAGGGCAGAGGCGCAGCCCGAGCGTTCGGAACAGGTTGCTGGTGGTCACCGGGCCGGGATCCTCGAACCAGATGCCGTCGCCGGGATCGGCCAGCGCGAGCGCAGCGAGCGTGAAGGCGGCATGCCCGCCAGGGGTGATGACGATCTGTTCCGGATCGCAAGGGTCGCGCCGGTGAAGCGCCAGATATTCGGCGATCCTCTGGCGCAGCACCAGCTCGCCGGCGATATCGCCATAGCCCATGGCCACCGCCTTGCCGCTGCGCGTCACCGCATTCCAGCACTTGCGCCAAACGGCGAAGGGAAAGCGGTCGAGCGCCGGTTGGTTGGGCAGGAAGGGCTTATGCTCCATCTGGCCGATTTCGGCCGACACCTCGCGCGACAGTTCGCCGATCCGCGACAGCCGGGGCGCTGCGATATCCGGCGCGTCGCTACGGACAGGTGTGAGGCGCGGTTTCGTCAGTTGGCGCGGCAGGGCCGCCGAGACGAAGGTGCCAGCGCCCTGCCGTGCTTCCAGATATCCCTCCGCCCTCAGGTTCTCCAGCACCCGCACCAGGGTCTGGCGCGACAGGTCCAGTTCCTCGGCAAGGATGCGGCTTGCCGGCAGGCGCGTCCCCGCGCGCAGGTGCCCGCGCAGGATCGCCATGCGCAATTGGTCCTGCACCTGGCGGAATTTCGGCAGGGCGCTTGCAGCGTCGAGGCGAAGGAAGGGCAGGATCGGGCCTTCGAACTGTTTGGCCAAGGCGTGCCTCCGAAAATTGGTACAGTCAAATGCACCATAATGGACGTTTGATTGTTGTCCAATTGTTACATCCTGCCCTTACATAAAAACGCACCGATGCAGCTCCCGAGGACGCAGACAGGTGCAAGGGGAACCGGACGGGCGGCGAGCCGACGACCGGATGCAAGGACAGCACGCAGCCATCGCCCACGAACCGTCGCAGACGGTCAACAGGAGGACTCCATGAAACGCTACGTATCCCGCGCCGCGAGCCGCGCGTTCGTCTCCACGCTTGCTCTTGCGGTCGCGCTACCGGGGCTTGCCCGTGCGGAAGCCCCGCAGGACCTCGTGGATGCCGCCACCAAGGAAGGCATGCTGACGGTGATCGCGCTGCCACATGACTGGTGCAATTACGGCGAAGTCATTACCGGCTTCAAAGCCAAGTATCCGGGCATCACCGTCAACGAACTGAACCCCGACGCCGGCACAGCCGATGAGTTGGAAGCGATCCGGGCCAACAAGGGCAATACCGGTTCGCAGGCGCCCGATGTCGTCGACCTCGGCCTCGCCTTCGCGCCGGCCGCAGCAGAAGAGGGCCTGCTTCAGCCCTACATGGTGGCGACCTGGGACGAGATCCCGGCCAACATCAAGGACGAAAAGGGCTATTGGTACGGCGACTACTACGGCGTCATGGCCTTCGGCGTGAACAAGGACCTGCTTGCAACCGCGCCGGCCGACTGGTCGGATCTCGCCAAGTCCGAATACTCCGGCGCCGTGGCGCTGACGGGCGATCCGCGCTCCTCGGCGCAGGCGATCCTCGCGCTGATGTCGGCGGGCGTTTCGCGCGGTGCGAAGCCCGGTGCCGATTCCGGCGCCAAGGGGCTGGAACTCTTCGCGGAGCTGAACAAAGCTGGCAACTTCGTGCCGGTACTCGGAAAGGCCGGCACCATCGCGCAAGGCCAGACCCCGATCGTCGCGGCCTGGGATTACAACCTGCTCGCCTGGCGCGACGGCCTGAAGGGCAACCCGCCAATGGACGTGGTCGTTCCGGCAAGCGGCGTGGTGGCCGGTGTCTATGTGCAGGCGATCTCGGCCTATGCGCCGCATCCCAACGCCGCCAAGCTCTGGATGGAGTATCTCTATTCCGACGAGGGCCAGATCGGCTGGCTTAAGGGCTACTGCCACCCGGCGCGCTTCAACGCCATGCTGAAGGCCGGCAAGTTCCCCCAGGCGCTTCTGGACAAGCTGCCGCCGGCGGAAGCCTATGAGAAGGCCATCTTCCCGAGCGTCGAGGAGCTCTCCGCCAACAAGACCGCCATCGTCGAAGGCTGGGACAAGGTCGTCGGCGCCAACGTGAAATAGGGTTCGCGTTTGCTACAGAGGCTCCGCTTGCCGCGGAGCCTCCCGCGGCTCCACCCTCAGGGAAAAATCCGATGACGACAAGCGCCGCATCCCTGCCGGCCGCCCTCAGGCCGCGGCAGGTTCGCAATTGGTTCGGGGTTGCCCCCTTCTTCATCTTCGCTCTGCTTTTCCTGATCCTGCCGACGTTCAACATCGTCGTCGGCGCGTTCCGCAATTCGGACGGGCAGGCAACGCTGGAAAACATCGGCAAGCTCTTCTCGCCGTCGATCCGGGGAGCCTTCTGGATCTCCATCGAACTCAGCCTGCTGACGGCGGTGCTCGGCTGCGTGATCGGTTTCCTTATCGCCGCCGCCATCTCGCTCGGCGACCTGCCGCGCCCGCTGCGCAACGGGATACTCACCTTTTCCGGCGTCGCTTCGAATTTCGCCGGCGTGCCGCTCGCCTTTGCCTTCATCGCCACACTCGGTCGCCTCGGTTTCGTGACGATGCTGCTGCGCAACTGGTTCGGCATCAACCTCTACGGCTCCGGCTTCAACATCGTCTCGTTCCTCGGCCTGGCACTCACCTATCTCTATTTCCAGATCCCGCTGATGGTGCTGATCATCACGCCGGCGCTGGACGGGTTGCGGCGCGAATGGCGCGAGGCGGCCGAAAGCCTGGGCGCGAGCGGTTTCCAGTATTGGCGCCTGGTGGCGCTGCCGGTGCTGTGGCCGTCGCTGCTCGGCACGCTGGCCCTGCTCTTCGCCAATGCCTTCGGCGCCGTTGCAACTGCCATCGCGCTCACCGGCTCGTCGCTCTCCATCGCGCCCATCGTGCTCTTCGCCCAGATCCGCGGCGACGTGCTCAACGATCCGCACCTCGGTTATGCCATCGCCTTTGCCATGATCGTTTTGACCGGCATCGCCAACGGCATCTACATCCTCCTGCGCATGCGCGCCGAACGGTGGGTAAAATGACGGGAAAACGCCTCTGGTCCTGGCTCGCCGTCGCTCTCGGCGGGCTCTATTTCCTGCTGCCGCTCCTCGGCATGTTCGATTTCTCGATGCGCATGACGCGCGGCGAATACAGTTTCGAGGCCTACCGTGTCGTGCTGGCCGATCCGCAGTTCCAGCAGACCTTCGGCTATTCGGTCGTACTGGCGCTCCTGACCATCGTGCTCGGCATCCTGATCGTCGTGCCGACGGCCTATTTCGTCAGGCTGCGCCTACCGGGCCTGCGCCCGGTTGTGGAATTCATCACGCTGCTGCCGCTGGTCATTCCGCCGATCGTCATCGTCTTCGGCTATATCCGCATCTACAACACTTCCTCGATCCTGCCGCTGACGGGAAGCTGGTGGGGCACGAACATCCTGCTGCTGTTCGGCTACGCGACGCTGTCGCTGCCATATATGTACCGCTCGGTGGACACCGGCCTTCGCACCATCGACATCGCGAGCCTCACCGAGGCGGCGCAAAGCCTCGGGGCCGGCTGGGCGCGCATCCTCGCCGCCGTCATCCTGCCGAACGTCTTCGTCTCGGTCATGTCGGGGGCATTCCTGACCTTCGCCATCGTCATCGGCGAATACGTCTTCGCAGCACTCCTCAACGTCAATTCCTTCGGTCCCTACATGGTGTGGATGGGCGGCAACCGGGCATACGAGCCCTCGGCACTCGCCGTGGTCGCCTTCGCCATCACCTGGGCCTGCATGGGATTGATGCAGCTTTTCACCCGCTTTTCCAAATTCTCCACCGTGAGGCGCTGACCATGGCCTTTCTCGACATTCATCATCTGGAAAAATCCTTCGGCGCGACGCGCGTCGTCAAGGATTTCAATCTTGGCATCGAAAAAGGCGAGTTCGTCTCCTTCCTCGGTCCTTCCGGCTGCGGCAAGACCACGGTGCTGCGCATGGTGGCGGGGTTCGAAACGCCGACTTCCGGTTCGATCCGCATCGACGGGCGGGACGTGACCCGCATTGCCGCCAACCGGCGCAACATCGGCATGGTGTTCCAGGCCTACGCGTTGTTCCCCAACCTGACGGTGGCCGACAATATCGGCTTCGGCCTCAAGGTGGCGGGCGAGGGCAAGGCCGCGATCCGCACCCGGGTCGCCGAGATGCTTGAGCTGATTGGCCTGCCGCAGCTGGGCGGCCGCTATCCCTTCCAGCTGTCCGGCGGCCAGCAGCAGCGCGTGGCGCTGGGCCGAGCGCTTGCCGTGCGCCCGCAGGTGTTGCTTCTCGACGAGCCCCTCTCGGCGCTCGACGCGAAAATCCGCGTCAGCTTGCGCGAAGAGATCCGCCGCATCCAGCGCGACCTCGGCATCACCACCATCTTCGTCACGCACGACCAGGAAGAGGCGCTCTCCATGTCGGATCGCGTCGTGGTCATGCATCAGGGCGTGGCCGACCAGGTCGGAACCCCGTTCGAGATCTACAACCGGCCGACAACGCGCTTCGTGGCCGAGTTCGTCGGCACGCTGAACCTCATCGACGCCGAGCTCACGGACGCCGCTGCCGGCCGGATCCGGCTGGGCGACGTGCGGGTGGCGCTGAACCGGACGCTGGCGGGGCGTTCCGGCGACCGCATCAGCCTGGCGCTCAGGCCGGAAACGGTGGCGTTGGGGCGCAAGGAGGACGGCAATGTCGTTCTCTCCGGCCATATCGCCGAGGTGCATTTCCTCGGTTCGGTGATCCGCGTCCGCGTCGCGGTTGCCGGCCAGCTCCTCTCGCTCGATACGTTCAACCAGCCCGACAGGCCGCCGCCGGCGATCGGCGCGCCAGTCGAGGTCAGCGTTTCGGATCGCGACCTGCTGGTGCTGGCCGCCTGACGGCGGCGGATCGCCCTTCAACCAACACGATTATCTTGCGGAGGAACCGGCACCGTGACGGATATGCCATGGAACGCCATGCCGCGCCCGGACTGGCGGGCGAGAATTGCAGCCCTTGCCGCTGAAAGCCGCGGCCGACTTGCCGCGCGGGCGAGGAGCGCCCCGCTGTTTGCGCATGCCTATGCCTTTCATCTCAACATGCGCTTCGGCGGCATGACGCCGCTGCATCTCATCGAATTCGCCCATGCGCAGCAGCTTTGCGGCATCAAGATCCATATTGAGGACGGCGAAGAGGCAAGCCTGAGCCGGATGCCGGACGCGGCTCTGCAAGCCTTTGCGGGGGCTGTCGGGCGCCACGGGCTGGAACTGCATGTCGAGACCAGCACGACGGAAGCGGCCGGGCTTTCGGATGCCGTGCGCATCGCGCTTGCCGCCGGCGCCACCTCGCTGCGCTGCTATCCGCGCTACGAGGGTCGCATTTCGGAGATCGTCGAGTGGACGATCGCAGACCTGCGGCGCCTTGTCGACTTCGATCCGCAGGCACGGCTGCGCTACACGCTCGAACAGCACGAGGACCTGACATCCGGGGAGCTGATCCGTATCCTGCGGGCCGTCGACAACCCGCGCCTCGGCCTGCTGTTCGATTTCGGCAACATGATCAACGCCTACGAATTGCCGCTGCCGGCGCTGGCGCTGCAGGCGCCCTACATTGCCGAAGTGCATGTGAAGGATTGCCTCGTCCAACCGGATCGTGGCGGCTGGGCTCATCTTGCCTGCCTGTCCGGCGAAGGGCATCTGCCGATGGCGGCGATGTTTGTGGAATTGCTGCTTCTGGGCGAAGACCGACCGCAGGTTCTGGCCTTCGGGCTGGAGGAGGAAGAAGGGTATTTCGCGCCCGCCCTGCGGTTGCCTTCGGATGAGCCGGACCCGTTCATTGCCGCCCGCCCGGCGAGCTTCACCGATATAGGGCCAGGCAACCTGACGGCGCGTCTGCGGCAGGAGGCCGCCGCCGCCCAAAGACAGGTCGAGACGGTCAGAACCCTGTTGCGCGAGATCGCGACCGAAGCCGAAAGGAACCAAGCATGACGCCTGCACAGACCTGCCCGCCGGCCTTTCTGGCGCTCGCCCACGCCATGGCGGACGCTGCCGCCGATGTCATCCGCCCGTATTTCCGCCAGCGCCTTGCCATCGACGCCAAGGCCGATGCCAGTCCCGTAACCATCGCCGACCGCGATGCGGAAGCAGCGATGCGGCAACTGATCGAGGTCCATTTCCCCGATCACGGCATCAGGGGAGAGGAGTTCGGCGCCTGCCGGACGGATGCCGAATGGATCTGGGTGCTTGATCCCATCGATGGCACGAAATCCTTCGTCTCCGGCTCGCTCGCCTTCGGCACGCAGATCGCCCTTCTTTATCGCGGTGAACCCGTACTCGGCATGATCAATCAGCCGATCACGGGCGAACGCTGGCTTGGCCTATCCGGCACGCCGGCGACCCTCAACGGTGACCCGATCCGCACCAGCGATCGAGCGGCTATCGATCAGGCGATTCTCTACACCTCTGCTCTGGAACAGTTCGACCGCGAGCGGCACAGCCAATTCGCCGTGTTGGCCGCAAAGGTCCACTTCACCCGGTTTTCGCACGACTGCTACGCTGCCGGCCTCCTGGCCCTAGGCGGCATCGATCTCCTCCTCGAAAGCAATGTCTTCGACTACGATATTTTGCCGCAGATCCCGATCGTGCTCGGCGCCGGCGGCATTGTGACGGATTGGGAAGGCAGACCACTAGCGGACGCGCGCCGATATGATGCGGTGCTGATGGCGGCGAACGAAAAAATCCATCGGGCAGCGCTGGAGGCTCTTTGTCGAGCGTGATGTCCGACGCGGAACTCAGCCAAGGCGTTGATCCGGTCTCGGTTTTTGGGTCTGGAAGCAGACGGTCAACGCTTGGCATGAGCGGTGGCGGCCGGTCGCTTGTGGACGTCGCCGCGATGGAGGGGTTAGGCCCCCGGTTCGTGGCAAACCACTTCGATATTGTGCCCGTCGGGGCCAATGACGAAAGCTGCATAGTAGTTCGCGTGGTAGTGCGGGCGCAGACCGGGCGCACCGTTGTCTTTGCCACCGGCCTGCAGAGCCGCGCGATAGAAAGCTTCGACTTGCTGGCGATTGTCGGCCGTGAACGCCAAATGAAGATGCGCCGGCTTCTCCTCGGTTTGGTACAGGCACAGTGAAGCCTTACCCTTTGGGCTAAGCTCGACACCGTATGTCGGCGGTCCCTCCGCGACGACAGCTACACCGAGCGGTTCGAGTGCGCTCAGGAAGAACGCTTTGCTCGCTGCATAGTCGCTCACTCCGAATTTGACGTGGTCAAACATGAGTTCTCCTGAAATGTGTCGGCCTGCCTCACGGAGAAGCAGCCGGAGCGTGCCGCCTGCTGCGCCTTGCGCTGCAAAGCGGTCCTTCGCGGCCGTTTTGCGTGTCAGAGCTTAATGGCATGGCTCACTCATTGGGGTGCCCAGAAGGGTAGCGCCCCAATGAGTGAGCCCGCAGGGCACGCAGACTGAGCCGGCCATTGAGGTAGGATACCGGTCTCTCAGGCCTGGATGGAGGAAATCGGGATCCCACCCAACAATCGTTGACCCCAACCTTCTCACATGACGATCCGACAGCAGCGATCACACGGAGCGCGTGATGCCGCCGTCAACACGAATGTTCTGGCCCGTGATGTAGGCCGCACCATCGGAGGCAAGAAATGCCACCGTTGCGGCGATTTCGTCGCTGGTGCCATACCTCTTCATAGGCACGCCCTCGCGCCGTTCCTCGGTGGCCGGAAGGCTGTCGATCCAGCCGGGCAGGATATTGTTCATGCGGATATTCTCGGCCGCATAGGCGTCGGCAAACACCTTTGTGAAGGAGGCAAGGCCCGCGCGCGCCACCGCCGAGGTCGGAAACATGGCGCTTGGTTCGAATGCCCATGCGGTGGAGATGTTTATGATCGAGCCGGATTTCTGGCCTTGCATTATGGGCGTTACCAGCCGTGTCGGTCGCACGGCATTCAGGAAGTAAACGTCGATTCCGGTGTGCCAGTCCTCATCCGTAATCTCAAGGATCGGCTTCCTCGGCCCATGCCCTGCGCTGTTCACCAGCACGTCGATCCGGCCCCAACGGTCCACCGTACCATCCACTAGGCGCTTCAGGTCGTCGTTGGATTGGTTCGATCCGGTGAGGCCAAATCCGCCGAGTTCCTGCGCCAGCGCCTCTCCCTTGCCCGAGGATGACAGGATGGCCACCTTGAACCCGTCAGCGGCCAGACGCCGGGCCGAGGCCGCACCCATACCAGAACCACCCGCCACGACGATCGCCACTTTTTCTGCTGACATATTCGTTTCCTTCATCGGGATTTGCGTTAATTACCCACAGTGATAGCATCTTTCGTCTAGGCTCACGAACCAGAACAACACTTATCATCCAGTAGAAAAACTATCGCATGGCTGACGGTAATCGGCGACTTCCGCCGCTGAACGCATTGCGTGCCTTCGAGGCCGCATCGCGACATCTGAACTTCCGCCTCGCCGCTGAAGAGTTGGGAGTGACGCAGGGTGCAGTCGCGCAGCAGGTGCGCGGTTTGGAAACCTCCCTCGGCCTGAAGCTATTCGAGCGCCATACGCGGACGCTTGCGCTCACCGACGTTGGGCGCAGCTATGTGGGCAATATCAGCCGCGCCTTCGAACTGATTTCCGATGCGACGGAAGCCCTGAAACCCGAACCACGCCATCTGACCATCAGCGTGACGCCAACCTTCGCGTCACGCTGGCTGATCCCACGGTTGCCGGACTTCACGGAGATGCATCCCGACATCGGCCTGCGCATTCTGGCGACCGACCGGATCTCCAATTTCCAAACCGACGCGGTGGACTTGGCGGTGCGCTACGGGCGTCCGCCATTCGGACCGGGTCTGATCGCCGACCTCCTGTACGAAAACGTGATCGTTGCTGTCGCAAGCCCTCTGTTGATCGAGAAGCTTGGACCGCCAACACAGCCTGAAAATCTCAGGCATTATGCGTTGCTACATGATGCCCATGATTTCTGGCCCCAGTTTCTGGATGTTGCCTTTCCCGCAGGGGTCGCCACCTCGGGCAAGAACATCCGGTTCAACCAAACCTCGCTCGCGATCGAGGCAGCGGCGGCCGGGCAGGGCCTCGCTCTCGCCAGCCTGTTCTTCGTGACGGACGATCTGGGTTCCCGTCGTCTTGTCCGCCCGTTCACGCCAGAATTGCGCGTTGGAGCGGACTTCTATCTGGTCTCGCCTCGCAAGCCGCGCCACCCGGCCGCTGTTCTGGAGGTTCGAGAATGGATGAGCGCGGCCAAGGCGGGTAGGATGGGCTGAGACATCGGATCAATCACAGCGGTTATGTGATTGTGTTCCCGCCATCGCGGTTGGACGTTTTGCGACGTCGCGGCACAGGGACTTTTGCCGCCGCCGATTGTCTCTCTTGCTCCGCTCCTCTCGTTGTTATGCCTTTCTTGGAAAAAGGTATAACTCGAATGAAAACATACCAACGTCGAAGTCACCCGCCGCGAGGCACTGGCCTTTGGACGCGGATGGCGTCCACAATCCTGCCTACGACCGCTTCGTCAATTGATGTTCTCGCCAGATGGTGAAAAGGCCCGCGCCGACGACGATGAGAGCGCCTGCGATCATGTTGTGCGTTAAATTCTCGTCGAACAACATCACAGCTACAATGACATTGAGAACCAGCTGAAAATAGGTGACAGGCTGAACTTCGGCGGCAGGCAGCAGCCCATACGCCCTGATCAGGAAGTAGTGACTGAGCGTACCGCAGACGCAAAGCGCTGCCAGCGCAAGCCAGTCGAAAGTCTGGACTTCGGTCCAATAGAAGGGGCCAATGAGCGAAATCGCCAGAGCTCCGACGACCCCGGCATAAAAAAGGCTTGTGACTGCCGAATCCTCATGGCTGACCGCGCGGGTGGCGATGCTGTAGAGCGCAAACAGCACGGATGCTGCAAGCGGCAGAAGAAGCGACATGTCGAAGTGAACATCTACGGGATTTATGATCACCAAAACGCCAATCAGCCCAACCAGTACCGCGGTCCCGCGCCGCCATCCTACCGTCTCTCCCAGCAGCGGAATTGACAGGACCGTGACGATCAGCGGCGTTGCCTGGAAGATCGACTGGCTCATCGCGAGCCCGGCATGAACGTAGGAAAAGACGATGATGACGATTTCCGCGACGAGCAAAAGTCCGCGTGCGATCTGTAACCAAGGATGACGCGTCTGAACGGCGCGGCGATATCCGCCCGGTGACGATGCGGCGAAACAGAATACGAAGAGCGCAAACGCCCAGAACCGTATCATGGTTATGAAAAGCGCCGGGTAACGATCACCAAGGTACTTGGTGATGGCGTCCTGGGCGGCGAAAATGCAGATCGCCAGAAAGGCGAAGAGGTAGCCGCGGGTCTTGGAGCTCATCTCACATACACTCAGAATCGTTGACGATCCTGAGTAGCATAGTCCTTGGGTCAAAGTCCGGTGCAAGCCGGCATGTTGTCGACGGCGCGGTGATGAAGCCAAGGTTTGCAATCGTCACTCGGTCGCGTGCGGCCGCGCCGGTCGACGCCAAGCCCTCCCTTTTCTCGCATAAGGTTCGAGGGGAGGCGTCGCGGACCACTTTTCACACTACTGCCTGTTTCCCTAAATCCAACGATAAAAACATGCAGGAATTCAAAGTGCTACAGCGAACTTTGCCGTTTTATTAGACGAGCGGCGCTGTAGCCAGACGATCTGCACAGCAGTTGGGTTAACGGAAGCGCGGTCGTTTGGGCGGGGCGTTGGTTTCGAGCTCATGCCTGCTCGCGAACTTGCCCAACAGGGAAAGGAGCTTGCCCTGATCCTTGCTGCTTATGCTGTGGCGGATACAATGCTCCACGACGTCGAACACAGGTTGGTGGGGCTGTGAATTCAGCTTTTGATCGTTAATATGTTTGGACATGATCGTACCTCCGGCCAAATAACGCCGGGACGGGCAGACAAGTTCCCTGCGGGCGGCCGCTTTCGACGCCTCGCCAACGCCTCGGCCGCCAGGGCTGGTCGCATCGGGCCCCGCATTCCAATTGAACCTGCGGACATATGTGGGACATGGTCGATCGCGGTGCGAGCGCGGGGCGACAGCGTGATGTCAGTGCAGTTTTGTAATCTTAGCCTCGGCAATTGCCTCCACAAACGCCTCGCGGGCTTGTTCCCAAGGGTAGGTACCAAGCATTGCGTCCGTGCACTTGTTGAGGGCGTCGGTGAAGGCGACACCATAGTCTACCGGCCAGCTGTCGTTAAGCAAAGTAGCTGCCCGCGCGGGCGTCCAAACCATCTGCACGCCGTCGAGGTCGGGAAGCTGGATGATGACGCATTCGTTCCAAGTTTCGATCATCGCCCTGTCCTTTTCTTCGCAGGGATAACGATCGGATGCAGCCTTCGTTCCGAAGCGGTCCCGGCAGAAGCAGGGCCCCGGTTTGCGTGGATCGCCGGAGGTCGATCCGTGATCGCCAGTGTAACCTTAGGCGGCCCTTTGAGGATTACTGCCTCCGGGCACCTTCACCTGTTCAAATGCCGCTGTGGCCGGCAAACCGGCTTCAAGACAGGCTGCGATGAACGCTTCGCGCGCGACGGCGACTGGTGTCGCCCGCTGAAGTGCACCGCGGCAAGTCCTGACCGCGCGCTCGTAGCGCTGTCCTCGACGAAGCGGCCACTCATTTTCCAGGAAATCAAGAGCCTCATAGACGGACGAGAAGACGTGATGCGTGCCGTTCTGAAACTTTACCAAGAGCGGCACAGACCATGGCATTTCCGCAATGAACATGGGTTCCTCCTTCACATGCAAGTGGATGAAGAAAGACAGGTTAAATTAGGTGCCGCGAATGGATGTTCAAGCGGGCAATTGACGCCCGCAAAGAAAAGGCCCCTGCGGGAGGGGCCGAGAGAACGACAGCTGTTGCGGGGGGACTGCCAGCTGTCATGGGGTGTCCATAAAACGCGGGCGCTGGCGAATTGTTCCGAACTTGCTGACCTCGCACCGGGCTGCTCCAGATATCCCTCGCGCGCATAAACATCTAGCGTCCGTGACCTTGCCCCTTTGAAATCCATCTTGAATTAAGCTCCGGCCGATAGCGGGTGACGGTGCCTGGCGAAATTAAGAGATTCTCACATCACCATCATGTGCAGCGGTGGACGGGGCTAACTCCCGTCTGCAGGGTCACCGTTTGGGTTCGGCGCTGGCATCTCTCTTATATCTCGCGCGGGATGTTTGCGGTCGTCGGGCTCCGATGGCGCTTCCTTGTTGTCGGGACGGCGGATTGGCTGTGCTCTAGGGTCGACCCTCTTGGGTGGGCTTGGACATGTCCAGTACTCCAGGTTCAATGAGAAGAACCGATTGACAAGACTGAAGGTTCCGGGACCGCCACGGACGTGACTAAAGACGGTTGTATTGGTCACGGAAGGATCTCCGCGGGCGGCGTCTGCAAGAGACACGACGCAGTCTTTTGTCGCCATTGGGAACCGGAAGTCAGACCTGAATGTCGCCGGTCTGCGAACGGTCGCTCCTGTCGTTTGTTCCGCTCATTCGTTGCCACATTCGTGATCGATTTCTTTTGAGCGATCGACCGATAGTCGATTTTGAGGTTAGGATGGGTCGCGAGGTCCATGAGGTTCATTATGCCGACGCCGATCCGGTTCGTTATTTTGAACGTGAGCGTGGGGTTTTTGCTTGGGGCAGCGCTGCTCTGATCGTAAAAATCGCTCCGGTCGCCCTCGGGCACGGCCAAAGTCTTGATCCGCTTGCGTTCGGGTTGCAGATCTACGCTTTCGGTGCATCTTTTGGTCTCGGTGCACTGGCGACGGCTTTGATCATGATTGCCGAGGATTTGATAAACCCAAGTGTGATCGACGAAATTGTGAAGCGGCTTTGGCCCGAGATGACCGTTGAAGGAGATCACGTTGAAAATCCCAAGCCCTTTGAGCCAAACGAACAAATGCGGGCCGCCGATCCATGTCCCAAGGGAAAATCGCCGGCATTGTGGTGCACGACTGGCATCCCTTGGCTTCGGGTAGATCCAGCGGGCAACCAATGCGGACGATCACGCGCTCGGTTACGGCAATCTCCTCAGCCAGCGTATAGAAGCCAGGAGCGCGGCTGCGTCTGCGCTACATCCATGAAGTCTGCCACCATCGGGCGCGATCAGGGCCATTGCGAAACTCTTTTCACTGTCACATCAGCAAACCCTAATCTTCAAGGAAGTTTCGTCTGAGCGTTCTGAAGTTTCTTAAGCGAAGCACTGGGCGGGCATGCAAGGGAACCGAAATCGGGCAGGCAGTATTTTGCTGCTCATTGCACTCAGGAGGTGGTTATGATCGACAATGACGCCTGGACAATGGAAGAGCGTCTCTGGTGTGAAGGCGAGAGTGCCTACAGGGATCTTGTGCACCCCGGCTGCATTATGGTTTTCGTGGCGCCTCTCGGCATTCTTCAAGGGTCCGAAATCATCGAAAGCATTCGACAGTCGCCGCGTTGGGATTGGATCAGGATGACGGAAAAGTGTTTTGCGCAGCCGTCGGACGACGTCATGGTCTTGGCCTATCGTGCGTTAGCGAATAGGCGCGAAACGGAGGCTTATCACGCCTATTGTACGTCGACCTATCATGCTTGCGAGAACGACTGGAAACTCGTTCAGCATCAGCAAACGCCACATGCCATCTGATGATGCATTGGATCAGTTTGGAACGGTCTCTCTTCGCAGACGTCCGGGGGCCGGGCTATTTTTGTGATCGCTCCAAAAGGATACGCATCTCATCGAACCGCCTTTTTCGCGCAGCGTCCTCCTCCTGGGGCGAATAGCAGGTGTTCGATTGGCAAAACCGGACCAATGAAAAGGGCGGCTTCGCGTTACTGAATTCACATTCAAACGTGTCCGACATTTCCGATTTTGCCACGTTGGCACGCGTCGAATAGGTCAGCCGCACGCCCGGCGGCTTCAGTTCCGGGAAGGACTGAACAATTCCAAGATGCAACACATCGGTCAGAAGGAAGTTTTTTGCGACCGTGGCGCATATCGCTTCCAGATCCCCTGACTGGGCGAAAGCTGGAGATGCGACCAGGTTCAGCAAAAGCACATACCGTATCATGTAGTTCCTCCGGGGCTTTACCTTGTAGGTAACTAGAGGCGGAACAATAATATCAATTGGTCGTTGCGCGAAATTTCGACCGCCATGAAGAAGTCGGCAGAGGGTTTGACGCCGGTAGGCGAGAAGCCCTCGCGAGCCGATCGTTGGATGGGAACAATCCTGCGCTTTCGCCATTATATTAGTGCACGCGCAAAAGCGATCCCGAACCTAATCCCTCCGGATCGTGTGCAGGATGGCCTCCTCGAAAGGAGGCCATCTGTCTATTGCAGCGGCCGACACGCCCATGGCCGGATGACGAGATTGTCCATCACCGACACGGTGCGTGCTACAAGGCCGGCTGACGTTCCCAAATGACCGTTCCACAAAGGCCGACCACCATGTCTGTGCCCTTCGGGGGCTGGTCCTAGTTTGCTTTGCCGGAGTTGAAGCGACGAAGCAGGGCCGTAAAGAGGCGTAGATCCGCCTCGCTCCAGCCGTCGAGACGACGGCGAAAAACCTCGCCCTTGTACTTGATCGCTGCGCGTATCTTGGTGACGCCCTGGTCTGTCAGGGACAGTATTACGCCACGCTTATCGGCCGGATCGGGACGAGACTCGACGATTCCGGCTTGCTTTAGCTGTCGCACCAGGCGGCTAGTCGCGCTACGGTCCATAGCCAAACCATCTGCAACATGGCTCGCCTGAGCCGGCCCGTACGCGTGAAGCCACTGGATGATGTGGTAGGCGGCCGGTTGCAAATCGGCGTCGAAGCTGGCGGCCATTTCAGTCGCAACCGCGCGGGACGCGCTCAGCAGTGCATTGAGCTGTTCGCCGAGCGATAGCCACAGCAGGGGCGTCTCATTTGTTTCGTCTTCGGTGAGGGACGCCATGCAGTCGCTCCCCTTTCCATTCCTTGGCGTTATCGATATGATGGATATATATCCACTATATCTATGAGGTGTCCATGTCCGAGATTTCCGCGCCCATCGTCGTCATGACCGGCGCTACGAGCGGAATCGGGCGTCTGGCGGCGATCGAGCTGGCCAGTCGTGGTGCGCATTTGGTGCTGATTGCACGCTCCGAGGTCAATGCGGAAGCCACCGGTAATGCAATCAGGACGGTCGCGCCGCAGGCGCAGATCGACATTCATTATGCGGACTTGACGCGATTGGAGACAGTCTCCGCAGTCGGCCAGACGATCGCGAGGGAACATGACAAGATCGATGTGCTGATCAACAATGCCGGCATTCACGCCTTCGCGCCGCGCACCACGGTCGACGGCTACGACGAGATGATGGCGGTCAATTATCTCGCACCCTGGCTGCTCACGAGCACCCTGCGCGAGACGCTGATCCGGTCTGCACCCTCGCGCATTGTGACCACGGCATCGGAAGCGTCCCGCCATCACGGAAAGATCGAACTGACGGGCGATATGTTCGCGCCCACGCGGTTTTCCCGGCTAGGCTCCTCACGGATCTACGGACGGACGAAACTGCTTCACATCATGTTATCCCTCGAACTTTCGCGGCAGCTGGAAGGAACCGGCGTGGCAGTGAACTGCCTGGACCCAGGTTTTAATGTCACTGGTCTGGGGCGCGAGCTGAGCTTTGCGCCAATGCTCGAACGGATCCTGACGAGGCTGAAGATTGGCGATCCCCGTCGAGGCGCGGGCATCATCGTTCGTCTCGCCATGGATGCTGAGTTCGGGACCGCTACGGGCGGATATTTCTCGGTGAAGGATGCAACGCCGCTGGAGCCTGTCTCGCCCGCCGACGACCCGAATGCGCGGCAGGCATTGTGGGCCATAACCCACGAGGTGCTTGGGGCGATTTCCTGAGGCGGACGAGGCTTCGCGGCTGAAAGGACCCGACGAGCGTTCCTGGAGTCCTGCAGGAGCGCGTACGAAGCGGAACACTGACAAAGGCCCGGAAAACCGGGGCATTTTGACGTCTATTGCCGACCTACCGATGCTATATCAGAGCCGTGGGTCCGGCCCTTCTGAAGTTGGATCGGCAATTGGCGCGAATTGCTGCGATCCTTCTGCGCTCAACAATTCGGCACGTATCTTGCCGACGACGGAGTCGATGAAAGCAGAAACCGCCAGTGGCAAGTGAGCCCGGTTGGGGTAGACGACGCTCATGCCGAGATTGCGGCGCATGTATTGGGGCAACACCGGCACCAGTCGGCCAGCCGCGAAATCGGCTGTGCCCAGGATTGGTGTCAACGCGATGCCGAGGCCTGCTATAGCCGCCTTTCGGATCGCCTGTGCGGTATTCGCCATCACGCGGCCGGTGACGGTCACCTCCTCCTCGGGTCCGTCGGGACCTTGAAGGCGCCAGGTCGCATAGTCCCGGGCCTGTGGCATAAACAGACAGTCATGACGGGTCAGCTCCTGCAATGTGGCAGGCGTCCCGCGCGCGGCAAGGTAGGAGGGGCTGGCGACAAGTCCGAACGAGCGGGTTTGGATCTTGCGCACAACATAGTTCGGACCACGGGTTGCGTTCCCTCGGAAGGCGACATCGATGCCTTCTTCGATAAGGTCAGCCGTGGCGTCGCTTAACACGAACTCGATACGCACTTGTGGGTGCGAGGCCAGGAATTCGGCTATCCATTCCATTTTGTAGAAGTCGAAGAAGTCGGCGGGCATCGCCACACGTATCAGCTCCCTGGGCACCCGCGCGCCGGCAATCAGATCCTCTCCCGCTTGTTGCAGTCCGTCCACGGCCGCAGCGCTATTATCGTAGAGTTCATGTCCGGCATCGGTGAGTTTCAGCTTCCGGGTGGATCGCTGCATGAGCCGGGCGCCGAGCTGCTCTTCCAATTCCTGAATGCGCCGGCTGACCGTATTGGCGGGGATCCCCAAACGACGTCCGGCCTCCGCGAAACTGCCAAAGCGAACAACCTGCACGAACAGGCCGATGTCGTTCAGGTCGAGCATCGATATTCCTTCTAAAAATGGGGGAGTTAAATCCAATAGCCCCGCCTAGTCAATTAAATATGCGGCGAGCATTTTAGGGACAGCGGGAATTGCACGCAGTCCCGATTGTTCGACAAGCCTGAAAGGAAGCACCCACATGTCCAAGAACCCACATATCGGCATCGTCGTCGGCTCGACGCGAGAGGGCCGCTTCAGCGAGCGGGCGGCCGCATGGTTTCACAAGATTGCCGCTCGGCGCAGCGATCTCAGCGTCGAAATTGTCGACCTGCGCGACTACCCGATGCCATTCTTCGATGAGCCGGCATCGCCGGCCTGGATGCAGCCGAAGGATCACGTCGCAGAGCGTTGGGCGGCGAAGCTGGCCGCGTTGGACGGGTTCGTCTTCGTCACGCCGGAATACAATCACGGATACAGCGCAGTGCTGAAGAACGCGCTGGACTATGCCTTCCAGCAATTCAACCGCAAGCCGGCCGCCTTCGTCGGGTATGGCGGCGTCGGGGCCGCACGCGCCATCGAGCAACTGCGCATGGTTGCCGTCGAACTTCAGATGGCGCCGATCCCCAAGTCCGTGAACATCGGCATGGCCGAGTTCCTTGGCATCTGGCAGCAGGGCAAGGATTTCGCGGATTTTCCGCATCTCGAACAGGCGGCGGGCGTTCTGTTGGATGACTTTTCCTGGTGGAGCCACACGCTGCAGACAGGGCGTCAGGCCACATCCGCACTGGCTTCAGTCGGCTGAACGCGTTGGGTCGCCGCTCGGCCCAACCGGCGGCGGCCCAATCTGGTCCAGTGAAAGGGGATTGGTCATCAGTCGGAAGCTTGCTGTCGTCGTCACGGGAGCCACAGGCCAACAAGGCGGCGCTGTCGCGAAGAACCTGCTGGAGCGCGGCCACGAGGTTCGCGCCGTCACGCGCAATACCGACTCCGCGAAGGCAAGGAAGCTCGCAAACGCTGGCGCCACACTCTTCCGCGCCTCACTCGAAGCCACGGCCACGCTCACCAAGGCGCTCGAAGGAGCGACCTCTCTCTTCGTGATGACGACGCCATTCGAAGGAGGTCCGCAAGCCGAGACGCGGCAGGGCAACTCCGCCGCGGACGCATCCAAGGCCGCAGGCGTACACCTCGTCTTCAACTCGGTCGGCTCTGCCAATCGACAGACGGGCGTCCCGCACTTCGACAGCAAGTACGAGGTCGAAAAGCACATCGCCGAGATCGGCGTGCGTGCCACGGTCCTGACAGCGTACACGTCCCTGCGCGCCGTGCTTGCCGAGCACACTACCTTCGACCCGAAGGTGGGTGCGGCCCTCACCCTCGCGGCTGCGGCCGGGGTCGGCAACGCCTACATGACCCGTATCGCCAGTCGGCTCGCCCAGATGAATGGCTGGACCGAAGAGCAGGTCGGTGCCTTAAAAACGGGCACCTCGACAAACGACGTCAAAATCGATGTGCTCGCCGGCCTGGCCAGGGAAGCGGCTGCCAATTCGGGAAACGTCGCCGACGTCACCTGGAAGGCCGCTCAATTCGCCGGCTGGAGCGATGAGCAACTAGCCGACGTGTTTGCTTACGTGGGGGCGACGGTATTTACGGGGTACTTCCTCAATTACGCACAAACGGATTTGGATGTCTAAGTGCGTCAAGGGGTCTGCGGAAGGTCATTCCTTCAACCGCGGTCGATGACATCGTTGAGAGATCCAACAGAGTAGCGACATGGTGAGGCCACTCATTCGCATAGGGGGTAGGTCCAGACGTCTGCCCGACGAGCGGTCGTGCGGTCTCCGTCGAGCCGCAGCGATCGCACCTTCGGGCGACAAAATGACAGCGACCATCCGCTTAGCTCGACTTCTGTGCGCTCTGAGGCGAATAGAAAAGGCCGATCAGGAGCAACAAAGAGGCTGGCAAGAGCATGCCGGCAACGCCAACCGTGACTTGCGCAAACGCGCCGGCGGCGCACCCTAGCACAAAGCCAAGCACCAGGATGATCGACGTCAATGATTGCCCCCACTCTTCCGGCTTCTCGGTGTAGCCGATGAGGCGACGAGCAGCGGCGGTGGCGAGCCCGGCGATGTTGCCTGTCATCAGCGAGAACGGCGGGCCGAGCCTGGTGTCGAGACGCTCGATGGCCGTCAACATCCCCATCGCGACGACGGCGAGAAGTGCACAGGCGGATACCGGCCCGGCATCGAAGATTGCAAGAAGAGCGGACATCGCGGACGCGGCTGCGGCGACCATGAGCGTCCAGAACGTCGCGCGTTCGAGAGGCTTGATCGAGGTGACCATGATCGCCGCCAAACCCGCGCCCACCATGAAGAGAGGGAATGACATGATCTGAAGACCACGCAAACCACCTTTTTCGTGACCGACCAGCCCCAGCCCGAGGAGCACGACATTGCCGGTGACCAGTCCAACGAAAAGGCCGCCCAAATGAATGAAGAAGAGCGCGTCCGCGAATCCGGAGACGAATGCCAGTACCAGTGAATTGCTTTTCCCGCGAAGTATATTCAGCATTGTCTGCGGTGACCCCTATTGGTTGAGACTGATTCCGGCCCTTCTTGCAAAGCGGGCGCAGCAAGCGATCCACGCTTGTCCTCCGACGACGGCCGGGTGAGGCGATTTAACGACGCTATTCAGGTGCTGCGTGCTTTCTCCTTAATACCGGTCCGGTGCTCCAACGTGTGCTCGAAAGTGAAATCGAACCCTGTGGTCAGGGCCTCCACCTCCCTGGTGCGTCTCGACGACAAACCAGGGAGGCGACCGGTGATGATTATTTTGCGGGGTTCGGGCCAATCCGCTTGCCGTGGGTGACGCGTTCAGCGGCCTTGTGGACCATGGTGTAGGCATAATCGATGCCCATTCCGTAGGCGCCGGAATGCTCCTTCACCAGTGTGGTAACCGCGTCATAGGTTTCCTTCCGCGCCCAGTCGCGCTGCCACTCAAGGAGGACCTGCTGCCAGGTCACCGGAATGACGCCGGCTTGAACCATGCGGTCCATTGCGTATTTGTGTGCGTCGGCCGAAGTGCCGCCGGAAGCGTCGGCAACCATGTAGATTTCGTAGTCCGGAACATCGCGGAGAGCCGAGAGTGCGAAGGTCGTGTTGCAGACTTCGGTCCACAGACCTGACACGACAATCTTCTTGCGGCCGTTCGCAGCATTCTTNGCGTCATAGGTTTCCTTCCGCGCCCAGTCGCGCTGCCACTCAAGGAGGACCTGCTGCCAGGTCACCGGAATGACGCCGGCTTGAACCATGCGGTCCATTGCGTATTTGTGTGCGTCGGCCGAAGTGCCGCCGGAAGCATCGGCAACCATGTAGATTTCGTAGTCCGAAACATCGCGGAGAGCCGAGAGTGCGAAGGTCGTGTTGCAGACTTCGGTCCACAGACCTGACACGACAATCTTCTTGCGGCCGTTCGCAGCATTCTTCGCCAGCGCATCGCGGACGTTCTGATCGTCCCAGGAGTTCATCGAAGTGCGCTCGAGGATGTCGTTTTCCGGGAAGACGGCGAGCAGTTCGGGATAGGTGTGGCCGGAGAAGGATTCGGTCTCGACGGTGGTGATCGTCGTCGGAATATCGAAGACCTTNGTCGTTTTCCGGGAAGACGGCGAGCAGTTCGGGATAGGTGTGGCCGGAGAAGGATTCGGTCTCGACGGTGGTGATCGTCGTCGGAATATCGAAGACCTTGGCGGCCTTGGCGAGGCCCACGACATTGTTCTTCAGCACCTGGCGGTCGATCGACTGCACGCCGAAAGCCATCTGCGGCTGCTGGTCGATGAAGATGAGCTGGCTGTTTTGCGGGGTCAGGACTTCGAGTTTGCTGGACATGGGTTATCTCCTCTTTGAGTTGGTGGGAAGCAGGGCGTCTGCCGCCGCCTTCGCCGGTTTCTGCGGTAAACTTGTTTGGTGAGAATAGGTGTAGTCCCGTTGATTGCGTCGAGTAATTGCAATAAAAATTGCGAATGAATTGCGTTTTTGGAAATAATCAAGATGAACGACTAGAAGGCCCTGCGCATCTTCCTGCTTGCCGCCGAAAAACGAAATTTTGCCCAGGTAGCGCGGGAGCTCAACTTGGCGCCCGCCGCGATCACACGGGCCATTTCCACTCTGGAAGACGATCTCGGCATCCAGCTTTTCGTGCGCACGACGCGGCAGGTGTCGCTGACGACGGACGGGGCGATCTTCGCCGCACAGGTCCAGCCCGCCATGCCGGCGCTCGAAACGGCGCGCAATGACGTGATCGACGCCCACAAGGCGGATCAGGGGCGGCTTCGCATCAGCGCGCCGACCTGGTTTGGCAACAGTATGTGCCTGCCTTCGTGGCGACGCTGCAGTAAGCCACGCAAACTCATGGGCAGCCAACCCTCCTTCTCTGGCGGTCATCATCTTAACGTGGGGCGAGTGCCACCACCCTCATCGGATCTGCTGCCATTCGAAGCTGCGAACGCGGTCGAGGATATCCCCTTGTAATAGGCGCCACGCTTCGGCGTCGGATGGTTCACAACGACCTTCGCCCAAGAGGGGCGGGCCTTGCCCGTTGCTGGGGCACGGTCATCGCCGAGAGCGACAGATGAACAGATCAAGATTGAGACTGCCGCTATTGCGGCAGGTCCGGCCATGTTTTTCATTCTTTGATCCTTTGCGGGAGTTTAACTAACGATGCCGTGCGTTCCTCTGTCGCTGAACGGCCCTGCAGGCGCAGCCGAGCGCGCCGAAGAAGCCCTTGAGATCGGCGATCGGCAGGCGTGATGTCCAGGCGCCGGCGCCTTCCGGACCGCCCCAGGCGGCATAGCCACCGAAGGTCCTGACCGGTGACCAGTCGGGCATGACGGCGGCGTGACTGTCAGGATCATCGGCTTCTCCCCGAGTAATTGCCGGTTGCGGAAGTGGTTCCCCGATATTGCTTCTATCCCGCTGCAGGTTCTTGTCCGGAATGTCTGCTTTTTGAAGATTCTCCCGTTTACCCGCAACGAAGGGAAACTCGGCGGACGGCAGGGATACATCGTTCACATAACGGTGATTGCGCTCAACGCTGATGGCGCTGCCGGCATTCCGGCGTGGTGCCGACCACACGCGAGAAGGCGCGCGTGAAGTGGCTTTGGTCGGCAAAGCCACACGCCATTGCAATCTCGGCGATTGGCAGCGGTGAGGAGACGAGCAGGTCGCGAGCCTTATCGCGCGCGTTGGCCGGGCACGGTGCCAAGCCTTCGCGATCGGATCTCCGTATGATGGAGATTGTGGATGCGCCGACGATCGATCGGCGAATGGCGTTCGGCTCCTGGGTGCTTTCCGGGGCGGCCTCCCTATCGTACGACTCCCAACTAACAGGCGAACGAAAGACTGGCCAAGTTCTTCGTTCAAGCAATTGGACTAATGGAGGCACCCCCGCCGCCAGACCGAAGGCGTAACGCCCGTTTCGCCGACAAATGCCTTTGCGAAATGTTCAAGGCTGCCGAATCCGCACGCGCAGGCAATGTCCTCCAGCGAGAGGGTATGATTGGCGAGGTACGCCTTGGCCCTGTCGATCCGTGTGGCGATTGGCAACAGCGGGGTGCCGAGATCTTCCCGCAGGAACACTCTTGCCGCCTTTCCACCGCTCGCCTCAATCGGCTCGCCATACCGGTGCAGGAGGTGGGCGCAGATAGCGACTGCTACAGGCCCCAGAGGCGCCGGTGAAGGCGCTTTTCCGCTACCGGCGAAAAATGCCAGCAGCGCCGTACCGAGATTGCAGAGCACCGAATCCGGTTCGCCACGACGGCACACCAGGCGGCGTGGTCCGGTGTCCGGCGATAGCTCCGCCGTCTCGCCGAACAGGGCCTTGGGTAGCACGAAGGCCAGCGAGCGCAGTCGACTGTTGAGGCGAATGGCCGCCCCGTCCCCGAGATCGACGATGCAGATCGTGCCACGCCCAAAGCGGCGAACCGGAGCGCAGGAGCCGTCTGACCGGATGTCTGCGTGTTCGGCGTCCTCTAGATAGAGCATGAGAAAGTAGGACTCGCAGGCCGGAAGTCGAACGTCGTTTGCGTCACCCGCCCAAAGCTCCCGGCAAATGCTGGTCACGGAAAAGCTCGCGGCGCGGATTGGTACGGTGGTCAGGCACGGGGCTTCAGGCGTCCCGAAGCAGACGCCCACGCATGCCATGTCTTTACTATATAAGCTCAAACGACAATCTCTTCGCGACTTCTATGGAACGAACCTACCGAAACAAGGCCGGATCTATTCCTAGACTTTATTCCAGCCTGTGTTCGCGTGCAACGTGAACGCGAATCGGATTCGCATTCTGCGGGTTTCACACGAGCGCTCCCAAATGCGGCTTTCAAGCTCGGCGACAGTCGGCGCAACCGTGCTGCCGTAGCGGATCGCATACGTACTCCTATTCCTCGTGCTCGGCCGTGGGTCGAGAGTCGGGCGTACCTCAATCTGCCATGAAGTGACTGCTCGCTGGTGGCGCAACGTGGCGGATCGCGCTACGTGGTGGACTTGTCCATGCTGTCGCCACGGACTTGGATCGGGCCCTTCTGAGCTGAGGTGCCCAGCACCGCGTGGAGTGCCGGGTCGTTCTGGCGCAGGCGTTCGTCGATCCATCGGATGGCCCAATCGTGGGCCCCGGCAAACAATTCGGAATGCCGGCTCCAATCCATGAAGCTCACCGCGCTCGAACCCGGCGGACAAACCAAGACATCCTCTGGGCCAATGGCAATGTCCTGCGGCCGGTGTGCCAGCATGCTCGCAGCAATCACCTGAATCATGCTGGGCACCTTTGGCAAGCTGGCGCGACCGAAAGGGTTTAGCCAGGCGAGCGCCAACTCGGAAGCTCCGGGGATGCGGTCATAGTCGATGTGGTATTTCTGTGGACCACCTGACTCCAAGCTCGCGACGACATTGGGCCCGGTCTTGAGTTCCTTCATCTGTTCGAGCGGCAGATTGTTCATGATCGCGCCATCCACGAGCATATCGCCGTCACCCGTAAAGAATGGCGGCAGGACACCGGGGATCGAGCCTGACGCGCGAACCGCCTGCCAGAGCTTTCCGCGGCGATGAACATGAGGCTGACGAGTGCTGAGATTGGTCGAAAGCGCAAAGAACGGAAGCCACAGATCCTCAATCAGAACGTCGCCGTACTCGGCCTGAAGGGCCTGATCGAACACCTTGTGATCCAGGAGAGCGAAATGCGGCAGGGTGGGACGGCGAAACGCTCTGCCCTTGATGAATATGTTGTGCGTGCCTTGGTCTATCTCATCGGCATTCAGCCCTCTGGCGAAACCGGCCATCATTGCCGCTCCGGAACTTGTCCCACCGAGATAGTCGAAGCAAGCGCCCGCCTCGACGAAGGCCTCGCAAACACCAAGATGCGTACAGCCGAGGGACCCGCCCCCCGCCGCTACGAAGCCCCTTGCCTTGCCGGAAAAGAATCGAACCAGGCGTTGGATGTCAGACCCGTCCCCCAGTGCAACATGGTGATGATGGCCAACATGAGGACGCTCGTTTAGCCATTTCGCCGTACCAGAAACCGTTGCCGAGCGTTTGTCGTGAATGAGGATGAGCCGCGCGGTCGAGGGTGAATGAACCGATAGCGCCAATTCCTCGGACCGGTTCAGGCGGGGCGAGCAGGACGCGTCGGCGAGCAGCAGGACGCTATCCGCCTGGCGAATGCAGACCCGTGTCCATTCACTGGGCTCTTCATCGGCGACATAGACGATGATCTCGGTCTTGGCCTCGAGTTCGTTCAACCAGTTGAGAACCGACTGATCGTCGATCGGACGACCGGCGAACCGCGCTTCAATGTCAGGCCGGGCAAGGAACTCAGCGCGCATTCCCGCCGCGAACGCCGCTCGCAGGTGACGGATGAAAACTGGTGAAATGCGACTTCCGCCAGCTGGAATGATCGCAAGCGTTCGGATCTTGGCAGGTTCCTTTGGGCGCGACGAATTCGGAGACTGCATGGCGAACCGGCGCGCGAGAAACGTGGTGACCGCCTGCCGCAGGCTTGGCAAAGCTTTGGCCGCCTTCTCGAACTGGCTGCCGCGGATTTCAAGGACGATCGAATCGCGGGCAGCCAGCACGGTCGCCATGCGGGGCAGCCCTGCAAAAAAACCGACCTCACCGACGAGCTCGCCCTGGCCGATCTCGGCGACCGCGCCAGCATAGTCTTCCTTGTGCACCGTAAAGCGGCCCGATAGCACGATAAAGAACCGATCCGATGGCTCACCTTCGCGAACCAGAGCCTCCCCACGTCGCAATATCCGCCTGTCGGATTCGGCAGCCAAAGCCTCGAGTGCCGCCAAAGACGCCCGATCGAACATCAATGTCGCCGACAATAATCTCGCCGCAAGGGACTCGACGGAAGACATTTGCACCACTCCTCGAGACGCGATCGCTCCCACCAACAATAATGCGTTTCGCTCAAATGCGCTTCAAGGCGCAGTGGCTCAAAAAAAGCGATGCCACCCCTGTGGCAGCCAAGTTTGTAATCCGCCCTACCGCAAAGCAGACGGGTCGATCGTGGATGTCAGCCTCGTGATTGATGGACGAATGACGTCGTCGGCCGAGGGGAGACTGCTGGCAATGTGATGAAGATGCCGATCGTGGAGTTGCACACAATCGGCGCAAGAAGCCGCCGCTACAGTCGTGCTTGCCGTCGCGAAGGGCACGATGACCAAGGCCATCAGAACGCTTACCATGCGGCCGGGGCTGCCCTCGTCCGAGAGCACTTAATTCAAGGCATCACGGATGGCATGTATCGCACTTAGTGCCGTCCGCGTCCGATCCGTGCTGAGGAACTGTGGCCAACTTGAGAGGATCACAGCGGCGAAGTCGCCTTCCGGGTCGATATAGATCAACTGACCGAACACGCCGCGTGCCATATAGGCGCGTCTTTTCTGGTCCTCGATCCAAAACTGGTTATGATAACTGCCGCGCGGTAAGGTCTGGCAATAGTTGTCTCCAAGTGGGTACGATTTTCCGTGGCGAGTTTCTTCGATCCATCTTGAGGGAACAACCTGCCGACCACCAATGTTGCCTTGCCCGAGGTGCAACAATGCGAAGCGTCCGTAGTCACGCAGCGTGGCATTGAAACCGCCGTCACCAAGCGCATAGCCTGCGGGATCCACAGTGAAATAGGCATCTTCCTCAGCCCCCATACGCGACCACAATTCGCGGCTTACGAGCTCAGATAGCATCAGACCGCTTACCCGCTGAAGAACGAAGGCGAGTGCGTCTGTTTCGATAGAGCGATAGCGGAACGAAGCCCCGTGCGGGCATTCGGCCTCCTTTAGCGTGAGGATCAATTCCCAAACGTTCTTCGGCCAGTCTGGCTGATGTCCGTCTTTCCAACCGCTTGCGACATCCAACTGCGCCATGTGGGAATCGTGGGCAGTGTAGGTTTCGTCGAATACCACGCCACTGGTCATATCCAGCACATGCTGAACGGTAGCACCCCGGTACGCTGTGGTTTCGAGTTCGGGGAGATACTGGGTGAGTGGAGCGGCCGGATCGATTTCACCGCGTTCGATAAGAATGCCTGCCACGGTGCCGACAATGGATTTGGCCACCGATTGCGAGAGGTGCGGCGTCCTGGCGGTCATGCCGCTGAGATATCTCTCCGCGACCACTTTCCCGCGGTGCAGAACGAGAAACGCGTCGGTATACTGCGCTTGCATGAAGTTAGCGACCGTCCGGCGGGTCCCGTCCAGCTCGAACTCAACGCGATCAATATCCTGATGCGCACTGAGCATTTCCGTTGGTCCACCCTGACCTCGCCAGACCTGTGCTGTGGGCACGATCGAACGCACGTTCTGGAAGGTCCAGCGATTCCACGGCGCGCGATCCCACTCCGCCCGCGGGACAAGGGGTGCGCCGGGTTTGTTGGGATCACGGAAGGTTAGCGTAGAGCTCGATGTCATCAGTACTTCTTTCGCATTTCCTTGATAATACTAGTCTTTTCGCCTTAGGTACGATCCGCCGACGAACTCGCCGAACAACTGACCCATCTCGCTCATTGTCGCAAAATTGCGCTTCGCCTTGGGGCCGAGCTTCACCGCCACAGAGTCGATCATGAGGTTGAGGATCACTCCAAGGCTCGCCGTCGAGTCCCAGAAGGTTTTCACGTGTGTGTGCCCCTCAAAGACAAGCGGCGTGTAGGTGAAGCCCCAATGACTGTAGCGGTCGGTCACAATGATGAGTGGAATTCCGAATGCCTTGAGCTTGTCAGCCAACTTGATCCCTCGGGCGGCATAGGCCGCAGTATCAACCAGTACAACCACGCTCTGTTTGGGGTCGCTTGAGAGGACTTCGCCAAAGGTGCCTGTAGCGTTGTCGGCGAAGAGAACGTTTGGGCGCGCCCATAGCAGACGGCTCGAGAAATCCATCGCCAAACCTTTGGACGCCTGGAATCCGACGACATAGACGTGGCGGGTCTTGGCAAGAAGCGTTGCGGCCTCATCCCATTGTTCAGTCGCAGTCAGCCCATACGCCTTCACGATCGCGTCCAGCTCGAGTTTCAAGCTCTCTTGGAGTTCCTGTTGTCGGCTGTTGCGGACCTGGAAACGCGCCATGTAGTCATCGACTTCTCCGTCTCTCTCTACAACAGAGCTGCGCATCCGGTTCTTCAGATCGCGAAGATTTTCAAAGCCAAGAGATCGTACGAAACGCGTCACCGTCATCTCGCTCACGCCTACTGCGCGCGCGATGGTGCTGCCCGTCTCAAAGGGCAACAATTGAACATTATCGAGCATGTAGACAGCGAGGCTCTGCTCCGAGGGAGAGAATTCGTTCATGCGCGCGCGGAGGATCGCTTCAATGTCGATCTTCTCCGCACCAGCCTCGTTCGAGCTTTCGTCATTGGCAAATGTCACTGTCATCACTCCCGCATGCTACCTGCAAAGACAGGGGGAAATCCTTGCCCCCATATGCCGTTGTTACGATCCAGACCTTCTTCGAGCTGGCGTCCGACAGCAAGCAGCAAGTCCTCGCGCCCGAACCGGGCCACCAGCTGGCTGCCGATAGGGATTCCGCCTGAGGATGTTCCCGTCGGAAGCGAGATTGCTGGCTGACCAGTGCCATTGAAAAGAGCTGTAAACGTTTCCTTCGGTTCGAGGTCGGCGAAGACATCGTCCGCATCGATTTCCGGCCGCGCGGGGTCAAATGTCCCCACGATCTCCGGCAGAATGGCGCTGGTCGGCGTCAAGAGGAGATCGTATTGATTGAAGAAGCGGCCGATTTGGCGCGTCACATCGTCATAAGTGGCAAGCGCACCGATCAGTTCCGCGCCGCTAAGCGTCGTTCCGTAGCGATGCAAGGCCAGGACAGTGGTGCCAACAGTTTCAGGGCCGAGCTTCCTTTGCATGTGTTCTGCAATTTTCGACAATCCCGAAGCGCTATCGGCTGCCCAGATGATTTTCTGTGCATGGAGAAACGCGGCGTAGTCGAATTCTGGCCGCGCTTCCACGACGTGATGACCAAGGGCAGCTAACAGTCCCGCCGTCATTCTTACAGCGTTCACGACTTCGGGATCACATTGGAACCCCGACCAGGAGTCTGTGCAGAGTGCGATGCGCAAGCCCTTCGGCGGACGCTGAATTGTCTCGCTATAGCTGCTGGTCGGCCTGCAAATCTCGTATCCATCCCCAGCGTCAGGGCCATTGGATAGATCCAGCAGGAGGGCCGTGTCGCGAATTGATCTTGTCAACATGAATGCCGTGGCGAGTCCCAGAAGCGGAGCGTTGGCGCGTGGAGATCCGGTAATGCGCCCGCGTGAGGGTTTGAGCCCGATCAGTCCACAGAAGGAGGCGGGATTGCGGATCGATCCGCCACCGTCGCTGCCCTGCGCGAATGGCACAATGCCCGCTGCAACTGCCGCGGCCGCACCGCCGCTTGACCCCGCGACGCCGCGCTTGGGATCCCATGGATTAGAGGTGTTGCCGTAGAGCAGCGTTTCTGTCGTTGCGGCCACGCCGAACTCCGAGCTGGTCGTACGGCCGACATTGACCAGGCCCGCATTTCTAAGTCGTTCCCAATAAACGGCGTCCTGCGTCGCCCGGTTTCCCTCAGCAAGCCGACTGCCGAACTCGGCAGGGCGCCCCGCCTCGACCGGAAAGTCCTTTGTCAGTGTCGGGATCCCGTAGAACGGGCCCGGGCCCGGCTTCTCCGGAAGGCAATCCAAGGCGTCGGAGTACAGTTCTATGACGGCATTGATCTTTGAGTTCACTGCCGCCACCGAGCTCGTAATGCACCGCCCCAAATCTCTCGGGCTTACGTCACCCTTTGCCAAGAGTTGCGCAAGGCCGACGCCATCGTAGGTGACGTACTCATCGAGGCGCATGGCACATTCCTTGTCTTGCATGGGGCTTTAGGTGGGTGACTGAACCGACAAGCTCGCGGGTGTAGCTATCTTGTGGCTTGTTCAGGACCTGTTGTGTCGGGCCGCTCTCAACGATCCTGCCTCCCTTAAAGACATAGACCCGTTGGCAAATGCTGTTGACGACGCCGAGATCGTGGGAAATGTAGAGCAATGCGAGTTGCCGCTCGCGCTGAAGTCTGCCCAGGAGTTCCAGGATTTGTGCCTGTGTTGTCACGTCCAAAGCGGACGTGATTTCGTCTGCGATCAACAATTCTGGCTCTAGCGAGAGTGCCCTGGCCAAGCCGACACGCTGGCATTGGCCGCCAGATAGCTGTCGGGGGCGACGCTCTCGCAACGCCCTCGGCAGCTCGACCATCTCCAGAAGGTCGTCTGCGCGCATTAGAGCCGAGCGTCGGTCTGACAGGCCGTGCCTCCATATCGGCTCGGCGACGGCGTCCCGGACACTCATTCGGGGGTTGAGGGAGTCGTACGGATTCTGGAAAACCATTTGCACGCGCCGTTGGAAACGCATGAGCTCCGCGCCGCTCAACTCATGCACATCGCTGCCATCGAAACTGATCGCGCCATTGCTCGGCTTGTTCTGCCGTACAATCGCCCGCGCGAGCGTGCTCTTGCCCGATCCGCTTTCGCCGACGATGCCCACCGTTTCTCCGGCGCTGACCTGAAGATCGACTTCGTTCAGGGCAAGGAATGGGATTCGTTTGGATGCCGAACCGGTTAGGAGATTGCCTCGCGGCACGAACGACACGGAAAGCTTGTCAACGCTGATCAGGGGGATGGACCGCGATGCAGGCGCTGGATCACCGGTGTTGCTCCAGCCGTTTGGCTGCGACGCGATCAGGAGCTGTGTGTAGCTGCTTTTGGGGCGGTTAATGATCTCCTCAGTCGGGCCCTGTTCAACAATTTCTCCGTTGCGCATGACGATCACGCGCGAGCAGGTGCTGGCGATTGCGGCCAGATCATGAGAAATCAGGATGATCGACAAGCCGCGATTTCGGTTCAGATCGCGCAGAAGCTTAAGGATGCGCGCCTGGACAGTAACGTCTAGTGCTGTGGTCGGCTCGTCGGCGATCAGTAGCTTCGGTCCACAGCCGATTGCAGCGGCGATCATGGCCCGCTGTTTCATTCCGCCGGAGAATTCGTGCGGATAAGAACGCGATCGCGCGTGCGCATCTTGGATGCCAACATCCTCAAGCAGTTGGATTGTCCGCCGCTCTCCTTCGCGCTTCGATATTCCCAGATGCCGCACCATCGGTGCTGCGACTTGCTTGCCGATGCGACGGAGCGGGTCGAGATGTGAAGCGGGGTTCTGGAAGATCATACCGAGTTCGCGGCCGCGGATCGAGCACCAGTCAGGCTCGCCAAGTTCGAGGAGGCTTCGCCCCTCCAACCGGACAGCGCCCATTGTTGTTGCTGTTCTGGGAAGAATGCCCATGAGCGCGCGGCACGTGAGGGACTTCCCAGACCCGCTTTCCCCGACGATGCCGAGGATTTCGCCAGCATTGACACTAAACGACACTCCTTTCACAGTCTCGAGGGATCCGAAGGAGATCGACAGGTTTTCAACCTCCATCAATGGTGAGAGCTTGCTTGCCATGCTCATGCGGCCACCTCTCGACGCTGCCATTGACCGAGACCGTCTCCGAGAAAGGCGAAGCCCAGTCCGAGTGAAATTGCCGCGAGACCTGGGAAGAGGCAGATCCACCATGCTTGCTGGATGAACGCCTGTCCGTCGGCAATGATGACGCCCCATTCTGCGAGCGGCGGCTGAGCGCCCATGCCGAGATAGCCAAAGCTCGCCCCGGCCAGCATGACAAGTACGGCGTCGCTCACGGCATAGGCAATGACTGGCCCGATTGCGTTCGGCAGAACGTGTTGGAAAAGGACCGCTCGTCTCGGGTAGCCGAGGCATTCGGCGGCGCGGACGAATTCGCTTTCGCGAACCGTCAGGACTTCAGCTCTGACAAGACGCGCGTAGCTGACCCAGCCGACGATCGTCAGTGCGATGATAAAATTGACGAGGCCCGGTCCGATCACGCCGACGATAGCCAGAACCAAGACAAAAAATGGAAAGGCGACCGTAAGGTCATAGACCCGCATGAAGACGCTATCGACCATGCCTCCGAAGTAACCGCTGAAGAGCCCGACGATGGTGCCGATTACAAGCGGAGGCAGGACGCCGATGACACAAAGAAACAGGTCCACGCGCGCTGCGTAAATGACACGGGAGAAAACGTCGCGACCTACCTGATCGGTTCCAAACCAATGATCTGCACTGGGCGCTGTCAGCATACTGGCGATGTCGATCGTGTCCGGGTCGTATGGCGCGATCAGGGGAGCGGCCAAGGCGATGAACAACCAGCCGCCAAGAATGGCGATCGCCAGCACCATCATCGGTGAGAGCTGCGTTGTGAATGCAACGATCCCTGATAAAGCAGGTGATTTCAACATTGTGGTACCTCAGAGCCGGATTCGGGGATCGATCAAAGCCGAAACAAGATCGACGGCTAGCGTCATGAATACGGTGGAGAAGGCAAAAACGAGCGTGAGCCCTTGCACCACATAGTAGTCACGGCCGAGGAGTGCGCCGACCATCAGCGAGCCGAGGCCAGGTATAGCGTAGACCGTTTCAACGATGATGGCTCCGCCGATCATGAAGGCGACCATAACGCCCAGAAGGTTGAGCGTCGGAAGAACGGCGTTGGGCAGGATGGTTTTCCAGAAGATCTCCCGCTCGCTTGCACCTTGAGCACGCGCCGCGGTTACGAAGTCGGCCGTGGTCTTTTCGATCAGCGCAGCGCGGAGACTCTGGGTCAGCACCGGAACAAGCCAGATCGCCGTCGACATCGCAGGCAGAAACAAATGGTGCAGATGCTCGGCAAAGGTCTCGCCGTAGCCTGAAACAGGAAACCATCCCAACGAAACACCGAAGAAGCGCGACATCATGATACCCAGCCAGAAAACCGGAATGGTGAGGCCGATGATGCCGATGATCCGAATGGTCTGGTCGGCGGCACCTCCTGGTTCGCGGGCGCTGGCGATCGCCAACGCAATTGTTGGCGGAACGGCCAGTGTCACGACGTAACCCGTAAGGAACAAGGTTGGCCACATGAACTGCAAAATGAGTTCGCTTACCGGCCGCTGGAATCGCAATGATTGACCGATGTCACCTCCAAGTAGATTGATGGTGTAGGTCAGGTACTGCCGCCAGAGTGGCTGATCCAAACCATAGTGCGAACGAATGGCCGCGATCGTTTCGGGGCTCGCACGGTCGCCTGCAAGGAGACGGGCGGGATCGCCGGGCGCGAGGTGCAGCAGCAGGAAGGTGACGATGCTGATCCCGACCATCACGGCAAGCAACTGCAGCATGCGCCGCGATATGAGTGACAGAAAGTTCAATCTGGTTCCTCCGGTGAGAGGGAAGGGCAGCACACCAAAGCGCCGCCGCCCCGCCTGATCTCATCTACTTGGCGACCGTCGTATCTTCGAGGGTCCACTGGAGGGAGGGGGTAAGCTTGATGCCTTCGAGGTTCTTCGAGTAGGCGACCGCGTTCGGCGCATAGAACAGAGGAATCTGAGACACCTCTTCGGTCGTGATCCTCTGGATCTCCTTATAGATCTCCGCTCGCTTCTGGAGATCGGTCTCCATGGTGCCCTGCGCAACCAACTCGTCGACCTTCGGGTTGGCGTAGAAGGTGTTGTAGGAGTTGGAGCCGCAAGTGCCGCAGACTGCCCAGCGAACAGCCAGATCGGGATCGGGCGTCTCGTTATACCACCAGTTTGCCGCCGCATCGTAGTCGCCCTTGGCGGTTGCATCCCACCAAGCGCCGGAGTCAACGTTTACAATGACTGGCTTCAGTCCGATGGCCTGCCACTGTGCCTGCAACAGCAACGCCATCTGCTGCTCGGTCGCGCCCGATGTGGCGAGGATCTTCACCTCGTGTCCGGACATTCCAGACTCAATCAGTAACTGCTTTGCCTTCGCAGAATCAAAGGGGATGCCAGGGTTGTCCTTGTCGTGGAAATCGATACTGCCTGGCAGGGTCGTGTTGGCGGGTTCTGCGTAACCCCGCGTGATCGCTTTTGCCATTGCTTTGTTGTCAATCGCATAGGCTGCGGCCTGCCTTGCCTTCATGTTTGAAAACGGCTCGCGCTTGTGGTTCATCAACGTCATATAGATCGTGGTCGAAGGTTCGAGCCGCATATCAATGCTGTCCGTTGCCTTCAGGTCATCAATCTGCGCCCACGGTACTGCGCGCACCACTTCAGCCTCGCCGGCCTTCAACATCGCCGCTCGCGTCTCAGGAGAGGCAACTTCTTTCAGTTCGACGATCGCGTCCGATTTTGGATAGCCGCTGCGCCAATAGTGCTCATTGGGTTGCAGCACGAGCTTATCATTCGGCTTCCATTCCTTGACGGCGTACGGGCCCGATGTCACTGGCGCGCTGCTGAAAGCCTTCTCCGCGCCCTGAGCCTCGACGTCAGCCTTGGAAACAATCCCCATGTTCCAAATTTCGAGATTGCCCAGGAATGGTGCGAACGCAGACTTCAGTCTAATCACCACCGTCTTGGGGTCAGATGCCGTGATGGTCACCACTGCACCGAGCGGGGCGGGATAGGCTGACTGCTTGTCATCGTGGATGCGCGACAGACTGAACACGACGTCATCGGCCGTGATGGTTGTGCCATTCGAGAACTTTGCGTCCCGCAAGCGAAATGTATAAGTGCGGCCATCCTCCGAAATATCCCAGCTTTCAGCCAGTCCTGCTTCAAGTTCGCCGTTTGCGGTGTTGCGCTGCACAAGGCGCGCATAGAGTTGGCCGTATGTCTCGATGTTGCCCGCCGCGGCAGAGCGCAACGGGTCGAGCGTCGTGGTCTTGTACGGGGATACGATCCTGATGAGTTCGGAAGCCGACGCCGGATGAACGGCCAAGACCGAAGCGCCTAGATATAAAGTTGCCGCAACGAGCGGTAGTCTTGTTGCTGTTCCCATTTCCGCGCCTCCCAGCGTCGATTGTTTTTGGTGGTAGTCGGGCTTGTTCGGGTGAGAGTATGTTAGTAATCCAACATTGGTCAATATGGACGATAAAAAAATATCAAATCTTGCGATGAACAGGCATTCAGTAGACTGAACGAGAGCGCGTGTTGGGACCGTTCCACCGCCCAAAGCCGCTGAGCAAAGGCTGTTACGGCGCGCGCGCATGGGTCGCGGGGAGTGATCGGCTGTTAGCCCAGGCGCCTGTCTTGTTGGCATGAAACCTGCGCGAAATCCCGCGTGAATGATTGTCGAATGCGGCCACATGTCGTTTTGGCTTGCGCAGGTGACTTTAGTGAAGCTAAAGTTTTTCCTCAAATCAGGACAAAGCGGAAAGACGATATGAGCTTCGACGAACGGGTGACGCGGCAGAAGGGCGACGGGCAGTTCCTCATTTCTCCACAATTTCCGCCCGCCGTTTCACTTGGCCGCGCGCTTCGGCAAAGGCGCAAGGAGATCGGCAAGACGATGCGACAGGTCGCGTTTGAGGTTGGGCTCAGCGAGGGCTTCATCAGCCAGATCGAGCGCGGTCTTTCGACGCCGTCGCTGATTTCGCTCTACAACCTTGCCTCTGCCCTCGGCGCCAGCGTGGAGGCCTTTCTGCAGCAGGTACCACATCCCACCTATTCCATGGTCTCGCATGCCAGCGAACGGCACGGTTACAGCATCGAGGCGGAGGAGCGGGTATATCAACTGTTGCAGCGCGGCTTTCCCGATGCTCGGCTCAACAGCTGCATCACGCACATGCCACCCGGCTATGTCTCCGAGTTGACGCGTCACGAAGGTGAGGATTTCCTGTATCTGATCGAGGGCGAGATGCTCTACGAGATCGGTGACAGGCAATACCGACTGACGGCGGGGGACACGCTGCACTTTCCCGCCTCGCTGCCGCATCGCGCCTGCAATGTCGGTCCCGGCGAGGCGAGGGAACTATGGGTCGGAACGACGCGGATCATACCGGAGCGGTGACTGGCCCTTACTGCATGTTTCCTGAAATCCTGTTCGATTTAAAAACATGCGGCAATTCAAAGTGCTACAGCGACCTTTGCGCCTCTAATAAGACGCGCGGCGCTGTAGGTGGTCGTTTCGAGATTGTTTCAGACGAAATTCTCACGAAGGCGATTGACAACCGACCATCATAAACTTTAGCGTGACTAAAGTACCGGAGCGGGAGGTGGAGGTCGCCCGATCCGGTGAACGCCGCCTTGCCGGTTCATGCCTCGTGACAGGGCCAGCCCGCAAGGTGGGACGATCAAGGCCCGTGCAGCTGCGCGGGAATGCAATTCCAGAACAATAACACGGGAGCAGACGGCACCAGGTGAAATCCTGGCCGGCTGAAGGAGGAAACATGCGCGTACAAAGACTGGTAAGCGGAGCGATGGTGGCGCTGGCGCTGGCGACGACTCATGCGCTGGCCGAAACGCCGAAGAACACGCTCGTCGTGGCCGACACCATCGACGACATCATCACGCTCGATCCTGGTGAAGTATCGGAACTCGGCGGCGTTCTCGCCGCGAACCAGATTTATCAGCCGCTGGTGAGCGTCGCGCCCGACGATTCCAGCAAGATCATCGGCGTGCTCGCCGCAACGTGGACGGCCTCGCCCGACGGCAAGACCTATACGTTCAAGATGCGCCCGGGGCTGAAGTTCGCCTCCGGCAATCCGGTGACGGCGAAGGATGCGGAATATTCGCTGCGCCGCGTGGTCCAGATGAAGTCGCGCTCAGCTTTCATCCTTACCCAGTTCGGCTTCACGCCGGAAAACGCCAACGAACGCATCAAGGCGACCGACGACATGACGCTGGTCATCGAGATCGGCGACACCTATGCACCCTCGTTCCTCTACTACTGCCTGTCTTCCTATGTGGGCGGCATCGTCGATTCCAAGCTTGTGCAGGAGCACGAGGTCAGCGGCGACTTCGGCAATGCATGGCTGAAGGCCGAAAATTCCGCCGGCTCTGGCCCCTATGTGCTGACGCGCTGGGAGCCGAAGCAATCGATCCTACTGACCCGCAACCCGAACTATGCCGGCGAAACCGGTGGGCTGGAGCGCATCTTCCTCCAGCACATTCCGGAAAGCGCGGCCCAGCGCCTGCTGCTCGAAAAGGGTGACATCGACATCGCCAACAAGCTCGGCCCCGATGATTTCGGCGCGCTGGAGGACAATGCGGATGTCGGCTTCGTCGACGGCCGTTCGGGCACGATCTACTACATGGGCCTGAATGTGCGGAACGAGTATCTGGCCAAACCCAAGGTCGTCGAGGCACTGAAGTATCTCGTCGACTATCAGGGTATCGTCGACACGATCTCACGCGGCACGATGGAGGTGCACCAGACGCTGGTGCCGAAGGGATTCCTCGGTGCGATCGACTACAACCCCTACAAGCCGGACATCGAGAAGGCCAAGAAGCTGCTCGGCGAGGCCGGCGTTTCCGGCGAGTTCACGCTGGATTCCGTCGTCTGGAACACGCCGCCCTACACGGACTTCGCACAGGCCATCCAGGCGACCATGGCGCAGGCCGGCGTCAAGCTCAATCTGGAGGTGGTCGATGGCCAGCAATGGCTGGAGCGCTACCGCTCGGCAAGCCTCGACATCTGGTTCGGCCTATGGGGACCTGACTATCCCGACCCGCATTCCAACGCCAAGGCTTTCGCCGTCAACAAGAAGGACGCGCCGGATGGCTCCACCGGTCTCGCCGACCGTTTCGGCTGGGATGCCGGAAAACTGTCGCAAGATGCGATGGCGGCTGTTCGCGAGCAGGATACGGAGAAGCGGCAGGCCATGTATCAGGTCATGCAGAAGGCCCATACCGACACTTCGCCCTTCCTCTACATGTTCCAGCAAGTCCGCAAGGTCGGGGTGCGCAGCTCGGTCAAGGGCCTCGTCCTGGGGCAGACCTTTTCCGACGACCGCTACTGGAACGTGAGCAAGTAAACGTCCGAACAGGACTCGGCCGCGAATGGGATTCGGTCCCGGTTCGCGGCCGAGCGTCGATCGCAAACAATCAAACCGGAGTGGGTCGTGCCGGCAGTTCTCTTCAACCGGGTTCTCGGCTTCACCGGCCGGATACTCTTCCTGTTCGTGACCGTGGGCATCACCCTGCTCGGCCTCGTGGCGCTCACCTTCTGCATCGGCCGCATGGTGCCGATCGATCCGGTCCTCTCGGTGGTCGGCCAGAAGGCGAGCGAGGAAGTCTACCAGCGCGTCTTCCTCGAAATGGGGCTGGACAAGCCCCTCTGGCAGCAATTCCTTGTCTATGCCAGCAAGCTCGCGCAAGGCGATTTCGGTACGTCGTTCGTCACCAATCGGCCCGTGCTGTCTGACCTTGCCGGCTTCTTCCCGGCAACGCTGGAGCTGGCGACGCTCGGTTTGCTGATCGGCACGCTGGTCGGCGTACCCGTGGGGGTCGCCGCCGCCTACTGGCATGACCGATGGCCGGACTATCTCATACGCTTCGTCGGCCTTATCGGCTATTCCGTGCCGATCTTCTGGCTCGGGCTGGTCGGCCTCTTCGTCTTCTATTCCAGGCTCGACTGGGTGTCGGGACCAGGGCAGATCGACATCTTCTTCCAGGGGATCGTCAAGCCGGTTACGGGCTCGTTGCTGATCGACTCGCTGATTGCCGGCGAATGGGAGGTCTTCGCCAATGCGTGGAGCCATATCGTGCTGCCGGCCGTGCTGCTCGGCTATTACAGCCTCGCTTATATCTCGCGCATGACGCGTTCCATGATGCTCGACCAGTTATCGCGGGAATATGTGCTGACGGCCCGTCTCAAGGGGGCGACGGAGTATCGGACCGTCATGCTCCATGCGCTGCGCAATGCCGCGATCCCGCTCGTGACGGTCATCGCGCTCTCCTATGGCGGCCTTCTCGAGGGTTCGGTGCTCGTCGAGACGGTCTTCGCCTGGCCGGGCATCGGCAACTACATCGCCTCGTCGCTCTTCCGGGCTGATGTCAACGCCGTTCTCGGCGGCACGGTGCTTGTCGGCACCGTCTTCATCCTGCTCAACATGATCTCGGACGTGCTGTACCAGATGCTCGATCCGCGCTCCAACCTTCGTCGCCGGTAGGAGGCCACCATGACCGCAACGAACCTCGCCCTTGCCGACAGCCGGCGCCAACTGCGGCGGGCCCGCGTCGGCGAATTCTGGCAGTTCGCCCGTCGCTTTGCGGGCAATCCGCTCGGCATGCTCGGCCTCGCCATCCTCGGTGTGCTGGTGCTGAGCGCCGTCTTCGCTCCGCTCCTCGCCTCGCACGATCCCTACCTGCCCGATCTCGTGCGGCGTCTCTCGCCGCCAAGCGGCGAGAACTGGCTCGGCACGGACGAGCTGGGGCGCGACATCTTCTCCCGCGTCCTTTTTGGTGCGCGCCTGACCCTTCTGATCGTCGGGCTGGTCGTCGCCACATCGGTCCCCATCGGCCTCGTCATCGGCGCGGTGGCGGGAACGTCCGGCGGCTGGGTCGATGCGGTCTTCATGCGCATAACCGATGTGTTCCTGGCGGTTCCCAAGCTGCTGTTGGCGCTCGCCTTCGTCGCCGCGCTCGGCCCCGGCATCGTCAATGCGGCGCTCGCGATCACGCTCACCGCCTGGCCGCCCTATGCGCGGCTGGCGCGGGCGGAAGCGCTCGTCGTGCGCGACAGTGATTATGTCAATGCCGTGCGGCTTGCCGGAGGGTCCGAATTCCGCATCGTCTTCTGCCACGTCATTCCCATGTGCCTTTCGTCGGTCATCGTACGCATGACTCTGGACATGGCCGGCATCATCCTGACGGCGGCGGGGCTCGGCTTCATCGGTCTTGGCGCGCAGCCGCCGCTACCGGAATGGGGCGCGATGATCTCGACCGGTCGCAAGTTCATCTTCGACCAGTGGTGGGTGGCGACAATGCCCGGCTTTGCGATCTTCGTCGTCAGCCTCGGGTTCAATCTTCTGGGGGACGCCATGCGCGACCTGCTTGATCCACACCTCAGGAGGCGCGCATGAGCGAGACACTTGTGAACGTAGAAAACCTGCGCGTCGGTTTTGTCGGCGAGGGTGGGGGGATCATCGAAGCGGTCAAGGGCGTGTCATTCAGTGTCGGCCGGGAGAAGCTCGGCATCGTCGGCGAAAGCGGTTCCGGTAAGAGCCTTTCCAGTCGGGCGTTGATGGGCGTGCTACCCGGCCATGCGCGGGTGTCGGCCGAGGCCATGTCCTTTGCCGGCATCGATCTCCTGGCGGCCACGCCGCGGCTGCGCCGTCACTTGCGCGGCAGTCGCATGGGAATGATCCTGCAGGACCCGAAATTCTCGCTCAATCCGGTCATGCGCGTCGGCAAGCAGATCGCGGAAGCCATCCGGCTCGGCGATCGTTCGCTGCCCCGCGCGGCGATACGCAGGAAGGTGCTGGAGGTGCTGGAAGCCGTGCACATCCGTGCGCCGGAGCGGGTGTTCGATCTCTACCCGCACGAGCTTTCCGGCGGCATGGGCCAACGCGTGATGATCGCGATGATGGTGGTGCGCGAACCGGAGCTGCTGATCGCCGACGAGCCCACGTCCGCCCTCGATGTGACGGTGCAGGCCCAGGTGCTGGAGATCATGGAGGAGCTTGTCCAACGCCGCGGGATGGGGTTGATCTTCATCAGTCACGACCTCAACCTCGTCTCGCGCTTCTGCGACCGGGTGCTGGTCATGTATGCCGGTCAGGTCGTCGAAACATTGGATGCGCGACGGATGCACGAAGCGAAGCATCCTTATACGCGGGGGCTTATCGCCTGCCTGCCGGCCATCGACGGGCCGCTGACGCCGTTGCCAACCCTGGAGCGGGACGCAAGCTGGAACGAGGTGCGTGCATGATCCGGATCGACAATCTCAGCGTCCATTTCGGCAGCGCGGTGGCCGTCCAAGACCTCAGCCTGTCGGTGGCAGCCGGCGAGAGCTTCGGCCTCGTCGGCGAAAGCGGATCGGGCAAGTCGACCGTGCTGCGCACCCTCATGGGCCTTACGCCCCGCTGGACCGGCGATATCCGCATAGGGGGCATCGACCCGCGCAAGGGGCGACGGCGAGATCTGGTGCACGTGGCGCAGATGGTGTTCCAGGATCCCTACGCCTCACTCCATCCCCGCTACACAATCGGCCGGGCGATCGCCGAGCCGATGTGGATCAACCGCATGTCGGACGTCGACGCCCGCACAGTCGAGCTCCTGGAAATGATCGGCCTGACGGCTGCGCACCGTTTCCGCTTCCCGCACGAGCTGTCCGGCGGCCAGCGGCAGCGCGTGGCGATCGCCCGCGCTCTGTCGCTCTCCCCCCGCTTGCTCCTGCTCGACGAACCGACCTCGGCGCTCGACGTTTCGGTCCAGGCCGAAATCCTCAACCTCCTGAACCGGCTCCGCCGGGAGCTGAACCTGACTTTCGTGATCGTCAGCCACGACCTTGCGGTCATCTCCTACATGTGCGACCGGCTGATGGTGATGCAGAACGCCCGCCCGGTCGAAACGCTGACCCGCGCGCAATTGCGCTCCGGCGATATGCAGCACGACTATACCCGAACCCTGTTCCGGGCGAGCCACCACAGGGCGCAAGGTGCGCTAGCCAACGAATGAGGAGGCGAGCTCCTTGGGCCACGGCTCCTTCCGCGCCTCCCTCAAATCAATCCCAATTCCACAAGTACTGTCGTTGGAAAATTGGCTCTCAATTTCACTAGGTCACCGGCGGCTACGACCATCTCTCCCTCGCTCCAGATATCGTATTCCATCTCTATGCGAATGCCGTCTCGTTCAAGCACCGCCCATGAATGGTCGAGACCGCCACCCATATCGAGAGACCATCCTTGGTCTCTCAGTGCAAAAATTGCCGCGTACCAGGTGTCTTTGGGTATCTCAAACCAGTGAATTCGTTCCGGCACCTTCGTCACCCGTGGCCACCATTGACGTCAACTTCGAATGCCCGGTCAACCCTGAAGCGTTATGCGCGGGCAGACTCTCGCCGCGCAAGTGGGCCTTTGAAGAGATAGAGGATCCTGTCTTGATCCTGACACGGGTGTCAATCTGCTGCGGTGCAAAGCTGGACAATATGACCAGCAGAAGCGCCGCGAAAATCGCGGTCCACACCGACAGTGCCGCTCCAAATCTTTTTCGCGTAGACTCTTTCAAAGTCTGGTCGTCGAAAGGGTCGCAATGCGCATTCTTCTGATTTTTGGCGCCCTCATCGTTGGGACGATTGCCGGCATTTACCTGTTCGGAATGATCTGGCAAACCACTGCTCCGGAAGGCGCAATGGCGATGGTCGTTGGAGGAGGCACGCCGGTTCTCCTCGGAACTTTGGCGTTTCTCGGCACGAAGAAGGCTGACGGCCAGCGACCAAGCCTTCTTAGCGCGCAGACATGGTTCGCTGTCCTGGGCATAGCGGCGGCCGCAGCCGGGCTGTTCCTGCTCTTGATTATAGCTGTTTTCCTAGCGGTTCAGCGCGGCTAGGGACCAAGCCCGGCCCACGGGTTTCAAGCAGAAACTCACCAGGAAGCGTCGTCCAGCCCAGTTCTTGGCGTCGATTGGCGACCTTTGTCGCCGGGCGACTGCTCCCTGCGTCCGGTCCGGGCAAAGATCAGCTGGGCATTTCGACAGGAGCGAAAGCAAGGCCGGCTTAACATTGAGATTTTCGCGGCCGACCTCTATTTCTTGAAGCAATCCTTGTTCGGCGATCGTCTTCAGATAGGCGGATGCTACCTGTCGCGTTGCGATGTTCGACGCCACAAGAGAGTGGCACCCTCGCATCCCTCGATCACAAATTCTCCTTGAGTAAGACCTCAATACGGATCTTTTCCTGCGACGCGATCGGCTCGCGCTCATCGGTGCGAGCGCGCATGATGCGGATGGCGCTGCGCACCGCGTGCCCGGGGTCCTGTGCAATAATGGTATCGATCTGGTCGTTGCGGAGAGCTTCTTCGCTGAAGGGCGTGCGTTCGTGGACAACGATGACGATCTTTTGCGCGTCCATACGCTGCCTGATCGCCGTAACAGGCACGCGGCTTTCCGGGCTCATGACATAAGCGGCCCTGATATCCGGATTATGTTCCATGACTTGCCGTATAATCGCCGCCGCCCGCCGTTCATCCCCATAGGTCTCGAGCGACGGCAGGTTCGTCAGGTGAGGGAACTGCTGATTGATGATGCTGTCAAAGCCGCGGCGGCGCTCGATACTGTCGCGCGCCACCATGGTTTCCGCGACGATCATGATCTTGCCGACTTGCCGGCCGAGGAACCGGCCAATGATCTTGCCCGCTGTTGCACCGGCTGCGAAGTTGTCAACGCCAACAAAGTCTGCAGTTTCCAACTTTTCCTGTCCGGACAAAAACTGGACCAGATGAATGCCGCGCAGCATCAGCCGGCTGAGCGCGTCGCGCACCTGTGGTGACTCAGGCGCCATGACGGCGACGCCATCCACCTCTTCGTGTTCGATCGAGGCCAGATGCCGTGAAAGCTGATGCGGATCGTCCGTTGGAATTTGATCGACGGTTATTTCCGTCAACTCGGATTTGAGCGTTTGACTTGCCTCCCGAACACGTTGCAGCAGCTCCAGAAGATATTGATCGCCTTTGCTTGGGAGAACGAAGCGAAAGCGGTAGAGCTTGTTGCGAGCCAGGACAACAGCCGCCGGATTGCGAAAAAAACCAATTCGTTCAATGGCTTCGTTCACTTTTCGTACGGCTCCAGCACTGACATTCGGCCGGTCGTTCAAAACGCGATCGACTGTCGCCAAACTCAATCCGGCTGCTTCCGCCAGGTCTTTCGCCGTCGGTCGCATCATCTTTTTTCACCATCCTCCTGTTGCCGCCCACCGCCTCTTTTCCAACAGCACAAGCGAAAAAGCAAGAAATTGAGGTGCGCACCTCAAAAAAACCTTGCACTGAGGTGCGCACCTCAGTTATATGATTGACAACAGCAGCGGCCAGAGGAGTGCGCCGACGCTGGAGGGGAGGGTCGCTCCAAGGAGGGCGAATCTTCGAGTCTGTCGCAACTCGTTGAGAGCGCGAGGCACGGACCGATGGAGGTCGGAGTGTCACGCTGGAGGAGATTTCCATGACAGTTTCATATTTGAAGTCGGCGTTTGGCGCCGGTGTTGCAACCGCATTTTTGACGCTGGGCGCAACCGCGCCGGCGCAGGCCGAGGATTTGACGCTGTGCTGGGCTTCCTGGGATCCGGCCAATGCGCTTGTTGCGCTCAGCAAGGACTTCGAGGCCAAGTCCGGCCACAAGATGAGTTTCGAATTCGTGCCGTGGCCGAACTTCGCCGACCGTATGCTCAATGAGCTGAATTCCGGCGGCAAGCTCTGCGACCTGATGATCGGCGATAGCCAGTGGATCGGCGGCGCGGCGGAAAACGGCCAATACGTCAAGCTCAATGACTTCTTTGGCAAGGAAGGCATCAAGATGAGCGATTTCATCCCGGCGACCGTTACAGGTTATGCCGAGTGGCCGAAGGGTTCGCCGAACTACTGGGCGCTGCCTGCCTTCGGTGACGTCGTTGGCTGGAGCTATCGCAAGGATTGGTTCTCTCGCCCTGAACTGCAGGCGGAATTCAAGCAGAAATACGGCCGCGATCTTGCCGTGCCGAAGACGTTCGCAGAACTCAAAGATATCGCCGCGTTTTTCCAGAATCGCGAGATCGACGGCAACAAGGTTTACGGCGCCGCGATCTATACCGAGCGCGGATCCGAGGGCATCACAATGGGCGCGATGGACGTGCTCTACAGCTTCGGCTTCGAATATCAGAATCCGGACAAGCCCTATGAGCTCGAAGGGTATGTCAATTCAGACAAGTCCGTGAAAGGTCTGGAATTCTACAAGGAGCTTTACAATTGCTGCGCTCCTCCCGGATCGTCCGACGCCTACATGTCCGAGAACATCGATGCTTACAAGTCCGGCCAGGTTGCCCTGCAAATGAACTTCGCCTTCACCTGGCCCGGCATCCATGCCGATCCCAAAGTCGGTGGCGACAAGTCTGGTTATTTCGCGAATCCGGCCGGCCCCGACGGCGTGCAGTTCGCGCAGTTGGGCGGCCAGGGCATCTCCGTGGTCGCAGCATCAGACAAGCAAGATGCTGCCCTTGAATATATCAAATGGTTCGCTCAGCCCGATATCCAGGCCAAATGGTGGCAGCTGGGGGGCTATTCCGCATTGCGCGCGGTCGTTGAAGACCCCGGCTTTGCCACGAGCCAGCCTTACGCGCAGACCTTTCTGGATTCCATGGCAATCGTGAAGGACTTCTGGGCGGAACCGTCCTACGCCTCGCTCCTACAGGCCTCGCAAAAACGCTTCCACAACTACGTCGTCGCCGGTCAGGGCACGGCCAAGGAAGCGCTTGACGGCCTGGCTGCCGATTGGACCGAGATCTTCGACGACGAAGGCAAATACTAGACGCTGACCGCGTACCTCCTCGCGGCTTCAGATGTCTGTGCAGGACCGGCGCTCTTTAGCCGGTCCTGCGAACCAATCTGCTTATGAATTAGGGGACTACTATGCTCGATTCATCGATCGAACGGGCGGCACGCGCAACGCCACCAGTCGTTGCCAAACGCATCCAAGGGCTCTCGGATCGGGCCATTGCCTGGCTTTTCGTGGCACCGTCGATCTTCCTGTTGCTCGCCGTCAACATCTTTCCGTTGATATGGACAATCCGGCTGAGTTTTACCAATTTTCGGGTCAATCGGCCGAATGCCGAGGTCAGTTTCGTCGGCCTCAAGAACTACATCAATATCCTGACAGACTCGGACGTCTGGCTGACGATGCAGGCAACGGCCCATTTCCTGATCTGGACGATCGTCCTCCAGGTTCTGATTGGCTTCGCGCTGGCCTATCTGATCAACAAGAAATTTCGCGGCAACGACATGTGGACGACGATCATCGTGCTGCCGATGATGTTGAGCCCGGCGGTTGTCGGCAACTTCTGGACATTTCTCTACCAGCCGCAGATCGGCCTGTTCAATTACGCCGTGGGGTTCTTGACCGGAGCCGACCCGTCCGCCTTTTCGATGATCGGCGACGTGCCGCTGGCACCATGGGCCATCGTAATCGTCGATACCTGGATGTGGACGCCTTTCGTCATGCTGATTTGCCTGGCGGGGCTTCGGTCCATCCCTGGCAGCATCTATGAAGCGGCGGAATGCGACCGGGCCAGCAAATGGCGGCAGTTCTGGACGATCACAATTCCTCTGGTCCTGCCGTTTCTGATGCTGGCGATCCTCTTCCGCGGCATTGAAAACTTCAAGATGTTCGACCTCGTGGTGCAGCTGACCGGCGGCGGTCCCGGGTCGACCACTGAGCTGACGTCCATCAACCTGAAACGCGAAGCCTTCGAAAAATGGCGCACGGGCTATGCCTCCGCCTACGCGGTCATCCTCTTCGTGACGGTCTTCGGTCTCGCATCGATCTACGTCAAAGCCCTGAACAAGGTGAAACAGAGATGAGCAGCTATTCCGTAACAGAACCTTCGGGTCGCCAGAAATTGTTCGCGGGAACGCTTGTGGTCCTTTACGCCCTGATCACGATCCTGCCGCTCCTGTGGATCATCGGAACAAGCTTCAAGTCGCCCTCCGATGCCATCGCCTATCCGCCCAAAACGTTCTTTTCGCCAACCCTCGAAGGATATGTGAACCTCTTCACCACCCGCACGCGGGCAACGGAGGAGGACGTCAAAGCCCTTGGGGAACCGACGACCTGGTACGACCGCATCGTGCGCAAGGATGGCTTTATCATCGCCGGCCCGTCGCGCTTCATGGAACGGTTCTGGAATTCGATCATCATCGGCTTCGGTTCGACCGTGCTGTGCATTGTCTTGGGCACTGCCGCCGCCTACGCCTTCTCCCGCTTCAAGGTACCGCTCAAGGATGACCTGCTGTTCTTCATCCTGTCGACGCGCATGATGCCACCGATTGCCGTGGCGATCCCGATCTTCCTGATGTTCCGCTCGCTTGGCCTCAACGATACCCATCTCGGCATGATCCTGCTCTACACGGCGGTCAACCTGTCGCTGGCGGTCTGGCTGCTCAAGGGCTTTATCGACGAAATCCCGATCGAATACGAGGAAGCGGCGCTGATCGATGGCTACACCCGCTTTCAGGCCTTTTACAAGGTCGTCCTTCCGCAAGCCATGACCGGCATTGCCTCGACAGCGATCTTCTGCCTGATCTTCGCCTGGAACGAATATGCCTTCGCCGTTCTTTTGACCTCCGGCACAGCCCAGACGGCACCACCCTTCATTCCCACGATCATCGGCGTCGGCGGCCAGGACTGGCCGGCCGTGGCTGCGGGTGCAACGTTGTTTCTCGTTCCCGTCATGATTTTCACGATTGTCCTTCGCAAACACCTGTTGCGTGGCATCACATTCGGAGCTGTTCGCAAATGACCGAATTTATCAAGGGGTTGCGCGGGTTCCGGCGCGGCGCATGGGAGATGGTCGCTTCGATCCTCATCGCGCTCGGGGTGTTCATGCTGATGCAGCCGTTCGCACTGTCGATGTTTTCCTACTCGTTCATCGTGACCCTGGTGGGCACTGTCATGTTCATCATCGTCAGCCATTTTCCGGAGTAACCCATGGCACAGATCAGAATTCAGAATGTGCGCAAGGAGTTCGGAGCATTCACTGCCGTCGAGTCCTCCTCGTTCACAGTGGAGGACGGCGAATTCTTCATGCTGCTGGGACCATCGGGTTGCGGCAAGACGACAACGTTGCGAATGATGGCCGGTCTGGAACTGCCGACCAGCGGTGAAATCTTCATCGATGGCGAAGAAGTCGGCATGAAGCCGGCAAGCCAGCGCGACATCGCCTTCGTCTTCCAGATGTTCGCCCTCTATCCGCATATGAATGTACGCAAGAACATTTCCTACCCTCTGCTGAGCCAGGGCATGCCGCGGGCCGAGGTCAAGGCACGCGTGGAAGATGTGGCGCGCATCCTCAAGATCGAGACGATCCTTGACCGCCCGGTCGGCGGATTGTCGGGCGGCGACCGCCAGCGTGTCGCCCTCGGCCGTGCTATCGTGCGCCGCCCAAAGGCGTTTTTCATGGACGAGCCTCTTGGCGCGCTCGATGCGGAGTTCCGCGAGCATATGGCCGAGGAACTGCGTGCACTTCACGACCGGATCGGTGCGACCACTGTCTACGTCACCCACGACCAGCTGGAAGCCATGCAGATGGGCGACAAGATCGTGGTGATGAACCACGGCGTCGTTGAGCAGTTCGGCAAACCGCAGGAAATCTATGACTGGCCGGCAACCAAATTCGTGGCAAAATTCATCGGTTCTCCGGCCATGAACTTCTTCGATTTTGACGGCATGATCGATGCCGGCGGCACTGTCGTCGAGCTTTCGGGGAAGAAGGTCGATGTTCCGTCATCGCGGCAAGGGGCCAAGGGCAAGCTGACAATTGGGGTGAGGCCCGAGCACATCCGCTTTTCCGATTCCTCTGAGTATCGCGGCAGAGTGCTTGCCACGGAATATCTCGGCACCACGCAGATCATTACGCTGGCGACGCCGAACGGCGAGGTCAAGGCGCGTGCGTCCTCGAGGCAGGCTGTCAGATCCGGGGAAGTCATCGGTCTTGAGTTCGATCCCGCCACCCTGACGATATTTGAGGGCGTGAAAGGGCAGGCGCTTCTGTCCGAAGCCAATGAGGGAGTGTTGCGCCATGGCTGACGTCGTTCTTGAAAACGTGACGAAGAAGTTTGGCAATCATACAGCGCTCGACAACGTGTCGCTGACGATACCGAACGGTTCCTTCGTCGTTCTCCTCGGGCCGACGGGTGCCGGAAAAACCACGACGCTGCGCATGGTGTCCGGTCTCGATCGCCCCGATAGCGGCAATATCTATTTCGGCGGCCACTCAGTCGAGGGACATTCACCGGCGCAGCGCAACGTCGCCATGGTGTTTCAGCAGTATTCGCTCTATCCGCATCTGACGGTGCGGCAGAACCTTGAATTCCCGTTGAAATCGCCGCTATTGAAGACGCCACGCGACGCGATTGACCGCAAGGTCAATGCGATCGCCGAGGTTCTGCAGATCTCCCACAAACTCGACAACATGGCGACGGCGCTCTCGGGCGGCGAAATGCAGCGTGTCTCCATTGGCCGCGCGCTCGTTCGCACGCCGCAGATCTATCTCATGGACGAGCCTTTGAGCTCGCTCGACGCCAAGCTCAGGGCCGATTTGCGCGTCGAGCTGAAGAATATCCAGGCCAAGTCCGGCGCCACGCTGCTTTATGTCACCCACGATCAGATCGAGGCAATGACAATGGCAACGCATATCGGCGTGCTTCACGAAGGCCGGCTGGTGCAGTTCGGCGCCCCGCGTGAAGTCTACGAGCATCCGGTGAGCATCTATGCGGCAACAAAGCTCGGCCAGCCCCGCATCAACATTATTCCCGCCGACACTTTTCCCGGCGCACCATCCAGAGCGGCGCACATCGGCTTGCGGCCCGAGCACATTACACAGGGCAGCGGCCAGGAGGCATTGGTCCGGCGGGTCGAGCATCTTGGTGACCAGACCCGTCTTCATCTGTCCTTCAAGAAAAACGACCTCATCACCGTCACCGACGCCCACACCAGGCTGAAAAGTGGCGACACCGTGAAAATTCAGCCGGACAAGCCGCTCTATTTCGACGCGGCCGGCATGCGCTTAGCTTAGAGGAAGGATCACATGGCACAATTCATCAACAAGAGGGAAGACGTCGTCACCGAGGCGATCGACGGCCTGCTGGCGATAAGCGGCGGCTCGCTGGCACGGCTCGACGGCTACCCTCATATTCGAGTGGTTCTGCGCAATGATTGGGACAAGTCCAAGGTGGCGCTGGTCTCCGGCGGCGGGGCAGGGCACGAGCCTGCGCATGCGGGCTTCGTCGGGGCGGGCATGTTGACCGCTGCCGTCTGCGGCGACGTCTTTGCCTCACCCAGTGTCGACGCCGTTCTTGCCGGCATTCTCGCGGTCACCGGTCCAGCCGGCTGCCTGCTGATCGTCAAGAATTATACCGGCGACCGACTGAACTTCGGTCTCGCCGCCGAACGCGCCCGTGCCTTCGGCCTCAATGTCAGCATGGTCATCATCGGCGATGACGTGGCATTACCCGAGTTGCCGCAGGCACGCGGTGTCGCAGGCACTCTCTTCGTTCACAAGATCGCAGGAGCGTTGGCCGAGGCCGGTGTGGATCTGGAAACGGTGACGGCGGCCGCCCGGCGCGTGGCCGCCGGATCGAAGAGCATCGGCATGTCCCTCGATACATGTACGGTTCCTGGATCCCCAAAGGAGGACCGCATTCCGGCCCACATGGCCGAACTTGGGCTTGGCATCCATGGGGAGGCCGGTGTCGAGCAAGTCGACTTCATCGACGCTCGACTGGCCATGGAAGCAGCCGTAAGCAAACTTGCAGCGGCCATGGAGGATAGATCCTATGTGGCGCTCATCAACAATCTCGGCGGCACCTCAACGCTGGAAATGTCGGTACTAGCGCACGAACTGATTACGTCTTCGATTGGAGCGCGGATTTCGCACATCGTCGGTCCCGCGTCGATGATGACCTCTCTCGACATGCATGGTTTTTCGGTGTCCGTCTATCCAGCTGACGAAGCGGAAATAGCGGCGCTGAGCGCACCGGTTTCCATGGCGGCATGGCCCGGCGTGTCAACGGTCAAACCGGTCATCGTCAATATGCTGCCCGACGGCTTGACGCCAATTGCGCCGCTGTCGTCCGAACACAGGGAGACACGCGAGTTCATTGTCAAATGCTGCCGGATCCTGGTTGCAGCCGAGGAAGACCTGAATGCGCTGGATGCCAAGTCGGGCGATGGCGATACCGGCTCGACACTGGCTGGCGCCGCACGCGCCCTGATCAATGCGATCGACCGGCTGCCGCTCTCCGATCATACCCAACTCTACCGGGCGATTGGCCAGGAACTCAGCCAGACGATGGGCGGATCGTCGGGCGTGCTGCTGGCGATCTTCTTCGCCGCAGCCGGCGACGCTGCGTCAAGCGGCCTTCCCATGCGCGATGCGCTGAAGGCAGGACTTGCCCGGATGCAGGAAATCGGCGGTGCGCGTCTCGGCGACCGAACTATGGTCGATGCGCTTTCCCCCGCTCTCGACGCACTCGGCGACGGGGTCCGTTCGGCCGCCCTGGCGGCTCGGGAAGGAGCAAACCTGACGGCGAAGCTCCTCAAGGCCAATGCCGGTCGCGCAGCTTATATCAACGCGCGACAACTTGAGGGCCATGTCGATCCGGGCGCGGAGGCCGTCGCCCGGCTGTTCGAACACCTGGCGGCGTGATGCTCGAGCGCATCTGCATTGCAGGTTGCGCTCGCCCAGATCCATGCCGAGGCGGTACTGCGCCGCCTTGGCAGCGGAGATATCGCCCTTGATGGCAACCAAATCCTTGCCGGCTGAGTGCCGAGCGACGGTGGATCGTGCACCGGAAAGGCCTTGGTGCGCCGCACCGGGCCACTTACCTTTGCTACTCTGTCGCGGGCTTCTTCGTTCACTGCCTCGCCATTGCCGGGCTCTGCATGTGCCTGACGCACTACATTGTGACGTGGGCTCCAGGCATCAAGCGCAGTCCGTTCAGCTGCCGCGATACCGCAGAACGTCCACCAGCAATGCGAGAGCAGGCGATTGCTGCCGACGGCTCGGATAATACAGATGATAGCCGGGGAAGGAGGGGCACCAATCCTCCAAAACGCGCACCAGCCGCCCCTCGGCAACATGAGCGAGTACCTGGTCTTCGGGCATATAGGCGACGCCAAGTCCGTCCAAGGCTGAGGACAATCGCATGCTCAGGCTATTGAACACGAGTTGCCCCTCTCCACGCACTTTCACCTCGCGTCCGTCCTTTTCCAGACCCCAAGGGAATAGCCCGCCATAGGTCGGGAGACGGATGTTGATGCAGGTGTGGGCGGTCAGGTCCTGCGGGGTTTGTGGAAGCGGATGCCGCTCGAAATAGGCTGGCGACGCCACGACCGCCATGCGCATATTGGGGCCGATGCGCACTGCAATCATATCCTTGGCGACCTGCTCGCCCATGCGCACCCCGGCATCATAGCCTTCGGCGACGATATCGGTGAGGCCGTAGTCGACGATGATTTCCACCGCGATGTCCGGATAATCAGGGAGAAATCGTTTGAGCGCGGGCTGAAGGATCGAGATCGCGGGATGTTCACCGGCCGTGAGGCGAACCGTCCCGGCCGGCTTGTCCCGAAGCTCACCCAAAGCGACCAATTCGGCTTCGATCTCTTCGAAGCGCGGCGCAACCGTTCGCAGCAGGCGCTCGCCGGCTTCCGTCGACGAGACGCTGCGCGTCGTGCGGGTCAGCAGCCGCAGACCCAGTCGCTCCTCGAGATTGCGCATGGTCTGGCTGAGTGCCGACGGCGATACGCCAAGTTTTGCAGCAGCCCGCGTGAAGCTTTTCTCCCTGGCGATAACCGCAAAGGCGGCGAGATCGTTGAAGTTTTCCATCTGGATTTGTTAGCTCATCTAAAAGGTTCATGCGGATTATGGCATCTAATCGCCATCGGCGTCACGCGCTACCTTGGAACTCAATGGTGCGGGCAGCCGGACACTCGGATCTCTTCCAGCTTCTTCCGGCTGCGTTCGCAACGCACTCGGCCCCGAAACACGACGGTCGATGGGTAACGGTCTGCAAACCGATCACAGGGAAGGACGAAAGACATGACGAATGAGGACACAACGACAATCGGCCGTCGAGGCTTCCTCGGCGCGGCGGGAAGTCTTGCGGTGGCTCCCCTGCTCGCCAGTGCGAGTTCGCCGGCCTTTGCACAGGCAGGGACCGCGGACAGTTCTGCCTCAGTCCAGTCGAGCGATCGGCGAAAGCTTGGAACGCTGGAAGTCTCAAGCGTCGGCCTTGGTGTTCAGAACATGGGCCGGACCTATCAGACGACGATCCCGTCCCGGCTGGAGATGATCAACATCATCCGTGCGGCCCACGAGCGCGGCGTCACCTTTTTTGATACCGCCGAGGCCTATGGCCCGCATGAGTGCGAGCGGATTCTTGGCGAAGCCATCGAACCGTTCCGAGATACCGTCGTGATCACCTCGAAATTCGGATGGAACATCGACCTCCAAACCGGCGAGCGCCGTCCCGGCCTCAACAGTCGTCCGGATCACATCAAGATTGTGGTTGACGGCATGCTCAAGCGTCTGCGCACGGACCGCATCGACCTTCTCTACCAGCACCGCGTCGATCCGAACGTTCCGATCGAGGATGTCGCTGATGTAGTCAAGGACCTCATGGACCAGGGCAAGGTCCTGCATTGGGGCCTTTCCGAAATGGGGATTAACACATTGCGCCGCGCTCACGCCGCACTTCCCGTGTCGGCCGTCCAGAGCGAGTATTCGATGCTGTGGCGTGGGCCTGAAGATCAAGTGCTTTCGGTCTGCGAGGAACTCGGCATCGGTTTCGTTCCATGGAGCCCGCTTGGTGTCGGTTTCTTGACGGGTGCAATCGACGCGCGGACGCGTTTTGCCCAGGGCGACATCCGCGGGATCGAATCGCGTTTCTCGCCGGAAAACCTGCCGGCGAACCTGGCGCTTGTGACATTGTTGAATAACTGGGCTGACCGGAAGCAGGCGACCCGGGCTCAAATTGCACTTGCGTGGCTGTTGGCGCAAAAGCCGTGGATCGTACCGATCCCTGGGACGACACAGATGCCGCACCTGCTTGAGAATATCGGCGCCACGTCGATCAGCTTCAGCGCCGAAGAGACCACAGAACTCAATGCCGCAGTCTCTGCCATAAAGGTGCGCGGCCAGCGCTTGCCCGATGCCGTTCTGGCCTACTCGGCCGTCGAGGCACCTGAGAAGAAGTAAGGGATAAACAATGAAACACAGATATCTCGGAAATCTTGAAGTGTCGGCCCTAGGCCTCGGCTGCATGGGTATGACGGGCGTCTACGGCTGCGCTGGGGATAGGAGTGAGATGATCCAGCTCATCCACGACGCGCACGACCTGGGCGTGACGCTTTTCGACACGGCAGAAGCCTATGGACCTTTCACCAACGAGGAGTTGCTGGGGGAGGCGCTTCGACCGATCCGCGACAAGGTCGTCATTGCCACGAAGTTCGGCTTCGACATAGACCTTGAGACCGGCGCGCGCAGTGGCGGCACCAACAGCCGTCCCGAACATGTCAAGGCGGTGGCGGAGGCCGCGTTGAAGCGGCTGAAAACGGATCGCATCGACCTCTTCTATCAGCACCGTGTCGATCCGGCCGTGCCGATCGAAGACGTGGCCGGCGCCGTCAAACAGCTTATCGCCGAAGGCAAGGTCAAGCACTTCGGTCTCTCGGAGGCCGGCGTCCAGACCATCCGCCGCGCCCATGCAGTCCAGCCCGTGACCGCGGTGCAGAGCGAATATTCGCTGTTCTGGCGCGCACCGGAGGCCGAACTTCTGCCGGCGCTCGAGCAACTTGGCATCGGCTTTGTTCCCTTCAGCCCGCTCGGCGCCGGTTTCCTCACCGGCAAGATCGACGAGCACACGGCCTTTGATCCGACGGACTTCCGCAACCATGTGCCGCGGTTCACACCCGAAGCCCGCAAGGCGAACATGGCGCTGGTGAGCGTGGTCAAGGCAGTGGCCGATCGCAAAGGTGCTACGCGGGCGCAAGTCGCGCTCGCCTGGCTGTTGGCGAAAAAGCCCTGGATCGTCCCGATTCCCGGCACCACCAAGCTCCGTCGGTTGGAAGAAAACCTTGAAAGTGCCGATCTGGAAATGACGCCTAATGATCTTGCCGAGATTGATGCCGAGGTCTCCAAAATCGAGGTCCGTGGCGAGCGTCTTCCCGAAGCATCGCTCAAGATGACCGGGCTTTAATCAAAGGCAGGTGAACCGTCGTGACTGATTTCGGCAAGCCGACCCGGAGGGGCCTTCTCATGGCGCCGCTGTTCCTCACCCTTGCGGCGGGCAGCGCGTCCGCCACCGTGGCCCAACAGGGCAAGAAGCCGCTCGTGGCGGTGTTTTCGCGCAGCGGAAACACGCGGGTTGTCGCCCGGCAGGTCCGCCGTGCCCTGGGCGCAGATCTATTCGAGATCGAGCCGGAACAACCGTATCCCGACGACTATTTCGAGACGGTCGCGCAGGCGCAATCGGAACGCGACCAAGGCTATAAGCCGCCCTTGAGGGCGACGGTGGACAACGTCGCCAGCTATGCCACGATCTTCCTCGGTTTTCCGATCTGGGGCATGACGGCGCCTCCGGTGATACGGTCGTTTCTTTCCGCGCATGACCTATCGGGCAAAACCATTGTGCCACTCATCACCCATGGCGGTTACGGGCTTGGCGATAGCCTGTCGGTCCTCGCAACGCACGCGCCGACCGTGAACCTGGTCGAGGGCTTCTCCATGCAGGCGCCGCAGGAACGACAGACGATTGAAAGGGTGACAGACTGGCTCGACCGCTTGGGTGCCCCCAAGTGAGGTCGGATTTTTGCCCGAGATACTGGTTCTGGTGCCGGCCGCCAGGTCGGCTTCGGCCACAAAAGCGTGACGATTGTGATGGCCGCTGTTGGCCGACAGAACCTTAACAAAGAGGGCCATGGTCCTTGGCGTTCATGGCCAGCTCTTGTTGAGGATCAAATAATCTGGATCAGACCTCTTTAAGCTTCATCGCTCCATTCAGGCTCCCGATCAACGTGGCACTCGCCTCGTTCAGGCCCAATATATCCACGGCGATACCATGCGCCTTGTAACGTCCCACCACCTTATCCAGAGCATCGACGGCGGTGATGTCCCAGAAGTGTGCCTGTGATACGTCGATAAGAACGGCCATGCCACTTGCCTCTTCTATATCGAATGCCTCGACGAAGATGTCGGCCGACGCGAAGAACACCTGGCCCGACACGCGATATGTCAAACGTCCGGCAGCAGCGTCGACCGCGGTTTCAACCCGCAAGAGGCGGGCGACTTTGAACGTGAAGAAGACGCCGCTTAGAAGGACGCCCACTGTCACGCCGAGTGCCAGGTTCGAGGTAGACACCGTGACGAGGACGGTCGCGATCATGACCGCGCTCGACACCTTTGGGTGAACGATCACACTGCGCAGTGAACGCCAGTCGAACGTGTCGATCGATACCATAACCATGATGGCCACCAGTGCTGCGACCGGAACCTGAGACACCCATGGCTTCAGCAAGACCATCAGCACCAGCAGGAAGGCCCCCGCAAACAGCGTGGATAGTCGGCCGCGTCCGCCGTACTTCACGTTGCTGATGGTCTGGCCGATCATGCCGCAGCCTGCGATCCCGCCGAACAGGCTTGCCGCGGCATTTGCAATGCCGAGTCCCGTGCACTCCCTGTTCTTCGAACTCGGTGTTCCCGTCAGATCATTCACCACACTGGCCGTCATCATAGATTCAAGCAGGCCGACCATGGCGATGGCGAGCGCCGGCCCTGCGATAATCCTCAGCGTTTCCAGTGTCAGGGGAACGGTGGGCCAGCCAAAGATCGGAAGAGAGTCAGGCAACTTGCCGAGATCGGCAATGGTCATCACCGGGAGTTGTAACGAGATCGATACCAGGGTCAGAACCAAAATACAGATCAACGGCGATGGGATCGCCGTGGTGACCCTTGGGGCAAGGTAGATGACCGCAAGTCCTGCCGCCAGCATGCTGTAGGCAAGCCAGTCGCCGCCAATGATGTGCGGTAGCTGGGCTCCAAAGATCAGGATCGCAAGCGCGTTCACGAAGCCTGTGCGGACAGATTTCGAAACGAAACGCATGAGAACGCCGAGCCGAAGGAGCCCAAACAGTATCTGGAAGATGCCCGCGAGCAATCCGGCGGCAAAGAGATAGGGCAGCCCATGCGCGTGGACGAGGGGTGCTGCGACGAGCGCGACCGATCCTGCAGCAGCGGAAATCATGGCAGGACGCCCGCCCGTGAAAGCGATGACAATGCCGATGATGAAGGAGGCGAATAGGCCGACCTGAGGATCGACGCCGGCGACGAAAGAAAAGGCGATGACCTCGGGGATCAAGGCGAACGTCGCGACGGCCCCGGCGAGCATTTCGCGCATAGGGGCGGCGGACCAATCCCGGCGGATGGAGGAAAATTGCATCTGATGTGTTCTCGCAAAGCATGGCGAACGCGCTCGATCGAGCGGTTCTGAAGTTGGCATGCAGGTTTTGCGTGGTCTGGCGGATCGGCGGCCAGAAGAGCCACCCGGAGTTTCACCGGGTCCGTGGTGAGTGATTTTTTTATGACCTCATTTATTTCGCAATGCAACATGCAACGGAGCCTGCCGCGCATCGATTTGGGAGCTGCCGACCATGCTGGCTGTCGAGACCTCTGGTTCATCGCCGCTCAAGGCGTGAGTTTTGTGGCGGTCGGCGACATACGTTGCATCCGGCTATCTTCGTAGCGGACTTACCGTAGCTCCGTGAGGGAGTCCGCCAATGTGCGCACGTTGAACGAATGTGATCAGATCGGAGATATTCGCCGTCTGCGGTGCTTTTGACCACAGTCGGAGGAAGCCCGGCACATAGGCCGGGCTACAGTGGCTAATGGCGATGCTCGGGCATCTCCTTAAGCTGATCCTTGGTCCATGTCGTGATAGCGTGGACGTCGCCGTCCTCATCCCGCATGAAATCGAGATCGGTAAGGGGAACCGCGACCGGCTTGGCGCCTATGCCGAGGAAGCCGCCGACGTCAATGATAACGCTGCTGCCGGCGCCCGCTCCATGCACATGATCAACTTTGCCAACCTTATGGTCATCCGCTCCGTAAACTGTCGCACCTTCCAGGACTGCGGGCGTGAGTTCTGTGGCTGCGAGGCGGACGTGATTAGTGTGATCCATCTTCGTTTCTCCTTTGAAATGAACTGGTGAAACCTAATTGGAAGGAAAGTGTTCCATTCGAGCGCGATTGGTACTCGGCGTCTGAGTGCGATGGCGTGCCGCGCTTAACCCGCCGAGACGGGCGGACAGCGGCAAACAGACGCTGCTATCCACTAAAGCGTTCCAAGCGCCAGCGCGCCTCCTACCGCCAATAGCCCTGCCTAGTGTCCTCGATCGACGATCGCCCCATAATGTAGCCGATCGCGAAGGCAAGGGCGCCGATCGTAAGCACCAAACCCGTTGCGGTATGTGGGTGGTCCGCGGCCGCAGCAGCCACAGCACTGGTTTCGCGCTTCACCACATCTCCCGCTGTCTTTGCTACTTTGCGAACGCCAGTAGGTGGTTCGGTGGGTGTGCCGGTGAAGCCGGCTGTAAGGTCATTCTTTGCCATGGAGTTTCTCCTTGTTGGTGTGAAGGAGGAACTGACAATGGGGTGGGGAGGTTCCACAAATGGCCGACCGGCCCTTATCAATGGCGGTGCGTCGTCTGCGTAGGGCTGCGGAGCACCCGAAAAGCCGGATTTTCGATTGAGAAGTTTTGGAACGATTTTCCGAACACGGGGTTCATATTTCAGGCGTTCTGTGACGTCACCATCTTCGGTTTGAGGAATGCAATGATTGATCCTCCAAATCAGCCCCCAGGCACATCCGAGCGGAAGGTCGAACTCGACCAGGCGGTTGACTACGCGGTGCAGCTCCTTGTCGAAGAAGCCCACTTGGTCGGATGGGGCCGTGTAGAATTTCTGACGGCTATTTTGGACGCAACCAGTGCCCGACTTGCCGCGGCGGAAGAAGAAACAGAGCTAGAGGCCGGCGGCGTCACATTGCCAAGGGCCGCATACCCGACCGATTAGAGAATGCGCTTTTTCTCAATGGCCGACGAGCCGCAAGAAAGGTCGAACATGACGATTGCGATTGAGGAAGATCCGCAGGCATGGCGCGAGGATCTTCGACTGCGACTTGAGGGGTTGGTAGACCTGTTCGTCGTGGCAGGCATTCAGCAGGAAGATGTTTTCGCCGCCATCCTTGAGGATGTCGATGGTCTGCGCAGCGCCTGGATCCGCGATCCAGACCCCGCAGACGACGACACAGCGAAGACCACTATTGATGAACCTTCAAACGATTGGCCTGCGGCCGAGGGAAGGTAATCGTCCTGTTTTCTAGGGTTCACCGGGTCGCGGATGGGGCTTTTCCTCGTTGTCTGCTGCCACTCATTTTGGTGGTCGAGGATGAGTATCTGATCCCTATTTGGCTGCATATGGCGTAGGTCATAGCCCAAACGGACAACTTGTTTCGGAAAACCCGTCGTCCTATAAAACTGGTATACGCGCATCTGTCGAGCATGAGATAACTCCACGCCGGCAATCGCGCACTGCTTTCGACTCGTGACCACGGATGTACTGGCACTAGTCTTGGAAGCGACAAAGAAAAAAGGTCGGAGCCAGCGCGCCCCGGCCTTTTTTGTTGGGCCCGATGCTTATATTTACTTCGACGCATGCGCCTCTATTGAGCGGCCGCCGTTGGCTGGCGGCGTCGCTGTTTCAGTCGTCGTCTTTCCCGGAAGCACAAGCTTAGTGGCTTGAGCCTACTCGCCACTTCGAACCCGTTCAATATAGCGCTTCCTGTCTTCCTCGGACGCACTAGCCGACATGTCCTGTCCGAGTTCGGCCCTTTGAGATAGCGGGAGCCATGGTCGATTAGGGTTCTCTCTAACCCATAGCTGTCTGGCACGTCTTTCAATTTCAGCGTCTTCCAACGTCTCCTCCTTCGATTTGAGTTCGAGTACCGCAGGGCCAGGCTCTTGCACGACTGACCTTGAATCCTTTGCAGACCAGCGGGCAACCCGAAGTATCCTGGCCTGATAAGGATCTACGTAGTGCAGACACTCGATTGCTTCGATAGGCCGCCGTCGTCGCAAGGCCGTCGAGGCGGAATTTGACGTTGTCGTCAGCTCGCAGGCAGTCAAAGCTACGACCTGACCAAACTCGTGCATCTGGATCGGCGCGGCAACGGGAAGGCTGTTCGCAAATTCCTGGCGTGGATCCAGGGCCAGGTGTGATTGCAGCCGAAGACGAGGACCAACCGGATAGGAAAAAAACGTCCCGCAACCGGTTTGATTCGTCGCTGATGGTCATCCTGGCCATGTCCGCGTAACGCTCGAGACGCCGGTCCTTCCAAAGCTCTCTTTGCGCATAGCGCCGGCGCCCCTGTGCCAACCAGATCTTCGTTCGGTAGGGGGATCCCTCCTGACGGAGCTCAGCTGGTCATCATCGTCTGCTGTCGCGGCGTCTCAATGGGCGAGAAGCCGAAGCGCTTCTTGTAGCAGGTGGCAAAATATTGGCTCGAGGAGAAGCCGCAGTCATAAGCAACGTTGGTGACGGACTGCTGGCCACTTTCGAGCAGTTGGCGCGCCGCGTTCAGGCGCAACATCTGCAAGTAGCGCACAGGCGTCATGTTGGTCAGCACCTGGCAATGCTGGGTGAACTGGGTGCGCGAGAGATTGCATTCGACAGCCATGTTCTCCAGGGTCCAGTCTTCGTCGAGGGCATGCCTCAAGCGCTTGAGGAAAATCTCGACCGTGCGCTTGGAACTTGCGAGTGCCAGATCCAGCACCGGCGCCTGGCTTTCCAGCATTTGGCGGAACTGGAGCAGCATCATCGAGATCAGCAGGCGCAGGCGCGCTTCGCCGCCATGGATGTCACGGCTCGCCACCACCTCGTGAATATCCATGAAGGTGCGCGCGACTTCGCGCGAGGCGAGATAGGAGATCTGCTCGTTCTTGGACAGAAGCTCGCTCAGCCGCCTGCGATCCCGTTCCGGCCAGCCGATCCAATCGGGCCAGAGCCAGGTTTCATGTGGGCGACGCACGCCCATGTCCATCAGCACCCAGACGATATGGCTTGCGCCGATATTGGGGTCGCCGAGCGCATGCAATTGCCACGGCCGGACGACGAACATCTGGCCTTCGCTGAGCGTGGTCTTGCGGCCGTCCATCGTAATGGTGAGAGAGCCGCGTGCGAGATAGGCGATCTTGACGCCTTCGTTGCAATGTTCGCGCAGACCCCAGTCCTGCGGGTTCGTCGCATCCCAACCGCCGACGGAACAGACCTGCGGCAGGGCGTGGCCGAGGTCGATGCCCGGATAGCCGCGTCGCGTCCATGCGTTGAGCGAGACCTGTCCGGCAAGAGACGCCTTCATCAGGTCCTGGCAGTTCCCGGCATAGAGCAGGGCACCCGGCTCACGGAAAACCGCCGGCCGGCCGACGGCTCGCTCATTGTTGACTTTGCTCATCGCTCTCCCCCGCCGATGTTCAAAATTTACCAGTCCTCTATTTCGAACGCGGACGCTCCTTTATTGCGCAATGCTGCGTCATCATCAAGCGGCAAACGGAGGCGCTTCGTGATTTGTCGTTGAAACTCAACGGCATGGAGGAGAATCAGGGAGGATTTTCCGGTGCGGATAGGTTTCCACACGGACGCGTTCAACTCGGCCTATTGGTCGTTCGAAAAATGCTTGCAGTGGGCGAGCGACAACGATGTGCACTTCATCGAGTGTGGCCTGATAGACGGGGTGAGCTGGATTCATGGTCTCGGCTACCAGCCGCATGTCGCGCTTTACGAGGATCCCGCACTACTGCGTCGGAAGATGGATCGCTACGGCGTGCGCTTCTCCCAGGTCGATGCCGCCTATCCGCTTTCCGGCGAAGATGGCCCGTTGCGCGGCGTGCCTTACGTGCTGAAATCGATTGCCTGGGCCGCGCAGGCCGGCAGCCCTTGCGTCGACACGACCGACGGGCTCCATATGCCGCCGGGGCTGAGCGAAGAAGAATCGATGGCGCTCATGAAGCGCAGCTACGAGAAGATCATCGAGGTCGCGGAAGCGCACGAAATCATCGTCAATATCGAGCCGCACGGGCATTTCACCACGCGCTCCGAATTCATGGAGCGCATGCTTGCCTTCGTCGATTCCCGATGGCTGCGCATGAACATGGACACCGGCAACACCTTCATCGCCGGTCAGGAGCCGACGGAGTTTCTGCCGCGCTTCGTCGACAAGGTCAGCCACGTTCACGTCAAGGATGTTTCGCAATCGCTCGCCGCTGCGGTTCGTGGCGGGCAGACCGGCATCGCGGTCAGCCATTGCGCGCTCGGCGATGGTGTCAATGCCGACAACATCAAGGCCTGCCTCGCGATACTGCGCGATCACGGCTACGACGGCGTGCTCAGCCTGGAATGCGAGGGAGCCGCCGGCCCGATGATCGAGAAATCCCTGTCTTGGATTCGCGCGACCTGCCGCGACCTCGGCATCAAGCTGCACTGAGCGCGCCATGAACCTGGGCATCAACCTTCTCTGTCTGACTGACTTCGTCGAGGACAGGCACCTGGCCAGCATCGGACGGCTGCGCGACCTCGGTTATGACGGGGTCGAGCTCCCGGTCCTTAAAGGTGCCGTCAGCCACTATGAGCGCCTGGGCAAGGAGCTCGACACGCTCGGCATCGGCCGATCGACCACGTCGATCGTTCCGACGCCGGACGCCAACCCGGTCAGTTGTGACGCGGACGTACGAGCGCGCGGCCTTGCCCATCTCGACTGGGCCCTGGATTGCGCCATCGCCCTTGGGGCCGAAAGTATGGGTGGGCCCTTCCATGCACCGATCGGGTTCTTCACCGGGGCCGGGGCCAGCGAGGACGAGCTCAAATACGGCGCCGACGCACATCGGGCACTGGCGGAGCGGGCTGCGGCAAACGGTATGCATCTGAGCCTCGAGCCCCTCAATCGCTTCGAGACCTATTACCTGAACACCATGGAGCAGGCCCGCTCCTATGTGGACCGGGTTGGGCATCCAGCCTTCAAGATCATGTACGACACCTTTCATGCCAACGTCGAAGAGCGTCGGCCGGAGGCGGCCATTCGCCTGATCGGCAGCGACATCGGCGTCTTTCACGTCTCCGAGAACGATCGTGGCATCCCGGGACGGGGACACATAGACTTCGCCGCAATGTTCAAGATCTTGAAGGAGATCGGTTATGACGGCTGGCTGACCCTTGAAGCATTCGGCGCCGGACTTCCAGCAATCGCGACGGCAACCCGCGTCTGGCGGCCGCTGTTTCCCGATTTCGAGACGCTCTTTTCCGAAAGCGCGACGTTCATTCGCAAGACATGGGCACAAGCATGACCATTCCTTCTCCCGCAATCGAGATGCGCGGCATCACCAAGAATTTTCCCGGCGTCAAAGCGCTGAAAGGTGTGAGCTTCGTTGCCTATCCGGGTGAGGTCCACGCACTGGCCGGCGAGAACGGCGCCGGCAAGTCTACGCTGATGAAGATCCTCTCCGGCGTCTACCGACTGGATGGCGGCGCCGTCGTCGTGGGCGGAGAGGAGCGACATTTCACTCATCCGCTCGATGCGATCCGCGCCGGCATCGCGGTGATCTACCAGGAATTCTCGCTACTACCCGAGCGCACCGTGGCGCAGAACATCTTTCTCGGCCGCGCGCCGACGCGGTTCGGCCTCGTCGACCACGGGGCGATGAACCAGGAGGCGCGACGCGTGCTCTCGCTGTTCGGCTCGTCGCATCGGATCGAACCCGACACGGTTGTCGCCGACCTCGATGTCGCAAGCCAGCAACTGGTCGAGATCGCCAAGGCGGTGTCGCTCGATGCACGGGTGATCGTGATGGACGAGCCGACTGCCGCCCTGAACGAGGCGGAATGCGAGGTGCTGTTCGGCCTCGTTGACACGCTGAAGATGAGGGGTGTGGCGATCGTCTATATCACGCACCGCATGCGCGAGATCACGCGGCTTGCCGATCGGGTGACTGTGCTGAAGGACGGCGAAACGGCCGCGAGCTTCGACGAAGTGCCGGAGCCCGATGTGATCGTACGCGCCATGGTCGGCCGCGATATCGGCGATTTCTATGCGGCGCCGGCGACGTCGCAGGAGATTGGTGATGCCGTGCTCTCCGTGCGCAATGCCGGCAACGAGCGGCTGAAGAACATTTCCTTCGAACTTCGCGCCGGCGAGATCGTCGGTTTTGCCGGATTGCAGGGGGCAGGGCGCGTTGCGCTCGCCCAGGCGATTTTCGGCTTTTCGCCCTTCATCAGGGGCGAGGTGCTGCTTGCCGGCAAGCCGGCGCGGTTCACCAACCCGCGCGACGCCATCCGCGCAGGCATCGGCCTTTTGCCGGGCGATCGCAAGGCCGAAGGGCTGGTGCTCATGCAGTCGGTCACGGACAATGGCATGCTGACGGCAAGGGCGCTGTCGGCTCTCGCGGGCAAGGCTGATGCGACCGCGTTCGCCTCCACTGAGGAGATGGATAGGCTGCTGCAGGACCTCGACGTGCGCGCGGGCAGCTTTTCCCAGGAAATCAAGGCGCTCTCCGGCGGAAACCAGCAGAAGGCAATTGTCGCGCGCTGGCTGGCTCTGGCGCCACGCTTGCTGATCTTCATCGAGCCGACGCGCGGCATCGACGTCAATGCCAAGGCCGGCATCTACCACCTCATGCGCGATCTCGCCCGCAAGGGTACGGCGATCATGATGATTTCGTCCGACCTGCCGGAGGTGCTCGGTGCTGCCGACGGCATCCTCGTTATGCGCGCCGGCGAACTGGTGGCAGCGTTCCAGCGCGGCGTGTCGGAAGCCGATGTCATGCTCGCTGCAACCGGCGAAGAGGCGGTGGCGGCATGAACACGGCGATCTTCACCAAACGCCCCACTTCGCGCATTGAGCGCTATTCGCCGGCCCTGCTGCTCGCTGCCGCGCTTCTGATCTACATCGCTATCGCGCTCAGCCTTGGTTTGACGCGGTTCCTGACACCGGAAGCGGCGATCTCCATCCTCAACCGCTCCATCGCGCTCGGCATGACCGCTGTCGGCCAGACCTTCGCCATTCTCGTCGGCTCGATAGACCTGTCGGTGGCGCATCTCATTTCCGCGTCGGCGGTGGTCTCGTCGGCGATCATGAACGGTGATCCGGCGATGATGGTGCCTGCCGTCCTCGCGGTGCTGCTGATGGGTGTTCTGGTCGGCACGTTGAACGGGCTGCTGATTATCAGGCTGGAGGTCAATCCGCTCATCGCGACGCTGGGCATGGCGCTCATCATTCAGGGTTGCCTTGCTTCCTTCCACGGCAAGTTCGCAGGTTCGGTCCCGGATGCGTTCCAGTTCTTCGCCTATGGCACTGTGCTGGGATTGCCATTCAGCCTCATCATGCTGGCGCTGGTCGTTCTTGCTGCCTGGGTCCTGCTGCGGTTCACTCGCTTCGGGTCCAACATCTACTCAGTCGGCGGCAATCGCGACACCGCGCGTGCAGCGGGCATCAAGACGGGCCGCGTGGTGATGGCGAGCCATATCATCTGCAGCCTGTGTGCGTCACTGGCGGGCCTTTATCTCGCAAGTCGCCTGAAGTCCGGTTCGCCCTGGATCGGCACGGAGGGTGCATACGACCTGGAATCGATCGCCGTCGTGGTCATCGGCGGGACGATCCTCTCCGGCGGCAAGGGCGGGATCTGGGGCACCGTCGCGGGCGTCATCATCTTCTCGCTGATCGACTCCATCTTTAATCTCGCCGGCGTCGACGCCTTCGCCAAGCAGGTGATGCGTGGCATCATCATTGTCGCAGCCGTCGCCTTCTACGCCGTGCGTTCGAAGAGGATAGTGGCATGATTCAGCAAACCATCGGCTCTGCAGAGACGCCCGGCACCTCGAGAAGCGGCCGCTTCCCGAAGATCAATCCCGTCTTCTTCGTGCTTGCAGCCCTGCTCGTCGCCATCACGCTGTCGAACCCGAATTTCGTCGAGCCCCCCGGATACATGAATTTCCTGAAGCGTGCCGCGCCGCTGGCGATCCTCGCCGCCGGCCAGATCTATGTCATCGTCTCTGGTGGATTCGATCTCTCGGTCGGCTCGCTGATCACGCTGACAGTGGTCGGTTCATCGATGCTGCTCAACAACAATGCCGATGCGACATGGTGGGTGATCCCTGTCATGTACGCTGTCGGGCTCGCTGTCGGCGTGATCAACGGTCTCGTCGTCAGCTTTCTGAGGGTCCCCTCGCTGATTGCCACACTCGGCATGATGATTACTCTGAACGGTGCAGCCTTCATGTGGTCGAGCGGATCGCCGCGCGGCTACCTGCCCGAGACTTTCCGCTTCTTCGGGCGCGTCAATATCCAGGGCATTCCGCTCATTCAGTTCCTGCCGGTTGCGCTGCTGGTGCTGCTTTCGGTCGGCATATGCCTGTTCTGGCTCATGCATCGCACCAATCTCGGCCGCATGCTGCATGCGATCGGCGACAATCCGCGGGCGGCGCAGATGTCGGGCGTCCCGCTCGAGCGGGTTCGCATCACCGCCTTCGTCGTGTCGTCGCTGAGCGCCGTGACGGCCGGCATTCTGCTCGGCGGTTTTGCGGGCGTCTCGACAGATGTCGGCGTCGGCTACGAGCTGCAGGCGATCACGGCTTGCGTCATCGGTGGTGCGCAGCTTCTCGGCGGGCGTGGCTCGGTGCCCGCGTCGATCGCCGGCGCGTTGACGCTGACTGCGATCTTCACGCTGCTCAATTTCATTGGCTTGCCGAAACCGGTGCGCGATGTCGTGCAGGGCGTGATCCTGATCGTCGCCGTCGTGCTTGCCACCTATCGGCGCAACCGCGCCGGTGGGACCTGAGTTTCGTCGGCCGAAGGGCCGTCGGGAGGAACTGAAAAATCATGATCAAATGGGAGTGAGACATGAAAAGACTGCTGACCGCCACCCTTTCGGCTGCCCTCATCGCCAGCACCGCGCAGGCCCAACAGCTGAACTTCGACGATCCTGCCGAGTTCGCCAGGCAGCGCGAGCTCTTGACGGCAAAGGCCAACGGCCCGGGTGGGGAGCCGTGGGCGCAATATTACGGTGACCAAATGGCCGACACCGCAAAGTTCAAGAAGGATGGTCCCTACACGATCTGCTTCTCGAACGCCGGGGTCAACAATGCCTGGCGCGTGACCGGCTGGACGAACATGCAGGCTGAAGTGAAGCTCCATCCGGAAATCAAGGAGCTCATCCATGTCGATGCCGAAGGCTCCGACGACAAGCAGATCTCCGACATCGACGATCTGATCAATGGCGGCAAATGCTCGGCTCTGATCGTCTCGCCGAACACGACCGCGGCGCTGACCCCGGCCGTCGAGAAGGCCTGTGCCAAGCTGCCCGTCATCGTCTTCGATCGCGGCGTCAACACAAAATGCCCGGTCACTTTCATCCACCCGGTCGGCGGTTATGGCTTCGGCATCCAGGCAGGCGAATTCGTGGCGGCCAATGCGCCGGCCGGCGCCAACGTGCTGATGCTGCGCATCGTGCCCGGCGTCGACGTACTGGAGACCCGTGCGTCCGCCGCCAAGCACATCTTCAAGGAAAAGGGGCTGAACGTCATCGGCGAGGAGTTCACCGAGGGCGACAACGCCAAGACCAAGTCGATCGTCGAGGACTATCTGCAGCGCGGCACGATCGACGCGGTCTGGATGGATGCCGGCGCCACCGCCGTTGCAGCGCTGGAGGCTTTCGAAGACTCCGGTCTGCCCCTGCCTGTTATCACCGGGGAGGACCAGCAGGACTTTCTGATGAAATGGAAGGCCGAAGGCTTCAAGGCGATCGCGCCGACCTACCCGACCTATCAGTGGCGCACGCCCATCATTGCGGCCGTGAACGTGCTGAAGGGTGAACCGGTCCCGGGTCCGGAATGGGTGATGCCGCAGCCGGCGATCACAGCCGAGACGCTCGACCAGTACGTCAACGACAAGATGCCGCCGCTACATCATGCCATGTGCGGCTGCGAAAAGCTGCCCGACTATCCGGCAGCATGGGGTGGGCAGTAAGAAGAAGAGGGCTGCGCGACAGCGCGGCCCCTTCCGTCGTCTCCCTCGCTGGACCGGTCCATAGAGCCGACGTTCCTCGGCCCGCGAATTGCCGGGTACAGGCCGACCGGAAATCTGAACGAGGCCATACCATCATAGCGCTGGCCGGTTACAGAGCGAAAAGGTGACGCCTTTTGCGCCCAGCCTGTCAATGTCACCAACGCCAGCCCCTTTGCTATAACCTCCGCGTCGCCGAAGGCCGATGCCACGTTGGTTGCGTCCGTCCTCATGGCGACTTGTCCCAGCTGTTTCAGGTCAAGCCACGCTCCGCCAGGTGACGGCCGCCGAGTACGCCTGCGTTCTTCGGTGAGCAGTTGCGGATCAGCCCAGAGGGTTTCAGTGCTTTGGTAGTCGAACGTCTGTGATGCGGCTCCTCTTGTGGGCAGGCCTTGTGCAGGCAGATGCCTCTACCCGGCTTGCAATCGAGCCGTCCTATTGCCGGCGCGGTTTCGCAGATCTCGATAACATGTATCTTATGATACCTGTTGACATGTTATACCAGTTGAGAAATATAGACCTACGCCGGGATCGGCGGAGGAACGTTTCGGCTGGACGAGATTGGCTCCGGTCACTTGCATTTAGGGAGGTCTTCGATGACATCGATCGCGCTGTTCGGTGCCGGTGGCAAAATGGGCTATCGGCTCGCCAAGAATCTGAAGGGTTCGCGCTTCGATGTCCGGCATGTCGAAGTGAGCGACGCCGGCAAGGCGCGCCTTTCGAAGGATCTCGGCATCGCCTGCGTTTCCGCCGATGAGGGCCTAGATGGTGCCGATGTCGTCATTCTTGCGGTTCCGGATACTGCGATCGGCAAGGTCGCGGCCGGCATTGCCGGCAGGCTGAAGCCGGGCATGATGGTCGTGGCGCTCGATGCCGCGGCCCCATTTGCCGGCCATTTGCCCGAGCGCGCGGACCTTACCTATTTCGTCACGCATCCCTGCCATCCGCCGATCTTCAATGACGAGACGGATCCAGCGGCCAAGCGCGATTTCTTTGGCGGCATCGCGGCCAAGCAGCACATCGTTTCCGCTCTGATGCAGGGTCCGGAAAGTGCCTATGCGCTCGGCGAAGAGATCGCCAAGGTCATCTGGGCGCCGGTCATGCGCTCGCACCGCGTCACCGTCGAGCAGATGGCGCTGCTGGAGCCGGGCCTGTCCGAAACGGTCTGCGCTTCGCTGCTCGTCGTTATGCGCGAAGCAATGGACGAATGCGTGCGCCGCGGCGTTGCCAAGGAGGCTGCCCGCGACTTCCTGCTCGGCCACATGAACGTGCTCGGCGCCGTGATCTTCGAGGAGACACCGGGCGTCTTCTCCGATGCCTGCAACAAGGCGATCGAGTTCGGAAAGCCCGTGCTCATGAAGGACGACTGGAAGCGCGTGTTCGAGCCCGCGGAAATCGCCGCGAGCATCCAGCGCATCACCTGATTTACGGCGGGCTTGGTCCGCGCTGACGGCGCCACGCGCCGGCAAAGAATCGCACCGGGAGGCCATTTTCAATGGGGGGATGGCCGAAGGAGACCGGGGCTAACTGGGAGGAGAAACATGAACATTACCCGTAGACTGATCACACTCGGTTTTGCTGCCGTCATGGCGGCTGGCGTTGCCATGCCGTCGTTTGCTGCCGATCTCATCGCGATCATCACGCCGAGCCACGACAACCCGTTCTTCAAGGCGGAAGCCGTAGGCGCGGAAGCCAAGGCCAAGGAGCTCGGCTACGAGACACTGGTTCTCGTTCATGACGACGACGCCAACAAGCAGTCGCAACTCATCGATACGGCAATCGGCCGCGGCGCCAAGGCGATCATCCTCGACAATGCCGGCTCGGAAGCCTCGATCGCCGCCGTAAAGAAGGCCAAGGATGCGGGCATCCCCTCCTTCCTGATCGACCGTGAAATCAACGCCACGGGCGTCGCTGTTTCCCAGATCGTCTCGAACAACTACCAGGGCGCGCAGCTTGGTGCCGAAGAGTTCGTCAAGCTGATGGGCGAGAAGGGTAACTATGTCGAGCTGCTCGGCCGCGAAGCCGACCTCAATGCCGGCATCCGCTCCAAGGGCTATCACGACGTCATGGACGAATATACGGACATGAAGATGGTCGCCCAGCAGTCGGCCAACTGGAGCCAGACCGAAGGCTACTCCAAGATGGAGACCATCCTTCAGGCCAATCCGGACATCCAGGGCGTGATCGCCGGCAACGACACGATGGCAATGGGCGCGATCGCGGCTCTGCAGGCTGCCGGTCGCAAGGACGTTATCGTCGTCGGTTTCGACGGGTCGAACGATGTGCGCGACTCGATCAAGGCGGGCGGCATCAAGGCAACTGTCATGCAGCCAGCCTATGCCCAGGCACAGCTCGCCGTCACCCAGGCGCATGAGTACATCACGACCGGCAAGGCGCCGGCCGAAGAAAAGCAGCTGATGGACTGCGTGCTGATCACAGCGGACAACGCCGGCAAGCTCGAAACCTTCGCGCTCTCCGAATAATCCTCTCGCAATGGCGCGAGGCAGGGGAAAACCCTGCCTCGCGTTTGCTGTTTATGACGGAGAATGGGAATGCTGAGGTTTCAGGCTGCCTGTACACTCATGCTTGCCGGCGCGCTTGCGCTTAGCGGCTGCAAATTCGTCAAGACCGAGGACGAACAGAAGCAAGCGGCGGCAGGCGCCTTCAATCCCGACAGGCTGGTCGCCGACATTTGGGACGCGAAGGTCGTACCCTATCTCGTCGAGCGTGCAGGCGCGTTCAAGGATGTCACCGCTCTTGCCGCAAACAATCTGGACGCGGCGGCGGAAAAATACGGCCACAAGGAAAAGCAGGGCAACGCGCCATGGACCTTTGCCGCCAAGGTCGACGGCGTGATCGTCGCTGAGGAGACGAAATCACGCGCGGCCTACGTTGATGTGGACGTGGACGGCGACACGAAGGCGGACGTGCGCGTCTCGATCGGCCCGGCCATCCGCGGCACGGCGTTGCGCGACAGCCTGAAATTCGTGAACTTCAACGAGTTCAAGAACCAGATCGAATGGGCGCAGTACGGAAAGGCCTTCAACACCCACGTGAACCGCGCCTTGCTTGAAAAGCTTTCGCGCGAGGGGCTCACCGGCAAGACGCTCAAAGCGACCGGCGCCTATCCGTTGCCGGCCAAGGGTCAGTTGCCGCAATTCGTGCCTGCCACCATCACCGTGGGAGGTTGACGATGGCCAATCTCGACGACGGCGACGTCATTCTCGAACTGAAGGACATCACCAAGGCCTATTCCGGTATCGTGGCGCTGAAGAAGGCGGACCTGAAGCTTCGCCGCGGTGCCGTGAATGTGCTCGTCGGCGAAAATGGTGCCGGCAAGTCGACGATGATGCGCATCATCGCCGGCGTGGAGCGCCCGACGCTCGGCGAGATCTGGATGGATGGCGAACGCATCCACCTGAACAGTCCCGCCGACGCGGTGCGCCACGGCATCGGTATCGTCTTCCAGGAACTGAACCTCTTCGGCAATCTCTCGGTTGCGGAGAACATCTTTGCCACCCGCGAGATCACACGTGGCCCCCGCGGCATCGACCACAAGGCGCAGGTGGAAAAAGCCAACGAATTCCTCAATCGCCTGGAAGCAGGCATCTCCGCCGAAACGCTTGCAGAAGACCTGCCGATCGGCCAGCAACAGCTCGTCGAGATCGCTCGCGCCGTATCGCTCGACACCCGCATCCTTATCATGGACGAGCCCACCTCGGCGCTCAGCGCCGCCGAAGTCGACGTACTCTTCCGCGTGATTGCGGACCTGAAAGCGCGCGGTGTTGCGATCGTCTACATCTCGCACCGGCTGGAAGAGCTGATGCGCATCGGCGACTACATCACGGTGCTGAAGGACGGCGAGATCACTGGCCATGCCATGGTCAAGGACATCGATACGCGCTGGATCGTGCGCTCGATGATCGGATCGGATGCCAAGGATTTTGCCAAGCAGGTCGAGCACGAGCCGGGCGAAGAGGTCTTTCGCATCGAAAACATCTGCCTGCCGCGCGCGCAGGGCGGCTATGCCGTTGACCATGTGTCGATCGGCGTTCGCAAGGGCGAGATCCTGGGGATCTACGGTCTCATGGGCGCTGGGCGCTCCGAGCTTTTCGAATGCATCATGGGCCGCCACGAGCACTATACGGGGAAAATCTTCGTCGAGGGCGAGGAGCTGAAGGGGCGTGACACGACCCGCCGCATCCGCGAGGGCCTGGCGCTGATCCCGGAAGACCGCCAACGCGAGGGCCTCGTGCAGTCCATGTCGATTGCTGACAACCTTTCCATGGCAAGCCTCGGCCAGTTCCTGAAGGGTGGCTTCCACATCGATCTCAAGCTTGAGAAGAAGGCGATCCTGGACGCGATCCGCAATCTTTCGATCAAGGCGAAGAACCCGGACTTCGACGTCACCTCGATGTCGGGCGGCAATCAGCAGAAGGTCGTCATCGGCAAGGCGCTGATGACCGGGCCGAAAGTGCTGCTGATGGACGAGCCGAGCCGCGGCATCGATGTCGGCGCCAAGGCGGACGTTTTCCGCACCATGCGGCGCCTGGCGGGCGAGGGGCTCGCCATCCTGTTCTCCACCTCCGACCTGGAAGAGGTCATGGCCCTTTCCGATCGCATCGCGGTGATGAGCAACGGCCGCCTGGTTACGGTGGTCGACCGCAAGGATGCCACTGAGGAGATGGTCATCTCGGCCTCCGCAGAGGGACATAAAACCAAAAGGATGCATGCGTGATGACGACAGCAACGCAAACTGCCGCCGCTGGCAACAGCCTCTCCACTGGGGCGGCCCTGCTCACGCTCATGAAGCTGAGGACGTTCATCGCGCTCTTCGCGGTGATCATCTTCTTCTCGATCTTCGCGCCGAATTTTCTGTCGACCGCGAACATGATCCTGATGTCGAAGCACGCGACGCAGAACGCCTTTCTCGCCATCGGCATGACCTTTGTCATCATCACCGGTGGCATCGACCTGTCCGTCGGCTCGATCGTCGGGCTCTGCGGCATGATTGCGGGCGGGTTGATCATGTACGGCGTGGCGCTGCCGCTCGGCTACACGGTCTATTTCAATATCGTCGAGGTCGCGATCATCGTGATGGCAGTCGGCATCCTCATCGGTGCGGTCAACGGTCTGCTGATCACACGGCTGAACGTTGCGCCCTTCATTGCGACGCTCGGCACACTCTATGTCGCACGCGGCATGGCGCTGCTCTATTCCGATGGCCAGACCCTGCCCAATCTCAACGGGCGGGAAGACCTCGGCAACCAGGGCTTCAGCTATCTCGGCTCCGGCTCGATCCTCGGCCTTCCGGTCTCCGTCTGGATCCTCATCGTCGTGGCGTTGGGTGCGGCCTACTTCGCCCGCTTCGTGCCGCTCGGCCGGCACATCTTCGCCGTCGGCGGCAATGAGCGCGCCTCCCGCATGTCGGGCATCCGTGTCAACCGCGTCAAGATGTTCGTCTACATGTTCTCCGGTTTCTGCGCGGCGATCGTCGGCCTCGTCATCTCCTCGGAACTGATGGCCTCGCATCCCGCGACCGGCACCAATCTCGAGCTCAACGCTATTGCAGCGGCAGTTCTCGGTGGTACATCCATGTCCGGTGGGCGCGGCACGATCGGTGGAACGATCATCGGCGCCTTCGTGATCGGCGTTCTGTCGGACGGGTTGGTGATGATGGGCGTGAGTTCGTTCTGGCAGATGGTGATCAAGGGCCTGGTGATCATTGTCGCCGTGGTGGTGGACCAGGCACAGCGCCGCCTGCAGCAGCGCGTGGCCCTGATGCAGATGGCAAAGGCAGGCTGAGCATGGCCAAGATCAAGGGCGCGCTGATCGGCTGCGGTTTCTTCGCCGTCAACCAGATGCATGGCTGGCAGGATATTGCCAATGTGGAGATCGTGGCGATCTGCGACCGCGATCCGGAGCGGTTGCGTATCGTCGGCGACCAGTTCGGCGTCGCGCGGCGCTACCAGTCGGCAGAGGCGACGTTTGCCGATGGCGGCTTCGATTTCGTCGATATCGCCACGACGGTCGGCAGCCATCGGGCACTGGTGGAGCTTGCCGCCAGCCATAAGGTGCCAGCGATCTGCCAGAAGCCGTTCGCGCCGACCCTTGAGGATGCCAAGGCCATGGTGGTTGCTGCCGACGGGGCTGGCATTCCGCTGATGATCCATGAGAACTTCCGCTGGCAAACGCCGATCCTCGCAGTGAAGGCGGTTTTGGACCGTGGCACGATCGGCACGCCCTTCTGGGGCCGCATCTCCTTCCGTTCCGGCTTCGATGTCTTTTCAGGCCAACCCTATCTCGCCAAGGGCAAGCGCTTCATCATCGAGGACCTCGGCATCCATTCGCTCGACATCGCCCGTTTTCTCTTCGGTGATGCGCACCGAATGACTGCCCGCACGGCGCGCATCAATCCTGACATTGCCGGTGAGGATGTGGCGACCATGCTGCTCGGCCACGACAACGGCATCACCTCGATCGTCGATGTCAGCTATGCGAGCAAGCTACCGGAAGAACCGTTCCCGCAGACCTTCGTCGAGATCGACGGCAGCACGGGCACGCTCCGTCTCGGCAAGGACTACAAGCTCACCGTCCATGGGCCAGAGGGCACGACGGAAAGCCTCGTCGCGCCGAAGCTGCTCCCCTGGGCCTCGCGGCCATGGCACAACATTCAGGAGAGCGTGGCGCTGATCCAGAAGCACTGGGTCGAGCGGCTGGCCGCGCGGCAGGAACCGGACACCTCCGGCCGCGACAATCTGCAAACCTTCGCCCTTGTCGAAGCCGCCTATCTTAGCGCCAGGCGCGGCGAGACCGTTTCGCTTGTGGATCTGCTGGGATGAACAAAGACGCGCTGCTGCTCTACGGGACCCGGGAGCGTGAGCCCGAAAGCCACACGCTCATCGCCGGCGATTTGAGCGTGGCGCTTCAGGACGGTAATCTTCGCAGCCTTCGGTTCCGCGGCTATGAGGTGTTGCGCGCGATCGCCTTCCTGGTGCGCGACGGGGATTGGGGCACCTGCAATGCCATGATCAGTGCCCTTGCCGTCGAAGAGAAAGAACAGGGTTTCTCCGTCACTTACAGCGCCCGCTTCACCGCGCCTTCGGGCGCCAATCTCGATTGCGCGGTCGCGATTTCCGGATCCGAGCGGACGGTGAGCTTTTCCGCAGACTGCATCAGCGACGCTGACTTCGAGACGGCCCGTGCCGGCTTCGCCGTGCTGCACCCGGTCGTCGGCGTCGCGGGCCAGCCAGTGGAAGTCCGGCATGGCGATGGCAGTATCGAGCAGGCGCATTGGCCGGAGCAGATTGAGCCCTGGCAACCTTTCAAGGATATCGCGGCGATCACGCATCGCGTTGCGCCGGGCATCGAGGCAACAACGCAGTTCGGTGGCGACGTCTTCGAGATGGAGGACCAGCGCAACTGGACCGACGGATCCTATAAGACCTATGTGCGGCCACTGGCGCTACCCTGGCCCTACCGCGTGCCGAAGGGCGAAGCGTTCGGCCAGCGGATTACCGTAGGCATCCGGGCGGAAGAGGGCGCGGCATTCGCGGTGGCGTCGGATCTGGTCACGCTTGTGCTGGCGCCGACGGCACTTCGCTTTCCGGAGCTCGGCGTCGGCTTGCGGCCGGAATGCTTCGCCGACGAACTCGCCTCGCTTGCCGTCCTCAAAACGATCGACGCGCGCCATCTGATCGCCCATTTCGATCCTGGCGCCGGACATGGGATCGCAGCGCTGGAAGGATACGCGGATATCGCTGAGCGGTCCGGCCTCAAGGTGACACTGGAACTTGCCCTGCCATGCAAGCGCCCGCTTGACGAGGAAATGGCCGAACTCGCCACGTTCATCGAAAAGGCTGGTCTGGCGCTCGATACGCTGTTCGTTTGCCCGTCAGTGGACCGTCAGTCAACGCCGCCCGGCAGTCAGTGGCCGCAGTGCCCGCCGCTCGCGGATGTCTATGCCGCGGCGCGGGCAGCCTTTCCCGGCGTTCGGCTCGGCGGCGGCATGATGAGCTATTTCACCGAGCTCAATCGCAAGCACGTGCCCGGTGATCGGATAGACTATGTCAGCCATTGCACCAACCCGATCGTGCATGCGGCTGATGACCTTTCCGTCATGCAGACCTTCGAGGCCCTTTGCGATGTCGTGCGTTCCACGCGGGCAATCTATGGCGACAAGCCCTATCGCATCGGCCCTTCCACCATCGCCATGCGCCAGAATCCCTATGGCAATGCCACGAAGGACAATCCGGCCGGCGGCCGCATCCCGATGGCCAGTGTCGACCCTCGGCACAATGGACGTTTCGGCGCCGCCTGGGCGCTGGCCTATGCCGCAACCGTGGCCTCTGCAGGACTGGAAGTCCTGACGCTTTCGACGCTTGCAGGCCCTTTCGGGCTTGTCGCCGGTGAGGGGGAGACGACCGCGAAAGGCGAGTTGCGGCCGCTTGCACATGTGCTGGCGCGTCTCGGGGCACTCGCAGGCGAAGAGGTTGTCGCGGTCGAGACCTCACGGCCGGATGCGGTGCTGGGGCTGGCGTCCCGGGAGCGGTTGCTTCTGGCAAACATAACGCCTGCGCCGCAGACAGTGTTGCTCACTGCTACGCCGCGAAAGGTCGTGGAAATTGCGAGCGGTGAGAAAGTCCTGGCGTCAGGACAGCACGTCACTCTACCAGCCTATGGCTGCGTCGAGATCTTCATCTGAGCGTTATACCAACCTACGTTGATACTACTTCTGGCTCTTGAGGGCATAGAGTGCGCGGGAGCGCTCCAGGTGTTTTACCATCGCCTGTTCGGCAAAATCGGCGTCACCCTTTTCGATCGCGCGGATGATTTCCGCGTGTTCTGCAAGTGTGAAGTCCTCGCGGCCCGTCCATATGAGCATTTCCGTATGGTAGGACTTCAGCCATCCCAGCATCGCGCCGCTGACGGCCGCAAAGATCGGGTTGCCCGAAATCCGGGCGATCGCGTGGTGGAATTCCATGTCGGCATCGATGAAGGCATCCGCATCGCCGAGACTCTGTTTCTGCTTTTCGAGCAGCCCGCGCAGTTCGGCGATCTGTGCCGGGCTTACCTTGGCTGCCGCCTCGCGGACCATGCCGCGCTCGAAGAAGATGCGGGCGCTCTTGAGGTGTTCCAGCGAGTCCGAAGAGCCGGAAAGCATCAGCTTTGCCGGCAGATCGACCTGCCGGAAGATGGATTCCGCGGTTATGCGCAAAACTTTGGCGCGCTCGCCTTGGGAAATCTCGACGAGGCCCTTGCCGGCGAGCGCCTGCATCGCTTCGCGGATGGCCGGGCGCCCGACGCCGTAGCGTTCCATCAGTTCGCGTTCGGACGGCATGTCGTCGCCGGCCTTCAGCTCGCCGGTCTCGATCATGAGCTTCAGTCGCGAAAACACTTCATCGGAGAGTTTCTTGCGGACGATCGGTTCGGAAACAACGTTCATGAGTCACCTGGTTTCGACAGGTTTGATTATGCATCAAGTTCCCATGCTGCAACAGGTTTCGCCGCAGCCGGCTTGCAATAACATAAATACTCATTATACCAGTTTGTAGCCGTTAACAAGCGTGCCGCACGGGATGCGGGAGGAGAGAACGTGATCCGTCTGACCTATCGGATAGAGACGCCCGGATCTGTAGAAGCGATGGCGTCGAAGATCGCCAGCGACCAGTCGACAGGCACCTTCGTGGCGTTGCCGGGGGAGACGGAAGAGCTGAAGGCGCGCGTGGCGGCGCGCGTCGTCGCCGTCCGTCCGCTGCCGCCCACGCACCAGGCCTCCTTCTCTGACGAAGCGGGTGGCGCCAAACAGTTCAACCGTGCGGATGTCGACATCGACTTCCCGATGGACGCGGTGGGCACGGATCTCTCCGCGCTGATGACCATCGCCATCGGCGGCGTGTTTTCCATCAAAGGGCTCACAGGTATCCGTATCGTCGATATGAAGCTGCCGCGGGAATTTGCGGCGGCCCATCTCGGGCCGCAGTTCGGCGTGGCGGGAAGCTTCGCGTTGACCGGTGTGAAGCATCGCCCGATCATCGGCACCATCGTCAAGCCGGCGCTCGGCCTCAGGCCGCATGAAACAGCTGATATGGTCGGCGAGTTGATCGAGGCGGGCGTCGATTTCATCAAGGACGACGAGAAGCTGATGAGCCCGGCCTATTCGCCGCTGAAGGATCGTGTCGCGGCGATCATGCCGAAAATCCTCGCCCACGAGCAGAAGACCGGCAAGAAGGTCATGTACGCCTTCGGCATCAGTCACGCCGACCCCGACGAGATGATGCGCAACCACGATATGGTCCTTGAGGCCGGCGGCAATTGCGCCGTGGTCAACATCAATTCGATCGGTTTTGGTGGTCTCGCCTTCCTGCGCAAGCGCTCTAGCCTCGTGCTGCATGCCCACCGCAATGGTTGGGATATCCTCACGCGCCATGCCGGCCTCGGCTTCGAGTTTTCCGTCTGGCAGCAGTTCTGGCGCCTGCTCGGCATCGACCAATTCCAGATCAACGGCATCCGCGTGAAATACTGGGAGCCGGACGAAAGTTTCGTACAATCCTACAAGGCCATCAGCACGCCGTTGTTTTCGGAAGACGACAGGGCGCTGCCGGTGGTCTGCTCGGGCCAGTGGGGCGGGCAGGCGCCCGATACGATCGCGGCGACCGGTGGATCGACAGCGCTTCTCTACCTCTGCGGCGGCGGCATCGTCAGCCATCCGGGCGGGCCGGGAGCGGGCGTGAAGGCGGTCAAGCAGGCATGGGAGGCGGCGGTCGCGGGCGTGCCGCTGGACGCTTACGCGCAGGATCATCCGGAACTCGCGCAATCCATCGAGAAATTTGCCGATGGCAAGGCGGCCTGAGCCATGACACGACCGCTGATCAGCTATTATGGCGACGACTTCACCGGCTCAACCGACGTCATGGAGGCGCTCGCCTCGAACGGTGTCGAAACGGTGCTTTTCCTGAAAGTGCCGGACGCGGACCTGTTGTCGCGCTTCGACGGCGCGCGCGCCTTCGGCCTTGCCGGCACGAGCCGCAGCGAAACGCCTGAGTGGATGGACGTGCACCTTCGCGAAGCCTTCGGCTGGCTGAAGACGCTCGACGCCGAACTCTGCCACTATAAGGTCTGCTCGACCTTCGATTCCGCGCCGCATGTCGGCAATATCGGCCGGGCGATCGAGATCGGCCGCACGGTCTTCGGCGAAGCGACCGTGCCACTCATCGTCGGCGCGCCCCAGATCCGCCGATATACGGCCTTCGGAGAGCTCTTCGCCGCCTATCAAGGCCGCAACTACCGCATCGATCGTCATCCGGTCATGTCGCGCCATCCGGTCACGCCGATGGACGAGTCCAATCTGCTGATGCATCTCGCGCGCCAGACAAAGCTCTCTTCGGCACTCATCGATAATGTCGCGCTGCTGGGCCGGTCGGCGCTTGAAGACGCCGACATCCTGCTCATCGACGTGCTCGACGCGTTGACCCAGGCCGCCGCCGGTGCCTTGGTCTGGAACGCGCTGCATCCCAGAAGCGGCTTCATTTGCGGATCCTCCGGTGTCGAATATGCCTTGATCCCCGCATGGCGGAACGAGGGTCTGATCGGCGACAAACCTGTCTTTGCCGAGGCCGGTCCGGTGGATCGCATCGCGGTCGTGTCCGGCAGCGTTTCTCCCACCACGGAGCGGCAAATTCGCCATGCGCTCGCAAACGGTTTTGGCGGCGTCACGCTTGATCCTCTTGCACTTTCCGGCGACGAGGCCGGAGCTGCAATTGCCGTGGCGATCGAAGCCGGCCTCAAGGTGCTGGAAGGCGGCGACAGTGTCGTGCTTTACACGGCGCTTGGTCCATCTGCCGATCGGGGCGGCGAACTCGATTCATCGACAGGCGCTCGTCATCGCCTCGGCCGCGCGCTCGGCCAAATTCAGTCGGCGCTTGTCCAGCGCGCCGGGATCTCGCGCGCCGTGGTGGCCGGCGGCGATACGTCAAGCCACGCGCTCGGTCAGATGGGCATTTTGGCACTGACGCTAAAGATGCCCCTGCCGCAGACGCCGGGCTCGCCGCTTTGCATCGCTCATGGCGGTGCGGTGGATGGCTTGCAGATCGCGCTGAAGGGCGGGCAGGTTGGCGGCGACGACTATTTTTCCATGATCAGAGCGGGCAAAGTATAACTCGGGCGGTGAGCGGCACACCAACGTTAGGCTGGAAATAAAGAGATAGAGCGTTTCCGCGCCTCCGTTTAACGCAGACGTGCGACTGGGCCGCCCGGGCGAGCTGCCGGATCATTCTTCGAAATGCTCATATTCGAAGGTCGACCTTCAGCCAGCGGACAGCGCCGGCATGATCTCCAAGATGAGATCGGGTGCGCTTGATCGGCGAAGATGTCGGTAAACCTCAGAGCGACGACTTGTTCGCTGTGGCGGCCTCGAAGCTGTCCACCAGTAGCCGTAGGGCGGGTAATGACCGGAGCTTAAGGGAAGGCCAAGGCTTTCCTGCGCAGTATGAACTGCTGGAGCGCATCAGGGCCAAGCGCGATGTGGTCTCCTGTTAGCCGCATGTGCTCGGTCAGTTTGGAAAACAAGTATGCGGCCAGATCTTCGCGCTCCACGACCAGGTTGGTCGTTTCCTGCGGGTCGCTTGCCAGCGCGTAAAGCTCAAAGAAGACCTCGTCCTTGAAGATGTCGACGATGAGCTTGTGCGATTGGTGGATGATACACCGCGAGAAGTTGCCCAGGGCGCCATTGCCGTCGAACTGAACAAAGATATCCTTATGCTCGCAAGGCGTCCCGGCGTTGATCGACGGCATCAGGGAGCGGCCGGGAAGGTCTTTGGGTTTCTCGACGTTCACGATGTCGCAAATCGTTGGCAAGACGTCGATGTGACTGACCGCTTGGTCGCAGACCCCGATGCCGGCCATGGGCGCCGGCATCTTGAACAGGAGAGGTGTGCGGATCGCCTCCTCGTACATGCACATCTTCTGCCAGAGGCGATGCGAGCCGAGCATCTCGCCATGATCGCTCGTAAACACGATCAGTGTTTCGTCGTAAATGCCTTCAGCCTTCAGCTTGGAAACGATCGCTCCGATGCAATGGTCGAGAAGAGCCACCAGCCCGGCATAGACGCGCCAAATCTCTTTCCAATCGTCGCGGCTGTAACGGGTGCCGAGGAAGCCGGGTAGATTGTAGAGCTGCAGCGGACTTTGGCCGGAGAACCATTGGCCGACATTGTCAGGCGGCTCGACCTCTCGCGCCAACGAATACCACGGCTCGGGCACATCGAAGGGGGGATGCGGCGCCAGGAACATGGCGCTCAGGAAAAGTGGCCGCGATCTGTCGCGGTTCTCGATGGCGCCGAGCGACGATTGCAGGATATAGCCGTCGAAGAAGCTGTCGAACCCCGGCTCATAGCAGCCGGTCGCCGGCGTCGAATAGTCTCCGACCGAGGTAACGGTGCCTGAAGTCAGTTCCGGAACGATGCCGCGGAAGCGTTGGCCTCCAGGTGGACGGTGCCCCCTCGCATCGAGAAACGCGCCGTAATTCTCTTCAAGTGCATGCCACCTGACCGCCGTGCCTTCGCGCATCTCGAGCGGTGGCTGGTACATCAGATGCTGCTTTCCCGCGTGCCATCCGTCCCAATCGGCAGACAGCAGTCCGTACAGGTTGGCGAAGTCGTCACCTATGAAGCCATGCTGTTTGTCCACCTCGACCCAGGGGTTGATCAGACAACCGGTCGAATTGGGATATCGCCCGGTGAAAAACGCGCCGCGCGAGGGAACACAGAGCGGGGAAGCGCAATAGGCGTTCGGGAAAAGGCAACTGTCGGCCAGAAGCGCCTGCAGATGCGGCATGTAGGATGTGCCGATGAAATCGTAGCGAAGCTGGTCGGCCATGATGACGACGACGTTCGGTTTCTTCATGGATTATCCTCGCTAAGCCAAGGAAAAAAGGCAGCGCAATGCGTTCGCCGTGGCAGCCCGGTCAGTCAGACATCGGCGGTGGCATGCCGTCTGCAAGGGGTGAGCAGGCGTCGGTGAAGGCCTGTAGGTTTCGTCGTCGTCAGCGGGCGGGACGTTCCCTGGGCGGACCGACGGTCGCCCTTTCGATCAGTTTGACGCCCATGTTGACGCGCGTGATGCTTTCTTCGGCGTTGGCTATTCGCTTCATCAGGAGTTGAACGCCGATCCGGCCGAGCTCGATGCGATCGATGCTGATCGTCGTCAGCGGCGGCCGGCTGTGCATGGCAATCGCTACGTCGTCGAGCCCGATGATCGAATAGTCGTCGGGCACCGAAAGCCCCTGGCTCTGAAGCGCCTGCATGACGCCGAGCGCCACCACGTCCATGCTGCAGAAAAGCGCCGTTGCCTTGTCCAGCCTGCCGCTCTCGAGCGCTTGGCGCGTGGCCAATTGCGCCTGGGTTTCCAGGAAACCCATCTTGCCGAGATCAATGAGGTGCTTGTCCGGATCGAAGACAATTCCAGCTTCCTCCAGCGCCAGGCGAAATCCTTCAAGGCGACGCTGCATGGACAGTCGCCGTGGCAGCGTCACATGCATGATGTCTCGGTGCCCGGCCTCCAGCAGGCGGCGCGTCGCTAGCCAGCCCGCCGACCAGTTGTCGGGCAGAACACTGTCCATGCGCATCGAACGATCCATGCCGTTTATCAGAACGGTCGGCACACCACTTGCGGCGAGCCGGTCGATCGCGGCCCGGTCGTCCAGGCCGACCGCGATGACTGTGCTCGGCTCCGCGCCACGCAGGTATTCGTCGATCTCCGCGGTGTTCTGTTTGGTGTCGAGCGTCAGCAGCTGCACGTCGACTTTCAGCGAATGCGCCGCTGCCTCGTCCAGTGCGCCGCGGATCACATCCTCGTAGAACTGCGACCCGGAGTAGTACTCGGCCGGCACGATCAACGCGGTGCTTCCGATGCCAGCCTTGTGAAGCGATCGGGCGTTGCGCCCGAGGTAGCCGAGTTCTTCGGCAAGAGCCAAAATCTTCTTGCGGCTCTCACCGCTGACGCCGCCGCGATTGTTCAGCACCTTCGACACGGATGCGACCGAAACGCCGGCTGCATCGGCGATGTCGCGCAGTGTCAGTGTGGCGAGTTGATCATCGGTCATTGGAAACCCACTCCATCAGATTCCTGCGCTTTTTGGGAGTCGCAGCGACTGGCATTTTGTCTGCTTACCAGAAGAATTGTGTATGCCCGAGCGACCGCATCAAGGCCTCCATGAAATAGTAGTCTCCATAGGGAAGCATGGTGTCGGAATAGCCTGATCCGACATGGGCCGCGCCATGGGCGAGAAGGCCGAGTGCCGTTGGATCTTCGGTCAGGTCGCAGGTGTCGAGCAAGCCAGCGATCAAGCGGTCGGCAAACCCGCGCCAGGCTTGAGCCTCGTCGACGTCGCACTGGTCGGCGAGCATGTAGATGCCGGCTGCCATGATGGCGCCGGCCGAACTGTCGCGCGGCGCGTTCTTCGGGTTGGGGACGTCATAGTCCCACACGGGCACGAGGTCGCTGCCCATCAGCTGCTCGGCCTTGGCGGCGAGCCTGCGGGCCGCATCCAGATAGGTCCTGTTGCCGGTGACGCGCGCGCATTGCGCAAAACCGTGGATCAGCCAGGCCTGGCCGCGTGACCAGCATGATCCGTCGGCATGGCCCTGGTGGGTTTCTCCGCGCAGTGCCTCGCCGGTGCTCGGGTCGAACAGGAAGGTGTGGAAGCTGGTATCGTCGTCGCGCACCAGATGTTTCAATGTGGTGTCGGCATGGCCGTCGGCGGCCTCGCGAAAGTCGGCGCGTCCGGTTTCGCCGTAGGCCCAGTAGAGGAGGGCGAGGTTCTGCATCGTATCGGCGATGATCCGCCCGTTGGCGAAATCTGCGCGCATGGAGCCATGCGCCGGTTGCGCGTTCCACGCCTGAAGATAGCGCCCCTCCGGTCGGTACCGGCCGAGCAGCAGATTGGCGGCTTCAAGAGCGAGCGCGCGCGGCTCCTTCTCGCCGGTCATCAGCCATTCGGCGACGCAGCTGAGCGAGAACTGGAAGCCAAGATCATGGTCCTGAGCGCGGCGATGCGCCAGAATGCCCCGAAAGATCGAGCGGCGGGCGCGCGCTGCGTTCAGGAATGTCGGATCTCCTGTTAGCTGCGAGGCAAGCCATAATTGGCCGGCATGAAAGCTCACGACCCAGTCGTAGGGGCTGCAATAGGCCCAGCTATTGTCGCTCAAGCCGATCTTCGGGTTGCGAATGCCGATGATCGGCATGGTCGTGCGCAATTTTTCGATGCTGCGTACGAGCGCTGCCTGGTGGCGATCAACATGAGAGGTGGCGGCTGCCGGCACGGAGGCTGCAAAGTAGCTACTGGTTTCGATTTTCATGTGAGTGCTCCTGAGTGTGGAAATCTTTTTGCTCATTACGCAATTTTCGTCAATAGCGAAACTTTCGCTTGACGAAGAATGTTTTCGGTTTCATTCTTATGTCTAGTCTGGGCGTCCTTCGTGACGTCCACGGCGCCGATAAGGGAGGGTGAGGGAATGTCCATTACGGACGCATCGAATGCAGGGCCGCCTCTGAGCGTGCGACTGCGCAGCCAGTTGGGCGGCTACGGCTTCCTGATGCCCTGGCTGCTGGGGTTTGTCGTGCTGACCTTGGGGCCGGCCGTTTCGTCGTTCTATCTCTCGCTCACCGACTTCGGCCTGATGGGGCCGGCCAACTGGGTCGGCGCCGAGAACTATGTGCGGATTGCCAGCGACGACCCCCGTTTCTGGACGGCGATGCGGGTGACTTTCACATTCGTTCTCCTGTCGGTTCCTCTCAAGCTGATGTTCGCGTTGGCGATCGCCGTGGCGCTGAACAAGGGGCTGCGCGGCCTGACGGTCTTTCGGGCGATCTTCTATCTTCCGTCGCTGGTCGGCGGCAGCGTTGCGATCGCGGTGCTCTGGCGGCAGGTGTTTGCCGGCGACGGGGTGCTGAACCAGGTTCTGGCGGCGCTTTTCGGCTACGAAGGCCCGAGCTGGATCTCGAACCCGTCCACGTCGCTCTACACCCTGGTTCTGCTCGCGGCCTGGCAGTTCGGCTCGTCGATGATCATCTTTCTCGCCGGTCTGCGCCAGATCCCGCAGGATATGTATGAGGCTGCCAGCATCGACGGGGCAAGCCGCTCCCGCCAGTTCTTCAAGATCACGCTGCCGCTTTTGACGCCGGTGATCTTTTTCAATGCGGTGATCCTGACGATCGACGCGTTCAAGGCTTTCACCTCGGCTTTCGTCGTCAGCGACGGCAGCGGTGGTCCGATCGATACGACGCTGTTCTACACGCTCTACCTCTACCAGGAAGCCTTCACCAACTTCCGTTTCGGATACGCATCAGCCCTTGCCTGGGTGCTGGTGGTCATCATCGCCATTTTCACGACGCTGTCCTTCATGTCGGCCAAATATTGGGTGCACTACGATGACTGATACCGTCTACGCGTCGAACGTCGTCGAGGCAGCTGCCATGCCCGACGGAGCCAAATCCTCGCCGCTGAAGCGGGCGTTGGTCTACGCGCTCCTGACCGCCGTGAGCTTCATCATGCTCTATCCGTTGCTGTGGATGGTCTCGAGCTCCTTCAAGCCAGAAAACGAGATCTTCGCGACGACATCGCTAATACCGCAGGAGTTTACGCTCGATGCCTACCGACGCGGTTGGAATGGCCTGAGCGTCAGCTTCGGCCACCTGTTCCTCAACTCGCTGCTGATCTCGGTCCTGGTCGTCATCGGCAACCTGATATCGTGCTCGATGGCCGCCTATGCCTTCACGCGGCTGCAGTTCAAGGGACGCGGGTTCTGGTTCGCGCTCATGCTCGGAACCCTGATGATGCCGCAGCATGCGGTGCTGATCCCGCAATATCTGATGTTTCTCAAGTTCGGCTGGGTCAACACGATCATGCCGCTTGTCGTGCCGAAGTTCTTCGCCATCGATGCCTTCTTCATCTTCCTGATGGTTCAGTTCTTCCGCGGCATCCCGCGCGAACTCGACGAGGCGGCCATCATGGACGGCGCCGGGCCGTTGCGCATCTTCCTCAAGGTGATCCTGCCGCTTTCGACGCCTGTCCTGGCGACCGCCGCAGTCTTCTCCTTCATCTGGACCTGGGACGATTTCTTCGCGCCGCTGATCTATCTGAACGACATCGAGAAATACACGGCCCAGCTTGGCCTTCGAACCTTCGTCGATGCCACGGCGCAATCGGATTGGGGCGCTCTGCTTGCGATGTCGACTTTGACCGTATTGCCGATCTTCATCCTCTTCCTCCTGTTCCAGCGGCTGCTGATCGAAGGCATCGCGACGACGGGCATGAAGCGGTAGTGCCGCGAACAAAAACCACAGAACAAGCAATAGGAAAGGGGAGCCCCATGACGACGCTCGCTTTGAAGCAAGTCCAGAAGCGCTACGGTGCCGTCGAGGTCATCCGCGGCGTCGACCTCCAGATCGGCAGCGGCGAGTTCGTCGTTTTCGTCGGCCCGTCGGGGTGCGGCAAGTCCACGCTCTTGCGCATGATTGCCGGGCTGGAGCCCATCTCCGGCGGCGAGCTGGCGATTGGCGGCGCCAGGATGAATGAGAAGGCAGCCTCCGAGCGCGGCATCGCCATGGTCTTTCAGTCCTATGCCCTCTATCCGCATATGAGTGTCTACAAGAACATGTCGTTCGGCCTTGAAACCATGCGCATGCCAAAGCCCGAGATCGATCAGCGGGTGCGCAAGGCCGCCGAAATCCTGCAGATCACGCAGCTGCTCGAACGCAAGCCAAAGCAGCTGTCGGGCGGCCAGCGTCAACGCGTCGCCATCGGCCGCGCCATCGTGCGTGATCCGAAAATCTTCCTGTTCGACGAACCCTTGTCCAACTTGGATGCCGAGCTTCGCGTGCAGACCCGTGTCGAGATTGCAAAGCTCCACGCCGATATCGGCGCCACGATGATCTACGTCACCCATGACCAGGTCGAAGCCATGACACTGGCTGACCGGATCGTCGTGCTACGCGCCGGCCGGATCGAGCAGCAGGGAACGCCGCTCGAAATCTACAACAGGCCGGTCAACCGCTTTGTCGCCGGCTTCATCGGTTCGCCCAAGATGAATTTCCTGGATGTTTCCGTGGTGGGGCGCCGCGACGACGGTGTTGTCATCGGTCTTGCCGGTGCCGATGTCGCGGTGCCGCTGGTCGAGAGAGCCGAGATCGGGGCGACCCTCAGTCTTGGCGTTCGCCCGGAGCATATCAGGGCCAACAGCGCGGGCGGCATCCATCTGGGGACATTGACGATCACCCATATCGAGCATCTCGGCGGCCAGACCATCGTCTATGGGCGTCTGCCCGACAAGCAGGCGCTCATCGTCGCCATGGAAGGCCAGACACTGCTTGGCACGGGCGAAACGCTGAGCGTCAGCATCGCGCCGGAACATTGCCATCTCTTCGACGCCGAAGGGCGCAGGCTTGCCGACTAGGCTCAGGCAAAAACGGAACCAAAGGGAGGAATTCATGATCAATCGACGCGAACTTCTACGCAACGGCCTGCTGCTCGGCGGAGCGGCTGCATTTTCGCAGCTTCCGCTGCGGACCGCATTTGCCGACAGCGCCACGATGCGGCTCTACTGGTGGGGCACGCCTGCGCGCGCCGAGCGCACCCTTGGCGTCGCCCGGCTGTTTGAAGCCGCCAATCCGGATGTCAAGATCAACGGCGAAGTCGGCGGCAACGACTATTGGTCGAAACTGACGACGATGCTTGTTGGCGGCAATGCCCCTGATATTTTCCAGCTCGAGCCTGGCCGATTTGCCGACTATGCGCGCCGTAACACCACGCTTCCGCTCAACGATTTCCTCGGCAAGTCCATTCGCACCGACAAGCTCGCGCCGGGTGTGCTGGAGCTTGGAACCGTTGACGGCAAGGTGGCGGGCATGCCGCTGTCGCTCAACGCGTTCGCATTGTTCTATGACACGGAAGCCTTCAAGCAGGCCGGGCTCAATCCGCCGGGGGCCGCGACCACGTGGGACGAGTTCGCCAAACTTTGTGTCGAACTGACCAAGGCGATCGACCGCAAGAACGTTTGGGCGGTCGGCAACGCATCACGTTACACCTATGCCTTTGATGCATTCTTGAACCAGCGCGGCAAGCGATTGTACGGCGAGGACGGCAAGATCGGTTTCGATGTCAACGATGCCAAAGACTGGTATGGCTACTGGGAGAGCCTCGCCAAGAACGGCGGCTGCGTGTCGGCCGAAGTTCAGTCGATGGACCAGATCCAGGTCGATTCAAACCCGCTGGCAACCGGCAAGGCCGCTATGGCCATCGCGTTTTCGAACCAGCTTCTCGGCTACCAGTCGGCGATGAAGAACCCGCTAGGGATCACCACCTTGCCGGTGACGGATCCATCAGGACCGTCCGGCCTGTTCTACCGGCCGGGTCTGCATTTCGGCATTGCAAGCACCTGCGAAAATCCGGAACTTGCTGCCCGGTTCATTGACTTCTTCGTCAACGATATGGCTGCCGGCAAGGTTCTCGGCGTCGAGCGCGGCGTTCCCGTCAACACCGACGTCAAGGGCGCGGTCGTTCCGCTGATCGACGACGTGTCGAAACGGACGGTCGACTACATCTCGTCGATTGCCGGCCGGGTCGGCGCCTATCCTCCGCCAGTGCCGGTCGGCGCCTCCGAATTCGACACACGCGCCTTCCGGCCGCTGGCAGACAAGGTGGCCTTTGGCCAAGTGACGCCCGCAGAAGCGGCTGATCAGTTGGTTGGGGAAGGCGGCCGAATTCTCAAGGGCTGATCGTCTCGCGACGATAGTGGCCGCTTCGCTTGTCGAAATCGCCTATGCGCCCAAGTGCGCCGCCGAAGGAGGTCGGCGGCGCACAGAAATCGAAGCTTTCGGGAGAGGACCATGCTTGGCAGACGCGAATTTTTGCAATTGGGGTTGTTGTTCGGGGGCGCGGCAACGTTTTTGCAATCGCCGTTGCGCTCGGCACTGGCGGATAGCGCAACGATGCGCCTCTTCTGGTTCGGTTCTCCCGCACGCGCCGAGCGCACGCTTGGTGTTGCCAGGTTGTTCGAGGCCGCAAATCCCGGCGTGAAGATCAATGGCGAGGTTGGCGGCAACGACTATTGGTCGAAGCTGGCGACGATGCTGGCCGGTGGCAATGCGCCCGATATTTTCCAGCTCGCGCCAAGCCGCTTTGCCGACTACGCCCGCCGCAACACCCTGCTTCCGCTCGGCGATTACCTGGGAAGCGTAATCCGTACCGACAAGTTGATGCCCGGCGTCCTCGATCTCGGGGCGGTCGACGGCAAGGTCGTCGGCATGCCCCTGTCGTTGAATGCGTTTGCTCTGCTTTACGACAGTGTCGCCTTCGACGAGGCCGCCATTGCGCCGCCCGGACCGACGACGACCTGGGACGATTTTGCCAGGCTCTGCATCGACATCACCAAGGCGATCGGCCGGAAGAATGTCTGGGCGGTCGGCAACGGCGCGCGCTACAGCTATGCCTTTGAGGCGTTTCTCGTTCAGCGCGGCAAGCGACTGTACGGCGAAGATGGCCGGATCGGCTTCGATGCCACCGATGCCAGCGACTGGTACGGCTATTGGGAAAGTCTGGCGAAGAACGGCGGCTGCGTGTCGGCCGAGGTCCAGGCAATGGACAAGCTTCAGATCGATTCCAATCCGCTTTCAACCGGTCACGCGGTGATGGCGATCGCCTTTTCCAACCAGTTGCTCGGCTATCAGGCGCTCGCTAAGAACAGGCTGGGGATCACCTCGCTACCGATCGCCGACGCGGCGGGACCTTCCGGCCTGTTCTACAAGGCGAGCCTGCATTTCGGGATTGCCAGCACCTCGAGGCAGCCGGAGCTTGCAGCCCGGTTCCTCGATTTCTTCATCAACGACCTCGCGGCCGGCAAAATTCTCGGCGTGGAACGCGGCGTGCCGATCAACCTTGATGTCAGGGAGGCAGTGACGCCTCTTGTCGACGATGTCTCGAAACGATCGGTGGACTACATTTCCTCGATAGCGGGACGGGTGGGCGCCTTTCCGCCCCAGGTTCCGATCGGGGCCTCCGAGCTGGAGGAACGCGTGTTCCGACCGATCGCCGACCAGGTTGCCTTCGGCCAGCTGACGGTCGCTGCAGCCGGCGAGGAGCTGGTCGCGCAGGCAAACCGCATCCTCAGGAGCTGACGTTTCCAACGGCTCGCCCTGGGCCCTGCACCATAAGCCTCCCAAGACAGGAATGGCCAATGACAGATGGCATATACCCCGACAGCCTGTTCCATCCGTGGTCGGGCAATGAACTGCGCACGCGGGCCGATGTCGAGCGCGCGCTGAAATCGCTCTGCGACCCGGCCGAATCCTACCGGTCGGCCGGTGGCGCGCGGTTGCGGTTCGACGCGACCGCTGCGCATTTCGATCAGGCGGCAGCCGATCTCGAGGGCTTCTCGCGGTTGTTGTGGGGGCTGGTGCCGGCGCAGGTCGGCGGTGCCGACTGGATCGACTGGAAGCCGATCGCACGCGGTCTTGCGTGTGGCACGGATCCGCACCATCCGGAATATTGGGGGCAGCCGACGGATCGCAACCAGCGCCTCGTCGAGCTCGCGGCAATCGGCTTTGCGTTGCGTCTCGTGCCGGACAAACTCTGGGCTCCTCTTGAGCCAGATGAGCGCGAGAACGTCGTCGCCTATCTCAAGTCAGGGCATGCCTGCCGGTTTTCTGAGAACAACTGGAAGTTCTTCCGGCTGCTCATCAGCCTGGGGCTGGATTCCGTCGGCGCCGATCACGATCAGGGTTTGGACCAGGCCTATATCGACGAAATCGAGACCTTCTATTTCGGTGATGGCTGGTACAGCGACGGTGACGCGCGCCGCGCCGACCACTACATTCCCTTCGCCTTTCATTTCTACGGGCTCATTCTTGCCGTGCTCGACGGCCGCGCCTACACGCAGCCCTATCGCGAGCGTGCGCGTCTCGCCGCCGGCGATATGACGCGTTGGTTTGCCGATGATGGCGCCGCATTGGCGTTTGGCCGGTCGATGACCTATCGCTTTGCCATCGCCGGTTTCTTCGGCGCTCTGGCATTCGCCGGCGAGGAGGCGCTGCCGTGGGGGCAACTGAAGGGCTTCTATCTGCGCAATCTGCGCTGGTGGGCCAAGCAGCCGATGGCGTCGAGAGACGGCATCCTGCCGGTTGGTTACGCTTACCCGAACCTTCTGATGTGCGAGACCTACAACTCACCGCAGTCGCCCTATTGGGCCTTGAAGGCGTTTCTGCCGCTGGCCTTACCGGAGCAACACCCCTTCTGGAGCGCTGAAGAGGCGGATTGCCCACCGCGCGCCGACGTCGCCGTGCACGTGCACACGGGCATGATCATCAGGAACCCTCCTGGTGATGCCATCGCGCTTTGCGGTGGCCAGCAAACGGGTCCGCAAAACACCTGGGCACGGTTCGGTGCCGAGAAATACAGCAAGTTCGTCTATTCCGCCCGCTACGGTTTCAGCGTGGAAAGTGACCCCAACCGTTTCGCCGACGCTGTCCTGGACGGCATGATCGGATTCAGCAGCGACGGTCTCCAGTTCCATGTCCGCCAGGCCAACGAGCAAGTGCTGATCGCCGATGACGTCCTCTACGCGCGCTGGCGGCCCAATGGCGACATCCTGGTCGAAACCTGGCTCTACTGTCATGGCGATTTCCATGTCCGCACCCATCGCGTCTGGGCCGAGCGAGCGGTCCTAACCAAGGAAGGCGGCTTTGCGATCGCCCGAAGCGATCGGCTTGCCGATGCACTGGAAGGTGAAGCTGGCAACGCTGTTGTTGCAACTCCGCACGACCTGTCGGCGATCGTCGATCTCGGCTCGTCGGTCATCCGTGCCGGCAAAGCGCATATCGCCCAGCCGAACACCAACCTGATTGCCGGAAGGACGCTGGTGCCGCAGTTGACGGCAGAGATTCCCCGGGGAACGAGCACACTTTTTGCAGCCGTCCTGGCGAGCGCCGATCCGGCCGCCGGGCGCAGCACGCTGACGCGCTTGCCGCCGGCCCCCGACCTGCCAGCGCTTGAAGCCCTGATCAAGGCAAACGGCCGGCCGGTCACCCTTATGAGCAGAAATACGAGTGCCTGACCGGCTGTTGACGCCGGCCTATTTTGCAAGTCAAGGACAAGAACTGATGGATATTCGCCAAGCTATACATTTCGAACAGGCCGAGACGCTCGACACCGAGGGGCTGCGCCGCCATTTCCTCGTCGAGGATCTCTTCGCAGCCGGCGAAATACGCGCCGCCTACAGCCACTATGACCGCCTGGTTCTGCTCGGCATCCGGCCGGAAGCTGCACCGCTCGCCTTCAGCGCCGAGCTCGCGAAATCCGCTGGCGTTGCCGATTTTCTCGAGCGGCGGGAACTGGCCGTCGTTAACCTTGGCGGCGGCGCGGCGAGAATATCCGTCGATGCCGTGGATCATGTCATTGCGCCTTTTGAGGCGCTCTACATCGGCAAGGGTGCGAAAGGCGTGTCCTTTGCCGCCGTGGACGAGGCATCGCCTCCAAAACTCTATGGCGTCTCGGCGCCCGCGCATGCCAGCCACCCCACCCATAAGATCACCCAGGATGAAGCGTCTCCCCAGGCGCTCGGGACGAGCGAGGCCGCCAACAAGCGCACCATCTACAAATATGTCCATGATGGCCTGTTGCCGACCTGCCAGCTCATGCTCGGCATCACGCGGTTCGAGCCGGGAAGCGTCTGGAACACCATGCCTGCGCACCTTCACGATCGGCGCATGGAAGCCTACCTCTATTTCGACATGCCGGAAGATCGTATGGTCGTCCATCTCATGGGGCGGCCCGAGGCGACGCGTCACCTGATCGTTCGCAACGAGCAGGCGGTCATTTCGCCCCCGTGGTCGATCCACAGTGGCAGCGGCACGGGCTCCTATGCCTTCGTGTGGGCAATGGCAGGCGATAACCAGTCCTTCGCCGACATGGATTTTGTGGCAATGGAGACCCTGCGATGACCGAGATTGGGGATCTGTTCAGTCTTTCCGGCAAGTGGGCGCTGGTCACAGGCGCCCGGGGAGGGCTGGGACAGGCGATGGCTTTGGCGCTCGCGAAAGCCGGGGCCGACATCGTCGGCCTCGGCTCGACGCCGATGCCGGAAACAGGCCAGCTGATCGAAGCTGCCGGACGCCGATTCCTCGGCATCCAGGCGGATCTTTCGCAACCCAACGATTTTCGCTCTCTCGTCGGCGAGATCGAAGAGCAAGCCGGGCCCATCGATATCCTGGTCAACAATGCCGGAACGATCAGGCGTGCCGATCTGCTCGACTACTCCGAGGCTGATTGGGACGTGGTGACGAACGTCAACGAAAAGAGCCTGTTCTTCCTGAGCCAGGCCATTGCGCGCGGCATGGTTTCACGCCGCTTCGGTCGCATTATCAACATCGCATCGCTGCTCTCCTTCCAGGGGGGCATCCGGGTTCCGGCCTATACCGCCTCCAAGCATGCGGTGGCGGGGCTGACGAAGCTGATGGCAAACGAGTTGGCTGCATCCGGTGTCACCGTCAACGCAATCGCGCCCGGCTATATGGAAACTGACAACACCGCGGCCCTGCGAGCGGATCCGGAGCGACAGAGGCAAATCCTCGAACGTATTCCCGTCGGGCGATGGGGCGTTCCTGAAGATCTGGCGACCGCGGTCCTGTTTCTGGCAAGTCCGCATGCATCCTATGTGACTGGAGCTATCATTCCGGTGGATGGAGGATGGCTCGCGCGGTGATGGCACTTCGATCGTTAGGACAGTCGCTATGTCGAGCGTGCAGTTTGGGGGTGGCAGTGGAGAAAAAGAGCGCATTGCTTCACCCGAGGCGAGATCGGCATCAGAGGATCTGAAGGGTGAGAAAATCATCTCGTTCTCGCGCCAGAACCTGTCTTACACGGAGCGCTCCGAGAAGTTCGAGGAGTACGATCTTTCGACGAACGTCACTTACAGCTGCGACGACACCTTCTCGCTACAGCGCCGCGCGTCTTATAAGACGCGCAAAGGTCGCTGTAGCACTTTGAATTGCTGCATGCTTTCATCCTTAAATCGAATACGAGCGTTGGCCGTCGAGTGATTTCTGGCATAAGATGGCATCTGCTATACGCCGAGGTTGGCACTGCCCAACAGGCAGCAGATGACCGTTCCACATTGAACAGTCTGCTGTAGCAGAGGTGCGACGTTCGGATCATCACCATTGACGGTATTTGCCCGGCACTTCGCGTTATTGGTGGGAGTTGATTCATGCGTTCGCCAGATATGACCGGAATATCCCGACCCCCGCGCTGGGGGTTGGCCGCAAAGCTGTTTACGACGCTCGTCCTGCTTGGCGCCGCCGCGATCTTGGTGACCGGTGTACTCGGTTACTTCCGTGCCCGTGACGCCATCGAAAAAGCGGTTTTCGACCAACTCACGGCCGCCCGTCAGAACAAGACGCGTCAAGTCGAAACCTATTTTCGCACCATCGCAGCGGAACTGCGCCTGCTCGCCGCCTCCAAGATGGTGGTTGATGCGACGCGCGAATTCCGGATTGCAGTCGACCAGCTCGATCGCGCAGGCGTACAGCCTGACCTTCGGCAGAAGGTCCAAGATTGGTACGCTGCGAACTTCATCCCGCAGATGACGAGTATCCTGGGAAGGCAACCGGAGCTGTCCGACTATCTGCCGGTTGGTGGCGCTCCGTACTATCTGCAGTATCACTACATCGTGGAAAATCCGAACCCGGCGGAGCGACGCAAGCTGCTCGATGATGCCGGTGATGGCAGCGAATACACCAGGCTGCATGCCACCTATCATCCATTGATGCGCGCAGCCGCCTCGATGGTCGGTTTCTTCGATTTCATGATTGCTGATCCCAAGTCGGGTCGCCTGATCTACACAGTCCAGAAAGAACTCGATTTCACCACGTCCCTGCAATTCGGCCCCTACCGTCGCTCCAACGTCGCAGCCGCTGTCGCTCGCTGTGCAGAGCCCGCCGGGCAATCGGCCATCTGCCTGGAGGATTTCGCTCCATATGCACCGACCGGTGGGGCGCCAATTGCCTTCATGGGAGCACCGGTGATTGATAAGGGTGTCGTCATCGGGGTGCTGGTGGCGCAACTGTCGAACGAGGAGATCGACAACGTCGTCACTGGTGGTCGCCGGTGGCGACAGGAAGGGTTCGGCGACACGGGCGAGGCATATTTAATTGGACCCGACTATCTGGTGCGCTCTGGACCGCGGACATTCTACGAGAACCGGGAGGCGTACTTCGCCGAACTCAAGTCTGTCGGTGCCTCGGACGAGGAGATCGCCGCCATTCAGCGTTACGGGACGCCGGTGATGCATCAGCGCATCGACACCGAAGCATCTCGGGCAGCACTTGCCGGTGTCGAAAACACCGGCGAGATCATCGGGTACCGCGGCGTGCCGACACTCGCCTCGTGGGGCCCGCTCGAGATACCCGGCGTCAGGTGGGCGCTCGTCGCTAAAATTGACAGCGCCGAGGCCTTCGCGCCGATCGCCCAGCTCCGCCAGGAGCTGCTGATCGTCGGGGGATTGGCGCTGTTGGCGGTGGCCGTGACGGCCGCATGGCTTTCGCGCGCACTGCTCGGACCGCTGCGTGAACTCACTGCCGGAGTAAAGCGCTTCGCGGCCGGCGACTATGGAGCCAGTGTGCCAGTTCGCACGCGCGACGAGGTGGGCCAACTCTGCTCAGCCTTCAACGGCATGGTCGAGACGCTGCACGAAAAAAATGTCGTGATCGAGAACAAGAATCGTGAGAACGAGGAACTGCTCCTCAACGTGCTGCCGGCTCCGATCGCCAACCGGTTGCGCGGTGGCGAGGCTGGGATCGCCGACGGCTTCGCCGAGGTGACCGTCGCCTTCGCGGATCTGGTTGGCTTCACGGCTCTGTCATCGGAGATGCCGCCACACGAGGTCGTCACGTTTCTCAATGGGCTATTCACGCGCTTCGATGTCGCCGCCAATGAACTCGGAATCGAGAAGATCAAGACGCTTGGTGACGCCTATATGGCGGTGTGTGGCTTGCCCGAGCCGGTGGCTAACCACTCCGAGCGGATGGTGCGCATGGCTATCCGCATGGTTCACATTACCCGAGAGCACGCGATGGAAAACAACGTCTCGATGAAGCTCAGGGTTGGTGTCAATACCGGGCCGGTCGTGGCCGGCATCATCGGCAAGAGCAAGTACATCTACGACCTGTGGGGCGATACGGTGAACCTTGCCAGCAGGATGGAATCAGGCGGCGTGCCCGACGCGGTTCAGGTGACGCGCCCTGTCTACGAAAAGCTCAAAGACCACTTCGTCTTCGAGCCGCGCGGCCCTATCGAAGTCAAGGGCAAGGGCAAGGTAGAGGCCTGGCTGTTGAGGTTGTAATGCCGGACCGGCCATATCCGGCCTGTCGATCAGGTGGAAGCGATACGGGAACGCGTCCGCAATTTCTCGCCGGCATGAACGACTACGTCTCAACCTAATGGCAGCGAATTTGGAATGTCTTTGACCTTTATGGCCTTCGCGCGGAGATGATGTAGCTGGAATACTCCAACCCGCGTCCTTCTCAGTCGCGTTGGCGAAACGCCTTGGCGGCCATCACTACCGCGACTGCCGGGATGTTGTCCGTCAGCCCTTCTTTCCGTTCGATGCCATCTGTATGCCGGCCGCGCGTCCGCCGCTCGGAACCACGACGATCTGCCTGACCTTGCCTTCCTTGAACGCTGTCAGGAAACGCTTGTAGTCCTTGAAGGCGACGCAGCCATGCGATTCCGCCCGGCCGCTACGCAGCAGGTAGCTGTGGGTCAGGAAACCGTCGCGGCCATGCTTGTTCTTTCCATCGACAGGCAGCATGCGGATCGCCTCGACCCCATGGAAGCGCGTTTCGCGCATCTTGAGATTATAGGTGTGCGGTGGGGTCGGTCCTGTCATCTTGACGTTTACGTAACGCGGATTGTCGGCCATCTTGCCGATGCCGGAATGGGCCTCGAGCACGCTGCCGTCGGGCATGTAGACCTTCGCGGCGGTGATGTCGTAGACCGCGACGCCATTTCCTGCGCGGGCACCGCCGCCGAATAGGTTGCGGAGCGCCCCGAGGCCGCCACCAGTTCTATTGTCCGCCGGATTGTCCGGCCGCACAAAGGCAAGCTCTTGCTGCTTTGGCGTTTCGCGTTCTTCGGCCCTCTTGATTTCATCGGCTTTCGGTGCCGTCCCGTCCTGGACCTGCCTGATCTCTGGCTTTTCGGCTTCAACGACAGGCTTCTGAACTTGACGGCCACCGGGACGGACCTGTGGCAGCGGTCCCGAAGACGGCGTGTCCTCGTAGTCTGGCAGGGCAACGGCCTCATCTTCGGCGTTCGGGTCCGGCGAGGCCGCGAGGTCGTCCTCCATTGGTACCGTCAGCAACGCCGAAAACACAGCGCTGTCCGTTGCGCTCTGAGAGGGGCCCGCATAGGCCAACGAGACCAAGGGCTTGTCGGTTGCTACGGCGCGCGGCTGCCCGAACCGTTCCGGCGCAGGCGCGTCAAGACTGGCGATCGCGCGGCCTGGCGTGACGGAATGAGAGGCCCTGAAGTGGTTGGCGAGCTGCTCGGATGTCAATGCAGCCTGCTTCGCACCGGAACTGAAGCGTGCAGCCTTGCCACTCGTCTCGGCATCTCCAAAGATATCGGCCCTGCGGGGGAGTTTCCCTTCGGCGCCGCTAAGGCTTGCGAGCACGACGGGCTCGGCCACGGCGACCAGCCTCGGCGTCTGTTCGACCCTTGCCTGCTTGACCCACGGGCGCTCTTTTTTGTGCTGCGCCGCATAGAGTTGTGGTTTGGGCAGGAGGTTGCCCGAACCGTGACCGAAATAGCTGCCCATCGCGACTGCACCCACGACGGATCCCGCGGCCGCGCCGGCAAGGGCGATGCCGCAACAGGTGATCAGCAGTGGACGCAACAGACGGCGCAAAGACTGTGAACGAACGACCTTACTCAAACGCATCTCAAGCCAGTAAATCTCGCAGACGCTCTCGGGCCGACGAGCGACCACCGCTGCGCGATTTCCCGGATTGTCCCCTTTTTGACGACGGATCGACAAAGAATGAACAAGTATGGTTAAATTTTGCTTTCCATGAATCTCACTAGATTAAAACTGGCATCAAGGCGTCCGTTCTCGGCCGTCGAATGGGTTTGCCGGATGATCGGCGGCTGGTTTCTGAAGTGGGTAGGATGCCGGGTGTAGCCCCAGCAAGGACTACACCCGATGCGTACTCTTCAATCAGCCTACAGCGCCGCGCGTCCTATTCGACGCGCAAAGGTCGCTGTAGCACTTTGAATTGCTGCATGTTTTCGTCCTTAAATCGAATGCGATTTGAGGAAACATGCTGTAGGCGACGGTTTCTATCGAGACCGACGTGAAGGGACGGATCGGCGCGTTAGTTGAGGGGAATTGCATTATCCCCCTTGCTGGCTTGATAGACAGAAGAGAGATCGTCGTATTTGCGGCCGATTGCAGTTGCTCTTTCCTTCAAAAGCGAATGCTGCGGTTCCGGAACTCCGTCGATCAGCCCCATGATCGACTGTCCTTTCCAGAATGAATTCGTCCGATTGTAGCCCCCGGGCTCCAGCGTGAAGACTTCCTTCAGGATCTTCAAATCGTGCGGAATGGAAAACGCATCCCGGGAATCCTCGTGGCTGAAGAAGTAAAAGAAGTTGTCGAAGCCTGCCCAGGTGATCGCCGAAAGGCACATCGAGCACGGCTCATGGGTCGACAGGAAGATGAGGTCCGTCGTATCCGGCCGCTCGGATCCGGTCATCTCATAGAAGCGCTTCAGGGTGTGAACCTCCCCGTGCCATAACGGGTTCTCGGTTTCGTTGTTGGTTTCGACGAGCACAGTGGAAAGGTCCGATTTCCGCAGCAGCGCCGCTCCGAAGATCTTGTTGCCGGCCGCGACGCCGACCTCCGTGGCGGGGATGATGCCAGCCTCCATGGCTGTCAGCAGGGCGTCGAGCAGACGCGTCGTTTCGATTTCTTCTGACATTCTTCATCTCCTTGAAATGTCGGGAAAAAGTTTTGTCCGGACCAAAGTTTAGATTTCGATCCGGACAGTGATTTCAAAGCAATGCTCAGTGAGCGCCCTCAGGGATCATCGGTATTTCGATGCCTTTTTCGTCATAGAGCTTGCCGTTGAGGAAGTAGTCGCCATCGCGAAGCCGCACGATGTCCTTGTAGCGGATCGTCCGTTCTGTGCCGGCCACGAACACTGACTGCTGATCGGCATTTCCTGCTTTGAAATGGTTGAACAGCAGGTTGAGGACGATCGCCATCAACGCAGCGGAACTGATGCCGGAATGAAAGATCGTCGCGACCCAGGCCGGGAAGTGCTCGTAGAATCCCGGTGACGCGATGGGGATCATGCCGAAACCGATCGACGTCGCGACGATGATCAAGTTCATGTTGTTGTGGTAGTCGACCTTGGAGAGCGTGCGTATGCCACTTGCCGCGACCGTACCGAAAAGGACGATGCCGGCCCCACCGAGAACGGAACTTGGCACGGCTGCAACAACGCGTCCCATGACCGGCAGAAGGCCGAGGGCGACGAGAAAAAGACCGCCGGTCGCCACCACATAGCGGCTCTTCACGCCGGTTACGGCGACAAGCCCGACGTTCTGGGCAAAGGCACTCTGTGTGAACGAACCGAAGATCGGCGCGAGAATACTCGACAGCATGTCGGCCCGAAGCCCATCGCCCAGGCGGTGAGAATCAACCTTCGTTTCGACGATCTCGCCAACGGCGAGAATGTCGGCTGATGTCTCCACGAGCGTCACGATGATGACGATCAGCATCGAGACGATGGCGGCGATCTCGAAGGTGGGATAGCCGAAATGGAATATTGTCGGCAGGGCGAAGAGGGGGCCATTTCCGACTTGCGAAAAGTCGGTCATGCCAACGGCATAGGCGATGCCCGTTCCGATCACGAGCGCAAGCAGGATGGAGAGCCTTGAAACCGATGCGCTTCCAAGCTTGCTGAGCAGGAGAACGATGGCGAGCGTTGTGGCGGCCAGCTGGATATTTGCCGGGCTTCCGAAATCGGGGGAACTGTTGTTGCCGCCCATTGCCCAGAACGCGGCGACCGGCATCAGCGTTAGTCCAATGGTGGTGATGACGATACCGGTGACTAGGGGTGGGAAGAAACGGGTAATCCGTGAGAATACGGGCGTAATCAATAGCCCGATCAACGACGCCGCGATAACGGCGCCGAGAATAGACGGTATTCCCCCATTGCCGGAAATCGCCACCATTGTCGCAACCCCCGAGAACGAAACGCCCTGTACAAGCGGCAGACGGCTCCCGAAGAATGGCAATCCCAATGTTTGCAGGATGGTGGCCAGACCACCGGCAAAAAGCGACGCCGTCACCAGGAGGCCGATGTCACTTGGGCTAAGCCCCGCCGCCTGTCCGACAATAAGGGGTACGGCGACTATGCCGCCGTACATCGTCAGAACGTGCTGTAATCCATATGCGATATTGGCGCCGATGCTGAGTTTTTCGTCTTCCGGGCGCCTGCTTGATGCACTTCCCTCTTTTATAATTGCCAAGGTAAACTCCTCCATACCTTTGCTGAGTTGCGTTTTGAGTTGAACCCCATTTCGGTCAGACACGTCGGCATAGCCATCGGGGCACAGGCCTATGCCGAGCATGGGCTCATGCCTGAATGAGAGATCGTTGCCGCTTATCGTCGACGTTGCTGGAACGCGCACGAGAGACGTGTCGTCGTGCAACAGGGGCAGGGTGTCCGAACCGAATTTCAGGAGCGGTGCCCGGCGGCGCTGCGCGCTCTAAGAGGTGAACCGGATCATCGAAGAGACCGAGCGGCAAGGCAGTTTCGCCACCCTCGATCGAACGGATCCTGATTCCGCGAACGAAATCGAGGCTGCCGATAATTTTATGGATACCCTGGGACCGAGCAATGACTGTGAAACGCTTCGAGTGGACGTCGACCAGCTCTGATGCGACCACGTCGCTCTTGGCAGGGGACTTGCGACGGGCGTCAGACTGGCGCGTATTGCGGCAGATAACGCAATGAAAGCCATAGACTAACCGACCAGCGGTTGAGGTCTTCCAATCATGCTCAAAGCAAAAAATATTACCAAAGGGAAGTTCGGTTTCCATGCCCCCACCAGCTCCATAGTTGAACTGGCAATTGGCCAGTTTCGCTAGGACCCTGTTCCAGGAGGTGCGAACTCCGGATCGTCATCAACGTGGGTTGAACGGGGCAATTCTTGCGAGGCACAGGCCTACGCTTCAATTAACGATGCAATGTTTTTACAGATACTGTCAAGGGGGCCAAGGAGACGTTATCGCTTATCGAGATCGTTCCTTCACGAGATCGATGAAGGCGCGTAGTTTGGCGGGCGCGTGCCGGCGCCCGGGGTAGTAGAGGCTGAGGCCGGGATAGGCCGGGGTCCAGTCATCCAGCACCTGGATCAGCCGTCTCGCCGCCAGATCCTCGGCGACCAGGTCTTCCGTGATCAGCAACAGGCCGACGCCGGCGAGAACCGCCTCGTGCATCAATGCGGTTTCGTCGAGCGTCAGGACGCCGGGAACGTCAATCTCCACCGTCTCGCCGCGCTTCTCGAATTCCCAGCGATAGATCGAACCGGAGGACATGCGCATGCGGATGCAGACATGGCGCAGCAGGTCGGCGGGCACGCGCGGCTGTTCGCGGCCCGCAAAATAGGCGGGCGACCCGACGACGATGGAACGGATCGTCCGGCTGAACGGCACGGCGATCATGTCCGCCGGTAGGCTCTCCTGAAGGCGGAAGCCGGCATCAAATCCTTCCTCCACAAGATCGATCAGCCGATTGTCGGTCACCAGCTCGACCTTCATCTCCGGATAGCGCCGGAGATATTCGAGGATCAGCGGCGACAGGATCATCCGCGCTGCGCCGAGCGAGGTGTTCAGCCGCAGCGTGCCGGAAGGGCGCTCGCGGTGCTGATCGACATTCTCGATGGCGGCGTGGATTTGCGAAAGGGCCGGAGCGACCTCCGCGATGAACTGCTCGCCCGCCGCCGACAGCGAAACGCTGCGGGTGGTGCGATCGAACAGGCGTACGCCAAGCCGCGCCTCGAGACCCGCGACCGCGTGACTGAGGGCTGAGGAGGACATGCCAAGGTCGCGGGCGGCGGCGCGAAATCCACCGCGTCGGGCCACCGCCACCACGGCTTCCAGTTCAATCAGGCCGCTGCGATTCATTGCGCTGGTTTCCGGGACAGTTTGCGTCTCTTTCACGGTCTTATACACGCAATCGGAAGGCGCTACATCCTGGTTTCAACAGGAGAACGACTATGCGCGATATCAACGAAATCTACATCGATGGCGCCTTCGTCACGCCGCACGGGTCTGAGCGGTTCCAGCTTTTCAACCCGACTACCGAACAAGCGATCGGCGCGGTGCGCCTGGGCGACGTCGAGGACGCCCGCGCCGCAATTGCTGCTGCGAAACGCGCGCTGCCGGCGTGGTCGCAGACCAGCAAGGAGGAGCGGATCGTCCTGTTGCGCCGTTTCCATGACGTGGTCGCCGCCCGGTTCGACGATCAGCTCGACGCTATCGTCGAGGAATACGGCGCGCCGAAGAGCCGCGCCGGTTGGATGGTGAACATGGCGGCCACTGCCTTTCTGGAGGCGGCGGAAACGCTTGAGGCTTATGATTTCAACCAGACCATCGGCCGTGCGGACGTGCGCATGATGCCCTTGGGCGTCGTCGCCGCCATCACGCCCTGGAACAGCAATGCCTCCTTCATCTGCGGCAAGATGGCGATGGCTATCGCCGCCGGCTGCACCATCGTGATCAAACCCAGCGAAATGAGCGCAATCCAGACCCGGATCGTCACCGAGGCGCTGCATGAGGCGGGTGCTCCTGCAGGTCTGTTCAACATCGTCACCGGACGGGGTGATGTCGTCGGTGCGGAGTTCGCCTCTCACCCCGACGTCGCCAAGGTGACGTTCACCGGTTCGACAGCAGTTGGACGGTCGATCCTGCGGTCGGCCGCAGAGACGATGAAACGCGTGACGCTGGAGCTCGGTGGCAAGGGGCCGCAAATCATTCTGGACGATGCCGATCTCGATGAGGCGATCCCAGTGGTGGTGGCGTCCGGTTTCATGAACAGCGGCCAGGCTTGCGTAGCGGGGACGCGGGTTCTCGTCCCGGAACGCAGAATGGCAGAGACCCTGGCGAGGCTGAAGGCCGAGGTCGAGGCGGTCCGCGCCGGCGATCCGACCAACCCCGAAGTGTCCGTTGGCCCAATGGTCAGCCGGAAGCAGTGGGACCGGGTGCAATCCTATCTGAAGCTTGGACAGGAGGAAGGCGCGACGCTGCTGGTCGGCGGCGAGGGCCGACCTGAAGGCCTTGAGCGCGGCTGGTTCGTGCAGCCGACCGTCTTTGCCAACGTCACCAACGACATGCGGATCGCGCGCGAGGAAATCTTCGGACCTGTGCTGAGCGTGATCGGCTACGCCACGGAGGAAGACGCTATCGCCATCGCCAACGACACGACCTACGGCTTGCAATCCTGTGTCCTGTCGTCAGATCCCGTGCGGGCGCGACGGGTTGCCGCGCGCCTGGAGGCCGGGCGAGTCGTCATCAACGGAGCACCCCACGAGCCCCTGGCACCCTTCGGTGGGTTCAAACAGTCGGGAATTGGCCGCGAACGCGGCGTCGTGGGCCTGGAGGCTCATCTTGAGCCCAAGGCGATCCTTGGCTGAGGCAATCGATGGCGTCTCTCGAGGTCTGTCTCGACCTCGAGAGACCCCTGATCGTCCTGCTGGACGCCGATCTTTCGGAAGACGCCGGAACGGATTTCTTCGCAAGCGGCGATGACGCCGTCTCCAGCTTCCAATGGTCAGCCGCAGCAGGCGAACATTGACAACATTGGCGTTCAGCTTCATGTCAGCGTTTGCATCCATGGTGCTCGAAAAGGAGCAGGTTGGATGAAATTTGGATCCATAAGACCAATCCTGTGGGCGACACTCGCGGCCGCATTGATCATCGGAGGGTACCTCGGCGGTATCCAGCTTTCCGGGAACTTCCACGAGGTTGTTCCGGGCGAGCTCTACCGTTCGAACCAGCCGACGTCGGCGCAGATCGCCGACTACGCCAAGCGATTTGGCATTAGGTCGATCGTCAATCTTCGTGGTGTCGACAACGGCGCGGCTTGGTATCGCGATGAGGTCGCAACTGCCGCAGCGCTCGGTCTGAAACATGTGGACTTCGGGATGTCCGCGAGCCACGAGATGACACTCGATCAATCCTTGAACCTCGTATTGCTGCTGCGCGATGTTCCCAAACCGGCCCTCATTCACTGCCGGTCAGGCGCCGACCGCACGGGGCTTGCTTCGGTCATCTATCTCCAGCAAATCGCCAAGGCCGACGAAGAGACCGCCGAAAAACAGCTGTCGATACGCTTCGGGCACATCGGGATCCCCTACCTTTCCCCCAGCTACGCAATGGATGAGAACTGGGAGATGTTGGAGAAGGTCTTCGGCCTCGCCGGTTAGGGCATTTCCAGGAAAAGTGCCAAGCGACGTTCCGTGAGGAAATGTTTGGAAACAAAGAGATGGAGCATTTCTTTCACACCGCTTAAATCGGAAGCGCTCTAACCGGCACTCTCCTCGGGGCGGGGCAGATAACGCCTGGCGATCATCCAGCAGATCGTTGCCCATGTCGCACCCGCACACCAACCGCCAAATACATCTGTCGGATAGTGAACGCCGAGGTATATCCGGCTCAATCCGACCATCAAAGTCAGCGCCAGGGCCACGGCGATGACGTAGAGACGCGTGGCGCGGTTCGATTGGACCCGCGAGAGAAGCAGGCCCAACGTCAGATAGGTAACCGCAGACAGCATCGCATGCCCGCTTGGAAAGCTGAGATCATGCACATCGACCAGGTGGGGCACGATGTCGGGTCGAGGTCTCGCAACCCCGATTTTCAGAAGCGTGCTCAGCAACCATCCACCCAGAACCGAGAGCAGTACGAACATACCGGTGGCGCGACGCGATGCGAGAACCAGATAGCCGACTGTAACGATAGTGACGAGGGTCAGTACGGTGGTGCCACCGAGGCTGGTGATGTCGGTGACCACATGCGTCAACCATCCGGGCCCGATGGGAGCGGAGAGGTTGCCGGGCTGGCGCAGCGCGCGCAGGATCGCCTCATCGAACGCGCGCGTTTCTCCCTCGACCACCTCGCTCGTCAGCCTAATGAAGACAAAGGCGCCTCCGGATGCCAGTGCAAAGGCGGCGATGCCTAGCGGCCCATACGCCCTCATGCGTCTGTAAAACCGTTCGGTTAGCGCGGCGATCTTGGACAAGGCGGGCTCCCGCTGGGTTAAAGGCGCACGGCGGCCTCGAAGCCGCCCAACCTCCCGGTCGCAGGAGATTGGAGTGCCAGGCTGCCGTTCATCTGCTCGACGAAGCGCTTGACGATCGACAGCCCAAGTCCAGAGCCGGCCGCTTGCGTTGGTCCGCGCGTGAACCGTCTCGTCAGGCCCGCCAATGTCGGTTGATCGAGGACGGCGCTTTCATTGACGACGCGGATGCCATCAGTGCCGAAATAGACATCGACGACACTGCCCGACGGGCTGTGGACCAGTGCATTCTCAAGCAGGTTGCGCACGACGATCGCGAAGGCATCCGGGCGGATTTGCCGCTCGAGGCGCGCCTCATCTGGCGCATGAAGCACGATGCGCCCCGCGCCCAACGCAGATCGCCCGATGTCTTCGATGACAACCTGCAGGACCGGGAAGAGGTCCGTTTTTTCGTCCGACACGCCGATGCCTGCTTCAGCGCGCGACATCTGCAGCAGTTTTTCCGCCAGCCGCCCCAGATGTTGAAGCGATCGTTCGATCTGTCCGACACGGGCAGAAAGCGAAGGCGGCACCTCCGCGAGCAGCCGTTGGGTCTGCGCCAGCGCGCCGGCAATCGGTGTGCGCAACTCGTGTGCGCTGTTGGCGGTGAATTCCCGCTCGGATTCGAGAACGGCCCGCAGCCGATCCAGCAGCAAGTTGACGGAGCGGGCGATCGGGCGAAGCTCGACCGGGAGCCCGGCTTCATCCACCGGCACCATGTTGCCACCATCCTTGGTGCCGATATCGTCGCGCAGCCCTTCAATTGGAGACAGGGTCATACGGACGACGAGGATGATGGCAATGATGCTGGCGGGAATGAGTGCCAGGATCGGGAAAAAGAGCGCCATTCCCCCCTCGATTGCAGCCTCGCGCCTATTGTCGAGGGAGTCCGCCACTTGGATGTAGAATGAGCCGTCCGCGGTCCCGGCCGTGTATATCCGGTGCGTATCGTTCTGCGAGAAGCCGACCTCGAGGGGGGCCGGGAAGGGCTCGGCAGGCGCATCCCTCGATTTCAACAGGATCTGCCCGTCCCGACCGCGAACCTGGTAGACAAGATATTCGCGGTTGCTGGCTGCTTTTTCTGCCGGGCGTCGTAGCGCATCGCCCGCATCCCGCCCGGCCAGATCGTCGATGACGATCGGAAGCAGGCGTTCGGCGGTTTCCTGAATGCCGCTATCGAAAATCTCGGAAAACTCGTCCTGCATGATGAGGATGCCAAATCCCATGGCGACGAGCCAGAAAACCGCGACGACACTTGTGATCGCGACGACGAGCTTGCGGGTCATGCTTGGTTTCTGGAACATGGTCACTCACTTGATGCAGTAGCCCACACCCCGAACAGTTTCGATGCGGTCATGGCCGATCTTTTTTCGCAGCCGGCTGATGTAGACCTCGACCGTGTTACTTTCGATCTCGGCGCCGAAGGCGTAAAGCTCCTCGTGAAGCTGTGCCTTGGACACAATTGCTCCGGGTCTGGCCGCCAGTTTGTCCAGGACGGCCCATTCGCGGGCGCTCAAGAGCTGGACCTCATTGTCTACCACCACGTTTCGGTTGATCTGGTCTATCTCGATCCCGGGTAGGCGAATGGTCGAGGTTGGCTTGCCCGCATAGCGCCTCGATACCGCCAGCATGCGCGCAGTCAATTCGTCGAGGTCGAAGGGTTTGACGAGATAGTCGTCTGCCCCGCTGTTAAGTCCCTCGATCCGATCGGATACTTGATCGTGCGCTGTCAGGATGATGACCGGCGTTGCATCCTGACGTGAGCGTAAAGACCGGAGCAATGACAGTCCATCTCCATCCGGCAATCTCAGGTCGAGAAGGATAAGCCCGTATTCGACCGTCCCCGTTGCCGACATCGCATCAACGACGCTTAAGAACCAGTCTACGGCATGGCCCGCGGCGGCGACGTGATCACGCAGCGCCTCCCCCAGGACCTGATCGTCTTCCACAAGCAGAACGCGCAAGCTACCATCCGCCACCAAACAACCTCTGCCTATTGTCGCCCATAGGCATGCGTCAAGTCGATTGTTTTTCGATCGGTCGGATTGCTCATGAGCCATGGCTCCCTTTCAGGCCGAAACGGCGCCGAGTTGTGGATCGTAGGCTGCGGGATTTCTGACATGAACCTGAGAGGCGCGGAGGCGATGGAAGCCGTCGTCTCCGGCAGGGTGCCACGGCAGACGGCGCCCTTAGAGCGATGTCTTCGGTTCGCGAAACGCACCGTGCTTCTTGAAGTGGCTGACCAATGCGGTCGCCATGCCGACAAGCGCCATCAGGGCAGCGAGAACAAGCAGATAGGATCGCCGGTGCTCAAGGTTCTCGGCGATGGCGAACCGATACATTTCCGTTGCGAGGATGGCGAGCAGAGCGGCTGAGACAGTCGAATAATCCTTGGCGACGACGCGTTTGAAATTGAATGACATCCCGTCGATCGAGTGACGGAAGTTCTCAAGCCGCAGCGCCCAGCGCGGCACGTCTCGACAATAGGCGCGATAGGCTTCGCCGAACTTCTGCTCCAGGAAAACTTCCTCGGCATAGACGATGCATTGGTACATGAAGGCAAACAGGCCAACGCCAATCGCAATGACCAGCGGATTGCCGTGCAGCAGGAAAATGCCGGTATAGACGAGCATGTTGCCCACATAGAGCGGGTTTCGGCAGACGCCGAACATGCCTTCGGTGACCAGGTCCTTTGCGTAGACCCTCTTGTTCAACCCGCCGCGCTTAATGTAGGCGTAGCCCACCACGACCGTGCGTAATGCCAGCCCGGCGAGAACAACAGCAATGGCGGCCGCGGTCTTCAGCAGGTTCGCTGTCCCGCTGCCCCACATTTCGGTTGACGGCGGCACCAGGATGAATAGTGCCAGGATGATGGCCGGGAAGACCTGGTTGCGGTACCGGAAGAAGAAATTACCGAGCTGTATCATCAGCGTCTTCATGTCGGCGCCCTACTTGACTGCGACGATGCCGCAGAAATTGTACCAGCGGAAAAAGACTTCGACGCTGCGGAAGCCCACTTCTTTCAGCAGTTGCAGGTTTTCCTCCAGGCGATAGGGGATCAAGACATTCTCCAGGGCTTCGCGCTTCTTGGATATCTCGATCTCGGAGTAGCCGTTGCGCCGCTTGAAATCGTAGTAGTGCTGGATGAAGAGCCGGTTGAAGGTCGTATCTTCACCCGTCAGCTTCTCGACGAGAAGCAGGCAGCCTCGATCGTTGAGAGCTTGATACATCATGCGCATAACGCGTTCGCGGTAGAGCGGACGAATGAACTGCAGCGTCAGCAACATGGTGACGACGCTCGCATTGTCCATGTCCACGCCCTGATGGAGGTCGGCGACCTTGAGGTCGATCTGCCTGCGGGGTGCCGATGCGTCTATCTTCTGGCGCGCCTTGTCGAGCATGTCGGGCGCATTGTCGATGCCGACGAAGCGAACGCTCGGCTCGATGACGCCGTCGAGGCTTAGAAGGGTCGTGGCTGTGGAGCAGCCGATGTCATAGACGTTGGTGTCGGGTTGCGCGAAATCACGCGCAAGCTCGCACACCATGCGCTGCATTTCCTCGTAGTAAGGAACGGAGCGGCCGACCATGTCGTCGAACACATCCGCAACCGTTGCGTTGAAGGCGAAATCCCCGACCTGTTGGTCGTCGCGGGCAAAGACTTCGTCCTTCCCGCTGGAGCGAAGATGCAGGTGTTGTGCCTTGTTGGCCATGGGTCGCAATCCGATTGATACCTTGCGTCATGACCTTCATCGCAGGCGATGAAGGTCTACCGACATTCGCAACAGGCCATTCGAACCTGACATGAACCTGAACGACGGTTGATCCCACTCATCGGATCGTTCCGGCAGGAGAATCCGACCGCCGATCTTGTCATCCAATCGCTCGCGCTGGGCTCGCTTGAGAGGCCCGACCTAACCATCACATATCGGCGAAGCGCCGACGCTCGCGAAGTGTCATCGGCGTTCCTGCTGGATAGGACGATGGCGGTCTGCTCGCCGAAATTGATAGCCGGAAGCAGGGGGCAGCTCGAGGCCAGTGACATCCTCGATTTGCCCATCTTGCTGGACACGGCAGACGCATGGTCTTGGCGGTGCTGGTGCAGTTCTGCGGCGCTCACGTTCGAGCCTCGGGGCGGAAGCATCGCTTTCGATACCGACGAGGCGTCGATCGACGCTTGTATCTCGGGATTGGGAGTAGGACAGGCAAGCCCGCTGTTTATCGAACACGAGCTGAGATCGGGTTAGCTTAGCCTTGGCGGCGTCGGTGTTGCCGGTGGTCGGTGCTTACGAGACCTCAAGGCCCGTCGAATTCGGCATGGCAGGCGTTTTCCTGAAATGGTTGGAGAAATGGACGAACGTCGAGGTTGATTGACAGAGATTCGACGTTCATGCTTTGCGCTACGAAATCCGGCGTTTCCACTATCGCAACGGTCTCTGCCCACACGTTTGGGCAGAGACCGTTGAAATCGGTTGGCCAACTGCTTCAGGACTTGGCGGCGGCAGCACGCAGTGTGCGGTATTGTGCCGTCGGAAGCCCACCCCAGCCCCAGTTATCAAGATCGACCTCTTCGATCACGACATAGGTCGATTCAAGCGGCTTGTGCAGAACATTGAGCAGCACCTCGCTGACGCCCTTGATGATGGCCGCCTTTTCCTCCGCCGACACCGAATTGCGGCCGGGCGTGGTTCCTTCGCGGGTAACCTGTACGGTGACAATAGGCATTGCAGTCTCCTTGCCGAGAGTTGGTTCGGTAAATCATCGGATTTGGTGGGCCGGCGCGGGGATCGTCCCGAGCCAGCACCATGAGGTTACCAGCGCCCGGCGTTCTGGCCGCCATCGACATGGAGGATCTCGCCGGTGACGAAGCTCGCGTTCTCCAGATAGAGTACGGCGTCGACGATATCGCGGATTTCGCCCATCCGGCCAACCGGATGCAGCGCAGAGAGGGCCGCGTGTGTCTCGGGCGCGTGCATGGGGGTCTTGATAACCCCTGGAGATACCGCGTTGACGCGAACCCCGCTCTTCGAGAATTCCATGGCAAGCGACTGGGTGACCGCGTTCAGCCCACCCTTGGTCAGGGAAGCAAGCGCTGAAGGCAGGCCGACGATCGGCTGATTGACCAGGCTTGTGGTGATGCTGACAATGTGGCCCGAGCCCTGCTTCAACATTTCGGCCGCGGCACGCTGGGTAATGTGGAAGAATCCGGCGACATTGACCCCGAGGTTGTGATCATAGTCTTCCTGGGTCATTTCAATGAACGGCTTGGCAAGAAACACGCCGGCGTTGTTCACCAGCGAGTCGATGCGACCGAAGCGCTCCATACCTTCGCGGACGATCCGTTCGGCGGTCTCCGGCCTGCTGATGTCGCCGGGCACGGCGAGAATGTCCGGGTCGGCCGTGGCCGCGATCGACCTGGAACTGGCTATGACGCGAAAGTTTCGGTCACGGTAGGCGCGAACCAGGGCGGCGCCGATGCCTTGTGACGCGCCGGTGATAATGACGACCTTCTGTTCGGTATTCATGATGTGATCCTTTCTCAATGGCAGCGACCGTCTGATCGACGCCCGCCCGACGCCCTCGGCGTTGGTGCTATTGATTTAGATCTATCCTGAGATCGGGAGAATGGTCAGAAGTTGGACGTCAGTCATTCGAATATCGGCATAATCAAGGGAGCGTACCTGCTTCTGCAGCCAGTCGGGCAAATTCGGAGCGCAGACGTGGCGTGGCGAAATCGACAAAGGCTCGAACCTTGGGCACGGACATGCGCCCCTGGGGTGCGAGCAAATGAACGGGCAGGGGTGGGTGCTCGGCGTCGGCGAGGACGATCTTCAGTCGCCCGTCTTTGACATGTTCAGCGACATGATAGGAATAGAGCCTGGCTACGCCTCTACCCGCGACGGCCGAAGCAGCGGCGGCCCGAACGCTGTTGACGATCAATCTCGGCGTGAAGTGAACCGTCCGCGGAATGGTCGAGTCTTCTGCCGGTGTGAAGTTCCAGGAATCGAGACCGAAATTGGTAAAGGCGATGATCTGGTGCTTTGTGAGGTCGGCTGGCACCTCGATGACGGGATGATTGGCGAGATAGCGGGGAGAAGCGACCACCACGCGCCTGACATCACCGCCCAATCGCGTGGAAATATGTGACGAATCCGCCAGATGGCCAATACGCAACGCAATGTCGACGCCTTCGTCCACCAGGTTGACGAACCGATCGAGCAGCAGCAGCCGGGCAGAAACAGCCGGGTGGACGTCGAGGAAATCATCCAGGATCGGACGCATAACCTCGTCCCCTATGATCGGCGGCACGGAAATGGTCAGCGTTCCACGCGGAGCCGCACGCTCACCGCCGGCGAGCATGTCGGCCTCCTCGAGATCGATCAGCACCCGCCGACAGGCAGTCGCGTAGCGTTGGCCGGCCTCGCTGAGCTTGAGTGTGCGGGTCGTGCGATGCAGCAGTTCGGCACCCACATGCGCTTCCAGGAAGCTCAGCGCGCGACTGACCGCCGTCGGGGAGCGCTTCAGCCGACGGGCAGCACCTGCGAGGCTGCCCTCGTCGATCGCGGTCACGAACACTTTCATTGCATCAATGCGATCCATTATTCTGCCGATCTCCGGTGTAGTGCCTATCAGCAGGCAAGTATTCGCCCGAAACTGGCAATAGGTAAATATGCGAACCGAAGGCACCTTCGGTTCCTCTCGGTCGAGATCGATATCGGCGATCGTCGCCGGCTGTGCCGAAACGCGGCTCCAATCAGGTATGTTTCAAGGCTTGGCGCAGCGAGCCAAATCTGAGGCGATAATGCGCGGCGGTCAGGCCCGTTTCACGGTGGAACAGGCGGCTGAAGAAGCTTGCGTCCTCATAGCCTGTTTCGTTGGCGATCGCCTCGATCGTCAGGTCGGTTGTTTCCAGCATCTGCTTTGCTTCTTCGATACGAAGCGCGTGTGCGTAGGCCAGCGGCGTCATACCTGTCGCTTTGGTGAAGCGGCGGATGAACGAGCGTTCCGACAGCCCGGAAAGAGCCACCATTGCGGCGACGGGCGCGCGGGTCTTGTAGTTCAGCGCGAGCCACTTTTGGCAGGAGTTGATCACCGCGTCGACCGTCTGGCGGAGGCTCATGAGTGACGCAAATGGCTGCTGCCCCAGGTCATGCCATTGCAGCATGTAGACCTTGGCCACTTCCATCGCCTCCTTGAGGCCGACGAACCGCGCAATGAGGTAGAGAGCGAGATCCTGCCAGCTTGACCCGCCCCCCGCCATAACGATGCGCTGCGCCTCACCACTCAGGACCAGTGACCGATCCAGGCGCACCCTGACACCAGGGTAATTGTTGGAAAGGGTCGTGACATAGCCCCAGTGGATCGTCGCTTCGCAATTGATGAGCAGTCCCGCCTCGCCGAGCAGGACGGCACCGGAACAGGCACTGGCCAGCAACGCGCCATCCTCATGCGTTCGCCTTAGCCATCTTGCTTCAGGCTCATACAGCCCTGCGACGCTGTCGCCCGGATTGATGAAAAAATCCGGAATGCACACGATCTGCGGTGGAGGGCAGTCGCCGAATGCGAAGTCTGGTTTGACCCAAATGCCGTTGGCGGCGCGAAAACCACTGTGTGAACGGGCAACGACATAGGGGCGCATGCGCTGTTGTCCCGCTTCACCCTTGACGATGAACGGCCAGTCGCGGCCGGGAGATGAAAACAGATCGAACATGCCGAACAAGGCGGAGGCCGTGACTTCGGGCACCGCGAGAAGTGCTACATTGATAGGGCTGTCCTGATCAAGCATGGCAGAAATGACCGCCTTCCAGCATTTTCGACTTTAGTACCAAGCGTCGAACGCGACTAGGCTCTTTCAGCCAAGAGGAGGTCTCGACATGTCCCATGATGTGCTCCGCAGTGTACTGCGTGGCGAGCTGCTCGAGCCCGGAACTTCGGCTTATGACGCTGCTCGAGTGGTTTGGAACGGGCTGATCGATCGGCGGCCTGCCTTGATTGCCAGATGCCGCAATGCTGCCGACGTCATCGCAGCGGTAAACCATGCGCGGACGCATCGGCTCACCATCGCCGTTCGCAGCGGCGGGCACAATGTCGCCGGCTACGCCGTTTGCGATGATGGTCTGATGATCGATATGTCGCCCATGAATGCCGTCCACATCGCGCCTGGGCTCGACCGTGTGCTGATCGAAGGCGGGGCGACATGGGGCGATGTCGATGCGGCGACCACGCCTTTTCGGCGGGCCACGCCGGGCGGACTGATTTCGATGACAGGCGTGGCCGGGCTCACTCTTTCGGGCGGCATTGGCTGGTTGCGCGGCACCCATGGCCTGAGCTGCGACAATCTCATTGCTGCCGATGTGGTCACCGGTGATGGCAGGCTCATCCGCGCCAGCGAAGTCGAGAATATCGACTTGCTTTGGGCGCTAAAGGGCGGCGGCGGGAATTTTGGCATCGTCGTGAACTTCGAGCTTCGTCTTCACGAAATCGCCGATCCGGTGATGTTCTGCGCGCCTGCCTATCCGGAAGAGCACGCCGTCGACGTCATCCCACAGTGGCGCGACCATATGGCTTCAGCCCCTGACGAAGTCAGTGGTCTCGCCGAATTCTCCACCATACCGAGTGATCAGGCCTATCCGGAACAGACATGGGGCAGGCGAGTGATAACGCTTGCCACTGTTTATGACGGTCCCGCTGAAAAAGGGGAGCGCGTCATGCAGCCGTTGCGCGCTCTTGGTGAGCCGTTGCTCGATTTCAGTGGTCAGATGCCCTATCGCGAGCTCCAGTCCATTTATGACGCATTGTTCCCCAAGGGGCGTGACCGCTGCTACTGGAAATCGACCTACCTTTCGGGCCTTGGTGACGATGTCATCGGCGCGATCATCGAGCGCCTGATTAAACGACCCTCCGAGATGACCTACGCGTCGATCTGGAAATTTGGCGGAGCCATGCAGCGCGTTGCTTCCGATGCCACTGCCTTCGGCGATCGCAACATACCTTACATGTTGAGCCTTGATGCGATCTGGTCCGATCCGTCAGATGATGACGCGAACATCAGTTGGGTTCGCAATGCATGGCAGGACATGCAGCCACATTCCACGGGTCGCCTCTACCTGAATTTTCCCGGGCTCGGCGAGGGTGACAACCTGGTTCGCAATGCTCTCGGCGCTGAAACCTATTCGAGACTTCAGAAGATCAAACGCGTCTACGACCCGGAGAACATCTTCCACTTGAACCAGAACATTGCGCCGGACGTTCGATTGTCTTGCCCAATGAGCGGTCGCGGCAGTCGGCAAGGGCTGCACTCTGCCGATGGGGCGGATCGACCTGTGGATCCAAGCGCGCGTCACGCCGGAGTGGTACGCCATTTAGATCGCGACGTTGTCCCGCTCTCTCCTGTTACCAGTGGAACATTCGAGCTGACGCCGATGAGGTAAATTTCATCCGCGGATCTGTGGAGGAGAAACGTGATGGCGACAGACATGACCATATCCGAGGTTTTGAGAGATCCGCTTATCAGGCAGGTTTTGCGCGCCGATGGTATCGCACCTGACGTGTTTTCTGCTGCTTTAAAGCAGGCGGCCGCAGGTTTGCGACGCAGTCCCGGATTGTCTTGCTCTTCGACTGAGGCCCAGAACGCATCCATATCGACGTGAATGAGTTTCCGGAGCGGTCAAGTGCCTCATCGTCCAAGGTAGTTTCGCGACCAGCTGTTTAGCGAGGCGACAAGATCGTCTACGCGCGGCCGCCCACCGCGCGTTCTTATTAGACGTGCAAAGATCGCTGTAGGACTTTGAATTGCTGCATGTTTTTATCCTTAAATCGAAGGCGATTTAAGAATAAAAATATGCAGTAGGCGGCGGCAACGATACGAGTTGCTTGCGATCGTCACGAACGGAAATTCGTTCTCCAGCACACCCGAACCGGTGCTTCGGTGCCGCTTTTCGGATGGCGCCGTCGCCGTTGCCGAGCATCCAAGGCGCCACGTGCGGTTCCGAATCGGACAATTTCGGCAGCATGCTTCGAAGCCTACTTGCGTAACCGGGAGCATCCACACATGAACGCCGGAACACACCTTTGCGTTCATGCAAGATCTCTGAGGATGTGGCAGGATTTCCCTCTAAGCCTTTCAATACGCGACAAAATTCTGTTTGCAGCGATGTGACCTGGGTCGTGTCATTTACTGCGGCAAAGCGTTGAGATCATCCCGATCACCTGCGTTTTCCAGCGCCGCAATTCACATCAAAAACCCATAAATGCAGGCGGTGCCACCGTCTGCCGAGCGATGTTAGCTTGCCTTCGGGAGGAAACGAAGGAGCTGACCATATGCCAAAATCGATCGTCAACGCCGTAGGCACCCCGCTTTTTTACAGTGGAGCATCGACTGCGTGGTTCTCTGCGACGGGATCGGGGCCTGTGCTTTACGGCACTGAGGCAAACGACTCGATCTGGGGCGATGGCTCCGTCGATGTCACCATGGCGGGCGGGAAGGGTGACGACATTTACTACCTCTATTCGGGCATCAACCGTGCCATGGAGACGGCTGGAGCTGGTGTTGATACCATCAACACCTGGATGAGCTATACCTTGCCTGAGAATTTCGAAAACCTGACCGTCACCGGCAGCGGCCGGCATGCTTTCGGCAACAACGCCGACAATATTATCTCGGGGGCTTCCGGTAGCCAGACGATCGACGGCGGCGGCGGCAACGACATTCTGGTCGGCGGCAGCGGCGCGGACATCTTCGTCGTCGGCCGAGGTGGCGGCGGCGATCTGATTGCCGACTTCGACAGTTCCGATACGGTCCGGCTGAATGGTTACGATCTCACAAGCTTCCAGCAGGTCACCAGCCTTGCGACACAGGAAGGCACGGATTTGAGGCTGAACCTCGGCGACGGCGAGAGCTTGCTGTTTGCTGACACGACCGTGGCCGATCTCGCGCCGGAGCAATTTCAGCTTAGTCTCGATCGCTCAAACCTTGCGCTGAGTTTTGCCGACGAGTTTGACAGCCTCTCCCTTCATGATGGCGATCAGGGCGTATGGGATGCAAAGTTCTGGTGGGCGCCTGAAAAAGGCGGAACCTTGGCCAGCAACGGCGAACTGCAGTGGTACATCAATCCTGACCATGCGGAGACCGCTGCCATCAATCCATTTTCGGTCGAAGATGGCGTGCTGACGATTAAGGCAGAGCCGACGCCGGATGCACTGGAATCAGAGATCGATGGGTACGAATACACGTCCGGAATGCTGACGACGTACTCGACCTTTGCGCAGACCTACGGCTATTTCGAAATCAGAGCGGACATGCCGACCGAAACCGGCACTTGGCCGGCGTTCTGGCTGTTGCCGGCAGATGGCTCCTGGCCCCCCGAACTCGATGTTGTCGAGATGCGGGGGCAGCAACCGAACATTGTCAACGTAACCGTTCACAGCAACGAGACCGGCGAACAGACAAGCGAGACGACCGCAGTCAAGGTCGCCAGTACCGAAGGGTTTCACACCTACGGCGTGCTATGGGAAGAGGATGAAATCGTTTGGTATTACGACGACGTCGCCGTGGCGCGTGCCGATACGCCCGCGGACATGCACGACCCCATGTACATGGTGGTCAATCTGGCGGTGGGAGGGGCAGCGGGGGAACCGAACGCAGACTTCGGCGACGGAGCGGAAATGCAGATCGACTATATTCATGCCTATGCTCTGGATGAAGTGCAGTCGGCGACTGGCGAAGCGCAGCCGATGGACGACTGGTTATCCTGATTCTTCACTTGGGCGCGCGCCGACCAATGCTCAGCCCGTGCCTCCTTGAGCGGTTGGACAGTGCCGACATCCGTCCGAAGTTGCCCCGCGTCGAACAGTCCGGCGATTGCGCGCAGTGCCTTGGCTCGCTTCTCGTCGGGATGCGCCGTCGGCGACACAAGGATGCCACCGGGCCGGCAATCTCTGGTAGCGGTTTAGCGCCAATGACCACCAGATCGGACTGACTGGTGAACGAGCGCCGCGCGCTTTGAATGTTTGCGACCTGACAAAGACCGGTGCCTCATGGCCCGCTAGCTTCCCGATTGTCGCCAGCGGCGCCATCGCCGCGCGGCATTGTAACGGTTCATTGGATCAGGGAAACAACGATATGGGATCTTTTAGTGTCTGGCATTGGGTGATCGTGCTGGCAGTCGTGTTGCTGTTGTTCGGGCGCGGCAAGATCCCGGAGTTGATGGGCGACGTCGCCAAGGGCATTCGCAGCTTCAAGAACGGCTTGAGCGACGAGACCGCAGCGCCCGCCGAGAAGCGGATAGAAACGGGATCGGGAGAGTAATCGGTTGCGCCGAGCCCACGACCAATCAGCCTGAGCATGCCGATCGTCAACCGGCTCGCTCAGGCAGTCGGTCGGAGGAAGCCTCACGACCTGCTGGAGCAATTGATCGATTTTCTTCCGGCAAATTCAAACGAGCGTGGCGTGATCGATCAGACGCGGATGCTGCCGACGAAGTCAGCGATGTTGGCATCGTGTGTCGGCACCATGGCCGCGTGGATCAACGCAGCTGCCAATGCGCGTCTCCCTAGGGTGAGGCGGTCGGGGCTGAGATCCACGACGCGCCGGATCGGCCATGGTGAAAGCCGTTCGACAACGGCACGCCGGGATAGGCGATAGCCAGCCGTTCGAGCCCCTCTGTGGCCGAGATCCGCCCGGTTGCAACGTCCTCATAGATACGGGCGACCGTCACCATGTCGCAGTCCTGCGGCGACAGCCGGATTCGGCTGACGCCGACGGCCGCCAGTTCGGCAAGCTCCTGCAACAGGCTCTGGCAGGTGTGCGACAGGGTCTGGACCCCATTGAGCGTGAGGAACGGCTGGCGATCGAGCGTCTCGACAATGAGGCCGTCGCTGTCTTCGCCGCAGATGAACTGGCAGTTGTCCTTGACCAGCCCCTTGGAGCGGGCGTGGGCGCAGCGCGCCGAGATTGCCAGCGGCACGCGGCCAAAGCCGAAGATTTCAAATTCGACATCAGGCGCATCGCGAACGATGTCGCGCACTGATGCCATGGGCAACTCCGGCGGCAGGCAGATGCTGGTCGCACCGCGTGACGCCAGCAGTCTCGCGGTGGCACCGTTGTAGACGTTGATCAGAGGTCCGATCGAATGCGGTTTGCCGGCAAGGAGCCCGAGCGCGGACAGATCGTTGGCCTCGATCGGGTGGATGCTGTCGCGCACCAGACCGCGCACGAGTTGGCTCTCGCGCTCCAGGGTGACGAGTGCAAGCGAGGCAAGGCTGACCTTCTTGCCGGCGCCTTCCAGCCGTTCGATTACTTCCGCGACATGCGGCTCGATGAAATGCAGGCGCTTCGAGCAGACCGCCTCGCCGAGGGTGACATGATCAACCGGGGCTTCGTCGGCGATACGGAAATAGAAGTCGCGCCATTTGGGTCCGTCCCAGAGGTAAAGCACCGGGCCGAGGCTGAGCGAGGGGTGGGTTGTTGCGGACATGTCGTTACCTCCACCGCTTTTCATAGGCGCCCGACGTCGTCTTCTGTCCTTCGCTGAGCCGCCTAAGTCGTGACAACAAGGCGGGCCTTTCGGCCGCATCGGCAGCGACGGCGCGGCGCATGATTGAAACAACCTCGGCGACATAGGCCTTGCCGCGCTGGCGACCCTCGATCTTCAGTGCGCCGACGCCGGCATCGCGCAAGGCATCGATATGATCCATGACATCGAGAGAAACCGGATCCTCGAAGGCGTAGCCACGCTCCTCGGCAATGTCGAAACGTCCCTTGCAGAGCGTCGGATAGCCGGCAGCCTCGCCGGCCGGAAATCGGTTGATGGTGTAGTCGCCCAGCTCCGACACCAGTTCGCTGCCATCCTCGCGGTAACGAACGTGGCTTGCCGGCGAGCAGACTCCGTTCATGTTGGGCGATTTGCCAGTGGCATAGGACGACAGCGAGCAGCGGCCTTCTGCCATCACGCAAAGCCCGCCGAAAACAAAGACCTCGATCTCGCAGCTGATCTGCCGTGCAAGGCGGGCAATATCCGGAATGGTCAGAATACGCGGAAGCACGACGCGCTTCGCTCCGAAGGTTTCGACCAGGAATTTGACGGCATCGGCGTTGGAGGCGGAAGCCTGGACCGAGACGTGTAGCCGCTGCTGAGGGTGGCGCTCGGCGGTGTAGGCCATCAATCCGAAGTCGGCGAGGATCACGGCATCGGCCCCCAGACGCACGGCATCGTCGACGGCGTCATGCCAGAGCTTTTCGTGGCCAGCCCGCATGAAGGTGTTGATGGCAACGAAGGTCATCACCTTGTGCCGGCGCGCATAGGCGATCGCCGTCTTCAGCTCGTCGCGCGAAAAGTTCAGGCCGGGAAAGTTGCGTGCATTGGTCTCGTCGCGAAAGCCGCAATAGACCGCATCGGCACCGGCATCGACGGCCTCGCGAAAGGCAGCCGGCGTGCCTGCCGGACAGATCAGTTCCATCTGGCTGCCTCCCCGGACAATGCGCGTGTCCTGATCTCAGATGCCGCGCGCAGAACCAAAGGCGCGAACGGCCCGCTCATGCGGGCGATATCTGCGGGCAGGTCGATATTGCAGTCGTCGAGCGCGTTGCGCAGCGCCAACATGGCTTCCATGTCGCCCGTTATCGTCAGGCTTCTGGAAAAGAACACGGCATCGCCGTCGATCTGGCCCTCGAGCAACGCCAGAAGCAGCACGAACTTGCCGCCCATGCAGGCGTCAGCGGCCGGCAGATGGGCAGCGCGGTGAACAGAGATGCGCCGGGCGGCCGGCTCGACCAGAAAGCTTACCGGAAGGTCCGTCGGGATGAACGCATAGCGTTTGCCGGCGTGCTCCCCGAGCCGGTCAAAAAGATCCGGATGCTGCTCGACGACCTGGGCAAAGACGAGCCGCGCGGCGTGTTCTAAGAGGGGGATTGGCACGATCCGGAGCGGCGCGGTCATCGCAAAGGGTAAGGTCATGGGCTGCCTGCATGAAAACGGAGCAAAGAATGGCCGCATGCTAGTCGGCGCGTCGCCGCCGCTGTTTGTCCCACGTCAAAGACATCGGGCATTTGCCGCCCGTAAGAGGCGGTATGAACAAGAGCTTCCGTCCCGCCAAGGGTTTCGTCTCGCTTCAGGATTTTGCCTGCGCACTGGAGCGTGAGGGGGAGCTGAAGCGTATCTCCCGTCCCGTGTCGCTGGTGCACGAGGTGACGGAGATCCACCGGCGCATTCTGGCGGATCATGGCCCGGCTTTGCTCTTCGAGCGGCCGGTCGATGCGTCTGGACGCATCCACAACATCCCGCTCTTGGCCAATCTCTTTGGCACCGAGCGTCGGATCGAACGTGGTTTCGGCCTGCAGAACGGCGGACTGACCGCGCTTGCGCGAGACCTGGCAGAGCTGCGGGACCCGCGGGCGCCGGGGTCGCTGCGCGACGCCTGGGACCGGCTGCCGCTGTTGCGCTCGGCGCTCTTCATGCGGCCGAAACATGTGACATCAGCACCGTGCCAAGACATCGTCTGGCGCGGTACGGACATCGACCTTGCTCGATTGCCGATCCAATGGTGCTGGCCGGGCGAACCCGCACCGCTGATCACCTGGCCACTGGTGATCACCCGCGCACCGGACGATCCGCGTGATGTCAATGTCGGCATCTATCGTATGCAGGTGCTTGGCCGGGATCGAGTGATCCTGCGCTGGCTTGCCCATCGCGGCGGCGCGCGACACCATCGCCTGTGGCAGCGCCAGGGGCGCGACATGCCGGTTGCCGTAGCAATCGGCGCCGATCCTGCGACGATCCTCGCTTCGGTCATGCCGCTGCCGGAGGGGCTGAGCGAGCTCAACTTTGCCGGATTGCTGCGGCGCAGCCGAACGCAATTAGTCGCCGCCACATCGGTGCCGCTGGCCGTGCCGGCAAATGCCGAGATCGTGCTTGAGGGAACGGTGTCGGCAACCGAGACCGCCGACGAGGGCCCCTATGGTGACCATACCGGCTACTACAATTCGGTCGAGCCGTTTCCGGTCATGACGCTTTCTGCCATCACCACGCGCCGTGCCCCCTATTACCTCTCCACCTACACCGGCCGCCCGCCAGACGAGCCTTCGCGGCTCGGCGAGGCGATGAACACATTGTTCATTCCGCTCGCCAAGAAGCAGTTCCCCGAGATCACCGATCTCTGGCTGCCGCCGGAAGCCTGTTCGTATCGCGCCATGGTGGTCGCGATCGACAAGCGTTATCCCGGACAGGCGAAACGCCTGATGATGGGTCTGTGGTCGATGCTGCCGCAGTTCAGCTACACCAAGCTGATCATCGCGGTCGATCCGGATATCAATGTCCGCCACTGGCCCGACGTCATGTGGGCGCTGGCGACCCGCTTCGATGCCAGCCGCGATGTCACCATCATTGCCGACACCCCGATCGACTATCTCGATTTTGCGTCGCCGCGCTCCGGTCTCGGCGGCAAGCTCGGGCTGGATGCCACCACCAAGATCGGTTCCGAGACCGATCGGGAATGGGGGCGAGTGCTCGACATGACGCCGGATGTCGTCCGCCAGGTGGATGCCATCTGGGCCGATCTTGGGCTTGAAAGGAAAGCATCATGAGCAGGCACCGAATTGTCGTCGGCATCACCGGTGCGTCGGGCGCTGCCATACCGTTGCGCATTGCCGAGCGGCTTGCACAGATCGAGGAAGTGGAGATGCATCTGGTGCTATCGCCGTCGGCCCATCGCACACTTGCCCATGAGGTTGGCGGACATGCGCTGTTGCGGTTGCTGGAGAAGACGGACCGGACCTATGAGCATGACGATATCGGCGCTGCGATCGCCAGCGGGTCGTTTCCGACCGCCGGCATGATCGTCGCGCCCTGTTCGATGCGCACGCTTGCTGCGATCGCCAACGGGCTTGCCGACAATCTCATCGTTCGCGCCGCGGACGTGCACCTGAAGGAACGCCGTCGTCTGGTGCTGATGGCGCGCGAAACGCCGCTGCATCTCGGCCACTTGCGCAACATGTGTGCGGTGACCGAGATGGGAGCGATCGTCATGCCGCCGGTGCCGGCGTTCTACAATCGGCCTGATAGCGTCGAGGCAATCATCGATCATCTCGCCGCAAGGGCGATCGATCTCCTCGCGCTGCCGATCGGCCCGCTTGCGACCGCCTGGCAGGGGGAGGTTCAGTCGAAAGGCAACGCCTGCAACAGCGGATCTGCCCCGAACATAACGTAGTGGCCACCGGCGAGCAGCCAGAACGTGATCGCCGCGGTCGCGAAGGCTGACAGGATCATCACCGGATCGAGACGCAGGCACGCCTGACCTTTCAATATCGCGACAAAGGGCCAAATCGAGGTGCCTTGCTGGGCAATCGACCAATTGTCCGCCAGGCGGCGCCGCACACGCTTTTCCACCATGAGGAAACCGCCGAGCGCAAACAGCGCGAAGCCGCCGAAGAGCACTAGGGAGCGCAGATCGCCATTGGCGACGACATGGCCAAGAGCCCACAGAAGGAAGCCACAAAGCACCGGGTGACGTGTGACGCTGACGATCGCTCCCTTCCGGGCGTTGCTCTGGTAAATGGAGATCGACAACGGGTTCTCACTGAACAGGCCGGCGAGAACGAGGAAGAGCCCGAGTGGCGCGAGGACGAATGTCGTCCACGCCTGCCACGGGGCCGGCTCCCAGAGCGGGATGAAATCGAGCGCAAGCGCTGCCTGAAAAACCCAGATGAGCGCGACGATCGACAGCAGCGAATAGACGGTGAAATAGGTCCGCCGCCCCAATAGTGTGATCAGCCGCTGACGCAGCGTCGGCAATGCCGGCACCATATGAAGGGCAAGGAAAACTGCGAATGCCGCGAGAAAATTGTACATCACTGGGCCTCAGATCCTCTCAGCAAGGAGCAACCGTTCTGTCGCGATATGGCGCCGGACGGTTTCGAAAAAGGCGCGCAGCATGTAGCCGATCGCCTCCCAGCTGTGCGGGCAGCGCGCGTGAAGCAGTTCATGGAGGACGCGGGCGACTTGCTCGGCCAGTTTTCCGTCATGCCGGTGCTCGTCGCGCAAACGCTCGATCAGCCTCTGTCCGTCGTTGGGGCTTCTTGCCGCCATGATGGCTGGAAACAGGATCTGATCCTCAAGCCTGTGCACGGCCAGCAGCGTCGATGGCAACTTCTCTGCAATCTCGCTGCAAGCGGCCGCATCGATGCGGCGCGGCAGGGAGTCGGCAATCGCCTCGAGGCGATCACACAATCCGAGTAGGCTCTGATAGCCTTCTTCCAAGGCAGTCCGTCCGGGCATGGGCAGCTCCGTCAGCGAGATTTGTCATCCCTCAAACGTCTAGGCGCAATCGAAAGGGCGATCTTTGACATTTCGCAAACTGGATGGTGACCGCCTGGTGAGGAGACATCCGCGACATGGCTATTGCGACGGGTCGAGGAAGAGCACGACGGCGATCGCGACGGAAAACAGGATAGCCGACAGCGTTGCCGCACGCTGCAGGACCCCCATGCGATAGAGAAGGATGGCGAACCCGACAATGATCGGGGTTGCGACGGAAAGGCCGATTTGAGCATCTGTCATCGAAAAACTCCTGGAATGATCCTGCTGCTATCAGCCCAGTTGCCAGGCCTCTTTGCGTAATCGCAAAGACAGGTCATCCCCGCCTGCCTAGGTGTCGGCCGGTTCCGGCAAAGGAGTTGGCGCATGGACGGACGGGCACTCCCGGTTCAAGACGCAGACGAGAACGCATCCGCGGATGACCTTCTGCTTTGGGTGCTGGTGTGGAGCGAGTTGGCCGCCTTCGGCATCCTGCTCGTAGGTTTTCTCGTGGTCGGTGTCATCCAGGCGGACGCGTTTGCCGCCGCCCGTTCACATCTCAACCCGTTGCTCGCAGGTATCAATACGCTCGTTCTTCTGACCAGCGGCTGGCAGGCGGCTCTGGCGACGCGTCCGGCAGCTTCGACGCCGACGCGCCGGCGCGCGCTCGTTCTTGCCGCGCTCTTCGGTTTCGCCTTCGTGGCCATCAAGCTGTTCGAATATTCGACCGAAGTCGCCGTCGCCGGGTTGCCGAAGTTCGGCGCCTTCTTCGAGCTCTATTTCCTCATCACTGGCTTCCACCTGCTGCATGTCGCCTTCGGCAGCGTGATTCTGCTGTTGGTCGCCTGGCGCCCAAGCCCGGGAAACATCGCTCTGATCACCACGCTCTGGCACGTCATCGACCTTGTCTGGATCGTGATGTTCCCGATCATCTATCTCGCGTGACGCCATGACCCATCACAATGCGCGCCGACTTCGCAATACCTTTGCCGTGCTGATCGCGATCGTGCTTTCGGGCATGGCCATCATGACGATTTGCGGCGGCACGGCTTTCGTGATCGCGGCCCTGCTGGTGCTGGCGGTGATCAAATGCCGGCTTGTTGCCCTCGATTTCATGGGCCTTGGTCAGGCGCCGGCTGGCCTGCGGTTTGGCCTCTTGGCCTGGCCGATGATGCTTGCGCTTCTGGCCCTGGCCAAGCTTGCGATGGACGTGGTGCTATCCGCTTGAAACCACTCTCTGTCTTGTTTGCCAAAACGCAAAGAAGGCCCTTCGGAAATCCCTAGACATGGGTCGCGCCCCGACAGTTCGTCGGTGCCGCACGTCGCGGCGCCAAGCGGGGAGGGGATCAGATAAGCCGGCCACGGTGTTTGCGGCCGGCCGAAGTCGAAAGGATGACGTGATGGCAGAACGCCTCACCAAGACCGGGGCCCGAAACGTCTTTTACGGCGGGTCCTTTTTCTTTTTTGCAATCTTTGTCGGGCTTACCGCCCACAGTCACTACTACATGCGGACTGTTTCGACCGATGAGTCGACCCTGACGGACGCCGTCGCCCGCGGCAAGCACGTCTGGGAAAAGAACGCCTGTATCAACTGCCACACGCTTCTCGGTGAAGGCGCCTATTTCGCGCCCGAGCTCGGCAATGTCTGGAAACGCTGGGGCGGCGAGACCGATCCGGAAGGTGCGCGCGAGACGATGAAGGCCTGGATGGCGGCCCAGCCGAGCGGCATCGAAGGGCGCCGCCAGATGCCGCAGTTCAACCTGACCGAACAGGAACTCAACGACCTCGCCGATTTCCTGGAGTGGACGAGCCGCATCAAGACCCAGAACTGGCCGCCGAACGAGGCCGGCTAAGCGTTGCGATTGGAGTGTGAAATCATGAAATACCAGACCCAGAAGGTCGCAATGCTCTACTTCTACGGAGCAATCGGCCTGTTCCTCGCCCAGGTGCTGTTCGGCGTCCTTGCCGGCACCATCTACGTCCTTCCCAATACCTTGTCCGAACTGTTGCCTTTCAACATCGTTCGCATGGTGCACACCAACGCGCTCATCGTCTGGCTGCTGATGGGCTTCATGGGGGCCACCTATTATCTCCTGCCGGAAGAGGCGGAGACCGAGCTTTACAGCACGAAGATCGCAATCGCGCAGTTCTGGATCTTCCTGATCGCGGCTGCGATTGCCGTCGTCGGCTATCTCCTGCACATCCACGAAGGCCGAGAGTTTCTCGAACAACCCTTCGCGATCAAGGTCGGCATCGTCATCGTCGCTCTGATGTTCCTCTATAACATCACGCTGACGGTCCTTAAGGGCCGCAAGACGACCGTCACCAACATCCTGATCTTCGGGCTCTGGGGTGTGGCGATCTTCTTCCTCTTTGCCTTCTACAATCCGATCAATCTCGCGCTCGACAAGATGTACTGGTGGTACGTGGTTCATCTCTGGGTCGAAGGCGTCTGGGAACTGATCATGGCTTCGGTGCTCGCCTTCCTGATGATCAAGCTCAACGGCATCGACCGGGAAGTCGTCGAAAAGTGGCTCTATGTCATCGTCGGCCTGGCACTGTTTTCAGGCATCCTCGGCACTGGCCACCACTACTACTGGATCGGCGCGCCGGGCTACTGGCAGTGGATCGGTTCGCTGTTCTCGACGCTCGAGGTCGCACCGTTCTTCACCATGGTGATCTTCACCTTCGTGATGACCTGGAAGGCCGGTCGCAAGCATCCGAACAGGGCAGCGCTGCTGTGGTCGATCGGCTGCTCGGTGATGGCCTTCTTCGGCGCCGGCGTCTGGGGCTTCCTGCACACGCTGTCGTCGGTGAACTACTACACCCACGGCACACAGGTGACCGCCGCTCACGGGCACCTCGCCTTCTTCGGTGCCTATGTCATGCTCAACCTTGCGGTCATGGCCTATGCGATCCCCGAAATCCGCGGGCGGGCGCCCTATAACCAGATGCTTTCGATGGTCAGCTTCTGGATCATGTGCACGGCCATGTCCGTGATGACCTTCGCGCTCACCTTCGCCGGTGTGCTGCAGGCCCATCTGCAGCGCGTGCTCGGTGAAAGCTACATGGACGTCCAGGACCAGCTCGCGCTGTTCTACTGGATCCGCCTTGGCTCCGGCGTCTTCGTGCTGATCTCGGCACTGATGTTCGTCTGGGCAATCCTCGTCCCCGGCCGGGAACGCAGCAAGACGCTGAGCGCATCGATGCAGCCCGCAGAATGAATGAACGTGCCGGTCCGGGTTACCCGGACCGGCCAATCTCCTTCCTCCTTTTTTACGGAGTCATGCCATGAGCATTGTTCAACCAAGCCTGGTACCGGTATCGATCGACATTCCGGCCTATAGCCCCTCCGGCAATGAATGCGCGCTGTTCGAGAATGCCTGGGTCCGGCAATTGCCGCTTCTGCTCAAGGGGCCGACCGGTTGCGGCAAGACGCGTTTCGTCAGCCATATGGCAGCAAAGCTCGGCCTGCCGCTTTCCACCGTCTCCTGCCATGACGATCTGGCCGCAGCGGATCTGACCGGACGCTACCTGTTGAAGGGCGGAGATACGATCTGGGTCGATGGCCCCCTGACGCGCGCCGTGCGTGAAGGCGGGATCTGCTACCTCGACGAGATCGTCGAGGCACGCAAGGATGTCACCGTCGTGCTGCATCCGCTGACAGACGACCGCCGCATGTTGCCGCTGGAGCGGACCGGCGAGCTGCTCGAAGCGCCTTCAGCGTTCATGCTGGTCGTCTCCTACAATCCCGGCTACCAGAACCTGCTCAAGAGCCTGAAGCCGAGCACCCGACAGCGCTTCGTCGCGATCGAGTTCGATTTCCTGCCACGCAACCAGGAGATCGAAGTGGTCTCGCGCGAGAGCGGACTGGCCGCAAGCCAGGTCGCGCCACTCGTCAACCTCGCTCAGCGCCTGCGCGCACTCAAAGGGCATGATCTCGAGGAGGGCGTCTCGACGCGGCTGCTTGTCTATTGCGCCTGCCTGATCGATGCCGGAATGCCGATCAGGGACGCGGTGCGCGCTGCGATGATCGAGCCGCTGACCGACGAGCCGGACGTGCGGGCAGCCCTTCTCGAAGTCGCCGCCTCCTTGATCGCCTGAGGACAGGCCCATGCTGGATTTCCTAGAACTCGAAGAAACCGTCGGGCGCGCCTGGCACCGGTTCATTGGCAACACCGGCACCTGGCGACGTTATCCCGAACAGGCTGTCAAACTGGCCGACATGATGCCGATGCTGGCGATCAGCTTTCGGGGACACGGCGGCGAGACCGCGGTCCAGATCGTTCCCGCACGCGGCCGCACCTCTGGCCACCGTCTGAAGTGGCGACAGAAAATGGGTCTCGGCGAGGAAAAGCTCGTTCAGCCTGGCCGGGATCACGCCTCGTTGATGCTGCCGGGCGAGATCGACATCTTTCCCGACCGGAAACTCAACATTGACCTCTATCTCTGGCTGGTCGCCTATATGGCGACCATGCCGCTTGCCCCGCGTGATGAGGCCGACCCGTTACAGGCCGACCTTACGTATCTGTCGCGGGCGCAGGAAACCGTGGCGGAGGTCTTTCAGCGATTTCCGGGCATGCGCCATAAATACTGCCGCCTGGCTGAAGCCGTTCTCGTCGAGCGCCAGCGCGGTTCACTCCCGTCGGTAGAGCAGCATGTCGAAAACCGTGTCCTGCGGCTGTTGCGCAAGGCGGCCGGACAGCCGGATACGACTTTGCCGGTAATCTTCCCGCATCGCGCGCCGCCGGGATATTTGCCGCTGCTGCCGGTGCCGCTGTGGCCCGATACCTTGCTGCGACCCGAGACCATTACCGAACGCGATGACGATGTGGCGGCAACAGGTGCCGCCTCCAGCCAGATCGCCGAGACCGAACGGCACGTGGCCGTCAGGGAAAACCCGGAGAACCGCAAGGGCGATCGTAGCCCCTTCATCCTCAACCGCTTCGAAAAAATTCTGGCGATGGCCGAGATGGTCAATGTCGACCGGCCGTCCGACGACAGCGACGAACACGACAACAAGGCCGCACAGGATCTTGACGAGATGACGCTCGGCGAGCGGAAGGGCCGCCCGTCTGCGCGTTTCCGCTTTGATCTCGACCTGCCGCCGGAAGCCGTCGACCCGACACCGCTGACATCAGAACTGACCTATCCCGAATGGAACTACAGGACGTCGAGCTATCTGAAAGACCATTGCCGGGTGCTGGCCAGCCCAGCCTCGGGCATGGAGGACCGGGCTGAACTCACACCGGAAACCAGGAGCCTGATCCGGCGGGTACGGCGCCAGTTCGAAGTGCTGCGTCCGCGCAACGAGATCCTGCGCGCGCAGATCGACGGCGCCGATCTCGATCTCGATGCCGTGGTGCGGGCTCGCACCGATCTGGCGGCCGGCGGGCAGGGGAGCGATCGCATCCATCTGATGAGCCGCCCGCAGGTTCACGACCTCGCCGTCACCATCCTGGTCGACGTCTCGCTTTCAACCGATGCCTGGTCCGACAATCGCCGGGTGCTGGACGTCGAAAAGGAGGCGCTGCTCATTCTCGCCCATGGCCTTTCGGCCTGCGGCGACAATCATTCGATCCTCACTTTCACCTCGCGGCGGCGCGACTGGGTGAAAGTGGAAAGCGTCAAAGCTTTCGACGAGCCGATGGGCCCGCTGGTCGAATCCCGTATCGCCGCATTGAAGCCGGGATATTACACCCGCATCGGTGCGGCTATCCGCCATGCCACATCAGAGCTCCAGAGGCAGCCCAACCGCAAGAAGCTGCTTTTGGTCCTGACCGACGGCAAGCCGAACGACGTCGATCACTATGAGGGACGCTTCGCGCTGGAGGACAGCCGCAGGGCGGTGATGGAAGCGCGCCGCAGCGGCATCAGCGCTTTTGCCGTCACCGTCGACCGCGAGGCGAGGTCCTATGTGCCTGCCATGTTCGGCCAGAACGGTTATGCGCTGGTCGGCAATATCACCCGGCTGCCGGCGGCATTGCCGGCGATCTACCGAAGCCTGGCGGGATAGAACGGTCAGGTACAACACGAAAAGGCCCGGTCTCGACCGGGCCTTTTCGTGTTTGTGGTCAACCGAGGTTCAGGCCGCCTTGCTGTGCGTGCGTTGCGCGTCGTCGATATAGGCATCGAATGCTGCGGCCACGGCGCGGATCACGAAGCGATGATCCTGGCTTACCGTTATGACGCCGTCGGCGATATCCAGCACGCCGTCATTGGCCATCGTCGTCAGCCGTGCATTGCCACCGAGAAGGACCTTCGGGTCGCGTCCGTGTGCGGTGGCGATTGCCTTGATGTCGACCGTGAAGTCGCACATCAGTCTCTCGATGATCGCGGCACGCAGGCGATCCTCATCGGTCAAACGATAGCCTTTGGTCGTTGCCAGCCGTCCAGACGCGATGTGGCTTGCATAAAGTCCTGGGGGAACCTCGTTCTGCACGTAGCCGGCTTGTGACCGGCCGATTGCCGAGGCGCCGAAGCCTATCAGCGTTTCACAATTGTCCGTAGTATAGCCCTGAAAATTCCGCCGAAGCGTGCCGGAGGATTGCGCGAGCACGAGATCGTCGTCGGGCAGGGCGAAGTGGTCGAGCCCGATCTGGCGGTAACCCGCTTCACAGAGCGCCTCGCTGATGGCGAGCGCCTGATCGGTGCGCGCCGAAGCGTCGGGCAGCACGTTCTCGTCGATCATGCGCTGGTGTTTCTTGAACGACGGCACATGCGCGTAGCCGAAGACGGCAAATCGCTCCGGCCGCATCGCCACTGCCGCCTGGACCGTCTCGACGCAGGAGCGAACCGTCTGGTGCGGCAATCCATAGATCAGGTCGAAATTGATTCCGGTGACACCGGCTTTGCGAAGATGCGCCACTGCATCCGCCGTCTGCTGTTCTGTCTGAATGCGGTTGATCGCCTTCTGGACGACCGGGTCAAAGCTCTGCACGCCGAGGCTGGCGCGTCCAACGCCCCCCTCGCCAAGCGCTTGCGCCATGGCTGCGGTCAGGCGTCGGGGATCGATTTCGACAGCCACGCCTGTCTTTTGACCAAACAGGTAGCGTTCGCGCAGGAGGGCCATCAGGGAAAGGAACTCTTCCGGCTCGATGATCGTCGGCGTCCCGCCGCCGAAATGGACCTCGCCGATCGGCAGCGGCGCGGACACATGATCGGCCACCATGCCGATCTCCTGCCTCAGCACGTTGAGGTAATCGAGGATCGGTTCGTCCTGCCGGGTAATCGTGGTGTGGCAACCGCAATACCAGCACATCGATCGACAGAAGGGGATGTGCAGATAAAGAGACACATCGCGATCCGCGGGAACCGCGCCGAGCCAATCGGCGTAGGTCTTGCGATCGACATCGGCGGAAAAGCGCGGTGCGGTCGGGTAGCTGGTGTAACGCGGCAAGCGCATCTCGGCATATTTCAAAAGGGCGGTGGACTGCATGGCGGTTCCTATCGGCTTGTCGAAACAATCGACCCGTTTCTAGGCCTCGTGCCCCCGTCGTTCTTTGCGAAATGCCAAGTAACCGAGCATGAAGGCGCAAAGCGGGATTTGTTTGCGCTTCGACAAAATGTCGCGTTGCCGTCGGCATTAGCCTTTGCAAATCCGGGCCGTTTGCGCCGGCGTTTCCCGGAAACCGAGGCAACAACGGCGCCCTGAACGGACTGAGATGACCACTGCAGAAACAGAAACCAAGCCCTTCATCGACGTGCGCACCATCCCGCCGGTGGAGCGCCATCCGAAGATCTTCGGCATGCTCAATGCGCTGGCCGAGGGCGGCTCCTTCATCATCGTCAACGACCATGATCCGCGTCCGCTGCACTATCAGCTGGAAAGCCGCTACCCCGGCGAATTCACCTGGGATTACCTCGAAAAGGGACCGGATGTCTGGCGGGTCGAAATCGGCCGGCAACAGGCCTCCGGCTGCGATTGCTGCTGCGGCAGCAGCAGCGGCCACTGATACGAGTGTCCCGGTTAGGGCGTTTCCAGTTTAGGCAGAGCCGCAGGAACGCTCTATCTCTTTGTGTTTACGCATTTCCGGCCGGAAAACCGCTTCGCACTTTTCCTGGAAATGCACTCTTCTGGATGAACCGCGATGTTCGGAGCCACGCTTTCCCGCTGGACGATGTCCTATTTCGCGGCCGCGCTGATCTTTCTTGCCACCAGCGAGATCATGATGGTCCTCGGCTTCGGATATCCGGTTTCCTCCATCGAGGCACCTGAGACGCTGGCGCTCGTCCATACCATTGCGCTCGGATGGCTCAGCCTGCTGATGGCGGGGGCACTGCTGCAGTTCGTGCCTGTTCTCGTTGGTCGGCCGCTTTCGTTTCCCAACCTGGCTTTTCCGGCTCTGGCGCTGCTGGTTGTCGGCATAACCAGCCTGGTGCTTGGTTTTGCCAGCCTCGCAGGCGCCGTCAGCCTTTCACCGCTCCTTCTGCCGTTCGGGGCGACTGTGACGATCGCCGGTTTCGGCCTGCTCATCATCATCTTTGCATCGACGCTTTGGCAGGCGCGACCGCTGCCCTTGCCCGCGCGGTTTGTCGCCGTTGGTCTTGGCTCGCTGGTCATGACCTTCATTCTCGGTGGCATCTACGCATTCGTCCTTGCCGGACTTGCCGATGCGCCGGCCGCGATCGATCTGACGCTCGAAGGTGTTTCGCTCCATGCCACGTTGGGGCTGGGCGGCTGGCTGAGTTTTACGACCATGGGGGTCAGCTACCGTCTTTTGACCATGTTCATGCTGTCGCCGGACCGCGAACGGCATAGCAGCAGGATCGTCTGGGCGCTGGGTGCTGTTGCCCTCGGAATGATCGTCTGCATTGTGCCGATGATCCTTTCCGGTTCGGACGGGCGGACGATCCTGCTCGTCGGTGCGGCGCTCGCCGGTGTGATCGCCATTGGAATTTACATGGCGGACATCGTGCGGATCTACCGCGAGCGCAAACGCAAGCTCATCGAATTGAACAGCCGCGCCGGCATCGGCGCTTTCGTGGCGCTGATTGTCGCGACCGTATTCCTTGTAGCTTCGGTCTTGAGCGGCCGCATCGAAGAAGGCGTCGGTCCGCTCGTCTATCTCGTCACTTTTGGCTGGCTGACGGGCATGGGGCTGGCACAGCTCTACAAGATCGTTCCCTTCATCACCTGGCTCGAATGTTACGGCGCGCTGCTTGGACGCATGCCGACGCCGCGCGTTCAGGATCTGGTCGTCGAAACGCGTGCGGCGTTCTGGTTTCGCCTCTACTATCTCACCGTGATCGTTGCCTCGACAGCGCTCTATTTCGACAACGCATTGCTGTTTCGGGCGAGCAGCCTTGGCCAGTTGATTGCGGTCAATGCGTTGCTTTGGGAATTCGTGGCAACACGAAGGCTCAGCAACGTGCCCGGCAATCTTCAGCTTCCTGGCGGCTTCGCCCGTCCGCATCTCTTCTTCCCATCGTTTCAGTCACGGAGACAACCATGATCAAAGACCCCTACGAACTCGACGTCCGGCCGCTTCTCAAAAGCGGTAGCGATCCGTTCCAGGCCATCATGCGCGCCGTCGACGGTCTGGCACCCGGACAACCGCTCAAACTGATTGCAACGTTCAGGCCGGTGCCGCTTTTCAGCGTCATGGCCGGCCGCGGCTTTGCCCACCAGGACCAGCCGCTCGGCAACGGTGACTGGGAGGTTCTATTCACGCCGGAGGAACAGGTCGACGAGATCAGGGTCTCCGCCGGCGACACGGATCTGGACGCCTGGCCGGATCCCGCGCGCCAGCTCGACCTGACGGATCTGGACCCGCCCGAGCCGATGGTTCGCATCCTCGCCGTGGTGGAAAAGATGCAGGCCGGCGAGGTGCTTTTCGCACTTCTCGCGCGTGAACCGTTGTTTCTCTATCCCGAACTTGCCATGCGCGGCCACAAATGGGCCGGGAACTTCGACGCGGCGGGCGAGACCTATCGCATCCTGATCCGCGTCGGTGGACACAAGGGGCACGAAAATGCAGCCGACTGAACGCGAAGAGCTGGTCGAAAGCATACGCAGCGCCCTGCGGATGATTGTCGATCCGGAAATGGGGTCCAATGTCGTGGATCTCGGTTTGATCTACGACATTGCTGTCCAGGATGGCGGCATCGTCCGCGTAACGATGACCACGACGATAAAGGCCTGCCCCGCCACGGCCTTTCTCAAGGAAGCCGTGCAGAACTGCGTCTGGTACGTTCCCGGCGTCGAATATGCCGAAGTGCGGCTGACCTACGAGCCGCCATGGACCCCGGAAATGATGCGCGAGGCATCTGCCAGGTATTAGGTCGTGGACGTGTAAACTTGCAGGCATGTAGCGTGCTGGTGCGCACTGTGCTGTCAATCATCTGAACCACAGCACCGTTCAGGTTCGACATCGCTGCGGCAGTCAGGAGCGTGAAGGACCATGCGCGTGTCTATCGGCTGTCGGCGGGCAAGGAGCCGCCGGAAACCACCTTTATCAACATCTCAGGCAAGCAGATGAATACGGTCCATGCCAATGACTTCCATTTCTACGAGGAGCTGAACAGCGTCATCCAGACCGAGCCGGGCGATGCATTCGATCCCGAAATTGTCGGCCTGTTCGCATCTATTGGCATAAAGAAGGGCAAGCCGTTCGCGCCTGATACCCGCATGAGGGCAATCCTCACCGAGGCTGTTGCGGTCGGCAATGCGACGGCCCGGTCCATGGTCTTTGCTCCCCGCGATGAACGCGCGAAATTTTACCCCGACCGTCAATGGAACAATGGCTTCATCGGCAACAGCTATCAGTTCCTGAACGACGGCGAACGCATGCTCGACGCGCGCACGATGTTCCACTACGCGGCGACGGGGATCACACCTGCGATGGCAGATGCGAAGCCCGGCACCGGCTCAGCCTACGCGTTTGCGGTCAGGGACTCGACCGGAACCTATCTCGACGGCAGCAAGACATACAAAATCACCTTGCCTGCCCCCGTTCCGGTCGGACAGTTCTGGTCGTTCACGGTGTATGACAATCAGACCAGATCAATGCTGGAGACTGACCAGAAGCTCGCAGGCATCGACAGCAATCAGCCGGGCATCAAGAAGAACGAGGACGGTTCGGTGACAGTCTGGTTCTCTCCAGAGGCTCCGTCGGGACAAGAGGGAAACTGGGTTCAAACCATACCCGGCAAGGGCTGGAATTCGCTGTTGCGGCTGTATGCTCCATTGGAGCCATGGTTCGACAAGAGTTGGAAGCCAGGCGACTTCGAGAGGGTTGATTGAACACGCGCCGCGGGTTCCGGATGTTTTGCATACGGTCCGACACCCGCCCCGCTGGGAAGTCACCGAAGAAATGAACCACAGGCACTGCATGAGTGCTAGATTTCTTGCGTCTGCCGCCGTGGCAAGTGTTTCTGCCCCCATCGCTTTTTTCAGCGCAGCCAATGACCGGTTATTGGCTGCGCTAGCGATTTTCGAGAGGTTCGCCTCACGTCCGCTGTCGGAGGCACAAGCTTCGATCCTGCGGGGCGGCGTCTTTATGAGTACATGGCCTCGTCGGAAGGTTGCCGCAGCGGAGGCAACCTTCTTTTTTGGTTATGCAGAACCAACTTACTCGGGGCGCTAGGCAGCACCCCGTGGCGCGCGCCGGGCGCGAACCAGCATCGGACCGTATTCGATGCAGAACAGCGCAAAGGCTGTGATCCAGAGTGCTCCCGATAGCGCGAGCAGGTGATGATAGTGCGCCGGCAGGATCTCGGCGAAGGGGCGCGCCAGCGCCGCGCCGATGATGGCGATGTAAGAGGCGCAGCTGAGGTTCGATGCAGCCAATGGCCGTCCGGTGTGTCCGCGGCTTGCGCGCGTCATGACGGCCAGCATCATGCAGGCTATGACCCCAACGGTCATCACATGCATGACGGGGTACGCGTCGAGAGCGCTGACCGCGCCTGCCGCAACGGCGGCAAAGCCGAGTGGAACGAAGGCATAGGCCGCGTGCAGGACGAACACGATCTTGTCCGGCCACGTGGTCCACCCGCGCCAGCGGATAAGCCGGGCCGCCTGCAGCAACGAGGCGGCGGACGCTACCGTAGCCGTGACGATGTGTTGCGGCGCGAAGGTCCAGCAGACAAGAGCAGCGACGCCGACGAGAATCGTCACTGTGTCAAAGCGGTTATAGGGAACCGGAAAGTCGGTCCGGCCGAACTTGTTCAGCCAGTTGCGGGTGAAGCTTGGCAGAATTCTGCCGCCGACAATCATGATCAGCATGACATAAGCGCCGATCGCCAGCCGTGCCGCCGCGTCGACGTCGAGCTCACGGACGACGGAGATATGGAACCACGCATTGGCGGCTGAAAGAAGAACCAGACCGCCGACGATTTTCAGATCTTTCCACTTCCGACCGACGATGATTTCGCGCGCGCAGATCGCGAGCAACGCCGGCATGAAGGCGGCCTCGATGATCACTGCGAACTTCAATCCGATAACATCGGTTGCAAGCAGCGCCAGCCGCCCGGCAACCCACAGGGCGAACAGGTAGGCGAGCGGCCTGCCAGAAACTGGCAGCCTGCCGGTCCAGTTCGGAACAGCGGTCAAAAGGAAGCCTGCGAGTACGGCGGATGAGAACCCGAAGAGCATCTCGTGTGCGTGCCAATGGGCAGGGCCATATTCGCCGGCAATGTCGATACCCGTGGTAAGGGCGGCAATCCATCCGGCCATGGCGAAGATCGCCCAGAGACTGGCGCCGAGGAAGAAGGGTCTGAAGCCATAGGAAAAGAGAACGGGACCGGTGGTGGCGATTCCGCGCGGGATTCCTCCGCTGGGCCTTGGTTTGCTGAAGTAACTAAACATTGTTCGATCCTGTTCTTTCGTCGAGCGGACGGGTGGATGGGATCGATTTATCCGGGGCTTGCCGAGGCATCTTTGCGAAAACGCAATTATAGAGCCTGGCGAACGCCGCCCCCGCGAAGATTTGCAGAAAAACATCCACTTTCCGGGGCGATTTGTTCCAAGACAAAGACGTCATTCGCTCTCGGTTCTACTTGAGGCATGACTACTGAAAAACCGGTGGTCAAAACCTGAGGTGAGCCCGCCAGGGACGGCAGAGGACACCGTAACACGTTGAATTTCGGCATGATTTTCGGACGGCCACTCCGGTCGCGCGGTCATGCCCAAGGAGAGCAATGATGACAGAACAGCTGCAGATGACTCGCCGGACGATTCTGGCCGGCGCCGCCTTCGCTGGCGCGCTGACGCCGATCCTGACGGCGACCTCGACCCAGGCCGCAACGGCCGCCGCTCCCGCGGCAGCGGACACGGCGCCGGTCGACATTGCGACACTGGAACGGGTCAAGGTCGACCTCGTCGCTCCGCCCTTCGTTCATGCTCACGATCAGGTCGCCAAGACCGGCCCGCGCGTGGTTGAGTTCACCATGACCATCGAAGAAAAGAAGCTGGTCATTGACGGCGACGGCACCGAAGTGCACGCCATGACCTTCAATGGCTCGGTTCCCGGTCCGCTGATGGTCGTCCACGAGAACGACTATGTCGAACTCAGATTGATCAACCCCGCCACCAACACGCTGCTGCACAATATCGACTTTCACGCAGCAACGGGGGCCTTGGGCGGTGGCGGCCTGACGCAGGTCAATCCCGGCGAGGAGACGACCTTGCGCTTCAAGGCGACCAAGCCTGGCGTCTTCGTCTACCATTGCGCGCCGGAAGGCATGGTGCCCTGGCACGTCACGTCGGGCATGAACGGCGCCATCATGGTGCTGCCGCGTGACGGGCTTAAGGATGAGAAGGGACAGCCGCTGACCTATGACAAGGTCTACTACGTGGGCGAGCAGGATTTCTACATCCCGCGCGACGAAGCCGGCAACTACAAGAAATACGAAACGCCCGGCGAAGCCTATGAAGATACCGTCAAGGTGATGCGCACGCTGACCCCGACCCACGTCGTCTTCAATGGCGCGGTCGGAGCGCTGACCGGCGAGAAGGCGCTGACAGCGGCCGTTGGCGAACATGTGCTCGTCATCCACTCCCAGGCCAACCGCGATACACGGCCACACCTGATCGGTGGACACGGCGACTATGTCTGGGCAACCGGCAAATTCCGTAATCCGCCCGAGCTCGATCAGGAAACCTGGTTCATTCCGGGCGGCACCGCCGGCGCGGCCTTCTACACATTCCGGCAGCCGGGCATCTATGCCTACGTCAACCACAACCTGATCGAGGCCTTCGAACTGGGCGCGGCCGGACACTTCAAGGTCACCGGCGAGTGGAACGACGATCTGATGACCTCGGTCGTCAAGCCGGCTTCGATGTAGCCCCGACATGACAATCGGCCGCGTTGCCCGAAGAGGTCTTTGGGCAGCGTGAGGCAGCGACAAGGGCATGCGCCGGATCCGTCGGCGCATGCCAATAGAAGGGGAAGAACATGCGCGATAGACGTCACAAGAATTCGGTTTCGGTGTTTTCCGTCGCCGTTCCAGCCTTGCTGCTGGTTGCCATCGGCGGGGTGCTTTCGGCCAAGGTCGGGCTGCTGGATGACCTCGACGCAACGGTCGACACCCGCATCGAAGCGCCAGTGACAGTGACGATCGAGCCGCGCCGCATGGAATACCGGGCCGAAGGCCACTTCATCAAGAATGGCTTTGCCGTCGATGCACCGCTGGTTGATGCGACGCTCGCGAAACCGTTCAGGATCATGAAGTACCAGGTTAGCCGCACGGACTATCAGCGATGCGTCGAAGACGGCGCTTGCGAAAAGGGTGAGCCGGCGGCAAGCCTCGGCAATGATACGCCGATGACCGGCGTCAACTACACCGACGCCAGCAATTATGCCGCCTGGCTGACGGAAAAGACGGGGCAGGTCTGGCGTTTGCCGACCGATCGGCAATGGGCCTTTGCGGCCGGCCGGAAATTTCCCGACGACGCGCTCGGCATTGACGGCAGCAAGGACAACCCGGCGCTGAGATGGCTTGCCGACTACGAGCGCGAATCGACACGGCAGAAGTCGAAGAACCCAATGCCGCAACCGTCGGGCACGTTCGGCGAGAACGAATTCGGCGTCGCCGATCTCGACGGCAATGTCTGGGAATGGACGCAGACCTGCCACCGTCGCGTCACGATCGATGCGGATGGTGAGGTGCTAAAGATATCGCCAGCCTGCGGCATCTACGTCGTCGACGGCAAGCACCGTGCGTCGATGAGCTTTTTCATTCGCGATCCGAAGAGCGGCGGTTGCGCGGTCGGCGTGCCGCCGGACAATCTCGGCTTCCGCCTGGTTCGCGACGATCGTTGGTATGCGGACATGCTGTACGCCTTCGAGCGCCGTTTTCCCGGTGCGGTGTAACAGCGCGGGGCCTTGATTATCGCCGCTTAAGGGCGGCGAAAGGGTGTTGTCCGCTTCTTCCTCCCTATCGCACGTGATATAGCAGCCGCATCGCCGATCCGCAGGAGACAGGAAACGACGTGGCTGCACTGGACCGAACACTCGTCAAATCACTCCCGCTGTTTCAGAAGATGAGCGATCAGGAGCTGGACAAGCTCCTGGCGCACGCGACCGTGCGGCGCGTGCCCCAGAATGAGGCCGTCTTCGAGCAGGGGGCTGCGGCGGATTCGTTCTACCTGCTCCTGCACGGACGCCTTAAGGTCACCCAGGTCACCCGCGACGGCCAGCAGATCATCGTCCGTGTCGTCAATCCGGGCGATCTGTTCGGCTTTGCCCGCGCGCTGCAGCGCAGCGACTATCCGGGCACGGCGATGACGGCAACGGAAAGCCTCGTCCTCGCCTGGCCGACCGAACTCTGGAATGTTTTCGTCGAGAGCAATCCGCATCTGGCCATCAATGCGATGCACACGATCGGTCAGCGGCTCGACGAGGCCCATACCCGCATCCGTGAGATGTCGACCGAGGAGGTCGAACGCCGCGTCGCGCACGCAGTTCTGCGCTTGGCCGAACAGGCCGGAAAACGCGAAGAGCTCGGGGTGCGCATCGACTTTCCCATATCCCGCCAGGACATTGCCGAAATGACCGGAACGACGCTCCACACTGTCTCGCGCATTCTCAGCGCGTGGGAGGGACGGGGACTGGTGCAGGGCGGACGACAGAAGCTGCTTCTCTGCGATCTGCCAGGGCTTCGACGGCTCGCGGAACAGGTCGAGAAGAGCTAAGGATTCGACTGCCCCTCCACGAGGTGTGTTGCTTCCAGACGTCCGGTCAGGGCCGATGGCCGGCTGCAATCCCTACTGCATGTTTCCTTAAATCCTATTCGATTTAAGGAAACATGTGGTAATTCAAAGTGCTACAGCGATCTTTGCGCGTCTAATAAGACGCGCGGCGCTGTAGTCACCTTCGGACGAATGCAGTACCTATGGGCAAACTCTAGAGCGTCCTTTGTGCGTTCAGATGAACGCACAAAGGACGCTCTAGCACTTTGAATCTAGAGCATCTTATCCGCTTTCGGTGATGCCACTTGAAAGCGGGATGCTCTAGCCGCGGGGTCCAATGGATCGACTTGATGCTATGCGGGTACTGCTTGCGGTGGTCGACGCCGGAAGTTTGTCGGCTGGCAGCCGCAAGCTGAATGCTCCCTTGCCGAGTGTCAGCCGCAAAGTCGCTGATCTCGAGCGGCACCTCGGTGCAAACCTAATCATTCGCACAAGCCGAAACCTGCAACTGACTGATGCCGGTCGTGATTATGTCGAAGCGGCGCGGAAGATCGTGGCGGACCTGGAGGAGGCCGAGCGACGCGCCTCGGGTGAATATCAAACACCGCGCGGAACGTTGACGATCACGATGCCGGTGGAGTTCGGAAGCCGCTACGTGCTGCCGATTGCATTGGACTTCATGGACAAGCACCCGGAAGTCTCCTTGAACATCTTGTCGTTGGACCGCTCAGTCAATCTCGTCAACGAGCAGGTGGATGTTGCCATTCGTCTCGGGGAACTTGCCGACAGCTCTCTTTACGCAGTCAAGGCTGGCGAGTTTCGCCTTCTGACGGTTGCCAGTCCAGCTTATCTCAAGCGGCATGGCGTGCCTGAGCATCCGAGCGACCTGCCGAAGCATGACGGCATCATGTTCAACAACCGCTCGTTCTTCTGGGGATTTGACGTCGACGGTAAACTGATCGAAGCTCTTCCGATCACCCGGCTCGAAGTCAACACGGCGGCAAATTGTGTTGCCGCCGCGTTAGGTGGCGTGGGCATCGCCCGGGTCTTCGACTACCAGGTACCGGAGGAGCTCTCCACCGGTGCGCTTGTGCCGATCCTGCAAGGTTATGGCGGCGAGGCGAAACCGATCCACATCGTTTATTCGCGTCAAGGGCTTCTCGCACTTAAGGTGCGCGCCTTCATCGACTGGGCCCTGCCGCGGCTTCGGACGACTTGCAGCGAGTATGGATCGGCCGCCTGATAGCTACGCCCCGTCACCGAAATGAAGCTCGAACCTCTTCGATCGTTTGCTTCGGGCTCTGCAGATGAGGGTAATGCCCAACGCCGGCAAGAAGATTGAGTTTTGCGGGGAGCCTTGAGGCGAGTTCGAGCCCCATTTCCTTCTTGATGTAGAGGTCGTTCTCACCCCAAACCACATTTACGGGTGTTTTGAACCGGGCCAATTGCGATTCAAAATAGTCCTGGTCCCGCGTGAAGTGAGAATAGTAGTATGAGAAAGCGTCTGCCGTCGTCATAGCGCCGTGGTTCCAGCCGTTGGCCATGTCGTCCTTGAATTCCTGCGAAACCTCGAACTGCGCTTCCTTGGGCAGGCCTCGTCTGAAGGCGTTCTCGAGGATATCCGCGCGATTCTTGTTCAGCTGGGCACGCGCCTGACCGGTCGCTCCCGCCACCTTCAGGCTTTGCAGGCTCTCGTACATGTATTGGGGCCTGTTGAAGGGAGCGAAGTCACCGACAATGATCGTCCTGGCGATATCAGGGTTTTCCAACGCCAGGAGAAGCGCCGGCAGGGCTCCGATGTCGGTTGCGTAGATCGTCAGCTTCGATGTGTCGATATCCGCCTTCGCCACGTATTCGTTCAAGACGCGCGCGTAGTCCTTGGGTGCATAGGAAAATCTGTCGACCGCTGGCCTTGATGAGAGGCCGTAGCCTGGCCAGTCGAAAGCATGAACCTCGTAGTCATTGCCAAGGGCGAGCGAAACATCTTTCCAGGCATAGAGGGTCTCCGGAAACCCATGCAGGAAGAGAACGGTCCCTTTCGGTCTCGGGTTGTGCACCACCATTCTTCTAAGCGTGATGTCTGCATCGATCTTCAGGAAGTCGATGTTGGCCTTTGGTTGCCGGGTGTCTTCGGCGCTTGCCGGTGCGATGGCCGAGCAAAGCACCGCGGCGGCTGCAAACAACGTCCGAATGGATGATTTTGGCATGTCAGTTTCCTCAATGTAGCGTCAGATCAGTAGACCAGGCGATCGACTTGCGCCTGAAGGCGAGGGCCGATCAGGAGGATTGCGGGAATGACGATCACGTAGCCGATCCCCCAGGAACGCAGCCACGTCAGGACAAATCCATTCGAAAAGCCCAGATTGAAGGCGAGAAGCGAGAAGGAGATGATCCCCGTCGTCACGACGCCCATCGACAGGGCGAATGCGATTTTCCGTTTCAGATGTATGTGCATGTCTTTCTCCCAGAAGGCTCGGAAATAGTGGCTCAATCAGCCTGCTTGTCGTCAGCGACGCGCTCAGGACCTGGCATAAGAATTGAGCGCCACGCCCGCGGCCGGTAGAGCAAGAATGCGAGAGGCAGCCTCTTGATGTCGGCAAGTCCCAAACGGGGCGGAATGACATACACCGGTCGCGAAAGGACGAAATGTCATGTCGCGAACGCACCCGAAGGCCCTTGTGACCTACGCGTCATGCGCGATCGGTCTCCTTTATGCCGATCGGCTGGCGCGCCGCGGATACGATGTTGTGATGCTTGCAAATGGTGCTGATCGACCAGCCGCGCTTGCGCGTATTCTGCAAGCCGAAACCGATGCGGCGGTCGAGATCATCACTCCAAACCTTTGCACCGATCGCGGCCTGGATGACGTGGAAGCCAGTTTCGCGCGAGGAACCGGCTTTGACGTCGTCGTCAATAATCTCGGCCTGCCTCCCGGCAAGTCACTGGCCGAAGCTTCTGCGGCAGATCTCGACCGCCTGATTGGCACGAATGTGAGGGCATACACGCGCATTTCGGCGGCCGCCGCCCGGAGCATGGCCCTTCGGCGCCACGGTGCGATTATCAACGTGGCGTCGGCCGTCGGCATCGCACCCGAAACTGCAACCGGCGTCTATGGCGCGAGCAAGGCCTTCCTGATCGCCCTGGCCCGCACGATGCAACACGAACTGGGACATCACGGCGTTTATGTACAATTGGTTCTGACCGCCGCAATCCGCACCGATGTCTGGCCATTTGCGGGATGTGAAGCCGAACTTCTGCCCGGAATGATGAGTGCCGCCGACGTGGTGGATGCCGCATTGGTCGGATTCGACCGTCGCGAGCCGCTGACCATTCCCTCTCTGGCGAAGGCAAGCCAATGGGCGCGGTACGAACACGCGCGCAAGACGCTGCTCGATGATCTCGTGAATGGCGAGTTGGCGCCGCGATATCGGCGCCTTGTCTGACCCGAGACTACGAAACGAGAGGCTGGCTCTCATTTCCCCTCAGTACCGGTCGCTGGGTGTCCAGCCTAATCTAAAGGGCATGAGCAGAGACCGAAGCTCGCCAGCGATGACGGCCTGCTTTCACCACAATCAGAGAGGAACGACGATGCAAGAGACGTTGGGAAAAGCTGTCATTACCGGTGCATCGAGCGGTATCGGTGCGCTTTACGCTGATCGCCTGGCTCGGAAGGGTTATGATCTGATCCTCGTCGCGCGAAACGGCGATCGGCTGCGGCGAGCTGCTGCAACCATTCACGAGCAGACGGGCCGCACGGTTGAAACGGTCACGGCCGACCTGACGGTCGCGGACGATGTGGCGCGGGTCGCGGCGCAGATCGCCGGTGATCCGCGGATAACCATGCTGGTCAATAATGCCGGCGTCGGCGCAACTGCGCCTCTGCTCCAATCTAACGCTCACGCCATGAGCGCGATGATCGCACTCAACGTCGACGCTCTGATGCGCCTCACCTATGCCGCAGCCTGCCTTCGTCGAGCGGAACAGGGGCACCATCATCAATATCGCTTCGATCGTGGCGGTTGCACCTGAGAGACTGAATGGCGTCTACGGCGGCACGAAGGCCTTTGTTCTCGCCTTCAGCCAGAGCCTGCGTCAGGAGCTCGCCGACAGCAACGTTCATGTGCAGGTCGTGTTGCCAGGCGCCACTGCGACCGACTTCTGGGATATCGCCGGCTTGCCCGTGCAGCACTTGCCCCAGGAAATCGTCATGCCGGCCGATGCCTTGGTCGACGCCGCGCTCATGGGTCTCGCCCGCAACGAATTCGTTACGATCCCCAGCCTTCACGATGTCGGCCAGTGGGACACCTTCGAGGCTGCCCGCCAGGCGATGGCCGACAATCTGTCTACGAACAAACCCGCCGACCGCTACCTGGCCAACTGACCACCATTGAGGGCACACGGGCGACAACGTCGACGCCCGGCAGTGCCCTCGAACGAACGTCTTAGATCAAGGGAAGCGCGAAGGCTCTATCGCTGTGTAGCATAGAGAAACATTGGCCATGGAACGAGCAGACGGCGGGACCGCCTCGCTTGGCTTGGCAGATCGGGGCCAGTTATGGACAGGCAGTTTTATATCGGCGTTTTCGCGGCGATTTTTGCCGCATTCGCCTTTTCCCTCAACTTCATCGTGCCGTTCGTCATCGGCGATTACTCTACCTTCGATTTTGCTCTGATCCGCCATGTCGTTTCGGCGGTGGTTGGCGTGTATATCTTGGTGATCACCAAGGGGGTGGCGCAGTACCTTACCCCCGGCAACTGGCTCATCGCCACGTGGCTCGCCTTCATCGGCTATGTCGGCTATTTCCTCACGGTTACGGGCGCGGCCATCTATGCCGGGCCGGTGATTGCGCCCGCATTCCTCGGACTTGTCCCGATCGTTCTGGCCCTCATCGGCAATCGGCGGCAGGGATCCCTGCCGTGGCGATTTTTGATGATGCCGCTCATGCTGGTGTTGTTCGGTCTTGTTCTTGTCAACAGCGCCGCGTTCACCGAGGTCGGATTGGATTCTGTGCGTTCACTCTGGATTGGGGTTCCACTTTCTATCGCAGCCGTCGTGTTGTGGGTATGGTTTGCCATTGCTAACCAGGCAGCACTGGCCGCCAGACCGGGCATGCCTTCAGGTGTGTGGTCGGCTCTCATCCTCATCGGCGGCGGCATTTTGATGCTGGTTTTCTACCCGATTGGCGCAGCGATGGGGCTGTTCCAGCTTCCCAAGCTTGGTTTCGGATGGGGCACCGCTGCACCATTGTACCTGTGGGGTGTGTCGCTCGCTCTGGTGGCGACAGTTGGCGGCGTCTGGACCTGGAATGTGGCCGCGCGCAGCCTGCCGGTCGCGCTGGCGGCTCAATTGATCGTTTCAGAAACGGCCTTCGGCGTCATTGGTGGGCTCATTGTCCATGCTCGAATACCGACGGTTTTGGAAGGCGCCGGCGTTGCGATACTGATCGCCGGGGTCGTTCTGGCGATCCGTGTGTTCCACGGAAGAAGGGCCTGTTGAAGCGACCCATCATTCCATTTCTCCGGTAGCCTGGCGCGATTTTCGTCAGTTGGCTTCACCCATTGCCAGGACGATTTTTCCCTTCGGTCTCGGCAGCTCGCCTTCGAGCATCAAGTGCGCGTCCTTCGCTTGCTCAAACCGTAATGTCGCCCCGACATTCATCCGGAGGGCACCTCGGGAGACGAGAGAGGAGATGCGGGCAAGGCTTTCGGTCGATACGTCGACGAGAAAAAATTTGGACAGGACCTGGTGCTGTGCGGCCAGAGCCTGGTCCGGAACCGAAACGGCCGAAATCAATCGCCCTCCCTTTTTCAGCACCCGGAACGATCGCGTTTGGGTTTCTCCGCCCACCAGATCGATGACGGCATCGACATCGCGAATTTCGTCCTCAAATCTGGTTTTTGTATAGTCGATGACCGTTTCGCCACCGAGAGCAACAACGCTTTCGATGTCACCTGACGCGGCGGTGCACACTGTCCGAAGGCCCGCTTCTCTGGCGAATTGCACGGCATAGGCGCCGACGTTTCCCGCCGAACCGTGGATCAGCACAGTTTGGCCCCTTTCCAAACCAGCCTGATCGAAAAGTGCCTGCCATGCTGTCACCGCGATCACGGGCAGCGATGCCGCAGCGACGTGGTCAATCAGCACTGGTTTGTGATCGAGCATGGAAGCACTGGCGACTGCGTATTGCGCGTATCCACCACAAAAGCGCTTGTTGGTGACGCCATAGACATCATCTCCAGCCTTGAACCGCGGGACCCCAGCGCCGACCGCGACGACCTCGCCTGAGATGTCCGAACCGAGAATGAGCGGGAGAGGCTGGGGCAGGGCGCTGTTGCCGGCGCGAATCCACCCATCCCAAGGGCCAACACCAGCCGCATGGACCTTGACGATGACCTCGTTCATCCCTGGCTCTGGAGTGTCCACGCGCTCCAACTGCATTACATCTGGCGGCCCGAACTGATGGACGCGCCATGCCTTTCCTGAGAAGGTCTTTGAGACATCCGGCATGTGTTTTCCTCTCGATGTTAGTGCAGTGACGAGCGCGCTGCTCACAGTGAAACAGCCCGGGCTCCACCGCGAGCGCTGTTTCGAGGCTATCTGCCAATCGCCGCGTGGGGCACATTCCTGAAGCTTATGGCCATCCGATTGTAGGCGTTCATGAGGCTGATCGCGATCGTGAGATCGACGCGTTCGCGTTCGCTGAAGACGGCGCTGACAGCGTCATAGGCGTCACTAGGCACACCCGTCTCTGCCACGCGCGTCACTGTTTCGGCCCATGCGAGCGCCGCACGCTCGCGCTCGTCGAAGAGAGGGCCGGCTTCCCGCCAGGCTTGAAGCAACGCGATCTTCTCGATCTGCTGCCCCTTCTTCAAAAGATCCCGCGTGTGCATGTCGAGACAATAGGCACAGTTGTTGATCTGGGAAACACGCAGATAGACCAGCTCGAGCAAAACGGATGGGAGGCCGCTTTGCATGACGTAACCGTAGACACCGCCCAGCGCTTTCGCGCCGGCAGGAGCGATTTGGTTATAGTCCAGACGGGCTGACATCGGTTCATTCCTTTGCTTTGGCTGTGGTGGTCAGTTCCTTGTCGTCGGTGTCGACGACAAAGACAGCCAGAAGCTTCGCGGGTTCGGTCTTGCTCGCGTTGCGGCTTACGAGGTGGCTGGAGCCAGGGGTCTCGTAGAAGCTTTCGCCGGGACGATAGGTCCTCTTGGGCTCATCGTTCACCTGTGACTCGATTTCTCCCGACAGAACATAGGCAAAAATGAACGCCGATTTTGCATGGACATGTGGCAGTGACGCTCCGCCTGGACCGTAATCGACGACCACGGCGCGAACCGACTTGCCGGGAATGTTCGGAATATTCTGCTCGAAGGCCGGCGTAACTGTTTCGAGGGGATCATGCGCGGCGACGGGCATCGCAACGGCCATGGCGACTGCGGCGCAGGCTGCACCGATGATGGATCGTGCATTCATGATGACATTTCTCCTTTGTGGCCTGTTCATCTACTCGCTATAAATACCCCTCGACTGGTCCTGTATTAAGCACCAGGAACGCACGAAAATCTTGTACCACGGGACGGAATGGCTAAACCGCTTGAGCTGCAGATTGATCGCACTGCGAAGACCCCGCTGGCGGACCAGATCTGCATGGGCATCACTGCCGCGATCGACAGTGGCGTATTGGCATCAGGCGCGCGCCTACCCTCCTGGATAGACTTGGCGGCCCAACTTGGCGTCGCCCGTGGCACCGTTCGGCTGGCCTACGATAAACTGGCGGCGGCTCAGCTTATCGTTGCATCTCGCGCAACGGGAACGCGTGTAACGGAGCGACCGATCCTATCCCGGCGACAGGATTCCCCACCGGAGCCTGGCTCCTTCATGGAGCGGTATCAGGAGATGATCGCGGGCCCGGCAATCTTCCAGATGGGCGTGCCGGCGAAGGAGACCTTTCCCGCAAAACTCTTCGCCAGGATCCGGTCCCAAAGTGTGCGCGCCGAGGCGAGCGCACCGGCGATGTATCCGGACCCACGCGGCGAACTCGAGCTGCGGCGAGAGATCGCCGCCTATCTTGCCATTGCGCGCGGGATCGAGTGTTTGCCCTCTCAGATCCTCATCACTTGCGGTTTTGCCAGCGGCCTTGGATTGACCCTCCACGCGCTTGGGCTCGAAGGACGCAAGGCATGGATGGAGGATCCTGGATTTCCGTTCACGCGGCGCGGGCTTGAGTTGGCGAGATTGTTGCCTGTCCCTGTCCCGGTTGACGCCGACGGCATCGATGTCGACTACGGCCTTCGCATCGCTCCGGACGCGGGGCTAGTCGTTGTGACACCTGGACAGCAGGCTCCAACTGGAATGACGCTTTCGCTCGGGCGACGGCTGCATCTTCTTGATTGGGCGGATCAGGCGGGAGCTTGGGTAATCGAGGATGATTATTTGGGCGAGTTGCAACTGACAGGCCGCGCCGCGCCGGCACTCGCCTCGATTGATCGTGCAGGCCGGGTCATCCATATCGGCTCGTTCAGCAAGACCATAAGTCCGACATTGCGCCTCGGCTTTGTCCTCGTGCCGCGGTCTCTGGAAGCCCGCTTCGCCGAGGTGGCGGCATGTTTGGCGCCTCCGCCCGGGCCATCCGTACAACTCGCCACCGCGGAGTTTATTTGCGAGGGGCATTTCTTGCGGCATCTGCGGCGCACGAAACGCGCATACACGGCACGCCGAGACGCATTGCTGCGGTGTCTGGAGGCGCGCGCAGACGGGATAATCGTTGATACGGCGGGTCTGGCCGTTCTGTTGCGCCTCCCCGATGGCGCGCCGGATGTTTCCATCGTGCGCGAAACGCTACCGTTCGGCCTGGCACCGGCACCCTTGTCGGTATGGCACGCGTCGCCGGCCTTCGCGAAACCCGGTCTGCTTTTGGGCGTTGCCACGTGTCCTCAGCAATATGTCGAGCGGTCTTGTGACCGCCTTCTCGAAATTATTCATCGCTGCACATCGTCGCGATGAGGAAGGCACCGGCCCAATCCGTCGGTCTTTTCTGACAGCCTGATCACGGATCCAATGCGCCAATCAAGGTGGTGGCACCTTCGAAGGTAGCGTCAACATACTCCGCCACTCGTGCGCACAGGGGCGATAGAACGAGACCTGAGGCCAGCAAGGGAGGCAGCGTATAGGAGGAAGGGGTGGTCGAGATCGATCGCAGCCGGTGCTTGTTAGCTAGAGGCGCGGGGTTCTGGGTGAGAACTCCTCATCGAGATCCTCGAAATGAAAAGGCGGAGCGAGCGTTCCGTGTGCCTCAGTTGTGGCGAGGAGACCGGCACTGGACCGACTGATTGGCACGAACGGTGCCCTCTTGAAATCGCCCGAGTAAAACAGGGAGGCCGCTGCGGCGACGCAGAAGGCAAGGAAAAGGTTGATGATGCCGGACATTTCACGTGCCTTGCTTTGATATTGGCGCCCAATCCGCGGCCAGTGTTCCAGGTACTGCTTGCCCCGACCATTTACCGTCAAACCACATGGCCTGCAGGCAAGTCTCGACGCCTTGACACAGATCGATAACGCACCTGGAACACTGGTATTCGTTGCGCATGTAGACGTAACCTTGATTTCTCAAGCGTTTGTATCTGATGCCAACGAACCCATCTTCCTGCGATCGCGTATACCGGATATGTCTGCCTAGGGGCGTTTCTGTAATCATTTGTATCCGCGCAGGCGGATTGCGGCGGCGCCTCTATCGAGAGCGGTTATCGCAACGGCGCTTTCACGACCGTTTCTATCCTTGCGACACCCTCCAGCGTACGATGGACCGGACATTTGTCGGCGATTTCAGCGATCTTGCCTCGAAGCTCCTCTGAGACCTCGCCGTCGATTGATATGACGCGTTCGAAGCGATCAATCCTGCCGCCAGTGCTGCGCTCAGATTCCGTGCATTCCACACAATCCCTGGCATGGATCTTCGTGTGGGAGACATCAACGCCGATGCGTCCGAGCGGCAGATTCTTGTATTCGGCGTATTGGCGCAGCGTCATCGACGTGCAGGCGCCGAGCGCCATGGACAGGAAGTCATAGGGTGACGGGCCGGAATCGAGGCCGCCCATTGCCTTGGGTTCATCGGCGAAAAGACGATGGCTGCCGGCCTGGGCGGTGTTCTGAAATTTGCCGCCGCCTGTCTCCGTCACCCGCACATGCTCTACCGGCTCCGCGCCTTGCGGCGTATCGGCAGCGAGATAGCGCGTCATCCATCCTGAAATGACCCGTCCGGCAAAGGCCGCGTCCTCAAGATTTGTGAGCAGGTGGTCTGCCTTGTCCAGCGATATGAAGCTTTTGGGATGTCTGGCTGCGCCGAAGATTTCGGTAGCGTTCTCGATGCCGACGGTTTCGTCCAAGGGGCTATGCAAAATGAGCAGCGGCTTTTTCAGCGACGCGACGGCGTCCTTGATGCGGTGCGCACGCGCATCCTCGACAAATTGCATGTTGACGAGAAACTTGCGTCCGGCGAGATCCACTTCCGCCGAACCGGACGTCTCGATCTCCTTGAGGCTCGCGCCCAAGTTCTTCAACACGTGGCCGACATCGGCCGGTGCGCCAATCGTTGCAACCGCGCGGACTTCAGCAATGTCCTTGGCCGCCGCGAGCACTGCGGCCCCGCCGAGCGAATGACCGACCAGCAACGAGGGTGCCTGGAAGTGATGACGTAGATAGTCGGCCGCCGAGACAAGGTCGGCAACATTCGAGGAGAAATTCGTCGATGCGAATTCGCCTTCACTCGATCCCAACCCCGTGAAGTCGAAACGTAGGACAGCGATACCCTCTCGGGCCAGTTCCGCTGCGATCCGGCGCGCCGACGCCAGGTCCTTGGAACAGGTGAAACAATGGGCAAACAGAGCGTAGGCGCGCAGGGGCCCGCTGGGGAAGTCGAGCCGGGCGGCAAGAGTTGCTCCGGAATGGCCGGCAAATTGAAGCCGTTGCGAACTGAAAGCCATAGGAATGCTCCTTCGCTGCTGGGACGTGCGCAGTCTATATGAGCAGCGACGACCGGCTACCCGGATTCGTTCCGGACCCATTCTGCTCGTGCCCTTCACCTGAGCCAAGCGTTGCGGCAAGCTGCGTTCTCGCGGGTGACAAGCGCGCCAACTTTGCGACTGCAGCCAGGCAACCAACGTGGAGCATCAGACATGGATATCAATCAGGTCGGATACTTCCTCAATCTGGCTGAAACGTTGAACTTCACGGAAGCCGCGCGTCGAAGCGGCGTGTCGCAACCGAGCTTGACGCGCGCAATTCAGCGCCTCGAAGAAGAACTGGGCAGTCCACTGATCTACCGCGATGGCAAGGACAGCCGCCTGACGGCGCTTGGTCGCGACGTCCAGGCTGAATTCATGCGGGTGGAACTCGCTCTTCGAAACGTGCGCGAACATTCAGAAAGCACGGTCCACGGCCGCCGCCGTATTCTCGACATTGCCGTTGCCCCGACGATCGGCCCCGCCAAGTTCACGGCATTCTTTGACAAAGTGCTCAGCCAACTCCCTGCCGTAAACCTCAACATGCATCAGTTGTCGGCCGGCGAGGGTGCGCTGGAGGTGCTGTCGGGCAAGTATCATGCCTGCATCCTTCCGGAAGCGCCGCGTTTCAACCCCAAGCTCAACATCGTGCCGCTGTTTCGTGAGCGATTTCTCCTCGCCTGCGCTGATGGGCACCCACTTGCTGAAAATGACGTCGTCAGCGTCAAGGCCCTCGCCTCGTATCCATATGTCGACCGGCTCGCTTGCGAGTTCCATACCCAGATGACAGAGCACCTGATGAACCACAACGCGGTGATGCAGCCACGTTTCAGTGCCGATCGTGAGGACTGGGTCCAGCAACTGGTGGCGGAAGGCCGCGCGATCTGCATTATGCCCGAGCGTTCGGTCGTGGTTGAGGGGATAGTGACCCGCAGGATCGAAGGCATGTCATTGGAACGAGAGGTGGTATTGGCATCCGTTTCCGGTTCCGGCACGCCACTTGAGATGCGCAAGATCGCCCAGATGGCAGCCCGTCACGATTGGGCCTGAGGCGCTGAAACGCCGCATGGCATCGCTATTGAATCTATGCACGCCCTCTATTGGGAAAATCGCCGACCCAGCGCCATATTCTGGCAGCAAGTCCAATAGGAGTAATGGCTTTGAAGTACACGAAGACCGATGACGCGATCGCCAGGCTGACGTCGATTCAGTACCAAGTGACCCAGAAAAATGCGACGGAACGGCCCTTTACCGGGTCGTACAATGACAACAAGGAACCGGGCATCTACGTCGACATCGTTTCAGGCGAACCTCTGTTTGCCTCTGCCGACAAGTTCGAATCCGGTTGCGGCTGGCCGAGTTTTACGAAGCCGATCGTACATGCAAATGTTCGCGAATTGTCTGATGGTACTCATGGCATGATCCGCACCGAAGTGCGCTCAGCTCATGCCGATAGTCACCTCGGCCACGTGTTCACCGACGGTCCGGCAGATCGGGGTGGATTGCGTTATTGCATCAACTCCGCGGCACTGCGGTTCATTCCGCTCGGCGAAATGCAGGCCGAGGGCTATGGTGCCTATCTCAACCAAGTGGAGACTATCAAATGACCGAGAAAGCTGTTTTGGCCGGTGGCTGCTTCTGGGGCATGCAGGATCTAATCCGAGCGTTGCCCGGCGTCATCAAGACCCGGGTGGGTTATACCGGCGGCGATGTACCGAATGCGACCTATCGCAATCACGGCACCCACGCCGAAGGTATTGAGATCGTGTTTGACCCCGAGACGATCAGCTATCGCCGGATTCTGGAGTATTTCTTCCAGATTCACGACCCAACGACGGTCGACCGGCAGGGCAACGACATCGGCAGTTCGTACCGATCTGCGATCTACGTTCTTGGCGATGAGCAAAGAAGAATAGCTGAAGACACCATCGCCGACGTCGACGCGTCGGGACTTTGGCCAGGAAAAGCCGTGACGTCAGTCGAGCAGGCCGGAGATTTCTGGGAAGCGGAACCGGAGCACCAGGACTACCTGGAGCGCTATCCTAACGGCTACACCTGCCATTTTCCGCGCGCGAACTGGGTGCTGCCCAAGCGGGAAGCGGCCGCGTAACTGCCGGTACGTCAGCTTTAAGAGAATGGCATCCCAGCGTTCTGGTGATTTGCCGGAACACTGGGATGCCTCAGTACACGGATGCGATCGCGAGCACATATGCCCGCGGTCGCTTTTCGGCAACCGTGCGTGGTTGGTAAAGACGCCGGGTCTGGGAACACATATACGAGGTCTTCGCTCCCTCCCAGTAGTTGCAAAAGTCCCGAATTTTACCAAAATATTCTAATTAAGATTGCAGGAAGAGGGTGGTAAGGTGCGATCTGCGTCGCTGACTTTCCCATCCGCTATTTGACCGAGTGGCCCATGTCGATTTCAGATGCGATCTACCGTCCGTTCGAAACCTTGATCCGACCCCTGGATATTCCTTACCGACCGCTGCCGTCCAAGGGGCCCGCAACCGTCCTTCTGCATTTCATATCAATGTTCCGTGGCGTGCTGATCGCGCTCGCGCTTTCCTCCATGGCGATTGAGGCCATCAACCTGACTATCGTCTGGGGGCTTTCTGTCATCGTCGATGGCGTATCGCAGAACGGTGCATCCGCCTTCTTGCACAGCGAATGGCCCCTCCTGACTTTTCTCGGGCTGCTGATCTTTCCGGCCATGCCGGTCGCCTCGTTTCTATTGAACACACTCAACTCGCATACGCTCGGCGTCGGCATGCCGGCCGCAATCCAATGGCAGGGTCACAAGGCGGTCGAGCGGCAGGATCTGGCGTTTTTCCACGATCTTTTTGCCGGACAGGTCGCTTCGCGCCTGTCACAAGTATCATCCGCCGTTCAGCAGCAGATCATCGCCGCCTTCCAGTCCATTCCACGTTTCCTGCTGCAGATGGTCGGTTCCGTCGTTTTGCTGAGCGCCCTATCCTGGCAGCTCGCCTTGCCCGTCATCGTCTGGATAGGGCTCAATGTGGCACTCGCCGTCAAGATGGCGCCGATTTTCGTGGAACGCTCGCGCAGCACTGCCAAGCAGCGAAGCTTGGTGTCAGGCGCCATCACCGACCTTTACACCAACATGCAAATGATCAAGCAGTTCGCTGCCGAAGACAGCGAGGCCGGCGCGATCCGTCGCATCATTCACAAAACCATACAGACGCAGCACAGGGAACAGCGCATCTATCGCACGTCCGAACTCATTGTCGTGGCGCTGAACATGGCACTTTGGCTGGCGATGCTTTCGATTGGTTTTTCGGGCCTCGTCAACGCCTTTCTCACGGTCGGCGAGTTCGTCGGGGCGGTCTATATCCTCCAAAGGCTGTCCGGGCACACCTTCACCTTCCTGCAGATGGGCCAGCAGATCTTCCAGGCGATCGGGACGATCAAGGATGCGATGCCCGTGATGACGACGCCGCCGACCATAACAGATCGGCCTGACGCGACGACCCTCGTGGTCAACAACGGCGAGATCCGCTTCCAAGACGTCTGCTTCGCATACAAGTCCGGCAAGCCCGTCATCGCCAACCTATCGCTGACGATGCGGCCGGGGGAGAAGGTGGGGCTGGTCGGCCTCTCCGGGGCCGGCAAGACCACGCTGGTGAGCCTGCTGCTGCGCTTCTACGACATCAACGAAGGCGCGATCCTGATCGACGGGCAGGACATCCGCGATGTCACACAGACAAGTCTTCGCCGCAACATCGGGGTCATCGCGCAAGACGTCGCGCTACTGCACCGTTCGGTCGGCGACAATATCCGTTACGGCCGACCGGAGGCGACGCAGGAAGAGGTCGAAGAGGCGGCCAAAACGGCAAGGGCCGATGTGTTCATCGCCGATCTTGCTGATGGCGAAGGCCGTAAGGGCTATTGCGCCTTCGTCGGCGACCGCGGCATCAAGCTCTCGGGCGGTCAACGGCAGCGCGTGGCGATCGCCCGCGTTCTGCTGAAGGATGCGCCGATCCTCGTGCTGGACGAAGCGACCTCCGCTCTCGACAGCGAATCTGAGGCTGCCATCCAAGAAAAACTCAACCTGGTGATGGAGGGAAAGACGGTGATTGCCATAGCACATCGCCTTTCGACCATCGCCATGATGGACCGGATAATCGTACTCGATCAGGGGCGCATCGTGGAAGAAGGCAGGCCGGAAGAACTGGTTGAACAGGATGGCCTGTTTGCCCGTCTGTGGAAACGCCAGACCGGCGGCTTCATTCCTGAAGAGATAGGCTAGCCCTGAGACAGGCAGTTGGTGGCGAGATGGGCCATCGGAGCGGTTTCCAACATACCGTCACCTGGAAGCCTGCCGTGTGTTCAATCGTTTTCCGCCGTTGCGTCCATGTTCACGCAAATGCTCCGGCTGAAGGCGGCCGGTAAAGATTTCCGTCTGGAACGCCCATCGTAGCGGACCTTTATCGGCCTGTTGATGCAGCGGTGAAAACCGCTAATTGAGCGTCGAAAGCACGCTGGTAGGCGGGTCGCGCTTCGCCGCGGGTGATATAGGCGGCGAGGTTCGGATATTCGTCCAATATGCCTGATCCTGCCAATCTGCGCAGCACCGTCACCATAAGAAGGTCACCGGCGCTGAACTCGCCGTCGAGCCAATCGGCATTGCCAAGCCTCCCGGAAAGTTCGCTCAGCCGTTTACGGATGCGGCCCTCGACGGCAGACATCCGCTGCTCGTACCAGGTCTCATCGCCTTCCAGATACCTGGCGATTTCGCGATCCACGATCGGCGGCTCCATCGTGTTGAGCGCGGCAAACATCCATGTGATCGCGCGTGCCCGGGCATTCGCATCGTGTGGCAGCAGGCCCGAACGGCGTTCGGCGATATGGAACACGATGGCCCCGGACTCGAACAGGGCTAGATCGCCTTCTTCATAGGTCGGGATCTGTCCGAAAGGATGAAGCGCTAAATGCGCGGGTTCCTTCATCGTTTTGAACGAAACAAGACGAACGTCGTAAGGCTGGCCCACTTCTTCGAGCGCCCAGCGAACGCGCATGTCACGCGCCATGCCCCTGCCGCGATCGGGCGATCGTTCAAATGCGGTAATGGTGATAGTCATCGCTGTTCTCCTAGCTTGTCTGTCTTGAAGACGATTGACTAAGCGAGATTCCGACGCTCCGTGCTCGCGATTGCTCGGGGGGTATTACTGCAATTCTGGCCTATGCCCTGCGGGCATCATATCGGCGAAGATCAGACTTGGCAGCAATTGCATGGCGCCTCGCCACTACCTGACTACTGAGAGGCCAGTCGATCGCAGAATGCCCCGTGATCTTGCCGGATTTTATGGTCTTGCGAGCAATCTAAAGAAGTTTGCGGCTTCGGGTCAGGAAGCGCTGTCTGGAGCAAAGTTCCGACCTTGCAAATGCTGCGGAATCGATTAAAAAATAAGCAACGAAGAATTTGTTAAGAAAATAGGCAATTCTGTTGCGGAATTTGCTGCGCTGCATCATGATCGCCTCATGACAAACCGCGACCTCACCATTCTCGTCATCGACGAGAACGCCATTCGTGCCTCGATCATCGAGGAAGGATTGCATGAGGCCGGGCATCGCAAGGTGACTGTCATCCATGAGGTGCAGGGTGTCGCGCGCGTCATCGACAGTCTTAGGCCCGATGTCATCGTCATCGATATCGAAAACCCCAATCGCGATATGATGGAGCATCTGTTCCAGCTGACGCGCACGGTGGGGCGGCCGATCGCGATGTTCGTGGATCGCTCCGACACCGCTTCGATCGAGGCAGCGGTCGAGGCAGGCGTGTCCGCCTATATCGTCGATGGTCTCAAGAAGGAGCGCGTCAAGCCGATCCTCGACATGGCCGTCAGTCGTTTCAACGCCTTCAGCCGATTGCAACGGGAACTGGCCGATGCCAGGTCCGCGCTCGAGGAGCGCAAGGTCATCGAGCGCGCCAAGGGCATTCTGATGAAGATCCGTGGTCTCTCGGAAGAGGAAGCCTTTGCCCTGCTGCGGCAGACGGCGATGAACGAAAAGAAGAAGATGTCTGAAATCGCGCAAAGCGTGGTGACGGCCGCCGGCCTGCTGATGTGATGGCGGGCGCCGCGTACCGGCTTTGTCGCAAGGAGTAGGTGGAGTGAACAGCATGGCCAATCTCGGCGATATCGGCAGCGGCCTCACCTCGTCCGGTCATGGTTTACCGGCGCCGCAAAAGATGCGCAGCGAGGGCGCCCGCACGCTTCGTGCCGGCTTCATCCCGCTCGTCGATGCATCGGTCCTGATCGCCGCTTGCGAGTTCGGTTTTGCCCGCAGCGAAGGTCTGACACTCGATCTGGTCAAGGATGTCTCCTGGGCCAATGTCCGCGACCGTTTGGCGTTCCGCCAGTTCGATATTGCCCACATGCTTTCCCCCATGCCGGTTGCGGCCATGCTTGGGCTTGGCTCCAATCCTTCGCCGACGATCACGCCCTTCTCGCTCGGGCGTGGCGGTAATGCCATCACGCTGTCCAATCGGCTCTTTGCCCGTATGGTGGAGGAGGGGGGGCTTGAAGGCGCCGAGAACGCGCTTGCCAATGCGCAAGCGTTCGCCGCCGTACTTGGTCGCATGAAAGCGAATGGCGATGCGCCGCCGACCTTGGGCGTCACCTATCCGTTCTCCTCGCACAATTACGAATTCCGGTACTGGCTGGCTGCCGGCGGCGTTGATCCGGATCGTGACGTCAAGCTTGTCGTCGTGCCGCCGCCGATGACAACAGACGCGCTCGAAGCCGGCGCGATCGATGGTTTCTGCGTCGGCGCGCCCTGGAACATGGTTGCATCCGAGCGCGGCGTCGGACGTATTGTCGCCGCCAAGCAGGATATCTGGCCGTCGGCGCCCGAAAAGGTCATCGGCATGCGCCCCGAGTGGGCCGAAGCCAATCCAGAAACGGTTTCGCGGTTGATCGTGGCGCTGGATGCTGCCGCCCGTTGGTGCGACGATCCGCAAAATCGCGACGCCTTGTCCGAAGCGCTCGCCGACCAGCGCTATGTCGGCGCCCCGGTCGAAATCATCCGCCGCGTGCTTTCCGGTGAGTTCACCATCGACGCTCAAGGACAGCGTCGGGTCATCGACGACTATTTCGTCTTCCACCGCAACTTCGCCAACTATCCCCGCCCCAGCCATGCACTCTGGATCTACAGCCAGATGGCGCGCTGGGGACAGGCCGACTTGGGCCCGGAAGCGACGACGGCGGCAGCTTCGGCCTATCGCCCTGACCTTTATCGGCTTGCGCTCGGGGCCGATGCGGCACCGGCGGAAGCCGATATCAGGATCGAGGGCGCATCCGCTGAGGATCGCTTCATGGACGGCCATGTTTTCGATCCTGCCGCGATTGAGGCCTATGTCGAGGCGTTTCCTGTGCGTGCAGAGGGCGGCGCGACCGCATCTGGCGCTGACAACTGATGGTTCGGCCGCTGCTTGTTTGGGCAGAGCGGCCGAGCCGGCTGTGTGCAGCGCACAATAATTCAGCAGATTCTACAATAGCTGTTTTGCTGGGCAATTACGCTCGTTCGTATTTTTATCATTCGATATCAAACTATTAGTTCCTGGCTTGTCGAACTGGCACGGCTCTTGCTTTTAAGAAATTGCTTCGGTCAACGGCGATTGAAGCGAGTTCAAACGCCAGATCGCGTTTGCCAGAGACACTGACGTCGCACGGTTTTTGTTTCCCGAGGAATCCTCCTGATCCCGGACGCAATCTCCAAGCGGCGTTTTTTTATGTCCGGTTTTGCCCGGCAGCAGCAGAGGAACCTGCGCATGATCAAGTTTTCGACTGGCGGACTGACCCGCCGCGGCCTGCTGAAAACCACAGCGACGGCCGCTCTACTCGGTGCCGCCAAGACGGCCTTCCCGACCGGCGCCTTTGCACAGTCGACCGGTCCCGAGACTACCAAGGCGGTTCTCGGTTTCATTGCTCTGACAGACTCCGCGCCGCTGATCGTCGCCAAGGAAAAGGGCTTGTTCGACAAATACGGCATGACCGAAGTCGACGTGGTCAAGCAGGCCTCCTGGGGCACCACACGTGACAACCTCGTGCTCGGTTCGGCCGGCGCCGGTATTGATGGCGCCCATATCCTGACGCCGATGCCTTACCTGATCTCGACCGGCAAGGTGACGCAGAACAACCAGCCTCTGCCGATGGCGATCCTCGCGCGCCTCAATCTCGACGCGCAGGCAATCTCGGTCGGTGGCGCCTATGCCGATCTCAAGGTCGGCCTCGATGCATCGGCGCTGAAGCAAGCCTTTGCCAAGAAGAAGGCTGAAGGCGCTGCCGCCAAGGTGGCGATGACCTTCCCCGGCGGCACGCATGACCTGTGGCTGCGCTATTGGCTTGCCGCTGGCGGTATCGATCCGGATTCCGATGTCGAGACCATCGTCGTGCCGCCGCCGCAGATGGTCGCCAACATGAAGGTCGGCACCATGGACTGTTTCTGCGTCGGCGAGCCCTGGAACGAGCAGCTCGTCAACCAGAAGATCGGCTACACCGCCGTCAACACCGCCGAAATCTGGAACGAGCATCCGGAAAAATCCTTCGCCATGCGGGCTGACTGGGTGGAGAAGAACCCGCGCGCCGCAAGGGCGCTCACCATGGCCATCCAGGAAGCGGCGCAATGGTGCGACGACATGGCCAACAAGGAAGAGCTGGCGAAGATCGTCGGCAAACGCAGCTGGTTCAACGTGCCGCCGAAGGACATCGTCGACCGGCTGAAGGGCGAATACGACTACGGCAACGGCAAGCTCGTCGAGGACAGCCCGCACTTCATGAAGTTCTGGCGCAACCACGCCTCCTATCCCTTCCAGAGCCATGACAGCTGGTTCCTGACGGAGAACATCCGCTGGGGCAAGTTTGCTCCCGACACCGACATCAAGGCGCTCGTTGCCAAGGTCAACCGCGAGGATATCTGGCGCGATGCGGCAAAGGAGCTCGGCGTCTCCGACATCCCGACCTCGACCTCACGCGGCATCGAGAAATTCTTCGACGGCAAGGTGTTCGATCCGGCAGATCCGCAGGCTTACCTGAAGAGCCTGAGCATTTCGCGCGTCGCCTGAGCCTTCGTGGCGGCGGGCGAGCCCGCCGCCGCTCGACTTGAACCTTTAGGAGAACGGTATGTCCGTCACCAATCTCAAGCTTCCCCAGGAGGCTGCTCAGCGGCCCGTGGCCCGGGTCATCGCCTTTACCCGTGCGACGAAGCCCGGCGGTAGCCGCCGGTTGCCGGCAGCACTCGCCACAGCCTTGACCAACCTCGTCCCGCTGGTGGTGACCCTGAGCTTTATCCTCGTCGCCTGGCAGGTGATCTGTTCTGCGCCCGACTCGAGCCTGCCGGCGCCGACACGTGTTCTGGAGGAAAGCTGGGAGCTGATCGCGCATCCGTTCTATGTCGGACAGGGCGTCGATCAAGGCCTGTTCTGGCATATCTCGGCCAGCCTTCAGCGCGTCGCGATCGGTTATGCGCTCGCCGCTGTCGTCGGTATCGCGCTCGGCGCACTCGTTGGCCAGAGCGCCCTTGCCATGCGCGGGCTCGATCCGATCTTCCAGGTGCTGCGCACCGTGCCGCCGCTCGCCTGGCTGCCGCTGTCGCTCGCCGCCTTCCAGGACGGCACCCCCTCGGCGATCTTCGTGATCTTCATCACCGCGATCTGGCCGATCATCATCAACACCGCGGTCGGCATCCGCAACATTCCGCAGGACTACCAGAACGTCGCCAAGGTGCTGCGGCTCAATGCCTTCGAATATTTCGGCAAGATCATGCTGCCGGCTGCTGCCCCTTACATCTTCACTGGCCTTCGCATCGGCATCGGTCTTTCCTGGTTGGCGATCGTTGCCGCCGAGATGCTGATCGGCGGCGTCGGCATCGGTTTCTTCATCTGGGATGCGTGGAACTCGTCGCTGATCAGCGACATCATCGTTGCGCTCATCTACGTCGGCATCGTCGGCTTCCTCCTCGATCGTCTCATCGCCCTCATCGGCCGCGTCGTCACCCGCGGCACGGCAACTGCGTGAGAAAGGCAAAGACCATGACCAAGAGCTATCTCTCGCTTGAGCTTATCGACAAGAGCTTCGAACGCGGCGGCGTCAGGACGGACGTTCTGAAGCAGGTTTCGCTTTCCGTCGACAAGGGCGAATTCATCTCGATCATCGGCCATTCCGGCTGCGGAAAGTCGACGCTGCTCAATATCGTCGCCGGCCTGACGCAGGCGACCACCGGCGTCGTGCTCCTCGATGGCCGCGTTGCCGACGAGCCGGGACCGGACCGCGCCGTCGTCTTCCAGAACCATTCCCTGCTGCCCTGGTTGACGGTTTACGAAAACGTCCGCCTCGGCGTCGACAAGGTCTTCCGCGCGACCAAGGGCAAGGCCGAACGTCACGAATGGACCATGCGCAATCTCGAGCTGGTGCAGATGGCGCATGCCGCCGACAAGCGTCCGTCCGAGGTTTCCGGCGGCATGAAGCAGCGCGTCGGCATCGCCCGGGCGCTGGCCATGGAACCGAAGGTTCTTCTGCTCGACGAGCCGTTCGGCGCGCTCGACGCCCTGACCCGCGCCCATCTGCAGGACCAGGTGATGCAGATCCACGCCGAGCTCGGCAATACGGTGCTGATGATCACCCATGATGTCGACGAGGCGGTGCTGCTTTCCGACCGCATCGTCATGATGACCAATGGACCTTCGGCGCGCATCGGTGAAATCCTGGATGTGCCGCTAGCCCGCCCGCGCCGGCGCATCGAACTGGCGGCCGACCGAACCTACCTCAAATGCCGCGAAGCGGTGCTCAAGTTCCTCTACGAGCGCCACCGTTTCGTCGAAGCTGCGGAGTAATTTCCCATGGCTCACCAAACGCCCGAAAAACTCGTCATCATCGGCAATGGCATGGCGCCCGGACGCATGCTGGAGCACCTGTTCGAACAGGCGCCGGGGCAATATCAGGTCACGATCTTCAACGCCGAACCGCGCGTCAACTACGACCGCATCATGCTTTCGCCGGTCCTTTCCGGCGAAAAAGACTACGAGCAGATCATCATCCACGGCGATGGTTGGTACATCAAGCACGGGATCACGCTCTACAAAGGCCACAAGGTCGTGGCGATCGACCGCGCGAAGAAGACTGTGACCTCTGATCACGGTGTGACCGAAAGCTACGACAAGCTTGTCATCGCAACAGGCTCAGTGCCCTTCATCATCCCGGTTCCCGGCAAAGATCTGCCCGGTGTTATTACCTACCGCGACCTCGATGACGTGCAGGCAATGTTGCTTGCCGCGCAGTCGCGCGAAAAGGCTGTCGTCATTGGCGGTGGCCTGCTCGGGCTTGAAGCGGCCGCCGGACTTGCCTCGCGAGGTATGGATGTGACCGTACTGCACGTGATGCCAACTCTGATGGAGCGCCAACTCGATCCGGCGGCTGGTTATCTCTTGCAGAAAGCCGTCGAGGAGCGCGGCATCAAGGTCATCTGCAGGGCCAATACCAAGGCAATCATCGGCGATGGCAAGGTCGAGGGCATCGAGCTCGACAACGGCACGATCATTCCCGCGACACTCGTCGTCATGGCTGTCGGCATCCGGCCGAACGCGGGCATCGCCAAGGAAGCCGGCCTAGCGGTCAATCGCGGCATCGTCGTCGACGACGGCATGCAGACCTCCGATGGCGATATCCTGGCGCTTGGCGAATGCGCCGAGGTCGGCGGCATGGTCTACGGCCTCGTCGCACCACTCTACGAAATGGCGCGCATCGCCGCATCGCATCTGGCGGGCGATCGCTCGCCCGCCTTCGTGCATTCCGACACGCCGACGAAGCTCAAAGTCACCGGCATCAACCTGTTCTCCCTCGGAGACTTTGCCGAAGGCGACGATCGCGAGGAGATCGTGCTGCGCGATGCAGCCGGCGGCGTCTACAAGCGGCTGGTGCTGAAGGACAACCGCATCATCGGCACAGTGCTTTATGGCGAAACCGCCGATGGCGCCTGGTTCAACGATCTGAAGAAGAAAGCCACCGATATCTCGGAAATGCGCGAAACGCTCATTTTCGGCCAGGCCTATCAGGGAGGGTCCCCGCTGGACCCTATGGCGGCCGTTGCAGCCTTGCCGGATGATGCAGAAATCTGCGGCTGCAACGGCGTGTGCAAGGGCAAGATCGTGGCGACGATCCAGGGCAAGGGACTGACGTCGCTCGACGATGTCAGGGCGCATACGAAGGCGTCCGCTTCCTGCGGTTCGTGCACCGGGCTCGTTGAGCAGGTGATGTCGCTGACGCTTGGCGAAACCTACAATCCCGCCGCCGTCCAGCCGATGTGCACCTGCACCGAGCTTGGCCACGACGATGTCCGCCGCCTGATCAAGGCCAAGGGCCTGAAGACCATTCCCGCCGTGATGCAGGAACTGGAGTGGAAGACATCCTGCGGCTGCGCCAAATGCCGCCCGGCGCTCAACTACTACCTCGTCTGCGACTGGCCGGACGAATATGCCGACGACTACCAGTCGCGCTTCATCAACGAGCGTGTGCACGCCAATATCCAGAAGGACGGCACCTACTCCGTCGTTCCGCGCATGTGGGGCGGCGTCACAAACTCTGGGGAATTGCGCGCGATTGCCGACGTCGTCGACAAGTTCGAGATCCCGATGGTCAAGGTCACCGGCGGTCAGCGTATCGACCTGCTCGGCATCGAGAAGGAAGACCTGCCGGCCGTCTGGGCCGATCTCGGCAAAGCCGGCTTCGTGTCGGGCCAGGCTTATGCCAAGGGCCTGCGCACGGTGAAGACCTGCGTTGGTTCCGACTGGTGCCGCTTCGGCACCCAGGATTCCACCGGCCTCGGCATCCGCATCGAGAAATTCATGTGGGGGTCCTGGACGCCGGCCAAGCTGAAATTGGCCGTCTCCGGCTGTCCGAGAAACTGCGCAGAAGCCACCTGCAAGGATATCGGTGTCATCTGCGTCGACAGCGGCTTCGAGATCCACTTCGCCGGTGCAGCCGGGCTCGACATCAAGGGCACCGAGGTTCTTGGTCTGGTGAGGACCGCGGACGACGCCCTCGAACATATCGTGGCGCTGACGCAGATGTATCGCGAGCAGGCCCGTTATCTCGAGCGCATCTACAAGTGGGCCAAGCGCATCGGTCTTGAAGAAATCCGCCGGCAGATCATGGACGATGCCGAACGGCGCAAGGCGCTCTTCGACCGCTTCGTCTTCAGCCAGAAATTCGCCCAGGTCGACCCATGGTCGGAGCGTGTCTCCGGCAAGGACAAGCACGAGTTCCGGCCGATGGCGACGGTCGGATTTTCAGAAGCAGCGGAGTGAGGGGATGGACATGAACTGGATCTCAATCGGTGACATCTCCGACATCCCGCTTCGCGGCGCACGCTGCGTGCGCACGCCCGAGGGCAAGATCGCCGTCTTCCGCACCGCCGAAAACGAGGTCTTTGCGATCGAAGACCATTGCCCGCACAAGGGCGGGCCGCTGTCGCAGGGCATCGTCCACGGGACGGCCGTCACTTGCCCGCTGCACAACTGGGTGATCTCGCTCGAAACCGGCAAGGCGCTGGGTGCAGACGAGGGGGGCGTGCGCACCATCCCAGTGCGCAACGATGGCGGTGCGCTGTTTATCGCACTCGAAAGCCTGATGATCGCGGCGGAGTAGTCATGGCAACCGAAGTCAAAACCACGTGTCCCTATTGCGGTGTCGGCTGCGGCGTGGTCGCGACGGTTGGCGATGACGGCGGCATCGGTGTGAAAGGCGACCCGGATCATCCGGCCAACTTCGGCCGGCTTTGCTCCAAGGGGGCAGCGCTTGGCGAGACGCTCGATCTCGACGGGCGGCTGCTCTATCCCGAGATCGGTGGACAGGCCGCGGAGTGGGATGAGGCGCTCGACCTCGTCGCCGATCGCTTTTCGCAGGCGATTGCCGAGCACGGGCCAGATTCTGTCGCCTTCTATGTCTCCGGTCAGTTGCTGACCGAGGACTACTATGTCGCCAACAAACTGATGAAGGGGTTCATCGGTTCGGGGAATATCGACACCAACTCGCGCCTTTGCATGTCTTCATCGGTGGCGGGTCATCGCCGCGCCTTCGGATCGGACACCGTTCCAGGTTGCTACGAGGATCTGGAGCTTGCCGATCTCGTGGTGCTGACGGGCTCCAACCTCGCCTGGTGCCATCCGGTACTCTACCAGCGCCTCGTTGCTGCCAAGGCTGCACGGCCGCAAATGCAGGTCGTCGTCATCGACCCGCGCCGCACCATGACGGCCGATATCGCCGACATGCATCTGGCGATCCGGCCGGATGGCGACGTCGCGCTCTTCAATGGTCTATTTGCGCACCTGGCCTCCAGCCCGGCTTTTGATCAGGGCTACATTTCGCCGCACACCAGCGGATTCGCCGAGGCCTTCGCCGCAGCAAGCGCCTTCGATCAAGCCACACTGGCGCGACTAACTGGGCTCGCCGAACAGGAACTAGCCGCCTTCTTCCAACTTTTCGAGAGCAGCGAAAAGGTTGTCACCTGCTACAGCCAGGGGGTCAACCAATCGGTCTCCGGCACCGACAAGGTCAATGCCATCATCAACTGTCACCTGGCGACCGGCCGCATCGGCCGACCCGGCATGGGACCGTTCTCCCTGACGGGCCAACCCAACGCCATGGGCGGCCGCGAGGTCGGCGGTCTTGCCAATATGCTGGCCGCCCATATGGACATCGAGAAGGCGGGAGACCGCGATCAGGTCAGACGTTTCTGGGGCGCGCCGGCCATCGCCGCAAGACCGGGCCTCAAGGCCGTCGACATGTTTCGCGCTGTCGCCGACGGGCGCATCAAGGCGATCTGGATCATGGCGACCAATCCGGTCGTGTCGATGCCGGATGCCGATGCGATCGAGGCGGCGCTCAGGGCCTGTCCCTTCGTCGTGGTCTCCGATGTCATCAGGCAAACAGATACGACCCGTCATGCGCATGTGCTGTTACCTTCGCTTGGTTGGGGCGAGAAGGATGGCACCGTTACGAACTCCGAGCGCCGCATCTCCCGCCAGCGCAGTTTCCTGACGGCTCCTGGTGAAGCCCGGGCGGACTGGTGGCAACTTGCCGAAGTCGGCAGCCTCATGGGTTTTGCCGGCGCCTTTGCCTACGCATCGGCATCCGAAATCTTTGCCGAACATGCCGGTCTTTCCGGTTTCGAGAACGATGGCCGGCGCGATTTCGATGTCGGCGCTTATGCCGAAATCGATGGTGCCGGCTATGATGCACTCATGCCGTTCCAATGGCCGCAGCCGCGCGGTAAGGCAAGTACTGTGACGCGCTTCTTCGCCGATGGCGGATTCTACCATCCGGATGGTCGCGCGCGCTTCATCGCGACCACAAGCCAGATTGCCAAGCGCGTGAGCGATGCCTTCCCCTTCACCCTCAATACCGGCCGCGTTCGCGACCACTGGCACACGATGACCCGGACGGGAAAGAGCGCGCGGCTCTCCGCTCATATCGGCGAACCCTTCGTCGAGATCCACCCCCGCGATGCGATGGAGCTTGATCTTTCGCCGGCTGATCTCGTGGTGCTGGAAAGCCCCTTTGGTGCGGCGGTCGTCCGAGCACTGATCACCGACCGCCAGGCGCGCGGCAATCTCTTCGTGCCCATGCATTGGAACGACCAGTTCGCGGCTAAGGCGCGCATCGATGCCTTGGTGCCGCCGATCACCGATCCTGTTTCGGGCCAGCCCGCCTCCAAGAACGTTGCCGTTTCCGCCCGCCGTTTCGCAGCCTCCACCTATGGATTTGCAGTCAGTGCCGCAAGGCCGGAAGGGCTTGATTGCGCCTATTGGGCGCTGGCCAAGGCAAGGGCCGGGTGGCGGCTCGAACTGGCATCGCAGACCGAGCCTGATGATTGGGTCGCGTGGTGCCGACGCATCTTCGATATCCCGGTGGATATCGAGCCGATCGGCTATGCCGACGGGCCGTCCGGCCATCGCCGGCTCGCCTTCTTCGATGGCGCCAAGCTGTTGCTGGCGCTTTATCTCGCGCCAGAACCCGTCGCCGTTGCCCGCAGTTGGGTGGTCGAGCAGCTCGGCGCCTCGCATGCCGATCTGCGACTTCGCTTTGCGCTCGTGGCCGGCCGACCGGGTGCGGATAAGCCCGATCCGGGAGCAACCGTCTGCTCCTGTTTCAATGTCGGGATCAACCAGATCGTTGCTGCCGTCCGTGGCGGCTGCCGCTCGGTCGAAGCTATCGGCCAGACGCTGAATGCCGGAACCAATTGCGGCTCGTGCCGCGCCGAGATCAGGGGGATCGTCGATGGATGCCTTGCTGCTGCCGCGGAATGAAAGGCGCCTGCGCGTGGACCCGCCGCGCATGATGCCTTTAGCGAAGCTGCCCGTGTTCTTTGCGCTCGAAGGCCGCCGTGTCGTTGTGGCCGGCGGCTCCGACGCCTGCGCCTGGAAGGCGGAACTGTTGGCGGCCTGCGGTGCCGAGGTGCATGTCTATGCACCGCCTGAGGAAATCGGAGAGGCCTGCGCCCGCCTTTTCGAGGCCGGTTCCTCTCACCCAGGCGGCAGGTTCACCCATCACCGCGAGGCCTGGACAAAGGAAGCGTTCGCTGGTGCGGCGCTTGCGATTGCCGACTGCGAGGGCGATGAGGACGCGCGGTCCTTCTTCGAGGCGGCCAATGCGGCTGGCGTGCCGGTCAACATTATCGACAAACCGGTCTATTGCCAGTTTCAGTTCGGCTCCATCGTCAATCGCTCGCCGGTCATTGTCGCCATATCGACTGACGGCGCCGCGCCCATTCTTGCCCAAGCGATCCGCCGGCGCATCGAGACCTTGCTGCCGCCGGTCCTGAAGGATTGGGCGTCGCTGGCACAGGCGATCCGCGACAAGGTCAATGCGCGCCTCAAGCCCGGCGCGGCACGCCGCGCCTTTTGGGAGCGTTTTGTCGATCGTGCCTTTCAGGAGACACCGGAGGAGGGTGTCGAGATGCGGCTGGTGGCGGAGATGGATCGCCTCGCGGCGAACCGGACCGACACCGGCCGCGTCACGCTCGTCGGCGCCGGGCCGGGCGACGCGGAGCACCTGACGCTGAAGGCGGTGCGTGCCCTGCAAGCGGCCGATGTCATCCTTTTCGACGGTCTCGTTTCCGATGAGGTGCTGGAGCTTGCCCGTCGCGAAGCCAAGCGTCTGCTGGTGGGCAAACGTGGTGGGCGCGCGAACTGCAGCCACGAAGACCTCAACGACATGATGGTATCCTGGGCACGCGCCGGCAAACGGGTTGTCCGGCTGCAATCCGGTGACCCGGCGATTGTCGGCCGTAGCCGCGAGGAGATCGCCCGGTTGGAAGAAAGGGGCATTGCGGTCGATGTCGTCCCGGGCATCGCGGCGGCGAGCGCCATGGCGGCACGCGTGTGCGTCCCGGTTGGAGACCGGGATCATAGCGATCCCATCTCCCGTTGGGCGTGACGACGCAGACCGCCTTTATTGACAACGATCGCAAGGCGACAGTTGAGGGACGCATCTTAGATGCGCATTTCGCGCTGTGGTTCTATAGGCAGCAAACCGCCAGTAGCGTCGTCACTTCCTCTGGGACCGGCCGCTGCAGCATCTCTGTCATTCGCCCTGGGCGAAGCGCCACCATGAACTCTGATCAAGGCGCCGCTGCGGGATCCGCGACGAAAGCAGGGCCGATCGGCAGCGCACGTTTATGTCCGCTCCCCCGATACGCAGCAAGAATTCGCTCGGCGGCCGACTTGCTTATGGTCTTTCCTTCGAGGAAGTCATCGATCGCGTCATAGCCAATTCCATAGACCTCTTCATCGGGCTTCAGCGGGGCGTCTGTCTCCAGATCGGCTGTGGGGACCTTGGAGACGAGATCGGACGGTGCGCCCATGTAAGTGGCGATGGCGCGTACCCGTCTCTTGTTCAGCCCACTGAGAGGGACGACATCTGCGGCGCCGTCTCCGTGCTTGGTGAAGAAGCCCATCAGGGCCTCGGCGGCATGGTCCGTTCCAATCACCAGCCCGTTTGCGGCACCGGCGATCGCGTACTGGTAGATCATCCGCTGACGCGCCTTCACATTGCCGAGGTGGAAGTCGTCGCGCGCCGTGCCAAAAAGATCGCCAGCGGATTTTCGAACCTCAGTGAACAAAGCGTCGGCAGCCGTTTTGACATTTGCTTCCAGGCCAAGATCGGGGTTGATCACCGCCAGACATTCGCGAGCGGCCGCTTCGTCAGCCTGTGTCCCATAGGGCAGCCGAACGGCGATGAACTGCGCGAGATAGCCGTCCTCGCGCAACGCCCGGACGGCGGCCTGTGCAAGCAAGCCGGCAGTCAGGGAATCGACCCCACCGCTTATACCCAATACATAGGCCCGGGCATTTGCCTGTCGCAAATAGCCGGCCAAAAAAGCAATCCGCTCTCTTGCTTCCCTCTCTGCATCGAACGCACCTGGCACGCCGAGTGCCCGAATGATCTCGAATTGCTCATCCACTGACCAATTTCCGGTCAAATCTGCCTCCCATTCGACGCGTCCGCGTCAAGCGCTGTCATCGCCTGTTCGTCTTGTGTGGCGGTCTTCCCAATGTTGCTCGGCGCCCGGCACTGGGGCAAGCCAGGGCTCACGTCTCTTCACCCACAATTCATAGGTCGGAACCAGTTTGGTCGGTGCATCGTTCAAGGTGCCAAGCTGGACCTCGGCTTCATCTTCGTCATAGGCAAACATGTGGGAGCTGCAGCGTGTGCAGAAACGCTGTCCGTTATGGGCAAGCGTCGTCTCCCCGCTAGCGGCGAAATCGTCTCTGGCCCAAATGGCGTAGAATGTGAATGCCGATCCGCTCTCCCGACGGCAATTGGCGCAGTGACAGATACCAACTCGGATGGGTTCGCCTTTCACCTCGTATTTGACCTGCCCGCAGAGGCAGCTACCTGATCTCTTCGTCATGGTTGTGGCTCCGGTTCCTCCACAGGCGGGGGCTGGTTCGATCATCAATGACTCACCGGGATCCAGATTGCCATTGCTGGGCCTCGAAAATGAAGGGAGCCAAAGCCGGTAGTATTTGCCAAGCCCAATGCATCCAAATGGAGGGTCAAACGTTGACGCCTTGAAATCATCGGAGCGTCTGATGTTACCGAAACGCATCACAACGGATCCTGCGGCGGCAATAGCCGTAGTTGCGGTAGCGATGGTCGCCGTCAGTTTCCTTTTATCCCGGCAGACAGCGATACGCGCGCGAGGAGTATCGATGTCCAATGACCAGCATTCGATTGTGGAGGATGAGCACGGACGCTATGCATCGGTGCCGGAACAATTGCCAGCGCGAGGTTTGCGCGATGTGTTTTGGCGAGTCGTGCATGAGGTTGCTGAAGATCGGGTGGCTTTCGTTGCGGCCGGAGTGACCTTCTACTTGCTGCTCGCCTTGTTTCCAGCGCTTGCTGCTCTCGTATCGCTCTATGGGTTGATGGCAGATCCGGCCGTTATTTCCGACCATCTCCGCGACCTGGCAGGCATGCTTCCACCCGGAACGTTCGAAGTTTTCTCGGAGCAACTCCATGCCCTTGTCGAGCGGCGAGACACCACCCTCGGGATAGCGTTCCTCGTTGGGCTCATGATCGCTGTCTGGAGCACGCACAACGGCACTTTGGCTGTGTTTGACGCAATGAATGTGGCCTATGAGGAAAACGAGAAGCGTCGCTTCGTCAAATTGAACCTGATAGCGCTTGCGTTTACGTTCTGCGCAATACTCGCCGCAGTCTTCCTGATAGGCGTAATGGCGCTACTGCCTGCGATCCTGCAACTTGTCTGGCTCGAGCCATGGAAGGAAACGCTGGCGTTGCTTGTTCGCTGGCCCATCCTCATGCTCGTATCGTTGCTGGCGATGACCGCCGTATACCGCTTCGGGCCCAGCCGGCAGCCCGCCAGGCTTAGGTGGCTGACCTGGGGCGCGCTCTTCTCCACCTTGGCCTGGGTAGTCATGACCCTGTGCTTTTCCTGGTACCTCGACAAGTTCGCCGACTACAATGCAACCTACGGCGCTTTAGGCGGTCTCGTTGGGTTTATGATGTGGATCTGGTTATCGGTATGCATTCTGATCGTCGGGGCCGAACTCAATGCCGAACTCGAGCACCAGACATCTCGAGACACTACGACTGGCGCTCCACTGCCGATGGGAGCGCGTGGAGCGTACATGGCCGACAACATTGGCAGGATCGTCAACTAGTAAGCGCCAGATCAATGCGGCGCGGTGCAATCTGTCGGTTCGCCTACAAGCCGGCGGCGGGCGGTGTCTAAATCGCGCGGATACTTATTGTTGAGGACGAAATACTCGTTGCCACGCTCATTGAAGATACGGTCAGCGATCTTGGCCATCAGATCATTGGGCCGGCGATGCGGTAGAAGTCGCCTTGGCTGCCGCGGACAATGAAGACTTCGATTTCGCCATCCTGGACATCAACCTGGCCGGCAAACAATCATCCCCCGTGGCATACCGCCTGACGGAGCGCGGGATACCCTTCATGTTTGCCAGCGGATACCCGCGTTACCGGCCTGGTCGAGCCTTGCCTCGATGCACCGACGGTTCTGCATTTAGGCGCACGTTCTCGTCTGAAGCATGCATTGTTTGTGGCGAGCAAAACTGGCTGCCGCCTCCTGCACGCCGGTGCTCACAATGCGAAACCCGAAATTTATCCTCGTCAAATCTAAGAGGGCTTGGCGAGCGATCGTGATCGTGTTCAGATTGTTGCGCGTGGGGATCTCCGGGGTGGCGAGCGGATGATTCTGCGCTGTCGTGGCAAGTGATGGTCGTTTTGACCTGGCACATAGCCATAAGAGGGCAAGATAATGGTCCCGTTACCGCATGCCGACCAATCCGCCCATTCATCGGCCGGTACCCTGCGCCCGGACATGATCGCGGGCCTGACGGCGGCTGCCGTGGTGCTGCCGAAGGCCATGGCCTATGCGACCGTTGCCGGCCTTCCTGTCAGCGTCGGGCTCTACACCGCCTTTGTACCGATGATCGTCTATGCCCTGCTCGGCACCTCGCGCGTGCTCAGCGTCAGTTCGACGACCACGCTCGCGATCCTGACCGCGAGCCAGCTTGCGCTCGTCGTACCGGATGGGAACCCTGAACGATTGCTCACAGCGACCGCAACGCTGACGGCGCTCACGGGACTGCTTTTGATCGCGGCTTCGGCGCTTCGTTTGGGTTTCGTGGCAAATTTCATTTCGTCGCCGGTGCTCACGGGTTTCAAGGCCGGGATCGGCCTCGTCATCGTGTTGGACCAGGTGCCAAAACTGTTCGGGCTGCATTTTACCAAGGAGGGGTTCTTCCGGGATATTCTGAGCCTCGTCCACCATTTGCCCGAGACGTCGCTCGTTACATTCGCAGTCGGTGCCACGGCGCTGGTGCTCCTGCTGGTCATGGAAGGCCGTTGGCCGCATTCTCCGGCTCCGCTCGCTATAGTCGCGGCCGGGATAGCGATCTCGTGGTTGGCGGGCCTTGGACCGGCAGGCGTCGCCACAGTCGGGCACATTCCGCAGGCTCTGCCTTCATTGGTACTGCCGAATATCGACCTGGTCCTGCAGCTCATCCCTGGGGCGTGCGGCATCGCATTGATGAGCTTCACCGAGACGATTGCTGCCGGGCGAGCCTTCTCGGTCGCGGGTGAGCCTCCGATCCAGCCAAACCGCGAACTGATGGCGACGGGCGCTGCCAATCTGGCCGGCGGGCTGTTCGGCGCGATGCCGGCAGGCGGCGGCACATCGCAGACGGCGGTGGTGCGCGCCGTCGGTGGGCGCACACAAAAGGCCTCGCTGGTCACGGCAGCGGCGGCAGCGGCGACGATGCTCGTTCTTGCACCGTTGCTCGGCCTCTTGCCGCAGGCCGTGCTCGCGGCCATCGTCATCGTCTACTCCGTCGGTCTCATCAAACCCACCGAGTTCGTCTCGATACGCAAGGTTCGCCGGATGGAGTTTCGCTGGGCACTCGCCGCCTTCCTCGGCGTGCTCTTGTTCGGCACGCTCCAGGGCATTCTGGTCGCTATCACTCTGTCGCTCGTCGGTCTCTCGGGCCAGGCGGCAAACCCGCGCGTCCATGTCGTAGGCCGCAAACGCGGCGCAGACGTCTTGCGGCCGCTTTCGGCCGAGCATCCAGACGACGAAACCTTCGAGGGAATGCTGATCGTGCGCCCGGAGGGGAGGCTCTTCTTCGTGAACGCCCAGCAGGTCGGCGACCGTATTCGTACGCTGGCCAATGAACAAAAGCCGCGCGTTCTGATGCTGGACCTTAGTCGCGTTTTCGACATCGAATACTCGGCACTCCAGATGATCATTGATGGCGAGCGAAGCCTTGCGCGCGGGGGCATCGAACTCTGGCTCGCAGGCCTCAACCCGGATGTGCTCGCCTATATCAGGGCATCGGGGTTTGCCGACCAGCTTGGCCCTGACCGCATGTTCTTCAATACCCGCTCTGGTATCCGCCACCACCAGGACAGCCTCACGGTCGCGCCGTCACAGCCCGGTGCGGCAACGACCTGACGTGTCGGCGCACCGGGATCCGGCTTTCGCGCTTCGCTGTGTTTGTTTTCGGCCGCTCCTCCTGGAGCATAGTTCCAAGGCGTGGATGCGCCTTCCGACCAAACTCGGGAAGTAATGACGCATCAATCAGTTCAAGGGCCAGAAAAGAACCAAAACACTGTGTGTTCCTTGGTTTGGCGCCGTATTTGAAAGTTTCGGATATCATACTATTTTTATTCTGAATAACGCCTTGAAACGAGTGTGTAAGGGTGTATTCTCGCAGAAATAGCGATGAGGATTTAGTCAGATTTGGTTCCCGATTTCCGAGTAACAGGGGAAGCTCTATGATTGACTGGTTTGTAAATACGCTTCGCACTTATCCCGAAATTGCAATATTTCTCTCTTTGGCGCTTGGATACTACTTCGGTTCGTTCACCTACAAGGGCCTGGGCCTTGGTGCAGTGACCGCCACGCTCGTTGCTGCCGTCATCATCGGGCAGATCGGGATCACCATATCGCCACCGCTCAAGGCTACGTTCTTTCTGATGTTCCTGTTCGCGATCGGCTACGGTGTCGGGCCGCAATTCGTGCGCGGCATTGCCAAGGATGGCATCCCGCAGGCATTGTTCGCCGTGGTTGTGTGCGTCTTTTGCCTCGGGGCGCCCTTTATTGCCGCCAAGATAGCCGGTTATGATGTCGGTTCCGCGCTGGGGCTCTATGCCGGTTCGCAGACAATCTCCGCGTCGATGGGTTTGGGAACGGACGCAATCAATCGTCTTGGTCTGGCACCGGAAGAAGCCAAGCGGCTGCTGGACGCGATGCCGGTCGCCTATGCCGTCACCTATATTTTCGGCACGGTGGGGTCGGCTATTGTGCTGGCCCTGATCGGCCCCGCGCTTCTGGGTATCGATCTGGAGGCGGAATGCAAGCGCTACGAGGCGGAACAGGGCGGCAAGAAGGAAGTTGGCGGGGCGGGAACCGCTTGGCATCACTACGAGTTGCGCGCCTATCGCGTTCGGGAGGGAGGGCCGGTCGTCGGCAAGACGGCACGTGAAGCCGAATCCTTGATCCCCGAGCAGCGGGTTTTCATCGAGCGTATCCGCCGAGGATCGAAGATCGAGGATGCAACGGCGGACACGGTCATCCAGGCGGGCGATGTCGTTGCCGTGGCAGGCCGACGCGAAGTGCTGGTGAGCCTGATCGGTCATGCTGCAGAAGAAGTCGACGATCGCGAGTTGCTGGCCGTTCCTGTGGAAGGTGTCGATGTCCTTGTCACGACCAAAGAAGCGAACGGGAAGACGCTGGCCGAATTGGCGCAATGGCCGTCATCGCGTGGCGTGTTCCTGCGCCGGATCGCGCGTGGTGCCACGGCGACGGAAATTCCGATCCTTCCGAACACCCAGATCCATCGCGGGGACATTCTGACGATCGTCGGACGGACGCAAGATACTGCCGCGGCCGCCAAGGCACTCGGGGTGGCCGACCGTCCGAGCGACGTTGCCGACGTCGCGTTCATCGGCGCTGCGATTACAATCGGCGCTTTGATCGGCGCACTCGTCTATAAGGTCGGCGATGTGCCATTTACGCTGTCCACATCAGGGGGGGCGTTGATCTCCGGGCTCTTCTTCGGTTGGCTGCGCTCCGTGCGGCCGAAGTTCGGACGCATACCGACATCGACGGTCTGGTTCATGAATTCAGTCGGCCTCAATGTCTTCATCGCCGTGGTCGGCATATCGTCAGGGCCAGGCTTTGTTGCAGGCCTGCAGCAGCTTGGTTTCAGCCTGTTCCTTTGGGGCATTTTCGCAACGACCGTGCCGTTGGTACTGGCAATGTATGTCGGGAAATATGTGTTCCGGTTCCACCCCGCCATTCTCTTGGGGTGCTGCTCCGGCGCGCGCACGACGACTGCCTCCCTCGGCATGATCAACGATCGCGCCAAGAGCCAGATCCCCGGGCTCGGCTATACCGTTACCTATGCCGTCGGCAACACCCTGCTGACGATCTGGGGCATGGTGCTTGTGATGATGATGACCTAGAGCTTTTCGAGGAACAGTGCGAAGCGGTCTTCTGTCAGGAAATGCGTAAAGACAAAGAGATAGTGCGTTTGCGACTCCGTTTAAATCGGAAACGCTCTAGCGACCTGTTTCGGACCGTAAGGGATCGTCTTTCGAAGTGCATAAGTCTCATTTTGCGACCGGAATTGTAGCTGCCACTGAGTGAGAGCCGCGGACTGGTGACAGTGGACAGCCGATTCAGAACAGAGTTGGGAGCGCGTTATGCCAAGCAAAACCACACATGTAGATCAGTTTCTGCTCATCCATTCGGCACGGGCCGATAATTGGCGCGAGATCACGACATTGGCCGATGCCTGGGCCGCTAACCGGGGTGAGCGGACAGCGCTGGAGGCGGCGATCGCCGAAGTGGCACCGGCCGAGGAGTACCACGCCTATCCGGGTGGGCGATTGCTTTCGGCGCTGGCCGAGCGCATCGCCACCAACGATGCCGGCGGGGCGGCGAAACTCGCGCGGCGCATCTCCAACGGGCTTCTTTCCCATTCCTATCGCGGGCGCCCGAGCGAGTGGGATGTCCATGACGAGATGTCCGTGACAGACGTGCCCGATATCATGCCTCCCGGAACCGGGGAAGCGGGCGGCCGCCGGCCATACTTCGAAGTTCTGTTCGTCAACAGCCAGCCGGCCGTGCGGTGGGAGGCGTTCGCAGCCGAGATCCGCAGGCTACGCCGGCCCGAGGATGGCTTCATCTACGAGCCTGTTCTGGTGGGATCCTTTGAGGATGCGTTCTGTGCGGCCGCATTGAACCCGGCCATCATTGCCGTCGTGCTCGCCGAGGGTTTTCCCTATCGCTCGCGTCACGACGCGCCGGTGCTCCGCTCCGTGCTTGATCCGCTTGGAGAAGCCGAGGGACCGGACATGTCGGCGCTGCGTCTGGCGCGCGGGTTGAAGCGGATCCGGCCGGAGCTCGACGTCTATCTGCTGTCTGACCGTCAGGTGGAAAAGATCGCCGGCGATCCGGCCGCAGATGCGGTTCGGCGTGTGTTCTACGCGGTCGAGGAACCGCTGGAGATGCATCTCGCCATCCTTGAAGGCGTGCAGGCGCGCTACGAAACGCCCTTCTTCGACAATCTGAAGAAATATGCGCGGCGGCCTATCGGCACATTTCATGCCCTGCCCATCGCCCGCGGCAAGTCCGTCTTCAAGTCGGACTGGATCCGCGACATGGGCGAGTTCTATGGGCTCAACCTGTTCCTGGCGGAAAGTAGCGCGACGACAGGCGGCCTTGATAGTCTCCTGGAGCCTACCGGCACGATCAAGCGCTCTCAGGAGTTGGCCGCACGCGCCTTCGGCGCTGACCACGTCTTCTTCGTGACGAATGGCACGTCCACCTCCAACAAGATGGCGGTGCAGGCGCTTCTGGCGCCCGGCGACATCGCGGTTGTCGATCGCAACTGCCACAAGTCGCACCATTACGGCATGGTCCTGACCGGCGCACAGCCCTATTACGTCGAAGCTTTCCCGATGACGGAGTATTCGATGTATGGCGCCGTGCCGCTCGCCACCATCAAGCGCGCGCTGCTGGCCTTGCGGGCGGAAGGGCGCCTCGACCGGCTGAAGCTGCTTGACCTCACCAACTGCACTTTCGACGGACATATGTACAATGTCAGGCGGGTGATGGAGGAATGCCTAGCCATCAAGCCAGACCTTATCTTCCTCTGGGACGAGGCGTGGTCCGGGTTTGCCCGGTTTTCGCCCTTCCTGCGTCCACGCACGGCCATGGGGGCGGCAGCCGATATCGAGGATTGGCTGCGCGATCCGGCCTCGGTCGACGCTTATGAAAAGCAGCGCGCCGACCTCGGCAAGGATCCCTCCGATGAAGCACTGCTCGCCGCTCGCCTGATCCCAGATCCGCGCCTTGTCCGCCTTCGGGTCTACCAGACCAACTCGACGCACAAATCAATGTCGGCGATCCGGCAGGGCTCAATGTTGCTGGTCAAGGATGTCGATTTTCACAACGTCGAGGCCCAGTTCCACGAGGCGGTATTCACCCATGCCTCGACCAGTCCGAACCAGCAGTTGATCGCCAGCCTCGACATTGCACGCAGGCAGATGGAACTCGACGGTTACGGACTGGTGATGAACGCGATCGAGATCGCGCTCAAGATCCGCCGGGCGATCAACGAGCACCCGCTGATTTCGAAATACTTCCGTGTTCTTGGTGCCGATGAGATGATCCCGGCGGAGTACCGGCAATCAGGATTCAAGGACTATCTGGCGCCCGGCTCGACCTGGGCCACAGCGGTCAAGGCGATGAACGAGGACGAGTTCTACCTCGATCCCACGCGCATGACGCTGGTGTGCGGGACGGCTGGTTTTGATGGAACGCAGTTCAAGGGATTGTTGGCGAACGAATATGATATCCAGCTGAACAAGACGTCGCGCAACAGTGTGCTGCTACAGTCCAACATCAACAATACCCGCAGCGATATTGCGCATCTAATCCGTGTTCTGGTCGAGATCTGCCGTGGCATCGAGAAGCGCCTGGCCGACGGCGGGGAGGGCGAGCGTGCGGCTTTCGCGGCACGGGTAAAGTCGCTGATGACCGATGTGCCCGACCTTCCCAATTTCAGCCACTTCCACGAAGTGTATCGCAGCGATGCAGGGCGAACGACGCCGGAGGGCGATATGCGAGCCGCCTTCTTCAACGCCTATGACGCGTCTGTGTGCGAATATGTGCCGCTCATCGGTGCCGAATGCGATCGGCGCCTGAAGGACGGGCCGGAAATGGTCTCCGCCAACTTCGTCATTCCCTATCCGCCCGGATTTCCGATCATGGTGCCGGGTCAGGTACTGACGCAGGAGACGATCGACTTCATGCGCAAACTGGATGTGAAGGAGATCCATGGCTACGAGAAGGCGCGCGGACTGAAGCTGGTCAAGCCAGACGCAGTCGCCACCAAGGCGAAGCGTCAATCAAAAGCACGGTAGCGCCGGGATATATCGGCGCTCAATTGTTTCGATTTGGTCATTCTCGTGGCGATCCAGCGCGCACGGGCGACCGGAGCGGCAGCCAGCTACAGCGGTTGGCTGGGTGATTACGACCCGGTGCGTCGTGGTCGCTTTTTTATGGCTTAACTTTTTGCATGAGCGTTTGGGGTCGGCAGTGAAGGCGTCGTAGCCCCGGATCGGGGCGAGGGGGGAGCTAATCTGGACATGGTTTGGGTCGAGCAATTCCTGATCAAATATCCCGAGCTTGCCGTATTCCTTGCTATCAGCATTGGATATCTGATCGGCGGTCTCAAGTTCGGTGGCTTCAGCCTCGGACCCGTTACCGGCTCGCTGTTTGCGGGCATCCTGATCGGGCAGTTCGCCCATGTGCCGATTGCCGGGATGGCGAAATCGCTGCTCTTTCTCTTGTTCCTCTTCGGCATCGGCTACTCGGTCGGACCGCAGTTCCTGCAAGCCCTGAAGCGGGACGGGATGAAGCCCGTACTCCTTGCGGTCGTCGTCTGTGTGACCGGGCTGCTCATGTCTGTCGTGGTCGCCAAAATCCTTGGTCTCGATCCCGGCTTTGCAGCCGGGCTTCTGTCCGGCTCCCTCACCGAAAGCCCGGCTATGGGCACGGCAACCGAAGCGATCAATGCGTTGCCGCTGCCCGAGGCGGATCGCGCGCGGTTTGTGGCGCATATCGCTGTGGCTGACGCTGTTTGCTACGTCTTCGGCGCGGTTGGCGTCATTCTGTTTTGCAGTGTCGTCGGCCCCAGGCTGCTTGGCATCGACCTCGTTGCCGAGGCGCTGAAACTGGAGAAGGAGTACGGAATTACCCGCAAGGTGGCCGGTGTCTCCTCCGCCTGGCACAGGTTCGAAATTCGCGCTTACCAGATCGTGGACGCCGCGCCAGTCGCTGGCCTGTCAATAGCCGCCGCCGAGGCGACGTATCCAGAGCACAGGCTCTTCATTCAGCGCCTGCGTCGGAGGGGCGCAATCATCGAGGCGGCCCCGGAGGTCGTGATCAACCCCGGTGATATCGTCGCTGTATCCGGGACGAGGGAGGCGCTGGTCAGCGTCCTTGGGCCGCGCGCCGAGGAGATCGAGGACCGTGAACTGCTCGATGTCCCGGTATCGGTTTCCGATGTGCTGCTGACAAGCCCTGATCTCAAGGGGAAAAGCATCGCGGATGTCGCTAAGGAAAGCTGGACACGCAGCCTCTACCTGCGCGCCATTACGCGCGGGGGGCAGGATATTCCTATCGCGCCGGGGATTACGGTGGAGCGTGGTGATATCCTGCGCCTGGTGGGGCCGGAAGCCGTCGTGTCGAGCGCCGCCAAGCGCATTGGCGTTGTGGTCGCGCCGACGACGGCGACAGACTTCCTGGTCCTTGGTTTTGCGATATTCCTTGGTGGGCTTGTCGGCGTTCTCGTCACTTTTCCCATCGGTGACATGCGGATTTCGCTCAGCACCAGTGTGGGCACGCTCCTGGCTGGGTTAACGGTGGGGCATCTGCGCACGCGCTTCCCGCTCTTCGGCCGAATACCGGATGCCGCCGTGTCGCTCATGACCTCGCTTGGTCTTGCCGCCTTTGTCGCGATGACCGGCCTTCATGCCGGACCCGTGTTTGCCTCCGCCATCGCCGAAGCGGGTATCGGTCTTCTGTTCGGCGGTATGATCGTTACCATGATACCGCTGATCGTTGGTCTGTACTTCGGGCGCTACGTGCTTGGCATGAACCCGATATTGCTGCTGGGCGGGCTCGCAGGGGCGCAGACCATGACAGCCGGCATGGCGGCCGTTCAGGACAGGTCGGGAAGCACCGTTGCCGTCCTTGGCTACACGCCGGCGGTCCCCATCGGCCATATCCTGCTCACGACTTGGGGAACGGTCATTGTCGGTATCGTCGCGGGATGAAAATAGGCAGGTTTAATCAATCAGCGGCGACGCTGCTGCATGCTAGAATTCGCAACAGACTTTCACAGTAAAAAGACGAATACTGAATGCGAATCGACGATGCGAATCGCCAATGATCTGAAAGGTGCTTTTGATGCGACAGACACTATACATTGTTCCGCCCGCACTTCTCATCGCTGCACTGGCGGCCGCAGAGCCTGTGTCGGCGCAGGAGGCGGTAAAACCGGCGGTGCAGCCCACGGAGGCCAGCAAGGCTCCGGAACACTGGATTCCCAAGCTGCGGGTCGGCGACGACAATGCCTATTTTGAATTCTACGGCCAGATCAACAAGGGCCTGCTGGTCTACGATGACGGCGGGGCAACGGATAACTACTTTCCGGTCGACAACGGCAACTCGTCCACGCGGGCGGGCTTTCGCGCATACACCCTCATGGAAAAGGGTTGGTCGTTCGGCGCCAATCTCGAATGGGAATGGAACCCTTATTCGACAACCAACGTCAACCAGTTGAACAAGGACCACTATGATTGGGGGACTGACCTGCTGCGCAAGGCGGAAATTTACCTCGACTCGAAGGAATACGGCAAGTTCTGGCTCGGCCAGGGCAGCATGGCGTCGGACTCGACGGCCGAGGTCGATCTGTCCGGCACGGGCGTGGTCGGCTATTCGCTTGTTTCTGATATGGCCGGGGGACCGTTTTTCCGCAACGATGACGGGACGCTTTCGACGGTCAAGGTCAAGGACGCGTTCACCAACTATGATGGTCTCGGTCGCAAGTTCCGCGCCCGATATGACACGCCTTCGTATGGCGGATTCAGCTTTGCGAGTTCGGTCGGCACACAGGTCGTGCCCGAAGAAACCGACGTTACCGTGTGGGACATGGCGGTTCGATACGATGAGACCTATGATGCCTTCAAGGTCGGTGCCGCAGTTGCCTTTTCGAGGCCAGGCGACGGCAACTCGATTTACGACGCGTCCGTTTCCGTCTTGCATATCGATACCGGTCTCAGCCTCACCCTTGCCGCGGCCTATTCCGACAAGGAAACGGTCGATGGACACTATGGCTACGTGAAGGTCGGCTATCAGACTGATATTTTCGACGTCGGCAAAACCGCGTTTTCGGTCGACGCCTATTTCGGCAAGGACATTGCGGGCAAGGGCAGCAACAGCGATTCCTTCGGGGCACAGATTGTCCAGAATCTCGACTATCTGCAGACGGAACTCTATCTTGGAGCCCGGACCTACTCCTTAGATCAAGAGACCGCCGACCTCCAGGATAGCTTCGCTGTTCTGGGCGGCGCCAGAATAAAGTTCTGAAGCAACAGTCGGCAGCGTGCTGCCGGCCGTGCCACACGATCATCGTGCATTCGTTCACTATTGTTTCGACTTGGCCGCTTCGGCGGACCTTGCAGTTCACAGGGAGGAATGACTCATGGCAGACATCGACTATCGCGAATACGAGAAGATGAGCCCGTTCGAAATCAAGGACGGCCTCATGAAGCTTGCCAAGCGCAGCGCACAGAAATCGACGAATGCTCTGCTCAATGCCGGCCGTGGAAATCCAAACTGGATCGCAACGACCCCGCGCGAGGGGTTCTTCCTCTTCGGCCAGTTCGCCCTGACCGAAAGCCGGCGGACCATGGACAACCCGGCGGCGGGCCTCGGTGGCATGCCCCAGATGAAGGGTATCGCGGCGCGCTTCGACGCGTGGCTGGCAAAACATGCCGAGGACCCGGGCGCCGACTTCCTGTCGAGAATGGTCGAGCACGGCGTCAAGATGTTCGGTTTCGATGCCGACGCCTTCGTTTTCGAACTGACGGACTCGATAATCGGCGACAACTATCCCGTCCCGGACCGGATGCTGGTGCATGCCGAGCAAGTCGCGCATCGCTACCTGATGTGGGCAATGGGCGCAAATGCGCCGATCGGCAAGTTCGATCTCTACGCCGTTGAAGGGGGAACGGCGGCGATGTGCTACATCTTCAAGTCGCTGATCGCCAATCGCATCCTCAAGAAGGGCGACACGATCGCGATGGGCACGCCGATTTTTACCCCCTATATCGAGATTGCGGAACTCGAGGACTATGCGTTCAAGGCCGTCCATGTCAGAGCGACGCAGGAGCACCGCTTCCAGTATTCCGACGAGGAGATCCGCAAGCTCGAGGACCCGAAGATCAAGGCATTCTTCGTCGTCAATCCGGGCAATCCGACGTCGATGGCAATCGATCCGCAGACGATGAAAAAGCTGGTCGATCTGGTCAATACCAAGCGGCCGGACCTCATCCTTCTGACCGATGACGTCTACGGGACGTTCGTGCCGAACTTCCGCTCGCTGATGTGCGAGCTGCCCTACAACACCATCTGCGTCTATTCCTATTCGAAGTATTTCGGCTGCACGGGATGGCGTCTCGGCGTCATCGGCATCAACGAGAAAAACATTCTCGACGATCTCTTGACCAAGCTCCCGGCCAAGGAACTGGAGGCGCTGGACAATCGATACCGCTCGATCACGCTCGAACCGCGCAAGCTCAAGATGATCGATCGCATCGTTGCCGATAGCCGCGACGTCGCGCTCAATCACACCGCGGGGCTCTCGTTACCGCAACAGGTGATGATGACCATGTTCTCGATCAGCGAACTGATGGACACGGACAAGGTTTACCAGAAGGCCTGCATGGCGATCTGCACCGACCGGGTGAACATGCTGCTCGAGGGACTGCCGCTCGACCTGCAGCCGAATGCAAACTTTGCCGGCTACTATGGAACGATCGATTTCGAGTTCTGGCTGCGCAAATATGTCGGCGAGGAGATGGTGGCCTGGCTGAAAGCGAATGTGCATCCGCTCGATCTGGTCTACCGGCTGGCGGAGGATCATTCGATCGTGCTGCTCAATGGCGGCGGCTTCGATGCGCCGAACTGGAGCGTCCGAGTCTCCTTCGCCAATCTTCCAGACGATGTCTACGACGACATCGGCCGCGGGGTCCGTGCAGTCGGGCGCGGTTATGTGGATACGTTCAACGCGCTGAAAGGGAAGTAACACTCCCCTTCCGGCATGCCGGCAGATTTTCCAACAGCGGTTCGCAAATTACTGCGAACCGCTCTCGCTGCGCGAGTCACGGCCTCGGCTCGCTGCGGCGCAAGACGTCCGACGAGGTATCTACCGTCAGAGGTAGATGTTGTTCGTACCAGCAAGCAGTGCGCGATAGTCAAATTCACACGTCAGTGAGAAGGAGTCATTCGATGCTAAGCACATCCACAACGATGCTCGACTACAAGGAACACAAAGGTATCGGACAGAGAGCCGGCGGGATCACATCGCGGCATCGCGGGTTGATCAGACGACTGCTCGTGACGGTCGCCCTTTTGGCGGCCGCCCCCACCTTGGCCCAGAACATGCAGGAGCCTTCCAAGCAATACAGCAAGGAAGAGATGCAACAGGCACTAGAGACCAGGGAACAGTACGACGTTCACGGTCTGCGCTTCGCAATGTCGGAAGCGACATTGCGACCTGGAGCGGAAGGACTTCTTGACGACATCGCTGCGGCGCTCAAGAACTTCCCTGAATGGGGCCTGAGAATTGTCGGCCATACCGATACCAGCGGTAATGAGGAGACCAACCTGCGCCTTTCCGCCGAGCGTGCAGAGGTCATCAAGGCGGCTCTCGTCGAACGCGGAATCGATGCCGCCAGGCTGACGACGGGAGGCGTCGGACAGGCCCAGCCGATTGCCAGCAACGATACGGCCGATGGCCGGGCTCTCAACCGCCGCGTCGAGCTCGTCCGGGTCACCGACTCGGCCGAAGCCAAGAAACTGCTCAAGGCCATGACCGACTACCTGGCGGCTCAGAATGCCCTGTCGTTCGGCTATGATTCCACCTTCCAGGTCGTCACCAACAGTGATCAGAAACTCGGACTGGCAAGCTCGGGGACAGTGACCCTCAGTCGGCCCGACAAGGTACACACGACCCGTTCGGGCGGCTTTGTCGACAGCGAGGCGCTGTTCGATGGAAAGACGCTGACACTCCTGGGCAAGAACCTCAACAAATACACGCAGGTCGAAATACCCGGGACAGTCGATCATCTGATCGACGAGCTGAAGGACAAGTACAACTTGCCTTTGCCGGCCGCCGACCTGTTGATGACCGGTGCATATGACGAATTGATGCAAGGGGTGTATGATTCTAAGGATCTGGGAAGCGGCGTCGTCAATGGCGTGGAGTGCGATTCTCTCGCCTTCCGCAAAGACGATGTCGATTTCCAGATCTGGATCGCGCACGGGGCAGAGCCCTATCCCTGCCGCCTGGTCATAACCTCCGGGCAGGTGAAGGGTGGGCCGGAATACAGCATCCAGATCAGGGATTGGAAATCCGGGGCGGCCGTTGCGCCGGGTGATTTCGACTTCAAGAATGCGTCGAATGCCGAAAAGATCGATGTGAACGACCTCCAGCACAACCTGGGTGAATTGCCAGAGAACTTCAAGGTAGGAGATAAAAAATGACCTTCCGTAAGCGCGCAGCAATGATCTGCCTTGTTTGGGCAGTTCTGTTTGGCATCGGCGAGCTGGCGAAGGATGTGCCAGTTCTCGCGATCCCCACCTTTACCTCTGACGCCGTTGCCGTGGTCGGCCGGCCGTTGACGCCGGTCAGTGTGGCCGGTGCCGCGCGGCGCACGACCCGGCGCTGTGCCGCAGGCGTTTATAACTGCTAGAAGAGCGCGTGGCCGTTCGGCAGGCATGGCCGATTTCGGATAGGAATTCGGACGGTTGATGCTGTTCGGCCCGCACTATCTCGGCTCCAGCACATTCCGACACTTTTGCCGTCAAGGCTGGAGCGGGTCTTCTGCATGCCTCCAATTGCGTGGTGAACCGCTGCGAAGGCGTTGCTCCTAAAACTGCGGTCTATCGCCGGTCAGGCGCGAGTTGCTGCGCCCGACGGCTTGGCATCGCCTGCCGTGACGTCTTCTGCACTTTGTGTAAGTTTGCGCGCTATTTCATAGAATGCATGGACAAGTTTCCCGTTGCTGCGTTCGCGCAGGCAGATGAGCGCTTCGTCCATCAGCATTTCCGGGGCATCGATCTTGATCGGCACGAGACGCGTGTCCTGGCCGAACTCGGCGGATGAGACGAAACCGACGCCGCCGCCGGCAGCGACGATCTCGCGAACCGCCTCGCGGCCCTCGGCCTCGATCAGCGGCGTCAGCGTGACGCCGCATTGTGCGGCCATGGCCTCGAGCTTCTGGCGGGTCTTGGAACCTCGCTCGCGCATGACGAGCGGATGTTTTGCAAGCTCTGCGAAGGTGGCGCTCTGACATGTCGCCAAAGGATAATCGCGGCTTGCGAAGGCGACGATCGGCGTCGAATTGAGCTTCAGAACGTCGAAGTCGCCGGCCTGCGGGACTTCGCCGAGAACGCCGATATCCGCTTCATAGGCGTGCAGGCTGGTGATGACGGTTTCCGTGTTGCCCGCATCGATCGAAACCTGCACGGTCGGGTAGGCCCGCCGGAAGGCGGCCAGGATGTGCAGCAGATGGTGTGCGGCATCCGCGACGATCCGCAGCTTTCCAGCCCTTAATGCGCGCGACTCCGAGAGAAGATCGAGTGCCTGTTGCTCGACGTCGAACATGCGCCGGGTGACTTCGAGAAGCTGCTGGCCCGCCTGGGTCAGCGTCACCTGCTTCTTGTTTCGATTGAAGAGCAGGACGTCATACTCCTCCTCCAACTTGCGAACCTGATCGGAGACGGCGGGCTGCGTCAGGAAGAGCGCCTCGGCTGCCCGCGAGAAGCCGCCGTGGATGGCCACATTGTGAAAGGCACGGAGCTGGACATAGCGCACGGTAACATCCCCACAGATAAATTCTATCTATGGAACCATCAGAACGAACGATTTGATTTATGTAAAGGGGCAAAAGATAATTTCCGGAGTTAACCCTTTCCGGAGCGCGCCTATGAATCTTTCGGCTGTCGCCCTTGAACTTACCGCCGCAACAGTCCTGCTGCTTTATGCCGTCAGCCTCGTCAAGAAGGGCGTCGAAGCTGCCTGCGGCGACGTGGTCACCCGTGCCGTTGGAGGGGCTGGCGGCAGGCCCCGCGCGGCAGCCTACGGCTGTTTGATTGCAATTGCCCTGCAGAGTTCGACGGCGGTTGCGATGCTCGCCGCCAGCTTTGCCGTGAGCGGAGCTCTGAGCCTCGAAGTCGGGCTGGCGGTCCTTCTCGGCGCGGACCTGGGCTCTGCCCTTGTCGTCAAGATCTTGAGTTTTGATTTGCACTGGCTGGCGCCATTGCTGATTGCCGCCGGCGGCCTCCTGCATCTCAAGGCGTGCGCTCGCAAGCCGGTCGAGGCCGGGCGTGCGGTTCTCGGGATCGGCCTGTTGCTCCTGTCGCTGCAGATGATCGGCCATGCGACCCTTCCGCTTGGTCAAAGCCCATTGCTGCCGGCAGCGATCGACATGCTGAGCAAAGACCCTCTCACGGTCATGATCGTGGCTGCGGTCTTCACCTGGGGCCTGCATTCCAGCGTCGCGGCCATCCTTTTGATCCTGACCTTTGCCGCAAAGGGCCTGCTGCCGCTCGATGTCGGCATTCCCCTGATCCTTGGCGTCAACCTTGGTGGTGGGCTGATCGCCCTGTGGCTGACCCGAGGCCTGCCGGTGGAAGGCAGGCGGCTGCCGCTTGGCAATCTCGTCTTTCGCGCGCTGTTCAGTGCCGCAGTCTTTGCGCTGTTTTCCGCGCAGCTCTCTTTTGCGTGGCTGCCTGGCACGACGGTCGCTGCCGAGCTCGTCAATCTGCACGTGCTGTTCAATGCTGCACTGGTGCTCCTGGGTCTCATATCGTGTGGTCTGATGGCGCGCATCGTTCGCGTTCTCACGCCTGACAACGCTGGGGGAAAAGATGCCGGTCTTGCAGCGCATGTCAGTGCGCTCGACCGGTCTCTGATCGAAAAGCCGGCGCAGGCTTTGGCGGCGGCCGCTCGCGAAGTGCTCCATATGGGCAACCTGATCACGCGTTTACTCGAACCGGTCATGGGGGTAATCGCGTCGCCAACGCCCGAGACGGTCGATGCGCTGCGCCGCATCGACGGCGACATCCATCGCGCACATAGCGAGATCAAGCTCTTTATCGCCGCAGTTAATAGAGGTGTGCTGACGGAGGAGCAGTCCCGGCGCGGCATCGAACTCACCGAGGCGGCCATTCATCTGGAATATGCCGGCGACGTGGTGTCGAAGAGCCTGTTGCGCATGGCGGAGGAGCGGCTGGAAGGGGCGGGCGCCTTTTCGCAAGCCGGCTGGCACGAACTGACGGCGCTGCATGACGCAGTGTTTTCGAACGTGAAACTTGCCGCCAATCTGCTGGTCTCGCCCGAACCGGTGATTGCCCGCGAGATGGTGCGCCAGAAGGAACACGTGCGCCGGCTGGTGCAGGAAAGCAGTCAAAGCCACCTTGAGCGGCTGAGGCAGGGAATTGCTGCCAGCATCCAATCCAGCGACATGCATCTGGAGATCGTGCGTGCGCTGAAAGAGCTCAATTCACTGGTCACGACGATGGCCTATCCCCGTCTTCGCGAGACCGGGGATCTGCTCGAAAGCCGCCTCGTTCCGGCGGCATAGATGTATAAGTGAGGCTTATAGATTCATACAAAAGAACGATTTTACATATATATCCGTCCACCGCATTGTCGGTTCCGGAGACGCCAACGTGAGGACGGACAATGCCAAACACCGCTTCTGACAGAACCATCGCACCGCTGGAAACGCCGAGACTGGGCGAGCCCTATCTGCTGACGCCCGGTCCGCTGACGACGGCCTATGAAGTCAAGGAGGCTATGCTTAGGGACTGGGGATCATGGGACGGTGATTTCCGTGCGATGACTGCCGACCTGCGTCGCCAGCTTCTCGATATTGCCGGCGATGCCAAGGGCGAGTTCGATTGCGTTCCGATGCAGGGCAGCGGTTCGTTCTCGGTCGAGGCGATGCTGGGCAGCTTCGTTCCCCGCGACGGCAAGGTGCTGGTGCTGATGAACGGCGCCTATGGCAAGCGCATCGCCCAGACGCTCGCCTATCTCGGCCGCGACCACGTGACGATCGACAAGGGCGATTACATGCCGCCACGCGGACCCGAGGTTGCCGCTGCGCTCGACGCGGATCCGGCCATTACCCACGTGGTCGTCGTCCACTGCGAAACCAGCTCCGGCATCCTCAATCCGCTGAAGGAAATCTCCGAGGTCGTCTATGCCAGAGGCCGCAAGCTGCTGGTCGACTCGATGAGCGCCTTCGGTGCCGTACCGGCCGGCGTTGCCGACTTCCGCTACGAGGCGATCGTTTCCTCAGCCAACAAATGCATCGAAGGCGTGCCTGGCTTCGGCTTCGTCATCGCCCGCAAAAGCGAACTGGAGGCCGCCAAGGGCCGCAGCCACTCGCTCAGCCTCGACGTGCACGCGCAATGGGACTACATGAACAAGACCGGTCAGTGGCGCTACACGCCGCCGACGCATGTCGTCGCTGCATTCCTGGAGGCCCTTCGGCTGCATCGCGAGGAAGGCGGAGTCTCCGCCCGCGGCGCGCGTTATGCCCGCAACCGCGACGTCATGGTCGCCGGCATGCGCGAGGCAGGCTTCGAGACCCTGCTTGCCGACCGGTGGCTGTCGCCGATCATCGTTACCTTCTTCAGCCCTGCCGATCCGGCTTTCGCCTTTGATCGCTTCTACGACCTGATGAAGGAGAAGGGGTTCATCATCTATCCCGGCAAGCTGACGGTCGTCGACAGCTTCCGCGTCGGCTGCATCGGCCGCATGGATGAACATGTGATGCGCCGCGTGGTCGAGGCCGCGCGCGCATCCCTCACCGAAATGGGGGTCGCCAATGCTGCGCCTCCGGCGATCGCCCTTGCCGAACGCAGCCGTCTCGCCGCCTGAATGAACGATAGGATTTTCCCGATGAACCAGATGTCCAAGATCAACGTCGCCGTCACCGCGAACCGGCGCAGCTATCCCTGGCCAAACGTCCCAGCCATCGCCATCTGCCTCGATGGCTGCGAGCCGGCCTATCTCGACGAGGCCATCAACGCCGGGTTGATGCCGACACTTGCCCGCATGCGCCAGACGGGCACGGAGCGCACCGCGCTCAGCGTCATCCCGAGCTTCACCAACCCCAACAACCTCTCCATTGCGACCGGCCGTCCGCCGGCCATTCACGGCATCTGCGGCAACTACCTCTACGAACCGCAGACCGGCAACGAAGTGATGATGAACGATCCCCGCTTCCTGCGCGCGCCGACCATCTTCAAGGCCTTCTACGATGCCGGCGCGAAGGTCGCGGTCGTCACCGCCAAGGACAAGCTCCGTGCGCTTCTCGGTCACGGCCTCAAGTTCGACGAGGGCAGGGCGGTCTGCTTCTCGTCCGAAAAGTCCGACACGTCGACCAAGGCGGAACACGGCATCGATAATGCCTCGGCCTGGCTTGGGCGCCCGGTGCCGGAGGTCTATTCGGCGGAACTTTCGGAATTCGTCTTTGCAGCCGGTGTGAAACTGCTGAAGGAATTCGCTCCTGACGTCATGTACCTGACGACCACGGACTACGTGCAGCACAAATATGCGCCGGGCGTCCCGGCGGCGAACGCCTTCTACGAGATGTTCGACAAGTACCTGACCCAACTCGACGCGCTTGGTGCGGCGATCATCGTGACGGCCGATCACGGCATGAAGCCGAAGCACAAGGCCGATGGTTCTCCCGATGTCATCTACGTGCAGGACGTACTCGACGAGTGGCTCGGAAAGGACGCTGCCCGCGTCATCCTGCCGATCACGGATCCCTACGTCGTGCACCATGGTGCGCTTGGTTCGTTTGCGACCGCCTACCTGCCGGAACGCGCCGACAAGGAAGAGATCATCGAGCGGCTGGCAGCGATCGACGGCATCGACCTCGTGCTTTCGCGGCCCGAAGCCTGCATTCGTTTCGAACTGCCGGATGACCGCATCGGCGATATCGTCATCATCTCGTCGGAGAACAAGACGCTTGGCACCAGCGAGCATCGCCACGATCTTGCTGCGCTGAACGAACCGCTACGCTCGCATGGCGGCCTCACCGAGCAGGAGGTGCCCTTCATCTCGAACCGCAAGTTGCCCGAACTTGTTTCCGCGGCCACGCTGCGCAACTTCGACGCCTTCTACTATGCGCTCGTCGCGGCGGCGCAGCCGGCAAACTAGGGAGCGGACGATGACCAAGGTGGAAACGACATTCGCCATTCGCCATGAGCCGATGCGTATCGCCGGCAGACACGTCGATGCCGAAGGGCTGATCGAGGTGCATTATCCCTGGAACGATGCCGTCATCGGCACCGTTCCAGCCGGCAACGCCGAACATGCTCGCAGGGCCTTCGAGATCGCGGCGGCCTACCAGCCGAAGCTGACACGCTACGAGCGCCAGCGCATCTTGCTAAAGGCGGCCGAAATGCTGGTCGCCCGCAAGGAGGAGATCTCCGATGTCATCACGCTGGAGCTCGGCATATCGAAGCAGGACTCGCTCTACGAGGTCGGCCGCGCCTTCGACGTTTTGACGCTGTCGGGTCAGATGTGCATTCGCGATGACGGTGAGATCTTCTCCTGCGATCTCACCCCGCACGGCAAGGCGCGCAAGATCTTCACGATGCGCGAGCCGCTGACCGCCATCTCGGCGATCACCCCCTTCAACCACCCGCTCAACATGGTGGCGCACAAGGTTGCGCCGGCCATTGCCACCAACAACTGCGTGGTGCTGAAGCCGACGGAGCTGACGCCGATGACGGCGCTCATTTTCGCCGACATTCTCTATGAGGCCGGATTGCCGCCGGAAATGCTGTCGGTGGTGACCGGCTGGCCGGCGGATATCGGGATGGAAATGATGACCAACCCAAACTTCGACCTCATCACCTTTACCGGCAGCGTGCCAGTCGGAAAGCTGATCGCGGCGAACGCCCACTACAAGCGCCAGATCCTCGAACTCGGCGGCAACGACCCGCTGATCATCCTCAATGATCTGTCGGATGACGACCTGGCAAAGGCGGCGGACCTGGCGGTCGCCGGCGCGACGAAGAACTCGGGCCAGCGCTGCACGGCCGTCAAACGTATTCTGTGCCAGGAAAGCGTGGCCGACCGCTTCGTGCCGCTCGTTCTGGAACGGGCCAAGAAGCTGCGCTTCGGTGACCCGATGGATCGGGCAACGGAACTGGGCACGGTCGTCCATGCCCGAGCCGCCGAAACCTTCGAGCGTCGCGTGCACAAGGCTGCCGAAGAGGGAGCGGAGATCCTCTACGATCCCGGCCGCCGCGGCGCCCTGCTGCCGCCGATCGTGGTCGATCGCGTGCCGCATTCGAGCGAACTCGTGATGGAGGAAACCTTCGCGCCGATCATCCCGATCGTGCGGGCACCCGATGATGACGATGCCCTGATTGCGCTGTCCAACTCGACCGCCTTCGGCCTGTCGTCGGGCGTCTGCACCAACGACTTCCGCCGCATGCAGAAATACATCGCCGGTCTCAGGGTCGGTACGGTGAACATCTGGGAAGTGCCCGGTTATCGCATCGAGATGTCTCCTTTCGGCGGCATCAAGGATTCCGGCAATGGCTACAAAGAAGGTGTGATCGAAGCGATGAAGAGCTTCACCAACGTCAAGACGTTTTCCCTGCCCTGGTGATCAGGGCCCTGGTGATCCGGGTGTCCCCTGCCTGACCACCATTTCTGGGAGTTGTCGACCGACAGCTCCCTTTTTCTTGGGGCCTGTTGCGAGCCGCATTGTCTGCATCTGCCGCTCGCTGATGCAGGCGTTCGCTTCTTCATCAATCGGCAGCAGATGCCAGTGAGACGGCAGAAGACCTATAGATTTTACTTTGCTAATGATAAGAATAATAAATTTTACTAATTGAATGCACCCACGCAGAATGGCTCCTGAAGCGTGCAAGACAAGGGCAGCGACAGATTGCCCGCCATGCTTTCCGGATTTTTCCAGGCCTCCAGAGGAGATTTTCAGCATGAACAGACACGTGTTTTTTATGCTTGCCGGCGCCATGTCCGTGGCTCTTCCCGTCATTGCTTCCGCCCAGACCGAGCTCACCGTTTACACCGCTGTCGAAGCTGTCGACCTTGATCGCTACAAGGCAACCTTCGAGAAGGCGCATCCCGATATCACAATCAACTGGGTCCGGGATTCAACCGGCGTCATGACGGCAAAACTGCTCGCCGAAAAGGACAACCCGCAGGCGGACGTCGTCTGGGGACTTGCTGCCACATCGCTGCTTCTCCTGAAGACTGAGGGCATGCTGGAGGCGTATCAGCCCAAGGGCGTCGAGGCGCTCGACAAGAAGTTCGTCGACGGTGACACACCGCCGAGCTGGGTGGGAATGGACGCCTATGTTGCGGCCCTCTGCTACAACACGGTCGAGGGCGCAAAGCTCGGGCTGAAGGCCCCTGCAAGCTGGGATGACCTGACGAAGCCTGAGTACAAGGGCCACATCGTCATGCCGAACCCGAGCTCGTCGGGCACCGGCTTCCTCGACGTCTCCGGCTGGATGCAGATGTGGGGTGAGGAGAAGGCCTGGTCCTTCATGGACAAGCTTCATGAGAATATCTCGGCCTACACGCATTCCGGCTCGAAGCCCTGCAAGATGGCCGGTGCTGGCGAGGCTGTCATCGGCGTTTCCTTCGAGTTCCCCGGCGCCAAGGCCAAGAGCGCCGGCGCGCCGATCGACATCATCTTCCCGAGCGAGGGCTCGGGCTGGGAAGCCGAGGCGACGGCGATCATTGCCGGCACGGCAAACCTTGAAGCCGCCAAGACCCTCGTCGACTGGTCGGTCACCAAGGAAGCCAACGAAATGTACAATGCCGGCTATGCCGTGGTCGCCTATCCGGGTGTCGCCAAGCCGGTCGAGCATCTGCCCACCGACATCGCTTCAAAGATGATCGACAACGACTTCGAGTGGGCCGCGAACAATCGCGCCTCCATTCTGAAGGAATGGCAGAAGCGCTACGACGCAAAGTCGGAACCGAAGAGCTGATCGGCCCAGGCGGAGCGCATGCGCGCTCCGCCTGTCGCATTCTCTCCTTGGGTCGCATTCGATTTAAGGATGAAAACATGCAGCAATTCAAAGTGCTACAGTGACCTTAGTGCGTCCCTTATGACGCGCGGCGCTGCAGAAATCCCTGACAGCCAGCGGAGCTTGCAGATGAGACATGCCATGTCGATTGAACCGACACCCACGAGCATTCCCCGCGCCTCTGACCAGGAGACCACACCGTCATCCCCCTGTCTCGAAATCCGCGATCTCTGGAAGAGCTATGGCGATTTCACGGCGCTGCGCGACATCTCGCTCGATATCGGCAAGGGTGAATTCGTCTGTTTCCTCGGCCCGTCGGGCTGCGGCAAGACGACCCTTTTGCGGGCGATCGCCGGCCTCGATCTGCAGACACGCGGCGTCATTCGGCAGGATGGCCGCGACATTTCGGCTCTGCCCGCGTCGAAGCGCGACTACGGCATCGTCTTCCAGTCCTATGCGCTCTTTCCCAACCTCACCATCGAGCAGAACATTGCCTTCGGCCTGGAAAACACCGGCCGCTCGAAGGCGGACGTCGCGGCACGTGTTGCCGAACTGCTTGAAACGGTTGGGCTTTCGGCGCAAGCCAAGAAATATCCCGCCCATCTTTCCGGCGGACAGCAGCAGCGCATCGCTCTTGCCCGCGCCATCGCCATATCCCCTGGGCTGCTTCTGCTCGACGAACCGCTGTCTGCCCTCGACGCCAAGGTGCGCGTTCATCTGCGCCATGAGATCAAGTCGCTGCAAAGGAAGCTCGGTGTCACGACCATCATGGTGACGCACGATCAGGAAGAAGCGCTCGCCATGGCCGACCGGATCGTCGTGATGAACCACGGCGTCATCGAACAGGTCGGATCGCCGACCGAAATCTATCGTCATCCCAAGACCCTGTTCGTTGCCGACTTCATCGGCGAGACCAACCAGTTCCAGGCAAAGGTCCTGCCGGATGGTCAGGTCGAGATCGGGAATTCCGCCTTCTGTTGTCCAACGGATGGCTTTGCCGTCGGGGATCCGACCACGGCGGTGGTCCGCCCTGTCGATATCATCCCGCACGGCGCCGACGCACACGCGGTCCATTCGCTCGATCGGCCGGCGACGCCGCAGAATCTGATCGATGCCGAAGTGCACGAGATGGAGTTCCTCGGCATGTTCTGGCGGACGCGGCTGACCGCGCCGCGGCTCGGAGATCGGCCCCTCGTCGCCGATTTCTCGGTCAATGCGGTGCGCCGGCTGCGGATCGAAACGGGCGGGGTCATCCAGGTCGAGATACCGCGGGAACGCCTATTGCTCTATCCGAGGGGCATCTGACAATGAGCATAACGATCGACTACGCCCCACCGGGCAAAAGACTGCGCCAGCAGGCCTCGCGCGACGACCTCGTCAAACTCGGCTTCATGGCCGTCATCGGGCTCTACCTGATCGTCGCACTGGGCGCGCCGCTTTTCGTCATGCTGTCGAAGTCGATGTCAACCTACCGCTTCGATCTGAGCGCCTTCGAATTTCAGGTGAGCGACGAGACGGGGAAGAATTGGGCGACGGCAGTCACTGCGGATGCGCTCAACCGGGAACTCGGCGTTGCCACCGAGAAGGACCTGGCCACAAATTCGGACGGCCGCCTGGCCGCTACGAAATTCTTCCCGCAGTTCAATTTTCGCAGCCCCGTCCATTACCGCATTCGTGGGATGACGGACGATACGGCGTTTCTCGCCGGCTCCACGCTGGAGAAGGGCACCGAGTGGCGCGAATATGATTCCGCCACCTTCCGCCGGGTTGTGTTGCGCCCGGCCAGCACCATCGGCGTCGAAAACTTCAAGACCTATTTCTCGACGCCGGCGCTCGCCCGTTCGATCTACAACTCGGTTCTGATGGCGTCGATCAGCACGGTGGTGACGGTTTCGATCGCGTTTGCGCTCGCCTATGCGTTGACGCGCAGCTGCATGCCGCTCAAGGGGCTGTTCCGGGGCATCCTCACCATACCGATCCTCGTGCCGTCGCTTTTGCCCGGCATTGCGCTGGTCTATCTCTTCGGCAATCAGGGCGTCTTCAAGGACTGGCTGCTGGGCTATTCCATCTACGGTCCGATCGGCATCGTCATCGGCTCGGTGTTCTTCACGCTGCCGCATGCCTTCCTCATCATTCTGACCGCCTTGTCCGTTGCCGATGCGCGCCACTACGAGGCCGCGGCATCGCTCAGGGCCAGCAAATGGCGTACTTTCACCACCGTGACGGTGCCGGGCGCGCGTTATGGCCTCGTGTCGGCCGCCTTCGTCGTCTTCACTTTGGTCATCACCGATTTCGGACTGCCCAAGGTGATCGGCGGGCAATACGGCATGCTGGCAGTCGATATCTACAAGCAGGTGATCGGCCAGCAGAATTTCGAGATGGGTGCTGTCGTCTCGGTCATTCTTCTGGTGCCGGCGGTGCTCGCTTTTGCCGTCGACCGCAGGATGCAGAAGCGCCAGGTGGCGCTGCTGTCGGCGCGGGCGGTGCCCTATGCGCCGAAGCGCAATGTCCGCATGGACGGCTTCTGCTTTGCCTTCTCGTGCCTCGTCAGCCTGTACATTCTCGGCATGATCGCCATGTGTCAGATCGCGGCACTGGTGAAGTTCTGGCCCTACGACTTGACGTTGACGACGAAGAATTTCGCCTTCGACCTGATGGATGGCGGCGGTTGGGCGGCCTATGCCAATTCGATCAAGCTCGCCTTGCTGACGGCATTCTTCGGCTCGGTGATCGTCTTTGCCGGCGCCTACATGGTCGAGAAGGCCGACGGGTTCCGCTTCGGTAGGGGCGTCTTTCATTTCCTCGCCATGATGCCGATGGCCGTGCCGGGCATGGTGCTGGGCCTGGCCTATATCTTCTTCTTCAACAACCCGGCCAATCCACTCAGCTCCATTTACGGCACGATGACGATCCTCGTCGTCTGCACGGTGACGCACTTCTACACTGTGGCGCACCTGACGGCGCTGACCGCGCTAAAGCAGATGGATCCGGAATTCGAATCCGTCGGGGCGTCGCTCAAGCAGCCCTTCCACCGGCTGTTCTTCCGGGTCACTTTGCCGGTCTGCCTGCCGGCGATCCTCAACATCGGCATCTATCTCTTCGTCAACGCCATGACGACGGTTTCCGCCGTGGTCTTTCTCTATTCAACCGACACCAAGCTTGCGTCGGTCGCCGTGCTCAACATGGATGATGCCGGCGACATCGCGCCGGCTGCGGCCATGGGCATGATGATCTTCTACACCAATGTCGTCGCCAAGCTCATCCATGCGGGGGTCACACGCGGGCTACTCGCGCGCACGCAGGCGTGGCGGTAGGCCTTACGGTGTCGGGACAGGGTGGCGTTCGGCTGCCGGGCTTCTCCCTTGGCAATGGGCTGAGGCCCCGCCGGTCGCCTAGGCGACCTTCATGTCGGGCAGCACACGACCAGGCTCTCCTGAGGTCGATCGCGAAGGCCGGCGGTGCGCCAGTTCTGCCAGGCGCGTGCGCTGCGGCGTACAGCCGTAGGTCTCCCTGTAGGTCCGGGAGAAATGCGAGGCCGAGGAAAATCCGCATGCCACGGCGATCTCGAAGACGGGAAGCGATGAATTGACGAGAAGCAGGTGCGCGCGCTCCAGCCGCAGCTGGAGATAGTAGCGCTTGGGGGAGCGCCCCATCTCGCGCCGAAACAGGCGTTCTATCTGACGGCGCGACAATCCAGTCGTGGGAGTTATGTGGGCAAGTTTCAATGGATCGGCGAGGTTCGCCTCCATCTGCTCGATGATGTCGATCAGCAGACGGTTATCGATGCCGACGCGGGTCTGAAGCGGCAGCCGCTGGCGCTCTCCGGCGCTGCGGACCCGTTCCGATAGAGCCAGCTCGCAAACGCGATTTGCTACGTCCCGTCCGAGATCATCTTCGACAATGCGCAGGAACATGTCGAACGGGGCATTGCCGCCGGCGCAGGTATAGAGGTCGCTGTCGATCTCGAAGGCCGTCTGGCGGGCTTTCGTCGTGAAGAACCGTTCGGAGAAGTCCGGAAAGTGCTCCCAATGCACGGCGCAGCGACGCCCATCGAGCACGCCGGCCCGTGCCAGGCTGTAGAGGCCGCCTGCGAGTCCAGCGATGGCAATGCTTCCCCGCCGGGACAGCCGCAGCCAGCCTTCGGCCTTTCCGTCGGCAGGGGGAATGGCGCGGCCGCCGCAGACTACGATCATGTGGGGACGCTCCGGTTGTTGCAGCCCGTCCCGCTCCGAGGTGAGCGCTGCGTCGGCCATCAAGCGCATGCCGCAGCTTGACAGCGCAGGCTGGCCGTCGCGTGTCACGGTACGCCAACAATAGTGAGGCCTGCCCAGGACATCATTGGCGAGGCGAAGCGCTTCAAGCGCGGAGGTGAATGCGTGCTGCGTGAAGCCGTCGAGCAGGTAGAAGGTAAATCGACGGCCTTGTGTGCATGCCTGTTGCACTGCCTGCCTCCCTTTGCGTCAATGAGTGCTTGAGATCAAGATGCAAAGAAGAGTCACATTATGCAACATAAATAGACATCTTTCATGCGTGATTATGCGCGGGCCCGTGGTTTGATGCGCTTCAGACCGGGAGAATGAAGGCGAAGTTGGGTTGCGGTGACGCGTTTTGCGACGCGTCTTGTCAAAACACCAAAAATGATCGCAGATATCCGCATGTCAGATACTCAAAGCGCTCGTGCCCTTGCTCCCCGCCGTCATGGCGAAATCCTCCGCCGTCTAGCCGCCGATGGCACGGTCAGCATCACCGAGCTTGCCGATTTTTTCGATGTGTCGCGCCAGACGATCCGTCGTGACTTGAAACACCTGGCGGAGCGAGGCCAACTTGATCTCGTTCACGGCGGCGCGACGCTGTTCGAGCCGACCGAGGCCGCCTTCACGGAGAGGCGTGGTGAGAATGCTGCGGCGAAGGCATCGATTGGCAGGGCTGCAGCGGGTCTCGTGCGCGACGGCATGGTCGTGTTTCTCGATTCCGGCACGACGACGCTTGCGGTGGCCCATGCCCTGTCAGAGCGAAAAAACCTAACGATTTGTACGACTTCCCTTTCGATAGCGCTGCAGATGTGTCGCCAGCCGCTGGTGCGGGTGCATATGCTCGGTGGTGAGATCGACCCGGCGGAAGAGGCGGCCGTCGGTATCGATGCGCTTGAGGCGATCGGCCATTTCCGGGTGGATGTGGCTTTCCTCGGCGGCGGCGGATTGTCGCCGGACGGTGAGGTGACTGACTTTACCCGCAATGGTGCTGAGCAGCGCTCGCGCATGATCGCGATGGCAGCGAAGGCCTACTTCATTCTCGATAGCTCGAAGTTCGGCCGGCTGACGCCGCTGCGCATTCCGCGCTTCGAATTGGCAGCCGGGGTAATCGTCGATGCGCGACCGCCGCAGGCGATCTGCGAAGCGCTGGAGCGCCGAGGTCCAGGCCTGATTGTCGCGACGTAATGTAATATTTTGTAACTTATTGTCTTGTTATTTGCTCTTCCGTTGTTATGGTGTGGCCTTCCATGGCTTCGGGAGGCTGTTTCATGGCTCAGAATTTTCCAACGCAGGCACAGGTCGTCATCATCGGCGGCGGCATTATCGGCTGTTCGGTCGCCTATCACCTCACCAAGCTCGGCTGGACGGACGTCGTGCTTTTGGAGCAAGGGCAATTGAGCGGCGGCACCACCTGGCACGCAGCCGGCCTTGTCGGCCAGCTGCGCAGCCACGCCAACATGACCAGCCTCATCAAATATTCGACGCAGCTCTATAGCGAGTTGGAGGCTGAAACCGGGCTCGCCACGGGCTGGAAGAATTGCGGCTCCGTTTCCGTCGCGCGATCGGCCGACCGTATGACGGTGCTGAAGCGCACGGCCGCGTCCGCCCGCGCGCAGGGCGTTGCCATCGAGGTGATTTCGCCGAAAGAGGCCCAGGATCTCTGGCCGGTGATGGCCATCGACGACCTGGCCGGCGCCGTCTGGTTGCCCGGTGACGGCAAAGCCAATCCGACCGATCTGACGCAGTCGCTGGCAAAGGGCGCACGCAACCGTGGTGCGCGCATCATCGAGCGTGTGCGCGTCACCGGCATCGTCACCGCTGATGGTGCGGTTACCGGTGTGGAAACGGATCAGGGGACGATCGCCGCCGAGATCGTCGTCAATTGCGCCGGCCAGTGGGCACGCAAGGTCGGGCTGATGTGCGGGGTGTCGGTGCCGCTGCATTCGGCTGAACATATGTACATCGTGACCGGCAGGATCGAAGGCGTGCATCCGGACCTGCCGGTCATGCGCGATCCCGATGGTTACATCTACTTCAAGGAAGAGGTGGGTGGCCTGGTCATGGGTGGTTTCGAGCCGGAGGCAAAACCGTGGGGCATGGCCGGCATTCCGGGTGATTTCGAATTCGCCTTGCTTCCTGATGACTGGGACCAGTTTGAAATCCTGATGCAAAGCGCCCTGCAACGGGTGCCACAACTGGCGACATCAGAGGTGAAGAAGTTTTATAACGGCCCTGAAAGCTTCACGCCCGACAACAACTTCATGCTCGGCGAGGCGCCGGAACTGAAGAACTTCTACGTCGGCGCCGGCTTCAACTCGATGGGTATCGCCAGCGCCGGTGGCGCCGGGCGTGCGCTGGCGGAATGGATCGTCAACGGCGCGCCGACCATGGACCTCTGGCCGGTCGACATCCGTCGTTTTGCAAACTTCAACAACAATCCGCGCTGGCTGCATGACCGCGTCAAGGAGACGCTCGGGCTGCACTATGCCATGCCCTGGCCCAACCGCGAGCTGGACACGGCGCGGCCCTTCCGCCGCTCAGCCCTCTATGATCGGCTTGCGGCAAAGGGCGCCTGCTTCGGCTCGAAAATGGGCTGGGAGCGTGCCAACTGGTTTGCGGCCGAGGGCGAAAAGCCGGTGACGGACTATGCCTTCGGCCGGCAGAACTGGCACGAGGCGGTCAAGCGCGAGATGAAAGCAACGCGCGAGGTGGCCGGCATCTTCGACCAGACCTCCTTTGCCAAGCTTCTCGTCCAGGGGCGCGATGCCGCAGCAGCACTCAACCGCATCTGCGCAGCCGATATCGACGTTGCGATCGGTCGTTCCGTCTATACCGGGCTCCTCAATGTGCGCGGCGGCTATGAAAGCGACCTGACGGTGCTGCGGCTGGCTGCGGACCGCTTCCTTCTGATTACCGGTTCGGCGCAGCCGGTGCACGACGCCGACTGGATCCGCAAGAACCTGCCGGCCGAAGCGCATGTGACGCTGACTGACGTCACCTCTGCCTACGCGGTTCTGGCGCTCATGGGTCCGCGTGCGCGGGATATCCTGGCGCGGTTGACATCAGCCGATCTCTCCAATGCCGCTTTTCCCTTCGCGACGATCCGGGAGATCGATATCGGCTATGCCACGGCCTATGCCAACCGCATGACCTATGTCGGTGAACTCGGCTGGGAACTGATCGTGCCGACGGAGTTCGCCGTCGGTGTCTACGAGGCGTTGCACGAGGTCGGGCGCGATTTGGGGTTGAGCGATTGCGGCTACTATGCGCTCGAGGCGCTCCGGCTGGAAAAGGGCTATCGCGCCTGGAGCCGCGAGCTGACGCCTGATGTCAACCCTTACGAGGCGGGCCTTGCTTTCGCGCTCTCGCTCGACAAGCCGGACGGCTTTCTCGGCCGTGACGCGTTGATCGCCGCAAAGGAGAAGGGGGTGCCCACGCGGCGCATCGTGCAGTTCACCGTCGATGATCCGTCGCCGATGTTATGGGGCGGTGAGCTGGTTCTTCGCGATGGCAAGCCCGTCGGCGAAGTCCGCTCGGCCGCCTACGGCCACACGCTCGGCCGCTCCGTCGCCCTTGGCCTGATCGAACATTCCTCTGGCGTGAACAAGGAATTCCTGGGGGGCGGGAGATTCGAAGTCGAGCTTGCCGGTGATCGGTTCTCCGTGACCGCGCATCTTTCCCCGGCTTATGATCCGAAGGGTTTGCGTGTCAAGGTGTAGGGATGTGGCGTTCGCGGGTGGGCGGCTCCCGCTCACCCGCACGATTTTCGTGTGCTGCTGCGCACCGGAATGCGTCTCGACCTGAACGCGCATACACGCCACCGTCTCGGCGTCTGGATAACCCACGCGCCTCACCTAGCTGAGATCGTGTCCTATCGCGTCGGCCGACCTTTAGCCTGAGGGGCGTGTCGCAACCAGACGCTGTGCGGCCGCTCCTCTTGAAAGCCGGGCTGCGAAGTAATACCTTGATGAAACCATTCCTTACAACGGTACCGACAATGACCACGACAGTTACAGCCAAGGGGCAGGTTACGATCCCGAAGCCAGTGCGCGACCTCCTGGGTATCGTGCCTGGAAGCAAGGTTGATTTCCAGCGCGCCCCGGATGGAAGCATCGTGCTGGTACATGCGGCTAAAAAGCAGCAACCCAGCCGCTTTTCGAAGCTGCGAGGACACGCCGGCAAGGGGCTGGATACTGACGCTATCATGGCCCTGACGCGTGGCGAACCGTGATACTGGTAGACACGAATGTTCTTCTCGACGTTGTAACCGACGATCCGACATGGGTTGACTGGTCCATAACCCAGCTCGAAAACGCAAGCCTTCGCGGGAAACTGTGGATCAACGACATTGTCTATGCCGAACTGGCCGTCCGCTACGATCGGATCGAAGATGTCGAAACATTGGTTGACCAGGCAGGCTTGGAACTGACGGCAGTGCCTCGCGAGGCTCTCTTTCTGGCAAGCAAGGTCTTTACGCGATATCGCAAGGCAGGCGGCACAAGGACCGGAGTGCTCCCCGATTTCTTCATTGGTGCGCATGCGGCCGTCAGCGGCTTGCCGTTACTGACGCGTGATGTCGGCCGCTATCGGACCTATTTCCCCACTTTGACGTTGATCGCGCCGCATATGCCGACCTAGCGACGCGGCGCGCTCGGCTTCAAAGTGGTTGGCGCCGGGCAGGCCGTTTCGATACCAAGGCTGACGCTCCTCCTTCGTCACGAATTCAACAGCGACATCCCGCTTGCTTCATCGAACAGGTGCAAGCTGTCCTCGTCGATTACGAAAGAGACAGGGCCTCCTGGCTTTGGACTTAAGCCGGCCTCAACAAGGGCGCCGAGCCTTCCGCATCAGCATGTCCGACACGGTAGTAACTTCCGGTCAAGGCGCCGCCAAAGTGTTCCAGCTTGGAGCGACGTGGATCGTTAATGATAGGCATTATGGTCCGGACAAAACATTCGCATATGCATAGATAATAATGTAGCCTGACGTTGTGCGGCACGAGCGCAAACACGCAGCGAGCATCGGGCGGTGTTGGCTCGTGCGCCCTCCTTAAGACTTTGGGGGGAAGAACATGGATTTTGGCATTGAAGGCGGCTCGGAGGCGGCTTGCGCGACAACGCCGACCGACGCTGAATTAGAAACACAGCTTACCCGTATCCAATCAAGCCCCGAATTCGATGCCCCGGACCGGGTGCGGAACCCTCAACTCGTGTCGTTGAGGAAACCCGCACAGGCAAGGGCGAGCGCAGCAAGTCTTATTCGGTCGCCAAGAAGGCTTTCGGGCAGGACGCGTTCCATTGACGCGCGAACTGATCCCTTCGTGTGCGCCTGTCCAGCCGGGCAAACGACGTGCTTTCGACAAGGCAATAAATCGAAGGGTGGAGAAACGTGAGGACAAAGAAATGGACGACATAACCGATAGGCCCATTGAGGCACAAAGTGAAAAAAAAACGAAGAAAGAGGCGCGTCGTTACGAAAAGCGCCTCGTAAAGTTGCAGGTCGAGTTGTCGTATCTGCAGGCCTGGGTGCAAAAGTCAGGAGCACGTATCGTCATCATCTTCGAGGGACGTGATGCCGCCGGAAAGGGGGGCGTCATCAAGCGCATAACCCAGTGGGTGAGCCCGCGGGTCTTCCGTGTGGTCGCCCTGCCTGCACCCACGGACCGGGAGAAGTCCCAGATGTACATGCAGCGCTACATTGCTCATCTGCCTGCCGCCGGGGAAGTCGTGATCTTTGACCGCAGCTGGTACAACAGGCCGGGGGTCGAGCGCGTCATGGGGTTCTGTACGGAAAAGAAGGCGCGACACTTTCTCGAGGCGCTGCCGCGGTTTGAAGCGGCGATCGTTGAGAATGGCGTCACTTTGCTGAAGTATTTCCTGACAGTGAGCGAGGATGAGCAAGAGCGTCGCTTCCGCCGCCGTATCGATGACCCGTTGAGGCAATGGAAACTGAGCCCAATGGATCTGGAATCCTATCGCCGCTGGTGGGATTATACGCGTGCCTATGACGAGATGATCCGGATGACGGATAGCCAACTCGCGCCTTGGTGGATTGTTCCCTCGGACAATAAAAAGCGCGCGCGCATCAACTGCATCTCGCACATCCTCAAATCGATACCCTACGAGCGCGTGAAGTTCGAAGAACCCGAGCTCGGTAAGCGTCAGAAGCGGCCGTCGGGCTTTATTGAAGACACGAGCCCGCGTAATGTGGTGCCGGATATCCAGGGATCCGCCGGTCACTAGAAATGCAGGCAACGACGGAGCGATGGTGCTGGGACGCCTGCATTCCCCGTTCGATGCCTGAACCACTCGATGAGCGAACAATTTGTTGGAGATAAAGCGATGAGTGCGGAAAAAGATACAGGACAGCCCGCCGCCATTCCGACCGCGGCCGATCTGCGCAAGAACTTGCTCGAAAAACAGCTCGCCGCAATGGAACGCGACGACAAGATCAGGGATCGGGAGCGTGAGGAACGCGCGAAGTTCGCCGATGAATTCTTCAAGGATCACGTCGGCGAAGCGGAGCGGGCAATCATCCGCAAGGTGGTCATGCGGGCTGTTGCAGATGGAAAGATGGAGGCGCTCGTCTACACGTTTCCCTCCGATTTCTGCACCGACAACGGCAGGGCAATCAACAATGCCGATCCGCAATGGCCCGAGACGCTGCAGGGCAAGGCCAAGGAACTGTACGATCGATTTAAAGCTGCCGCGCAACCTCAGGGCTACAAGCTGAAGGCAATGGTGGTCACGTTCCCTGGGGGGATACCCGGGGATATCGGCTTCTTCCTGAACTGGGAAGCGCCAATAGCTTAGCTCGAAATGGTGGCAGGGCAGGATCTAACTGCCTTGCCATATGTTCGTCTTGCGAGGGGGCGGGGGCGCTGTCATGGATGACGATCGACTTGGTAAAAGCAATAGTTTAGCGCCTGCTCCGGTGGCGACGGCCTCAATCGAAACACGGATCACGGACCTCGTCCGGTTCGGTATCGTTGGGCTGTTTGCCTATTGGTCGCTGACGCTAGTGGTACCCTTTGCCATTATCGGCATATGGGCCGCTATCCTGGCGGTCGCGCAGTATCCGCTTTATCGCAGGCTTGAAAAAATGCTTGGTGGTCGCGGAAAGCTCGCGGCCGTGCTCATTACGCTGGTGAACCTTTCCCTCATTATCGGCCCATTGTCGGCTCTCATCTTCGGTTCGCTCGACGGCGCGCAAGTGGTGTACGAAAAGCTCAAGGGTAGCGAGGCAATCATGCCGGCGCCGCCAGAGGCCGTTCGGAACTGGCCCATCATCGGAGAGCGGATCTACAATGCCTGGAGTCTTGCTTCAAACAATCTGGCGGCCGCCCTTAACCGGTTCCAACCGGCACTGCTGCAAGCCGGCAGCAAGGCCATCGGCGTTCTTGCCAGCATCGGGTTGGGATTTGTAGGTTTCATTGCGTCGGTGATTGTCACCGGCTTTCTGTTTCGCCCTGGCTTGAAGATCTCCGAGTTCTTGAATGTGTTTGCGCACAGGATCGCCGGAGAGCGAGGGCAAGGGTTCGTACGTCTTGCAACCGCCACGATCCGAAACGTCGCAAGAGGCGTCATCGGCGTGGCCTTCATTCAGACGATATTGTGCGCGTTGGTTCTGAAGCTCTTCGCGGTGCCCGCAGCCGGGTTGATCGCGTTTGTCGTGATGATCCTGTGTATCGTGCAAATCGGGCCGTTTCCTGTTTTCCTGCCCCTGATCGTGTGGGGATGGATGACAATGGAGTTCCAGTCAGCCTTGCTCATGACGCTTCTCCTCGTTCCGATCGCGTTGATCGACAACATTATGAAGCCCATTCTGGTCGCTCGTGGCCTTTCCACACCAATGCTCGTCATCCTGGTCGGGGTACTCGGCGGCACGCTTGCCTATGGATTGATCGGCCTGTTTCTGGGCCCGATTGTGCTCAGCGTCTTTTATGACCTTCTTGCCGTCTGGATCCGTTCAGACAGGATAGCTGCGCAGCCAGATCAGCGCCCGGCCCGGCAAAGCGGCGGAGTCGTTTCTGACACCGGTATTCAAGGCTAGCCTATGATGCCGTTGGCGCCGTCGCGCTCCCCTCGCTATTTGGGCGTCCGGCTACCCGAAGCGCCTTCGCGGACGGGCGATGCCTTCCCAAAGGCGCCGGGGGGCAGCAATAGCGCGCAGCGATGAGTGAGAGATCTGCGGTTCGATGACGCTCAAGGCGCGCTAAATTACGCCGCGTTCAGCGCCGACGATCAAACTGACGGTTTCATGGCGGCGCGCAAGGTATCGTTGATACGATCCTGCCAGCCGGGCCCGTCCGCCTGGAAATGGGCGAGCACATCGCTGTCGATCTTCAGCGATACGAGTTCCTTGGTGTTCGGGATCGCAGGTCTTTCGACCGCGGGAGCTGCCACCTTCTTCGCCGGCCTGAACAGCGCCTCGGCGGCATCTTTTGGATTGGATGGTCTTCGTGGTGTCGTCGCCATGGTCGCTTCCTTTCGTGGCCGATGGGGTCCTGTCGTCCCGCTCGTTCAACTAAGCGATACATTGCTTCAGTAACAGGCGGCAGACCGGCACGCCACTGAAACAGACCCATATGCGCGCGACCCGCCGTATTCTGTCCGTTTCGATGGTCTTGCTGCAGCGGCGTGCCAAGCGTTCGAAATTGCAGCGGCCGGCCAGGGCGTTCCCCCACAAGGTTCGTCAATACAATCGGGTGCCGGTCACCCTATTGCGCGGTGACAGCGGCGGATCGGCGGGCGCTGGTGGACCTGCAAGACGACCACGCCGGCGAAAGCTACAGCGCCGCCCGTCTTATTAGACGCGCAAAGGTCGCTGTAGCACTTTGAATTGCTGCATGTTTTTATCCTTAAATCAAAGACGATTTAAGGAAACATGCAGTAGGACAAGTCTCGTCTCTCCCGAACTGCCTGGCGGCCGAGGTGCTCGGGTTCGTCAGGCCATCCCGGAGGAACGAGATGAAAGCACGTCAATTTCAGGCGTGCTTCGCGGCAGCCACGAAGGTCGCAATCTTGTCGATGTCCTTGCGAAAGCCACCTTCGGGAAGAGCGCGATTCGTATGGGTGAGTGAGTCCACCGCCCAGGGCCGGACAGCCTCGATCGCAGCTGCGACGTTCTCCGGCTTGAGGCCGCCCGCCAGGATCACCGGCCGTTTGCTGCGTTTTACGATCTCGCGGCTGAGCGACCAGTCATGGGTGACGCCGGCAGCGCCAATGCCGCCGATATGGGCAGCGACGGAATCCAGGATGAAGATGTCCGCAAACGGCTCGAAGCGAGCTGCGTGATCGAGCGCCTCCGGCCCGGTCATCGGTATGGCCTGGAGGATCTTCAGGTCGCGGTATTTTGCCAGCAGCTTCGTGCGCAACGTCTTGACGTGCTCAGGGGTCACGAGCTCGATGTCGCCACACAGATGCAGCACATCAGGCTGCACCGCGTCCACCATCTCGGCGATCGCCTCGAGATCACTCTCCACCGACAGCGCCACCCGTTGTGCCTTGCCCTTAAGGGCATCGGCGATCTCGCGCGCAGTGGCGAAGCTGATCTCGCCGGGCAGGCCACGGTTCGAAGGTGTGAGGCCGAGATAGTCGACGCCGACTTTCGCCGCAGCCAGGGCCTCGGCAACTGTCTGCATGGTATAGATTTGTGTTTTCAATGCCCTGCTCGTGTTTTGGCTAGATTGATTTCGGGAGGATCGCCTTGACCATGCGCTCCTCGGTGAGTTGAACCCGCTCGGCATTGCGTGCGGCAAAAACGGAATAGAGCGCATCGACCAATGTCATCTGCGCGATCTGCGCTGCCATCGGCTCGCTGCCCTGCTCATGCGAGACGCTGACGAGCACGACATCGGCGAGGCGCGCCAGCGGTGAGCTGCTGTTGCCGGTGATACAGAGCGTTGAGGCGCCGCGCGCCTTGGCTTCCTGCAGCACGAGAACCGGATCGCTGGTAATGCCGGAATAGGAAATGGCGACGACGAGATCGCCCGGTCCGGTCAGCGCCGCATGCATGATCTGCAGTTGGGAATCGACTGGCGCATCGCATCGCAGTCCCAGCCGGATACAGCGTTGATAAAATGCCTGCGCGACGATGCCGGACCCGCCCACGCCGCCGACCAAAATGTGCTTGGCACCGGCCATCAGATCGATCGCCTCGGCAAGGGTCTTTTCATCGAGAACACCGAGCGTATCGGTCAGGGCCTGGCCGATTGCGCGAAACAATCGGCTTGCGGCCTGCAGGTCGCTTGTCTGTGGCTCGGACGACATCTCGGCTTGAACGATGCGCGGCTCTTGAGCCATCGCCAGCTTGAGATCGGTGAACCCTTCAAAGCCCGCGGTGCGGCACATGCGCAGCACGGTCGTATCACTGACATCCGTCGCCTGCGCGATTGCCGACATCGACTGGCGGATTGCGCTGTCGCTGTTGTCGAGCATCCAAAGCGCCACGCGCCGTTCGGAATCTGACAATTTCGGCAACACACTTCGCAGCCGGATGCTGGCCGGAATGCTGCTGTTGCCTCGCAAATCATTGACCATTGACGGGGCCTTTTTTCGGGTTGGCGGTGCGCCTTGGCGAAGAGGCTAGCATAGTCATGTTGTGGTGTCACTATAGACACGACTTATATGATGTGGCATCACTACATCAACGCGAGAAGATGCGCTGCTGGACTTCTGGGAGGATGTCATGGGACTGAAGCGTTTGTTGATTGCTGGTGCGGCCATGGTGCTGACCGCCCTTCCGGCCGCAGCCGGTGAGCTGTCCTTCTGGCACGCCTATGCGGGCCAACAGGACAAGGTCGACTTCATCAATTTCGCCCTGGACGAATTCGCCAAGGCGCATCCCGACATCAAGCTGGATGTCGTTGCGGCCGAACAGTCGGCCTATAAGACCAAGCTCAACACGGCCATGGCGTCGGGCAACCCGCCTGACGTATTCTACACGCTGCCCGGCGGCTTTCTGAATGCCTTCGTCAATGGCGGGCAGATGTATGCGCTCGACGCAGACCTTGCCAAGGACGGCTGGGGCGACAGTTTCCTCGAAAGCGCCCTCGCGCAGACAAGCAAGGATGGTCACGCCTACGCCGTTCCCGTCGATGTCGACTCCGTCGTCTTCTGGTACGACAAGGCGCTTTTTGCGGAAAAAGGCTGGACGGTGCCGTCGAGCTACGATGAGCTTCTGGCATTGGCCGAGACGATCAAGGGCGCGGGCATTGTCCCGTTTGCGCTTGGCAACAAGGATGCCTGGCCGGCGACGTTCTGGTTCCAGTATCTCGAGATGCGCCTCAAGGGATCCGGCGTCGTTTCCGCCTTCGTCAACAAGGATGCCAAGGCCGCGCTCGGCGACGAAGCGACCAAGGCGCTGGAACATGTCGCCGCGCTTTCGAGCAAAGGCTATTTCCCGATCGGCTTCAACGGCATGGGCGACCAGGAAGCCAACATGCTCTTTCTCAACGGCCAGGCAGCCATGATGCTGAACGGGACCTGGCAGATCGGCGCGTCCGCCGATGCGCCCGAAGGCTTCGAACTCGGCTATTTCGCATTCCCGACAGTCAAGGACGGGGCTGGTGACCAGTCCGACGTCCTGGCCGGCGTCGCCGCCACCTTCGGCATTTCGCAGAAGGCGGAAAACAAGGCCGATGCCGTGACCTTGCTCAAGTTCCTGACGTCGAGCCAGGTCATGACGAAGTATGTCGAGCTTCGAAAGACGATGGTGACGGTGAAGGACGCAACGACCGAGGCAGCCGCAGGGCCTGTCCTGTTCGATATCAGCGGCAAGCTGATGGCGAAGGCAGGCCACCTCGATCCCTTCTATGACACCGCCATGCCGCCGGCTGCGACCAACATCTACTACACGTCGCTCCAGGGTGTGCTTGACGGCTCGGTGCCGCCGGCCGATGCGGCCAAGCGCCTCGAGGATGCGCTGCGGACCGACAAGTAGTTGGCGCCAGCAACATGACCAGCTTGCGCGGCAAGCCGCTCGCCGCGCGAGCCCTCCATGGAGCCCAAGAACGATGAGTACCAACAAGGGCTTTGCCAACAGCCACAACAGAGCGGCGCTCCTGTTTCTGTCGCCTGCATTCCTGCTCATTGCAGCCTTCGTCGCCTATCCCGTCGTCTATGCCGGTTGGCTCTCGCTCTTCAGTTGGGACGGAGCGTCTGCGCCGGTATTTCAGGGAGCGGGTAATTTCGTCCGTCTTGCCGGCGACCCGATCTTCTGGCGGGCGCTTGGCCGCAACCTTCTCGTCGCGCTTTCGGCCATGGTCTTTCAGGTGTTTCTTGCGCTCTGCATCGCCTATTGCCTGGTGCGCATCGTGCCTGCGTTCAGCCGAATATTCCTGTTCTTTTATCTCGTGCCGGTGATGGTCAGCGAGATCTGCATCGGGCTGCTCTGGCGCTTCATGTACAATCCCTATTTCGGTCTGGTGAACGCGGCATTCGGTGCGCTTGGGCTGGATGGCCTGAAGCGCGGTTGGCTCGGCGAATCCGGCACGGCTTTCTCAGCCGTAGTGGTGGTGATGAGCTTCACCTATCTCGGCCTTTATGTCCTGCTATTCGTGGCGGCGGTCAGGAGTGTGCCCGAAAGCGTCTACGAGGCCGCCGAGATCGATGGGGCCGGCCATTTCACCAAGTTCTTCTCGATCACCATCCCCATGGTCGGCGACGCGGTTCGCGCCAATTCCCTGCTGGCGATCATCGGTTCGCTCAAGACCTTCTCGCTCGTCTTTGTGCTCACCAATGGCGGCCCGAACCACGCAAGCGAGGTGGTCTCCACCTACCTCTACAAGATGGGCTTCGGCAGTTTCGAGATGGGCTATGCGGCAACCATCGGCTTCACGCAGATGCTGCTGACGGCGGTCGGCGCGTGGCTCGTCTTCCGGTATCTGAAAAGAGCCGGCGTCGGCGGGAGAACTTGAGCCATGGCTGCCGTTCGCCGCTGGACAGTCACCAATACGGTGGTCCTCGTTCTCCTGACGCTGCATGTGCTGCTGGTTGTCTTCCCGTTCATCTGGATGATCTACAGCACCTTCAAGACCAACAAGGAGTTCATGCGCTCGGTCTGGTCTTTGCCCACGAGCTTCTCGCTTGACGCCTATGTCGGCGCCTGGAGCGGCGGCGCGCTTGGCGGCTACGCTGTCAACTCGCTGCTGATCATGGCCGGCGCGACGGTTCTCACCGTGGCGGTGTCAACCCTCGCCGGTTACGCGCTGGCAGTCTATCGGCCACGCTGGATGCCTGCCGTCGAACTCAGCCTGACGGCGGCCATGGCGATCCCCGCCTATGTCGCGCTCGTGCCCTTGGTGGTGATGCTTCGTGGCGCCGGACTGCTCGATACGCATATGGGTGTCGTGCTGCCGACTGCCGCCTTCAACGTACCGGTCACGATCTTCATCATGCAGGCCTTTTTCAACACGCTGCCGCGCGAACTCTTCGATGCGGCGCGCATGGATGGTGCTTCCGAGTGGTCCATCTTCGCCCGCGTCGCGCTGCCGATCGCGCGCCCGGCGATGTTCACCGCGGCGATCGTCAACATGATCTGGGTCTGGAACGATTTCCTGTTTCCGGTCGTCTTCATCAACAATCCGGCGCGCAAGACGTTGCCCGTGGGCCTCACGGATTTCGTCGGCGAGCACATCACCAATTATCCGGTGATGCTGGCGGCCATCCTGATCGCCGCCATCGCGCCGCTGGTTCTCTTCATCTTTTTCGAACGCCAGATCACCGCCGCTTTGCTCGGCGGTGCCGTCAAGGAATAGCCGTTAATGACCCGGCTCAAGTCCGGGTCCAATGCAGGAGAAGTTTCATGTCGCCTAAAGAGCTCGATTTTGCCAGCCGGGCAGTCTTCTACACGCCCGAAGAGCATTCCCAGTCGATCAGCTATCCGATCTACATGTCGGCGAATTTCCAGTATGGCGGCGACATCTACGACCAGATCGTCGCCGGTGCGCGCAAGGAAGTGAACATCTATTCGCGCTGCGGCAACCCGACCGAATACAAGTTCGAGGAACATATCGCCCAGCTAACAGGCGGCACGGCATGCCTGGCGACCGCTTCCGGAATGGCCGCGATCTCGCATGCGCTGTTCGGCATCCTGAAAGCGGGCGACCACATCGTTGCCGATCTCACCACCTATTCGAGCACGCACGAATTCTTCGATCACCGCGCTGGCGATTTCGGGCTGAAAGTGAGCCTTGTCGATTGCACCGATGTCCGAGCGGTCGAAAACGCGTTTACCGATGAGACCAAAGTTCTCTATGTCGAGGCGATCGCCAATCCAACCATGAAGGTGCCGCCGCTCAAAGCGCTGGTGGAGCTCGCCCATTCGCGCGGCATCGTGGTCATTTGCGACAACACCTTCGCGTCTCCGGCCGTTTGCCGGCCTCACGAATTCGGCGTCGACGTCGTGGTCGAAAGCGCCACCAAATTCATCGGCGGCCACAACGACGCGGTCGGCGGGGTGATCACGCTGAAGTCCGACATCCTGCCTGCGGATTGGCTGGAGGACGTCCGCTGGAATACGCTCAACAAGCTCGGCGCGCCGCTGTCGCCGTTCAACGCCTGGCTGTTGTTGCGCGGTGCGCAGACGCTTGCACTCCGCCTGGAAAAGCAGTGCGCCAATGCGCTTGCCCTTGCAAAACATCTTGAAGCGCATCCCAAGGTCAAACGTGTCTTCTATCCGGGGCTGCCCTCGCATCCGAACCATGCCTCGGCGAGCGAGCAGTTGCGCGGCGGTGGCGCCATGCTCTCCTTCTGCGTCGAAGACGAGGCTTCGGGCGTACGGCTCTTGAAGCGGCTGAAGCTCGGTTCGTTCGCGGCAAGCCTCGGCGGACTGCGCACCACGACGCAGATGCCGGCGACCATGGCCTTTCTCGATATTCCCAGCCAGGAGCGGGAGGCGATGGGCGTTGTCGATGGCCTGGTGCGCTTCTCGGTCGGTATCGAGCATGTTGACGACATCATCGCCGACGTAGATCAGGCGATAGAACAAATGCATCTCGATCTCTAGGGTTTGCGCAATGGCAGCGATCGTCCTCCTTGGCGATATCAATATCGACCTCGTGCTTGATATCCCCGAGTATCCGCTCGAGGGAGGAGAGGCGATCGCAACGGCCCAGCGGCACATGCTGGGCGGCTCAGCCACGAATACCGCTATCGCGCTGTCACGCGCCGGCCACGACTGCCGGCTGATCGGGCGCGTGGGGCAAGATGCCTTGGGAGAGCAGGCGCTGTCGTGGCTCGAGGACATCGGTGTTTCGACGGCGTGGATCGGCCGGGACCCGTCTGAGCCCACGCAAACGAACATCGTGACCGTCGGCAAGAGCGGTGAGCGAACGATGTTTGCCTATCGTGGGGCCAACGCACACCTGTCCCCGGCATCGATCGTCGACGCACCGTTCGAGGATGCGGCGCTGTTCCATCTCTCCGGCTACGCCTTGTTGCAAAGTCCACAATCCGACGCAGCATATAGAGCGATCGAGCTTGCGCAGCGGCACGGGATCCCCGTGACACTGGATATTCCTGCTGGTGTTGCGTTGTCGGTCGCGCCGCATGTGCGCAATCTGCTGCCGAAGCTCGATACCATCATGCTCGGCAGGGCCGATCTTGCACCGCTTGCGGGAGAAGGCTCCGAAATTCCTGTTGAAGAGGCGATCAAGTCCCTGTTGCGTCAGGGCGTGCGAAGGATCGCGCTCAAGCATGATGTCACGGGTTCGTCTCTCTACCAAAACTCCGGGGCTGAAAGCGCGCCGTGGTTTTCCGTCGCTACGGTCGACACGACAGGGGCGGGTGATGCCTTCGCGGCAGGACATATAATCGGGCGCGTGTCGGGATTGCCTGGATCCGAATGCTGCCGGCTTGCAAATGCGTTCGGGGCCGTTGCAGTGACCCGGCAGGGAGCGGGATTGTCGATGCCCACGCTGACAGAAGTCACGAAGCTGATTTCCGTCAGTAACGGCAACAGACCTGGCATAGCGGGCTCCGACGAACAATTGGGACGACGGTAACTCTCGGCCCAAGTCCTGCAGGATTCACACCGAAACGGGCTGGCAGGCGTATGTCTCTGTTCGCTCGACGAGGCGCCCTTGCCCGTCACCTTTTTCTCGCTGCTTCGGCCAATGACGCCGCTGGAGCAATGTCGCCGGCAACGCGCTCAAATCGGAGCCGCAGGCAATCTGTGCTTCGGCTGAAATCACTCCCTGCGTTCCTCTACACAGCATCCGGATCCGGCGCGGCATAGTCGTGCTGAGCCCTTGGAAACATGGGCTTTCAAAGCTGAAGATCATGTGCAGCGGCATCGAACAGCCGCCCAGCCTAGCCAAAGGGAGTGTTGACCCATTGCGCCTGGCCCCGCAGTTTTTCCCGAAACGAAGGCCATTCTGCCTTGGGAGGGAACATGTCTGGTTCGTGCCGTTCGCTGATGCACTCGGTTGCCATCGCTTCGATCGCCTTGCTCTATGGGCAGGGGGGAGCGAGGGCCGATGAGAAGCTGTTTATCTATAACTTCTCCGACTATTTTGCCGAAGACACAGTTTCTAACTTCGCAAAGCGTAGCGGCGTGGACGCGCGTGTCGATTTCTTCGATTCGCTGGAGGTCCTGGAGACACGCTTGCTGGCAGGGGGAAGCGGTTTCGATGTTGCCTTTCCAAGCGCGACCGTCGGCGAGCGGCTCATCCAATCGGGTGCACTGAAGCCGATCGATGCTTCCAGTCTCAAAAACTATAAGAATCTGGACAAGGATCTCCTGAAGCTCGTTGCCGAACACGATCCGGGCAATCAGTACCTCGTCCCGTACATGTGGCTGACGACAGGGATTGCCTACAATCCGAAGCTCGTTGAGGAGCGGGTCGGCGACGCCCCGACTAACAGCCTGGACATGTTCTTCAAGCCGGAACTGGCGAAAAAGTTTCAGGACTGCGGCATTGGCATCGTCGATGCGCCAAACGAGGTGGTGCCGATCGCCCTGAACTATCTCGGGCTCGATCCTTATTCGACAAAACAGGAAGATCTTGACAGAGCCAAGGACCTGCTCCTGACGTTACGCCCCTACATCCGGCACATGCAGAGCGGCCAACTGGTGGCGGACATGGCATCCGGCCAGCTGTGCCTGGCGATGATGTGGAGCGGTGACGCGGGCATTGCTGCAGCGCGCGCCGAGGAAGCCAACAACGGCATCGCGGTCAATTATTCAATCCCGAAGGAAGGCACGATCATCTCCTTCGATACCATGGCCGTGCCCGGCGATGCGCCCGATCCAGAGCAGGCACTGGCCTTCATCGACTACGTTCTCGAGCCGAAGACAGTCGCCGACATCAGCAATCACGTGTTTTACGCCAACGCCAATGCTGCTGCCACGCCGCTGGTCGACGAGGCGATCCGCACGGACCCGAACGTCTATCCGCCCGCGGAAGTTCGCGCCAAGCTCTTCGTCGACAAGTCGCTGCCGCCACGCCAGGCGCGCGAGCGGACCCGGGTGTGGACCGCGTTTAGGGCCGGCAACTGAATGTCTTGCCTGAAAAGCGGGAGCAGAAGGACATCCGTGTTGCAATCTTACGTATCAATTGAGAATCTTTCCAAGTCCTTCGGTCTGTTCAGCGCCGTCGACAATATCTCGATCGGTATCGGGAAGGGGGAATTCTTCTCGCTTCTTGGTCCATCCGGATGCGGCAAGTCGACCTTGCTGCGCATGATCGCCGGTTTCGAAACGCCGACATCGGGGGTCGTCCGGCTCGACGGGGAAGATGTGACGGACGTTTCGGCCCATCGCCGACCAACGAACATGATGTTCCAGTCCTACGCGCTGTTTCCCCATCTGTCAGTGGGCAAGAATATCGCCTTCGGCCTGCAGCAGGACCGGCTGGCAGGAGCTGAGATCCGGCAGCGTGTGGGCGAGGTGGCCGAAAAGCTGCAACTGACGGCACTGCTGGATCGCAAGCCGCAACAGCTGTCTGGAGGACAAAGGCAACGGGTCGCGTTGGCGCGGGCACTGGTCAAGCGGCCGAAGGTGCTGTTGCTGGACGAACCTCTCGGTGCGCTTGACAAGAACCTGCGCACCGAAACCCAGCACGAATTGGTCAGGCTTCAGCGGGAGCTGGGGCTAACCTTCATCATCGTCACCCACGACCAGCATGAGGCAATGACCGTGTCGTCGCGCATCGCGATCATGCGGCAGGGCAAGGTGCTGCAAATCGGGTCGCCTGCCGAAGTCTACGAAACACCGGTTTCCCGCTATGTCGCGAAATTCCTCGGCGAAGCGAACGTGTTCGAAGGCGGCACTTCCAAACGTTCCGGCAACGAGCTGTCGGTCGAAAGTGCTGAGGCCGGCGGTTCGATCTTTGCCACCGCCAGTGACCATATTTCTGCCAATGGCCGCTTCTGGGTCTCGGTGCGGCCGGAGAGGGTCGAGCTCAACAAACAGGGCAGCGGTCTTGAGGGCGTCATCGAGCAATTCAGCTACGCCGGGGCAGGGCGCCACTATCGGGTGCGCCTGAAGAGCGGGGTAACGCTGGACGCGCTGCGCGTCAATCTGGGCGCTGAGGACGATCTGGCGGTCGGTGACACCGTTTATGCCTCATGGATGCCGCAGGCCGCCCGTCTGCTGGCCGACTAGGGGAACGACACGATGCAATCAAAACCTGATCTCGGCCGGCGCGCACTGCTGCTCGTGCCCTATGGCTGGCTGGCCGTGTTCTTTCTCATGCCGTTTCTGCTCGTGCTGGCGATCAGCCTCTCGTCCGTTCGCCTCGGCATGCCACCCTATGAGCCGCTATTTGCCTGGCAGGGATCGCTGCTCAGCATTCGGCTCAATCTCGAGAACTTCATTTTTGTGCTGGGTGAAAACACCTATCTCCTTGCCTATCTCACGAGCCTGAAGGTGGCGTCGATTTCGACGATACTGATGCTGGCGATCGCCTATCCGCTCGCCTACGGCATTGCAAGTTGCGCGCCGGCGTCGCGCTCCTTCCTCATCTTCCTCGTGATCGTGCCGTTCTGGAGCTCGATGCTGATCCGCGTCTATGCCTGGATGAGCATTCTGCGCAACGACGGGCTGTTGAATTCGCTGCTCCTTAACCTCGGCATCATTTCCGAGCCGCTGCGGATCATGAACACCGAGACCGCGATCTATATCGGCATCGTCTACACCTACCTGCCGTTCATGGTGCTGCCGATCTACGCCAATCTCAGTGCCAGCGACCGTACCTTGATCGAGGCGGCACGCGATCTCGGTTGCTCGCGCATTGCAGCGTTCTGGCGCGTCACCTTTCCGCTCAGTTTGAGGGGTGTTGCCGCAGGATGTGCACTGGTCTTCATCCCGGTCATCGGCGAATTCGTCGTGCCTGACCTGCTTGGAGGTGCAGACACACAGATGATCGGCAGGACGATCTGGATAGAGTTCTTCAACAACCGGGACTGGCCGGTGGCCTCCGCCGTCACCGTGCTGCTTCTCGTCATCCTGGTGATACCCATCGTCCTGTTTCAGACACGTTTGTCTCGAACCTCTAAATGAGGAGCGACTATGCCTCAGCCTTCCTGGTTCAACCGGCTTTCCATCTTCGCCGGGCTCACCTTCCTCTACCTGCCGATCGTGGTTCTGGTTGCCTACAGCTTCAACGCCTCGCGACTGGTCACCGTCTGGGGCGGGTTCTCCACTCAGTGGTACACGGCCGCGATCACCAATCCGTCGATCGTCGAGGGCGCCAAGATCAGCTTTCTCGTGGCGGCGATCTCGGCAACATTCGCGACCGTTCTCGGATCGCTTGCGGCGATCGTGACTGTCAGAATTCGGCGCTTTCGCGGCCATCATATCTTCAGCGGCATGCTGGTGGCGCCGATGGTGATGCCGGAGGTGGTCATGGGCGTGTCGATGTTGTTGATGTTCGTGACGTTGGGCATCGATCGCGGCCCTGTGACGATCACGCTTGCCCATGCCACCTTCACCATGTGCTTTGCGGCAGTGGTGATGCAATCCCGACTGGCCGAACTCGACCCGTCGCTGGAGGAAGCAGCAAGAGACCTTGGCTGCCCGCCATTCCTGGCGTTCATGAAGGTGGCCGTGCCGAACATGGTTCCGGCCTTCGTTTCGGCCTGGCTGCTGTCGTTCACGCTGTCGCTCGACGATCTCGTGATATCGAGTTTCACGACCGGGCCCGGAGCCTCGACCTTGCCGATGAAGATCTATTCGCAGATCAAGTTCGGCGTGACCCCTGAGGTCAACGCCATCTCGACGATCATCCTTGGTGTCGTCGTCTTCGGCCTGGTGGCGTCACGCATCGTGTCCAGGCCATCGGCAAAGAGCAGTCTTGCCGTTTAGGCGTTCGGTCCGGTGGCGGAGCCCATAGCGTTAATAAGGCCTCAGTCGCCTGCACGGACATCCCGTCAGTTGCAGGCAAGTTCGCCCGTGAGCTGCCCGCGCTTGGCGAGGTAGCCGGATAGCGGGTCTTCGTAGACGTTCCTGGCCGAAGAGACTGCATCTATGAACAACGCAAACAGCGCCGTTTGTGACGTGATATCCAGCTTCGAGTAGAGATTTCGGCGGTGGAGCTTCACTGTTGCCGGCGAGATGCCGAGTCGCGTCGCAGCCCCTTTGACGGAGTAGCCGCGCAGAACGAGCTGAGCGGCCTGGCATTCGCGCTCCGTCAGGACGCTGCGGCCGAAATTGCCTATCGCCTGGGCAAGCGCCTTCTGCAACGCGGAAGCCTCGCCATCAAGCGTCTCGGGTCTGAGGTCGCGGAAATGGCGGATGACTGCCGTGCGCAGGATCGGAGCGAGGCTCTCGAGCAGTTGCACTTCCTGTGCGCTGAACGCGATGCTCGACCGCTTGCGGCCGAGAGAGATCGCGATCTTCGAGGCATCGTCGAGGCTGACGATGAAGTTGAACTCGTCATGAAGTCCGGAATGCTGGTAGTATTCGCGGTAGTACTGGGTTCGATCGAACGAAGGCGCGATCTGGCTCAGGCGATAAAGCCCGTCATCTTCGTTCTCGACAGCGAGTTGATAGAACGGATCGAGCCGGTAGGGGCCCTGAAGGTAATGCCGGATGTCGGACAGGCCGCGATGCGTCTGCCAATCGTTGAAGAGTATCTTCGGCGCACTGTCGCCGCGATAGAGCAGGATCAGCCCCGCATCCACGGAAACGTGCTGCTTCAGTGCCTCAGTCAAGCGCTCCTGGAAATCAAGTCGACCGATATTGCCGATCAGTGACATTGCCAGTTCATTGATTGCAGGCGACTGCGTAACCGTGCCTGGCTCGCTCGTCGCGATACTCCCGTTCATGAAAATGTCCTCCCTCGCGCGAGCGTAGGTGAGTTTCGAAACGGCCGCAAGACATGGCCATGGCCTGTTGCGGACATGGTCGGAACGCCCGCGCCAACCGCCGATCGGCGAACCTAGCCCTTTGGAGTATTCCGCATCCGGCCGCATTGCCGCTTACTCCATGCATCCGCTTCATCTGTTCGGACCTCGGGAGGGAAAGACGTGCGCACCAAGAAATCACCTGTTCTGCTGCACCAGCTTCTGGCTGGCACCATGCTCGCCGCGCTTGCGGCCGGATCATCGTCGACGGTTGCGAATGCCGCTGCCGACCTTATCGCCGTCAATGGCGACGTGCGGACCGTCGATCCGAATACGCCTCGAGCGGAAGCCTTTGCCGTCGAGGGCGGAAAGTTCGTGGCGGTCGGCACCAGCGCCGAGATCCGGTCGCTCGCCGATGGCAAGACCACGGTGCTCGATCTCGGCGGTAAGACTGTCACGCCCGGCTTCATCGATGGACATACGCATCTGACAAGCGGCACGGACTACGTCACTGGCGTCGATCTCTCCTACATCCCAGACAAGGAAACGTGGCTGAAGAAGATCAAGGAGGCGGATGAACGCCTGCCGCCAGGCGTGTGGATCACCGGAGGCGGTTGGGACTATACGCTGAAGGAGGGCAAGCTTCCGACGAAGGAAGACATCGACGCCGTGGTCAAGGATCGCCCCGTCGTTCTGCGCGATATCGATTTCCACTCGATCTGGGTGAACACCAAGGCATTGGAAATCGGCGGCGTCACCGCGAAATCCGAGGTGCCCGCCGGGGGCGAGATCGTCGTCGACGCCAAGACCGGAGATCCGACCGGGATCCTGCTAGAAGGCGCTGGCGACCTCATCACCAACAAGAAGCCGGCCTATTCCGACAAGGAACGCGCCGAAGCGCTGCTGCAGACCGTGAAGTTTGCCAACAGCGTCGGCCTGACCGGCGTTCATGACATGTCGTCCATCGCCGCCGTCTACGACTATCTGAAACTCGTCGAGGACAAGAACCTGTCGTTGCGGGTCTGGTACGGCTTCTTCGAGGACAAGGCTGCAAATGTTCCGGCGGCGGCAAAGGATCGTGAGGCCGTCGACAGCCGCGTGGCTGCCAGCGGCGAGACCAAGGTGAAGGGACCGCTGCTCACGGTCGGTTACGCCAAGTCGGTCGTCGACGGGGTGCTGTCGACCCACACGGCCTACCTGCTTGAAAACTATTCGGATCGCACGGGGTGGAAGGGAGAGCCCTTCCAGTCGGAGGCTGATCTCAGCGCGCTGATCAAGGTCGCAAACGACAACGGTTTCCCGACTGCCGTCCACGCGATCGGCGATGCCGGCGTGCAGATGACGCTGAACGCATTCGAAAAAGGCCAGTCGCCCGGCAAATACCCCAATCGCGTCGAGCATATCGAAATCATTTCTCCGCCCGATATCGAGCGGTTCAAGAAGCTCGGCATCGTCGCGTCAATGCAACCGAACCACGCAACCGGCACGATCGGAAAATACATCACCGAGCGGGTAGGCCATGAGCGCGAAAGCCATGCCTATGTCTGGAAGTCGATGCTGCAGCACAAGGTGCCGGTCGTGTTCGGATCCGACTGGGCGACATCGCCGCTCAGCCCCCTGACCCAGATCAACGATGCCGTTTTCCGCGAAAGCCCGTTCGGGCTCGGCGATGGTCCATGGCACCCCGAGCAGGCGGTCACTTTTGACGAGGCCCTGTTCGCCTACACCCAGGCCGGCGCCAACATGACGCCGTGGGCCAATGAGATCGGCTCGATTTCGACCGGCAAATGGGCAGACTTCGTCGTGCTCGACGCCAAGCTTCCCGACCCCGTCGACCGGTCCATTCGCAAGCGGCATGTCGAGGCGACCTATGTCGCCGGAACGGAAGTCTATCGGGCGAAATAGCAGCCCCAAACCGCATCGGGGCGGGGCAGCCTCCCGTCCCGCCAACCACTGACCATGCATTCAGGAGCATACATGTCCAAGGTAATGAAAATCGATCGCTATGGCGTCGGCCTGCGCGAGCTGGAAAAGTGCAGCGTTGTGCCCGTCGAAGCGATCCTGTCGGGTTTTGCCGACGAGATGGGTGACGTCCACTTCGAGAGCGCTGACGGCTCGATCGTCGTCGGTACATGGCAATCGACGCCCTATGCCGAAATGCTCTCCTACCCTGACGGGGTGGAGTACAGCTTCATCCTCTCGGGAAAAGTCTCGATCACCAACCCGGACGGATCGGTGGAGATGTTCCAAGCCGGCGAAAGTTACCTGCTGCCGCAGGGGGTTGAGGTCCGGTTCGAGGTGCTGGAGACGATGCGCAAAGTCTACGTCTTGCACACAGCAAAGACTGACGGGTGACCTATGGCGCACCCAATGCAACGACCGTCGGTAGTGTCGCTTGCCGACGTGAAAATGTCGCCGTTCTGGCTGGATCGGCCGGATGCTCCCGAGGCGCTGCCGCCGCTGACGGCCCATCGAAAGGCTGATCTGCTGATCGTCGGTGGCGGTTTCACTGGCCTCTGGGGCGCAATCCAGGCCAAACAGGCGAAGCCCGATCTCGATGTGGTGCTGATCGAAAAGAGCACCGTGGCCAACGGCGCCTCCGGTCGACCGGGCGGTGTCGTCTCGACGTCGGTGATGCACGGCCTGTCCAATGCGGTGCGCGTGTTCCCCAACGACATCGCCGAGCTGGAGCGGCTCGGCAAGGAGAACATGCATGGGTTCATGCAGACCATTTTCGACCATGGTATCGACTGCCACGCGGAGTGGGGCGGCGAACTGACCGTTGCCGTGGATGCAGACCATCTCGAATCTCTTCGCAGGGAGCATGAACTGCACCTTCAGTATGGCCATCAGGCCGTGTTTCTCGATCAGGACGCGGTCCAGGCGCAGATCGGATCGCCGCGCTACAAGGCCGGGATCTGGTCAAAGGATATCAGCGGCACGGTGCACCCCGCCTTGCTCGCCTGGGGTTTGAAACGAACGGCCCTTTCTCTCGGCGTTGAGATCTTTGAGAATACGGAGTTGCTGGCGCTCGATGAGGTCGGGCCCAAGATCAAGGTCAAGACGCCCTTCGGCTCGGTGACCGCGCCAAAGGTGCTGCTGGCCACCAACGCATTCGCTTCCGGCCATCCCGGCATCAAGCGCCGTGTCGTCGCCGTCAGAGATCGGGTGCTCGCGACCGAGCCGTTGTCTGAGCAACAGATGGCGTCGATCGGCTGGAAGAACCGGCAGGGTGTCTACGACACCCGAACCCAGATGAACTACATGCGGCTGACGAAGGACAACCGGATCATCTTCGGGGGAAGGCTCGGCTATGCCTTCGCGGGCACGACGTCACCAAGCGTCGATAGCGACGTCAACACCTATGAGCCGCTGGCGGCCGCGTTCTTCGATACGTTTCCGCAGTTGCAGGGCCACCGCTTCACGCATGCCTGGAGCGGCCCGATCGATCTCAGCACACGCATGGCGGTGCATTTCCAGAGATACCACGCAGGCAAGGTCGTTTATGCCGGCGGATATTCAGGTTTTGGGGTCTCCGCGTCGAGATTCGGCGCACGCATAGCGCTCGACATTCTCGACGGCTCGAAGACTTCGGAGAGCAGGCTGGATTTCGCAACGCAGCTGCCCAACGTCGTGCCGCCGGAACCCTTTCGCTGGCTCGGGGCACAGGTCACGATGTATGCGCTCGACACGGCCGACCAAAAGGGCGGATGGCGCAAGCCGTGGCTCAGGCTGGTTTCGGCAATGGGCTTTCCGTTGAGTTGAGAATGCCAGCGCCTTTCTGATCTAATACAGCGCAAGCGATGCGACAGGATTGGCCGGAGGCCGGCTCCGGCCAATCCTCAAGGCGTCAGCCGCGGTGATGGCGCTCCTGCAAGCCGTAGACCGGCGTTTCGATGCCGGCTTGTCGGGCTTTCAATTGCAGCGAGAGGTACTGCGAATAGTGCCGTGACTGATGCAGGTTGCCGCCGTGAAACCAGAGGGCTTCCTGCTGTGTCGGCTTCCACATGTTGCGCTGCTCGCCTTCCCACGGGCCGGGGTCCTTTGGCGTGTCGGAGCCCAGACCCCAGCATTTGCCGACCTTTTCGGCAACTTCGCGGCTGATGAGATCGGCCGCCCAGCCGTTCATCGAGCCGTAGCCGGTGGCATAGACGACGAGATCCGCCGGTAGCTCCGTGCCGTCCTTGAGTACCACCGACGTTTCGGTCAGGTGATCAACGTCTGAGCCGGATTTCAGCTTGATCGAGCCGTCGATGATGAGGTCGCAGGCACCGACATCGATGTAATATCCCGAGCCGCGGCGCAGGTATTTCATGAACAGGCCGGAGCCGTCGGCGCCCCAGTCGAGCATGAAGCCCGCCTTTTCGAGATCCGCGTAGAACTCGGCGTCGCGCTCGCGCATCTTGTCGTAGAGCGGGATCTGGAACTCGTGCATGATCCTATAGGGCAGCGAGGCGAAGATGAGGTCTGCCTTGCGTGTCGTCATGCCGGCCGCGACCGCCCGCTCGGAATAGAGGTCGCCGAGCCCGATCTCCATCAGCGAATCCGATCGTACGATGTGGGTCGAGGAACGCTGGACCATGGTGACGTCGGCGCCCGCCTCCCATAGTGCGGCGCAGATGTCGTGAGCGGAGTTGTTGGCCCCGACCACCACCACCTTCTTGCCCTTGTAAGCGTCGGGGCCCGGATGTTGGGAGGAATGCTGCTGCTCGCCCCTGAAAATCTCCTGTCCCTTGAATTTGGGAACGTTGGCCTTGCCGGACATGCCCGTGGCGAGCACAAGTTGTTTCGGCTTCAGCACCACTTCCTTGCCATCGCGCTCGACAACGACGGTCCATTCCTGCTTGTCCTCATCATAGGAAGCGGATTTGCAGGTGGTCGAGTTCCAGTAGTTGAGCTCCATCACCTTGGTGTACATCTCCAGCCAGTCGCCGATCTTGTCCTTCGGCGCAAAGACCGGCCAGTTCTCCGGGAAGGGGATGTAGGGCAGGTGGTCGTACCAGACGGGGTCGTGCAGGCAGAGTGACTTGTATCGCTTGCGCCAGCTGTCGCCGGGTCGCTCGTTCTTCTCGATGATGATCGTAGGTACGCCGAGTTGGCGCAGGCGCGCACCGAGCGCAATGCCGCCCTGGCCGCCGCCGATGATGACGACGTAGGGCTGCGTCTCGTAGCCAAGTCCGGCGGCTTCCGCCTGGCGTTTTTCGCTCCAGGTCTTGCGATTGGGGTCGTGGCCGTGTTCCGCCCCCATCGGTCGCTTCAGACCCTTGGGTTCCTCATGCCCCTTGAGCTCGCTCATCGTCGTCAATAGCGTCCAGATCAGGCCATTCTTCAGACGGATATGGCCATAGCCACGCGCAACATCCGTTTCGAATTCGAACCAGCCCTGCGTGATGCCGTCGCCGTCGCTTGCCAGTTCCTTCTCATCCTGGCGAAATCGCGATGGTTTGATTGTTTTCAGTTGCCTTGTCAGCATGTCGCGGATCTGGTCGTGGCCCTCCATCGTGCGCAGGTTCCAGGTGAACGTGACCAGATCTCGCCAATAGCAGTCAGCCTGGAACAGGTTGACCGCGGCTTCGACATCTCCGCGCTCCAGCGCCTTGCCGAGCTTGGCAAGGGCTGCGTCTATCTTCGTGTTGGGGCTGTCTTCAAGCATGGTATCTCCTCCGTGTTGCTCGAGTGTCAGGTGGCAAACGCCGGGGAAGCTCCTCCTTCCCCGGCGTGCCCGGATGATCATTTTGTAAGGTCGATCAGGATCTTCAGTTGCTTGCCGGCCGGATCGAGCAAGGCGTCGAAGCCTTGGGCAACGGCCCGGTCGAGCGTGATGGTGCTCGTCACAACCTTGGCGGCCGGAAGCAGACCCGATGCGATCAGCCGGATGACGCGCGGCCAGTAGTGGGTCGGGTAGGCCCAGGATCCGCGCAGGTCGATGTCCTTGAAGGTCACCTGGAACCAGTCGAGCGGGTTCTCGTGCGGATGCAGACCCGTTTGCACGACGACACCCTGCTTGCGCACGGCATCGACGCAGGCTTTCAGCGCATGTTCGTTGCCGACGCATTCGATCGCGACATCGCAACCGACCTTGCCTTCCGAGGTCGCCCGAACGATGTCGCCGGGATTGTCCCGTTTGGGATTGATCGTGATCAGATCGGGCAGGATCGATCTTGCGAAATCGAGCCGCGCATCGTTGATGTCGGAGACGAACAGCTGTGCTGCGCCGGCTGCCCTTGCCGCCAGCAGTGTCAGGATGCCGATCGGTCCGGCACCGGTGACGAGCACGCTGCTTCCCGCCGTCACGCCACCGCGATCGCAGGCATAGACGGCAACCGCAGTCGGTTCGACAAGGGCTGCCTCCTCGTCGCTCATCGCATCGGGGATCTTCTGGACGTTGTATTCGTTGAGCGTGGCATGTTCCGCCATCCCGCCCCACTGCCAGCTGAGGCCCGCCAAGGCGAGGTCGGTGCTGAGGTGGTAAAGACCGCGATCGGCAAAGTAGTCGCCGGATCGCGGCATGATCAGCGGTTGAACGGATACCCTGTCTCCGACCGCAATGGTGTTTACGCCGTCGCCGATCGCCTCGACGATGCCACCGAACTCGTGCCCGAGAATCTGTGGCGCCCGCGCGCCGGTGAACGGGTGCGGTTCGCTTGGAATGAAAATCGGGCCATAGGCGTATTCGTGCAGGTCCGTGCCACAGATGCCGACAAAGCGATTGCGGATGAGGACCTGGCCTGGCCCCGGATTGCGATCGGGTGGCGAGATCTGTTCAAGCCGCAGATCCCTGGCTGCATGAAATCTGAGTGCGCGCATGTTTCCTCCGTTCTGCCTTTTGTTGCGACAGTACGGAGCAAGGGGCGTGCCAGGGCTGGGTCAGGTTTGAATATCGTTGCTAATCAATGGCGTAGCTCGACCTGGTGGGCATCGTCCACCTGAGGCGGATGCAACAGGTGTGGTGCCACACCTGTTGCATGCTAGTGCTTGGCGCGCAGCCGGTGGCGCTTGATCTGACGATGGACGGTGGAGCGATCGACGCCCAGGCGCCGGGCCGCCTCGGAGATGTTCCAGCCGCAGGAAGAGAGCATGATCTCGAGCGCCGTGCCGTCATCGGTCTTTCCGATTGGGGAAGGACCTTCAGTCTTGCCTGTCGGCGTCGCTGTGAGGTGGTCCGGCAGGTCGCCGAGTTCAATCCTGTTTTCGTCGCAGACGGCAGCGGCGACGGCGAGAACGTTATCCAGCTCGCGAATATTCCCGGGCCAGCCATGCGCCTTCAGCGCGGCCAGCGCGTCCGACGAGATGTGCAAAGGTCGCTCCTCGGTGCGGTGTTTTTCGAGGAGTGTCGCGAGCAGCCATTCGAAATCCGCCCGATCGCGAAGCGGCGGCATATGGAACACGACGGCATTCAGACGATAGAACAGGTCTTCGCGGAAGCGCCCCTCCTGCACCAGTTGCTGCAGCGGCCGGTGCGTTGCCGAGACGATGCGCAGGTTCACCGATTTCGGTTCCTGCCCGCCAATCGGCAGGATCTCCCGTTCCGCCAGGACCCGTAGCAATCTTGTCTGCAGGGTGAGGGGCATGTCGCCGATCTCGTCGAGGAAGAGGGTTCCGCCCTCGGCCTGTTCTATCAGGCCCTTGCGCCCCTTGGGCGATGCCCCGGTGAAGGCGCCGGGCAGATAGCCGAAGAGTTCGCTCTCGATCAGATGCTCGGGCAACGCGGCACAATTGATCGCAACGAACTTACCCTTGAGGCCGCTGCAGTCATGGATTGTTCGGGCGAGGTGCTCCTTGCCCGAACCGGTCTCGCCCTGGATGAGGACCGGCAATGCGGTCGGCGCGAGTTTGGTGATCCGATCCTGAAGAGCTGCGATCACCGGCACCTGGCCGCCGAGCCGTCGAGAGGGCGAGGCCGTTGCGATCTTGCCGGCCGACCGGCCGACAGGAAACTGCGGTTCGATCGCGTGGGCAAAGAGAGCATTTCCGTCACGCGCGGTCAGAAGCCGTTCCTCAGTCGGCCTGCAACGGGTCAACTCCACCAGGCCATCAACCCCGATATCGAAGAAACGGGACATCGGTTGCCCGATGAGGTTTTGCGGGTCACGCCAGTCGAGCCCGGCCGAACGCGCCAGGATCCGTGCGCCGCCATGGGTCATGCCGATGATGTGGCCGCGGCCGTCGATCGAGATCGCCGCCTCAGGATCGACGTCGAGAAACTCGGGCGAGCGGGCAAAGCGCAGCACCCATTCATGGCGCGTCCGAGCCATCAGGTTGGCGAGCTCGATACGACGCACGGTGGCGGCCACAAGGTGGCGCGCAAGGTTCTGGCTTGCCTTCAGGATTGGAGAGCTGAGCAGAGAAATGTCGAGAACGGCCGAAAGCCCGCCTTCTGTATCGTAGATCGGCGCTGCGGTGCAGGAGAGCGGCGTATGCGTTGTGTCGAAATGGTCGCTCTGGTGGATCGTCAAGGCTTCTCCGGTCTCGAGACAGGCGCCGACGGCGCAGGTACCCGCCCGCGCTTCGGCCCAGTCGGATCCAAGGTAGAGGCCGGCCCGGCGCAGGTTGTTGTCGAAGGAAGGATCGCCCAGAAATTCGACTGTCACGCCTTTCCTGTCGGAGAGCAGCAGAACGTAGTTCTGTCCGGCGACCTGGTTGTAGAGGTTTTCAAGGCCTGACCGCGCGATCCTGATAAGGTCCTCGGCTTCCTGCCGATGCTCGCGAAGGCGCTGTTCAGGCAGGATGTAGGCTTCGCATGTCTGCGCTGGATCCAGCTTGTGCTGATCAAGGCACCGCAGCCACGACTTGACGACAATGTCGTCGCGTCCCGTTGCCAGGCCCTGTCCCACCCGCTCGATCTCGCGGACATGTTCAGAATGTGAAACCATGGAACTTCAATGGCATTGCTGCCACGCTCCTCCATTCCTCCGAACGCGAATGTGTCCATGGCGAAACGGCTTTGTAAAGGGCAGGCGGACATTTCGTTCAGTTTGAGCGCGATCGCCTGGTCGAAAACACAAACTGCGTGCGAACGGTCTCAGCGCGACCGGTAGCTGTTGAAGCGGGGCACCTTCCAGGGTTTGCGGAGAAGGCAGGCATTCCCGCATTCGAAGCATTTCATTCAAGCGTCCGTGAGCGGAACGGGATGCTTTCCGGCCGATATATAATTCCTCAACTCAAGTTCGATTTTAGGGTAGAATTAGGCCGCGATCTAAAGGACTGCAGTGTCCTTTGCGCGCCGAATTCGACGTGTGGCGCTGCAGAGGAAAGGTGAAGCCAATGAAAAGGTTTGCAATCGTTGCCTTGTCGCTTGCGACTGCGCTGACAAGCGCTCCGCCGGTCATGGCATTTCCCACAATTGCCGCGCCAGGGATTGAGGCGCCGCAAGCCCAGCTGGTTCAGTACAGGCGATATCGCGGCGGCTACGGCGGCTACGGCGGGTATGGCGGGTACAACCACGGACGTCATCACAACGGTGGTGGTGACGATTGGGCTTGGGCACTGGGTGGGCTTGCCGCCGGCGCCGTTATCGGCGGGCTGCTGGCTCAACCCAGATATTATGGCCCCGGTTACTACGGCGGGAACTACTACGGCAATAACTACTATGGCGGGAACTACTATGGCGGGAACTACTACCGGCAGCGCTATTATGCGCCACGCTACTACCGCCAAGTCTACGGCGGCGGCAGTGCACATATGCGCTGGTGCTACGCGCGCTACCGTTCCTATAGGGCATACGACGATACATTCCAGCCCTATTACGGTCCGCGACAAGCGTGCGTCTCACCTTACTATTGAGCGCGGTTGAGGTACGCCGTTAAACAGATTCAACCGCTATCTGGACGGGTTTGGACTGCTGGCAAGCAATCTGTACCGTCGCCCGGGACAATATATCATCGAAATCCGCGCTCAATGGCGCGGCCGGTGCCGGGTTCTGTCATCGCACCAGCGAAGGATTTCGTCGGCGTTGGCCTTGCCGCCGCGGGGACCATGGACGGTGACTGAGCGGGCTGCGGCAGCCACGGCGAAGTTCAAGGCATCGGCAAAGGGTTGGTTCTGCTCAAGACACCAGGTCAGCACGCCGCCAAAGGTATCGCCAGCGCCAGTCACGTCGACGACATCGACCGGAAACCCACTGGCGCGCAGTATCGTGTCACCGTTACGCGCCTCTGCACCCTCGGCCGCCAACGTGCGCACCACCCAGTCGATGTCATGATCGCGCATCCAGTCTCCGATGCACGACAGGTCTTCATGGCCGAAGGCGGTACGGAAGCCGACCTGGTTGAAGATGACCACCGCCGCACCCTTGAGATAGGGCATGTCCTCAGGCGTGCAGCCGCCGACGTCGAGATCGAAGATGGCGCGGCGCCCGTGCTGGCGCAGGTCGGCCAGAAGTCCGGCCTGTTTCAGAATGCCGCTTTCCGTCCGCACGTGCAGCCGGCGGACACGATAGAGGGTCGTATACATCAATCCGGGCTGACGCAGCGCCGTCAAACTGTCCGGTGACAGCCACATCGGTTGTTCGCCCATCTCAACAGTCAGCACGATGTGCTCGCCATCGACCAGGAAGATCAGGTTGCGCGATTCGGGAATAGCAGGGTCGGTCAGCATGTGGCTGACGCCGACGCCGTTCTCCACGAGGTCGGCAATCAGCCGTTTTGACAGCGGGCTGTCGTTGAGCAATGAGATGAACTGCGTTCGGCCGCCCAGTGCCGCATGTACCACAGCGGCGTTGGCGATAGAGCCGCCGGTTTCCGCCGGCAGTTCGGCGACCATGCCCTTGTCCGCACGACCCGGCCAGCGATCGGCGGTGTAATATTCGTCGAGCGCCACGTCACCGATGAAAAAGGTTGTCATGCGCTCAGTCCTTCCTGGTTGGCCGCCTTGATCAGGCGTGGTCCGCCAGCCACAGGCACCCAGGGGCTTTCACCGAAGCCACATATCGCCATCCAATAGTAGGGCGCAGGGCCCGAAACGCCGCGGCAAGCGTCGTGCCAGACGCCACGATGCATCACTACCACTTGCCCCGGCGCAATCACGAATGCTTCAAGGTCATCGCGATGCGGTGCCAATGCGTCGGATGCGGGCGCGACGGCCAGCACGATCGATTGCGATGCGCAGAACAGCGCCTCTTCGGTTCCCAGGTGCCGCTCCATTGCCGCGCAGAGCCATGGTCCGCCGCCGCCGCGCGTGATGCCAAGGTGGCCAGAGCCCTCAATCAGCGGTGCGGCGGTGAACCCGTCGCGCCAGCCGTCGCCCGCTGTCCATATCGCCTTGGGATCTAAATCGTCGGTCAGATTGTAGGTCGTACCGAACCGCGAAAAGTTCTCGGCGGTCACCGGCCGGGCGAGGACGGCATCCGGAGCGCTCATGCGGCACTCCTGGCAGCACGCACGACGCGCATCAAGCCGGCGACGTGGGCCGCTTCAACCCGGCCGGTGTCCTTATGGTCGTGCTTGAACCAGCTTCCGACGACGGCGCCGTCTGCGTGGGTAAGCTGTTCGGCGGCATTGGCCTCGGTAAGGCCGGCTCCGATCAGTAGCGGTACACCACCCCCGGCTGCGGCACGGAAACGCGCCACCTTGTCCATGTCGGTCGGCCGGCCCGTCGCATCGGAGGTCACCACGAGGCCGTCGCAACGCGAGGCGCCGATGCGCACGTCCTCTGCTTCCGGCCTGCCGGACAGGACCGGTTGATATTTGAACCGCACGCCCCCGAGCAGCAGCGCCGAGACGCCTTCACGGCGGGTGGCAAGGTCTGCGGCGAAGGGAGCATCCGTCTCGGGCGGCAAATGACCGGCAACGGAATCGACCTGGATGAAGGCGACGGGATAGTGTCGGGCAAGTTCAAATGCGCGCGCATCATCGCGTAGCACATTGACGCCGATGCGCGTGCCGAGATCAAGGCCGAACAGCCGCTCCAGCACCCGCTCCACATCCTCTGCGTGGCCGAAATAATTCTCAACTACCAATCCATCGACACCTTCACCCGCCATAATGCGGGCTTCTTCCTCGGCTTGGGCGAGTTTGCCCTCGGGGCTGTCGCCTGCCAGGTGCAACATGCCGAGAATGGGTTTTGGCGTCGTAAAGGTCTCGCCGAAGCGGCTCATGTTCGTTCTCCTGCGTCGCGCCGCCATCAGGCCGGCGCGGTATCACGCCCCCAACGGGTGGCGAATTTCATCTGGACCGCCGGCGAGTAGACGATCGACGTGCGTTCGACCAACCGATCGTCGGCGTCGAGCACATCCCCGCTGGCGCAAAGATAGCCCGGCACGTCGTGTGCCGGAGCAAACACCTCCCGCAAACGGTCGGATGGCGGCACAACCGTCAAAAGCAATTCCGAGCGAATGGGGTTGCGGTCATAGTCGCGGCGCAGTACCTCGTAGAGTGATTGCGCCGCGAAATCGTAGCGGTCGATGCCTGGATAGAGGGCGAGATCGAGCTGCGACGTATCGACGTTCAGCCAGTTGACGGTCTCGCCGTTGGCAAGCCCGCGAGCGCGCACCAGGAACAGTTCACCGTTCTCAACCCGATGCTCCAGTACCCGCGTCGTCGGGCGTTGGCCTTGTCGGCGGGCGAGTTCCGTAAAGCTGCCGAAGTTCCAGATATTGTGGCTGATCGGCCGGTGCGAAACGATCGTGCCCCGGCCGCGAACCTGCTGGACCAGTCCCTCCGACACCAAAAGCGCCATCGCATTGCGCACCGTGGTCCGGGCGATGCCGAACTGGTCACGCATTTGGTTTTCCGAGGGAATGGCTTCCCCCTCGGAAAAATCGCCGCTCAGGATTGCGGCTCGAAGAGCCCGGTAGAGCTGCCGGTAAAGTTGCTCGCTCGAATAGAGATCGAGGCGCAATCTCGACAATCTGTCGTCGGCGGCGATGGGGGCGTCAGGCATGGAGGGATGGGTCAAGGCGGGCTCCGTTTGGCTCCGTTACTTCGTGGTTCCGTTCACCTTGAACTCTTCCACGGCAGCATCTTTCAAGCCATGACGATCGAGGATCTGTGCATAAGTACCATCCGCCTTCAGCGCCTCGAGCGCTGCAAGAACCGCATCGCGCAAGGGGCCATTCGCCTTGGCAAAGGCGATGCCGTAGTAATTGATCTCGTCGACCTTGCCGATCTGGTAGAACTTGCCCGGTTCCTGCTTCATCAGATCGAGCAGGCCCTCCAGGCCGATGACCGAGGCCTGTGCACGGCCTTGGCGGATCTGCATGATGTGTTCGGCCTGTGTGGGGATCTGGATGACCGTGATCGGCTTGTCGGCAGCACAATTGGTCTTGCCGACATTTTCCGCCCATGTGACCCAGCTGGTGCCCGTCGCCACGGCCACGGTCTTGCCGCAGAGATCGGTTTCAACCTTGATCTCTCCCTGCTGATCGGCCGTGGAATAAAAGACGTTGCCAGTCTTGAAGTAGTCGATGAAATCGAGCTGTGTCTGGCGTTCGACCTTGTCGGAGAAGGCGGTCATGATCATGTCGGACCGGCCGGTGACGACCTGAGGAATGAGCTGCGGGAATTCGACGTTCTGGAACTCGGCCGTCAGGCCGAGGCGCTCGGCGACGGCCTTGGCGAGATCGATGTCGAAACCCTTCAGGTCGGTCGAGCCGGCATCGCTGTATTCCATCGGCGGATAGGCAAGGCTGATGGTGACGTTGAGTTTGCCAGCGGCGCGCACGGCTTCGGGCAGGGCGGCCGCCAGCTTCTCATCGGCCTCGGCATGGGCCCCTCCGGCTACACACAGGCTGATGAATGTGGTGGAGGCAAGTCCCAGAACTATTGGCAGCAGTCGTTTCATTTTTTGTTCTCCCATTTTTAAGCTGAAATTTCTCAGGCCAGAACGCGGCTGAGGAATGTGCGCACGCGCGGATCACCGGGGTTGCTGAGGACCTGTTCCGGCGCGCCGGTCTCGCGAATTTCTCCGTCGATCATCACCACGACGCGGTCTGCCACCTCGCGGGCAAAGCCGATCTCATGGGTGACGACAATCATGGTGGTACCGCCGCGCGCCAGATTGCGCATGACCTCCAGCACCTCGCCGACAAGCTCCGGATCGAGCGCGCTGGTCGGTTCGTCGAACAGCATCACCCGTGGCTCCATGGCGAGCGCCCGGGCGATCGCCACGCGCTGCTTCTGGCCGCCGGAAAGCTGTGACGGATAGCTTTCGGCCTTGGCCGCCATGCCGACCTGCTCCAGCAGATCCATGGCGCGGGCTTCGGCTTCAGCCCGGCGCAATCCGCGCACGATCATCGGCCCTTCGATGACATTGCCGAGCACCGTCAGATGCGCGAACAGATTGAAGTGTTGGAACACCATGCCGAGCTGACTCTGCTGTGCGCGTAGTCGCTTGACGGGCAGCTCCTGCAGGGCGCCGCGATGGAGCGCGTAGCCCATGATCGCACCATCGACCCAGACATAACCGCCGTTTGGCGTTTCGAGATGGTTGATGCACCGAAGGAACGTGCTCTTGCCGCTGCCCGAAGGGCCGAGGATGCACAGCACTTCACCATAGGCGACTTCGAGATCGAGGCTCTTCAATACCTCGTGGCTGCCGAAACTCTTGCGGATACCTACCGCCTTGACCGCGAGACTCATGCTTCCCTCACAGCGGCGAGACGCCGCGCCCGTCCTTTGAACCAGCTTCGATTGCTGGCAGCGGCAGCGGCGTCGCGGCCGAAATGGCGTTCGAGATAATATTGACCGATGGAAAGAACCGTCGTTCCGGCGAGGTACCAGGCGGCGCAAACGAACAGCAGCTCGATGACCGCGCCGTTGATGAAGTAAATCCGCTGGGCCGCATTCAGCATTTCGCCCATGGCGATCGTGGCGGCGAGCGAGGAGAATTTCAGCATGCCGATGGCGCTGTTGCCAAGAACCGGCAGGATCAACCGAAGGGTCTGCGGCAGCATGATGCGCCGCATCGTCTGGCCGGGCGTCATGCCGAGAGTGTGCGCCGCTTCCTTCTGGCCGCGATCGACGGATGAGATCCCGCCGCGCACCACTTCCGTCAGATAAGAGCCTTCGTTGACGCCAAGACCGAGAACGGCAGCGACAAAGGGCGTCACCACATCAACCATGCGCTCGTCGACCAGACCCGGAATGTAGAGACGGGGAAAGACGAGCGCGATGTTGAACCAGATGAGAAGCTGGAGCAGCACCGGCGTGCCGCGAAATATCCAGACGTAAAGCCAGGCGGCAAAGCGCAGGATCGGATTTTCCGAAAGGCGCATGATCCCGAAGGCGAAGCCGAGGACCACGCCAAGTGCAAGCGCGCAGGCCGAGATCAACAGGGTCCAGCCGAAACCGGTGATGATGACGCCGGCCGTTAGAAACTGCCCGACGACCGTCCACTGGATTTGACCAACCGCAAAGGCGCGACCGATCACTGCCAGCAGGAGGATGACGGCACCACCGCTGATCCAGCGCCAAGGGTGGCTCAAACGGCGAATGGGCACGTCCGGGCCTGGCAGGTCTGTCAGCGACAGCGTGGGAGTTGCATTCGAGGTTGATCGGGTCATGATGTCCAAATGTAGGGTTAGGCCTACAACTTACTAGATGCGTTCTGGGGAGGAGTCAAGCGGGCCGACCGCCGAAGGAAAAACAAGCGCTTTGTCGGGAAAATGGGCACGTAATCACAGGTCGCGTGCACGTCCGCGATCAGCAGCTAGTTCGTAGTGCTGGGCCGTCCAGTGAGAGGGTGAGTGTCGTCGGCGTTACGTTGATCGCTCGCTTGGGAGGTTCATCGATGACATATCGTCGTAAGGTTGGACCGTTTTGATGTACACCGCCGAGCACGGATCGAGACGCGTGTGCGGCGGTGACATGGGTCAACATAGCCTTGACTCAGAGCCTTGTAACAACGACTTCCTGATACTCGCTCGGCACCACCATGGTGCCGCCATCGGCGCGATTGAAGCGTGCAACGAGTGCCAGCAGATCGGTAGCGAGCGCGTCCTGTCCCGCGGGTTCCAGAGCGGCGAAGGTCTTCAAGACAGGGCCGTAGAAGGTCCGGAAGACCTCAAGCCAATGGTCTGGCGACTTGTAGCGGAACACAAACTGCCGCGGCATTGCCGCAACCGAGGCGGACGTAGCAGGAAAAAGTTCCTCAAGGCGCGGGCGCGATCCCCAGAGCGCCGGCGAGCGGGCACCTGCCGGCGGTGGGACATGGCGACCGATCGTCTTGAACACCTGCCCGATGAAGCCATCGGGGGTCCAGTTCGCAAGGCCAATGGAGCCGCCGCGCTTGCAGACACGAAGGAGCTCGCCGGCAGCCCGCTCCTGATCGGGCGTGAACATCACGCCGAAAATCGAGAGCACAGTGTCGAACGACTGATCGGCAAAGGGCAGGTTTTCTGCATCTGCCTCCTGGAAGGTGATGGAGAGCCGGTCAGCCTTGGCGCGCTCACGAGCGCGCTCCAGGAGCGCAGGGACGTAATCCGTCGCGGTGACGTCGCACCAGCGCCGGGCGGCGGCAAGCGCACCGTTGCCGTTGCCAGCGGCGACGTCGAGCACCTTGGAGCCGGCGCGCAGATCGAGCGCTTCACAGAGGCTCTCGCCAACAATTTGCAGGGTCGTGCCGACGACGGCGTAATCGCCTGAAGACCACGCGTTTTGCTGCCGGGCCTTGAGCGCGCCGAGGTCGACGGCAGGCTGGTGGTTCTGGTCGGCCAGAGCTGCGGATGTGGACATTTTTTCCTCCTTAAGGCAGTTTGATTGGGTCATGGTGCGTTTGTCACAGGCCTGTTTCGAGCATCTGATCTTCCGCGGCTTCTGGTTTAGGCAGAGAGCGTGGGAACCGGCGTGGGAGCCGGCGTGGTAATGACCATGGAACCTTACGGGCGAAGGCAGATCGACATGCCGTCGTTAACGCTCCGACTGCTCGGACCATTGGCAATTCGCCGTGAAGGCGTGGACGTGCCGTTGCCCGGATCGCGCAAGGTGCGTGCTCTTCTTGCCTATCTGGCGCTTTCGCCTCATCCCTCTGGTAGGGCTCAGCTTTGCGACCTTCTGTGGGATGTTCCCGACGATCCGCGCGGTGAACTGCGATGGTGTCTGAGCAAGATCCGGTCGCTGATCGGTGAGCAGCGCGTCCGTGCCAAGGGCGATACGATCGCCCTCGATCTGTCGGATTGCTCGGTCGATGCGATCGAGGTTACCGCAGCCCATCGACACGGCTTCAGGACGGTTGCACCGGAACAGTTGCGATCCCTGGCCGATCTTTTTGTCGGCGATTTTCTTGACGGCCTTGCGATTGAGCGCTGCCCGGCATTTGACAGCTGGCTGGCGTTCCAACGGCGCCGATTGCGCGATACCCATGCGGCTCTCCTCGATCACATCGTACAACGCGCCGGCCATGAGGAAGTGCGCAGCTATCTCGATCGCTGGATTGCCCTTGCCTCCTTTGACCTTCGTCCCCACGAGCTGCTGCTGCAAAGCCTTGCTGCCGACGGGCGCGTTCGGGAAGGAGAGGAGCACCTGGCAGCAACTGCCAAGCTTTTCGATAGTGAAGGCGTTGACAGCAAACCTCTTCGAGAGATCTGGCGCACGGCCAGGGCTCAGGCTGACGAGACGTTCATAGTGCATCCGGCGCCCGTCGCCGAAACGGCGCCGAGCGAAACAGCAGCACCTCAGACGCATCGCCGTGCCTCGATCGCCATCATGCCCTTCGATGACACGTCGCCGATGGCCATTCCGGGTGGGTCGTCGGATGCGCTCGTTCACGACATCATCACACGGCTCGCCCGACAGCGAAGCCTCAGCGTGATCGCCCAGGGCACCATGTTCGCCCTGCGCGACCGCCGGTACACACCGCACGAGGCTGGCCGGATGCTCGGCGTCGACTATGTCGTCAACGGCTCGTTCCAGCGCCTCGGAAGGCGCATCACCGTCTGCGTCGAACTTACGGAGGCGCAAACCGCCCGTATCGTCTGGGCCGAGGTCTTCGAGTACGATGCCGCGGAGACCTTTCTTCTGCTTGACGAGATCGGCAGCCGGATCGTCGTCACCATCGAGCGTGAAGTCGAATCGCTTGAGAGCAACCGGGCAATCCTAAAGCCACCTAGTTCTCTCGATGCGTGGGAGGCGCATCACCGTGGGCTCTGGCACATGTATCGCTTCACCAGGAGCAACAATGAACAGGCCCGACACTTCTTCGAGACCGCGATAAACCTCGATCCGACATTCGCCCGCGCTCATGCGGGCCTTTCCTTCACCCATTTTCAAAGCGCCTTCCAGCACTGGGCGGATCAGGACGTGGAGGTCGAGCTCGCGTATCGGGCAGCCAGCCAAAGCATGATGGCCGATGACCGCGACCCGGCCGCGCATTGGGCAATCGGCCGAGCGCTCTGGCTGCGGGGGCTGCATGACCAATCCGTCGGCGAGCTGGAACAGGCGGTCGAACTCAGCCCCAGCTTTGCGCTTGGTCATTATTCGCTCGCCTTCGTCCAGGCTCAGTCCGGCGATGCGCAGGCAGCTATTGTGGCGGCTGATCTTTCGCGAAAACTCAGTCCATTTGATCCGCTGCTCTTCGGCATGCTGGCAAGCCGGGCGCTGGCACTCGTGCGCCTCGGACGCTTTGAGGAGGCCGCCGGCTGGGCCATCAAGGCTGCGGCTCGGCCGAATGCCCATGCCCACATTCTGGCGATCGCGGCGCTATCGCTGGCGCTCATCGGCCGGCTCGACGAAGGGCGTGGCTACGTGGCGTCGATCCATCATCGGTTTTCAGGTTACAGCCTGAGCGATTTTCTGACCGCGTTTCATCTGGGGCCCGAACAGCAGACGCTGTTTCGCGAAGGTGCAAGGCAGATCGGCCTCCATTGATGACATCTTGTCCCTGGTTCATTGTTTCTGATCGTCCTTGCATTGTGGGGATCAGACAATGAAACATCGGGTCGTGCTTGGCTTTGCGGCCGCCTTGGGTTTGCTCGTTGCGGCGACATTCGTCGTGCCTTCTCGGACCTCCGTTGCTCCCATAGCGATCGAGACATCTGTCATTCGCAGTTCAGATCTTCTCGAAAAAGCCTGGAGCCTCCCGGTCGCTTCTGCCTTTGACAAACGCGTCACGTGGCAGTCGAACGGTTCGCGGTGTGGACCTGCAAGCCTTGCAAACAGCTTCCGCTCGATCGGTGAGGACGAAACGACCGAGGCCGACGTCCTGTCCGGAACAGGTACGTGCTGGACGGGGTACTGCATAATGGGGCTCACTTTGGACGAGCTGGCTGAGCTTGCGCGAAAGAAGACGAGCCACCAGGTCACCGTGCTGCGGAACCTGACCGCCGAGCAGTTCCGTGAGCACATGACGCACGCTAACGATCCCGACCGTCGCTACATCATCAACTTCGATCGTAGGACGATTTTTGGAGCGGGAGCAGGACACCACTCACCCGTGGCGGGATATCTGGAGGCCGAAGATCTGGTGTTCGTCCTGGACGTGAATGAGCAGTTCAAGCCCTGGCTCATCGAGCGCGATCGTTTGTTTGCCGCCATGGATACTCTCGACGGTGATAGCAAAAGAGGCCTGCTTCAAATCGGCGGCCCCTGACCGCGTTGTCGCTTTCGCAGCGGGCGTGTCTGGATAGGCAGGTCTTCGAAGTCCCTCGGGGCACCGGGAATGTCCTGCAGACGGCGAACCGGTCAATCGGTTCGGCCTGCTCGACCGCAGGCGGGCGTTACGACCATATGCGGAGGTCACTCTGCGATGTAGAGTCTCAAGCATTGATTGCTTACCATAAGGCAGGAAGCGTGTCCCAGATGGTTTAGCGGTGCCAGCCCAGGGCGGGCGGGTCGACCTGGCGTAGTTGCGGCGTGGAGAAACGCATCGTTGCCGGGCGCCCAGATGAGACAATGCGCAGGTTGAGCGCGAGCCGAAGCCTCTGGGATGGCGTTTTGATTTTGATCGGCGGTGTCCTCAGCATGCCTGACCATGCCTCGGTCGGATAGGACGCGAGGTTGCCGTCACCGAGATCGAAAGGTGCAAGCGCCTGTGCCGTCAGACCTTCCGGGCCACAGTCTTCAAGCACAAGGGAGATGTCCCGCCAGCCATCATGCGCGTCGACCTCGACCGCGCAGCTCGCCCGGACCCAGGCGCCTGCCGGCAGCGGATTGATGAAACCTTCCGGCAAGATCTCCAGGACGCAATGGCCGCCTTCCAGACTGATTTCTTGCCAGCCTGCCGGATGACCGGTGCTGCTTACGGCACGGCTGGCCGTGACGTTGCAATCGGGCGGCGGCCCCGCAAACGTCTTTGCGTTGCCCGGAAGCGGATCGGGAACAAAACTTCCGAGGGGATTGTGAACCGGGTCGAAACGATCGTCCCGCGCCCACCGTTCGGGAACGTGCGGAGCAAGCAGCCCGCGGAGGTACTCGGCCAACGCCTTGCCGACGGCATGACCGCCCGGCACAGAAAAATGCGTGCCGTCATCGGAGAATCCGGCGTGTGGAACGCCGTCCGCGCTATGCCAGTCGACCCAGGCGCTGTTCCAGTCGAAGATGTGGCAACGGGGTCTTCGGGCCGCGAAGGCACGGCTCTTCTGGTTGATCCATTGCGCCTTGGCACGCTCCGATCCGCCGGCCGACCATTTTTGCGTCCCGCGGGCAAGGATCGGCAGCAGGATGACCAGCTTGCCGGCATCGAGCAGGCGGGACACGATCGCCTCGCGGATCGCCTGAATGGTTTCCTTGGTCTCCACCATCATGTCGTTGGTTCCCGCGTCAACGATGATGAGGTCGAAATCAAGCGCAAGGACCTGGTCGATCCGGTTGGCGATATCTAGGGCCTTCTGGCCTGAGACACCGGCGTTAAGGCCACCGAAGCCGCGCGAGTCACCCACCCGCCCGCTCGGCTCCCATCCAGGATGTACGCGTGGGTCGTGGAAGACGGTGATATCGAGCTGGCCATGGGTCAGCACCTCCGCCCATGTCGACCAGCCCCTGGCCGACGATCGGATATGCCGCTCGCCGGCATCGTGGTTCTGCTGGACGAGCGAGGTCCCGAGCAGGGCGACCCTGCTCCCATGGATCGGAGATGTGACTGTCATGTTCTGGTCCTACGAGAAGAACGTGCCGCCATTGACGTCGTAGCTGGCGCCGGTGATGAAGGCAGCCTCGTCGGAGACGAGGAACGCGACCAGACTTGCGACCTCGGCCGATTGTCCCTCGCGCTTGAGCGGTGTCGCTGCCGCAACCCGCTCGCGCACTTCCGGTTTCGTGAAGGTGTCGTGGAAAGCCGTGGAGATCATGCCGGGGCAGACGGCGTTCACCCTGATCTTCGGGCCGAGTTCCTTCGACAGGCCACGCGTGAACGTCATCACGGCCCCCTTGGAGGTCGCGTAGGCGACGGCGCCGGGACCGCCGCCGTCACGGCCGGCCTGGGACGCGAAGGTGACGATCGAGCCTCCTTCATTCATGGCGGGCACCGCGGCTTTGGTTGCATTGAACAACGACGTCAGATTGACGTCGATCACTTCACGGAAGAACGCCTCGTCCATCTCGGACAGCGTCTTGCGGGCGATGATGCCGCCGGCGACGTGCACGAGGCCATCAAGCCTGCCGAATTCCGACACGGCCTTGTCGACCGCGGCCTGGGCATCCGCCGCATTGGTCATGTCCGCTCTAAGTGCGACCGCCTTGCCGCCCGCCGCATTGATAGCGCCGACGCTCTGTTCAGCGCTTGATGCCGAGCCGAAATAGGTGACGACGACCTTTGCGCCTTCCTTGGCAAGTCGCTCGGCGCAGGCCTTGCCGATGTCGCGTCCGCCGCCGGTGACCAGCACGACTTTGTCTTTCAGTCCGTTCATGGAAATATCCTTTCGTGATCAGAAGTTCTTTGGGATGACGATGCGCAACTGGTTGTCGTCGACATCGGTGAAGTAGATGTCGGCGCTGAACCCCTGGTCGTCGATGAAGTTAAAGACCCGCCGCGGCTCATCGAGCGAATAGGGAACGAGCAGGGTGACGAGGGTGTGCTTGCTCGCCGACGGCAGGCTGGCCTCGATATGGTATTGGGTATCCATGCCCTCGACGTCGGCGGGATCGATCCCTTCGAAACCTTCGACCAGGCGAACATTGGGCGGGCCGGAGGTCGAGTGGACGAACTGCCCGTAAAGGCCGGCGCGCTCTCCGGTCAGGCGGAAGCTGTTGGTGCCGACGTCCATCGGTCTTGTCGCATGAAACAGCCATTGAACGGGCTTTGGACGGGAGCACTCGACGCGGTCGACGAGCACAACGAAATCGCTTGCGGTGAAATAGACGTCGCGTTCGGCGCGCAACACGTCAGGATCTGCGGCCCGGTAGGCCGCCGTCGCATCGCCGCTGATGAAGACATGGGACGGCTCCTCGCGCACGGTGACAATCCGCCCCCCGGCCTTTTTTGCAATCGTCTTATCGCCGTCGGCATACTGACCTTTGCCGTCGATGAGGATGGCGTTCTTGGAAATGGTCTGGCGCCGCCAGTTACGGTGCATGGTGGAGTTGAAGGCCACATAGTAGCCGCTCTGGATGGCCAGATCTTCGCCGAAGGCATAGAGCAGGAAAGCGTTCTGGTCGCCATGGCTGTGGCTGAGCGAGCCGAAGGTGCTGCTCTTGAACAGAAACTGGATATGCCGCGCAGGGTCGTCCATGTATTTCTGGATGGCGACCCAGCCGATATCCTTGAACCATTTCACTGGTGGCAGGTCGCTTGGCGCCTGGGCCGTGATCTGCGGATAGTCGTGGCGATAGACGAGATCGTCGAAATTGAGATCCCACCAGCCGTAATTGTAGAACTCCATCTCGGTTCCGGCGGCGTCGGCCTTAAGGCGCTCGTAGTACCACTGGTAGTAAGGATTGCCGGTGACGCCTGCGAACTGGCGGACATTGTAGCCGACCTTTACTCCCGGCGGGTCGCCGAGGGTGGAATCGTCTCCGAAACAGGCGCGACGGGTACCCGGTGCCTTGGTGTAGAGCGGGAAGTCGCCGGTCTTATGGAAGAACGGCCTCTTGTAGAGGTCGACGTCCAGGAAGTTCTTGATGAGGTTGGCGGCCTCCGTCAGGTAGGCGATGCCTGTCATCCAGTAATGCGGACCCTCGGCCCACCCGCCATCCGCGTCGCCCCATGGGGAGTAGAGTGTGAACAGGAATTCGATCGTATAGTCGAGCCAGCTTTCCGCCTCGTCGCTTTCTCCAGCAAGAGCGATGCAGGCGGCCGTCAATGCGGCCGATAGCGAGCGCACGGCGTGACTGTCATAGGGGAAGACATGGATGCGCGCACGCCACAGGACATGATCGGCAACTTCGCGCGTCCGCGCCAGCAGGACGTCGCGGACCTCCGTCCGTTCCGTGTCGTCGAGATGATCCCACAGCCAGTCGTAGCCCCAGGCGAGTGCGGTGACGACGCGGAAGGCTGCCTCGTCGTTGTAGGAACGCGCGGTGGCGCCCGTACGATCCCATCGCGCGATCGCCAGCAGCCATTCACGCGCCCTGGTGATCAACGCGGGATCGTCGAGAATTACGCCGGCGATCGCCAGATGGCGCACCGCGTAGATGGCTTCCTGGCAATCGATGTACATCTGCCGCCAGAGTTTCGCGACGCGCACGTTGTTGGGGTAGAGGGCAGGCTCTGCGATGAAATCGCGCGTGAGCCATGGCGCGACAGACTTGTCGAAAAAACCCTGCCAGCCGCAATGATCGGCATCTGCCTCCAGGCGTTCGCGAAAATCACCGACTTCGCTCGGACCGAGCCAAAGTCGGGGATGGCGTAGATCCGCAGCATTCCAGCGGACTTGCGCGCGCGGCAGCGGTGTTTCCGGCAAGCCGGGCAGGATCTCGAATATTCGAACGCTGCTCCAGGCGGACACAACGGTTTTGGATGCGCCATCCCATAGCGCGAAGGCCCAGTGATAGACGCCGGGCTCGAAGGTTACGTCCGGCGTGAAGAAGTTCCAATTAAGGTCTTCGAACAGCAGCGTATCGGCCGGTGGAAAGGATGGATTCCGGGACACCTTGAGGGCATAGCGGGCATTGTCGTCCAGCGCCGGCAGCCAGCTGAAACGCGGCGGGTTCTCCTGGATGGCGGAGCCGTTCGGCTGATAGGTGATCGTCAGCGTGCCGGGTTTCGGCTCGTCGAGATAATGCAGTCGTGGGGCTTCGTCAGCTTTGGGCATCGAAAATGACGTCCTTTAACAAGTCGGGGAGTGAATAGGGCGCGGCCGCGCCGCGCCCTGATGTGTCAGTTCTTGGCGTATTGGCGGTCGTAGGCCGTCTGCATGACCTTGATGACCTCGGGCAGGCCGAGCTGTTCGAGGCGAGCCTGATAGGCATCCCAGGAGGCGTCGACATTCTGTGCGCCGAGCACGAAGGTCTGCTGCATCTCGGTCATGTATGTGAGCAGGCTCGGCCAGTACTTGTCGTAGACCGCCCGTTCCTCGGCGCTCATCGAGACGCCGGTGAATTCGGGCTGCAGCAGGCCGGGTTCCGTCTCGTACATGGCGATCCCGTCGAGGGCCATCTTGTTGGTCCACTGCTGTTCGGACGGGTAGGAGGCCCAGTAGCCGCGCGGCACGCCGGCGCCGATCTCCCACATCTGGGCGTTCACCGGCTTTGGGTTCTTGAGGACGCTGTCCTTGTAGACAGGTTTGCCGTCCTTCATGTCGTAGTTGACGCCCTCGACACCCCAGTTGGAGAGAATGCGACCCTTTTCGGAGAACCAGAAGTCGAAGTACTTGATCGTCTCGGCGGGGTGCTGATTGGTGTAGGAGATCGCCCAGCCGGCAGGCTGAACGGTCGCACGCCGACTGTCCTCGAAGCGCTTTCCCGATACCGTTTTCGGTGGCAGCATCGGTGCGAAATTGATACCGGGAACGCTGTCCTTCAGAGCCTCGGTATAGTTCGAGGTGCTGGCGAACCAGTCATGGGTCATGCCGCCGATATTGTTACCGAGCATGTATTCGCGAACGCGTGCGCCGCGAGTAAAGACTTCCGTGTCGATGAGCCCTTCGCCAAACCACTGGGCAACCTTTGAAATCCCGGTCTTGTAGTTTGCCGTCGTCCACGGGTGGACGATCTTGCCGTCCTCGACCATGAAGTCGCCGTAGCGTTCCGACCCCGAGACGCGCGCATCCCACATGTTGATGAGCCGCACGGCTTCGATCGGCTCGCGGGCGAAATAGGGAACCTCGTCCTTCTTGCCGTTGCCGTTGGGATCCTTCTCGCGAAATGCCTTGAGCACAGTGTAGAGCTCGTCGACATTTTGCGGTTCCTTGAGACCGAGCTTCTCCAGCCAGTCCCGGCGGATGAACCAGGCGCGCGAATACTCTCCCTCCGGAACATAAGGGATGAAGTAGATATGCCCATCGGGCGCGCTGATGGCGCGGCGCACCACGGGATGATCGTCGAAGAACTTCTTCAGGTTGGGGGCGTTTTCGGCGATCAGGTCGTCAAGCGGCAGGAAGGCGCCTTCCATCCCGTAGCGGATAAAGTCGTCCTTGAGGCCGCCTGTCACATCTCCTCCCACGATATCAGGCAGATCGCCAGACGCCATCAACAGGTTGAAGGCGTCGCGGCTGTTGCTGGTGGCAAGCGAGGCCACGTTCTTGACGTGGATTCCGGTCCATTCCGCCGCTTTCTTCTCGACGGGCCAGTTCTCCGTGTAGACGTACTTGTCGCGGAAATGGAAGTGGATCGTCAGTTCGAGCGGATCGTCGACAATCTTCGTCGACGCGTCCTCGGCGGCGGCGCTGCCCAATTGCAGAAGCGCACAGGTGGCAAGTAGCGAAAGCCTTTTCCCAAAACGTCTCATTCCATTTCTCCTCCTTGAACAGAACTGGCCGTTATTCCTTGACCCCACCAAGGGTGATGCCCTTGTTGAAGTATTTCTGGATGCTCGGATAAATCAGCAGCACCGGAATGATCGAGGCGATCATGATCGCGGCTGTGACGGTTTCGAATGAGTAGCGCGAGCTCAGCAGGCTGCTGGCAAACTCGTCGTTGGCGGTGAGGTCGACGATGATGCGCTTCAGGTAGAGTTGGAGCGGGATCTTTTCCTCGCCGCGCAGCAGCACCATGGCCCAGAAGTAGCTGTTCCAGCGCGAGACGATGCAGAACAGACCGACGGTGATGATGGCCGGCTTGGACAGTGGAATAAATACCTTCCAGAGCAGCTGCCATTCGCTGGCGCCGTCCATCTTCGCTGCTTCCTCGAAGGATTTCGGCACGGACTCGAAGAAGTTGCGCAGCAGGATGACGTTGAAGGCATTGCAGGCGAAGCCGATGATCAGGCCGAAACGCGAATCCAGGAGGCCAAGGTCGCGCATGTTCAGGAAGAAGGGGATCATCCCGGCATTGAACCAGAGGGTGAATGCCACCATCAGGTTCAGGAATTTGCGTCCGCGCAGCCTAGCGCGTGACAGCGCATAGGCGCCGGGGATCATGATCGCCAAGCTGACCGCGGTGCCGCCGAACGTGTAGATGAAGGTATTGCCGTAGGCGATCCAGAACAGTCGGTCGGACAGCACGAATTCATAGGCCGCAAGCGTCAGGTCCTTGGGAAACAGAATGACCTGCCCGGAGGTGACCGCCGCACCTGACGAGATCGATACCGCCAGCAGATAGATGAACGGATAGAGGGTCGACAGGACGAACAGTCCGATCAGGGCCGCATTCGCATATCCGAAAATACGATCGCCGCGCGAGTATAGGCTGAAAGTGGCCATGACATTCACCAGAGCGAGGTTGATGAGACCTTCCGGCTGATCCGGTTGGCCGTGAAGACGAGGGCAAACGCGATGACCGCGTTGAACAGGCCGGCGGCAGTCGCCAGGTCGTACTGGGTTCCCTGCAGGCCGGTCCGGTAGACATAAGTCGAGACAACGTCGGCGGTGCGGTAGGTGGCCGGTTGGTAGAGTAGGATGATGTATTCGAAACCGACCTCGACCAGGTTGCCGATGCGGATGATCAGCATGATGATGATCGTCGGCAGAATGCAGGGCAGGGTGATGCGCCACATCATCTGCCAGCGCGAGGCGCCGTCGACCCGGGCGGATTCGTAGAGTGTCGGGCTGATACCGGCGATGGCAGCGAGATAGACGATCGATTCGAAGCCTGCCTCCTTCCAGACGTTGGAGCCGATGAACACCGTTCGGAACCATTCCGGCTGTGTCAGGAAGTAGATCGGATCGAAGCCGAGGCTGGACAGCACGAGGTTGACCACGCCCGTGGTTGGCGACAGCAGGTTGATGACGATGCCTGCAACGATCACCACCGAAATGAAGTGTGGAAGGTAGACGACGGTCTGTGAGAAACGCCGGCCGACTTCGCTCTGCAGCTCATTGAACATCAAGGCCAGGATGATTGGCACCGGGAAGGCGAAGATCAGCCCCAGGCCGCTGATGGTGATCGTATTGATGAAGGCGCGGATGAAGATCTGGTCATTGAGTAGCGTCCGGAAATTTTCGAACCCGACCCAGGGACTGCCGGCAACGCCACGGAACGGGCTGAAGTCCTTGAAGGCAATCTGCAAGCCTTCCATCGGCTTGTAGAGGAAAAGCAGGAACCAGACGAGCATCGGCAACAACAACACATAAAGCTGCCAGTCTCGGCGAAGATCCTCCGCCAGGTCCTTGATATGCTGGGCGATCTTCGATCCCATCATCTGCCTCACGCCTGTCCGTTGATGGCTTTGCCGGTCTCCACGTCGAAGACATGAAGTCTGGCGGTGGGGATCGCCAGCCTGGCGACATCCGACAGGCTTCTCCCGTCCACGGGCGTATCGACCTTGGCGACGACCGGCTGGCCGCCGATCCTGCAATGAAGCAGCGCTTCCGAACCGAGAGGCTCGACGAGGTCCACGGCCGTCGCTATCTCCTGGGTGTCGGCCCCCGGGCGGCCGACTTCGATATCGAGGTGTTCGGGACGCAGGCCGACGAGAACTTTCTGGCCGGCGCGCATGCCGGCGGCGATTGCAGCCGGCATGCGGAACTGGACCGGAACGTTGCCGTCGACGCAGGCAACGGCAGCGCCGTTTGCCGCTTCCACGCGCGCTGCCACGAGGTTCATGGGCGGCGATCCCAGGAAGCTCGCAACAAACGCATTGGCCGGATTGAGGAAAAGCTCCATGGGCGAGCCGACCTGTTCGACGCGTCCGCCATTCATGACGACGATGCGGTCGGCAAGCGTCATGGCCTCCACCTGGTCGTGCGTCACGTAGATGCTGGTGACGTCCATGCGCTTGTGCAGCCGCTTGATCTCCGCGCGCATCTGGGTGCGCAGCTTGGCGTCGAGATTGGACAGCGGCTCGTCGAACAGAAACACCTGTGGCTTTCGCACAATCGCGCGACCCATCGCCACGCGCTGTCGCTGGCCGCCCGAAAGGTCCGCGGGCTTGCGCTTCAGATAGGGCATCAGATCGAGAATGGCGGCCGCCTCGTTGACAGCGGCTTCGACGACGTCGTTCTTCTCGCCACGGACGCGCAGTCCAAAGGCGATGTTTTCCGCGACATTGAGGTGCGGGTAGAGCGCGTAGTTCTGGAACACCATGGCGACGTCGCGATCTTTCGGCGCGACCCGGTTGACGACGCGGCCACCGATCGAGATCGTGCCATCTGAAATGTCTTCGAGCCCGGCCACCATGCGCAGGGTCGTGGACTTGCCGCAGCCCGACGGTCCGACCAGAACGACGAACTCTCCCGGTGATACCGACAGCTTGATGGAGTGCACGACTTCGAGTGCGCCGTAGCGTTTCACTACGTCGTTCAGTTCAACTGCAGACATTTGATTCCTCCCGCCGGCGCGAACCCCTTAGGTCAGGTTGCGCCGCGGCCTCCGTTTTTCTGTCGTTGTCGCATTGATCGATTCAATGTAGCTCCACAGCTTCGGGTCGCGTGAGAGCTCGGTAATCTTGCTTTCGAGCGAGCCGAGGTGTCGGCTCATTGCCGCCACGGCCGCATCCGGCGAAGCTTCACGAATGGCATCGACGATCGCCCGATGTTCCTCGATGACTTCTGCAGTGCGGCGAACGCCGAAGACCATCTTCAAATGGCGCATGCGATCGATCTCGCCCTTCGCCTGGTTGACGAAGGTCCACACACCGCTCAGACGCGCGGCTGCGAAGATGGCTTTATGAAAGCTCTCGTCGAGCTCGAAGAAATTCGTGTAATCCTCGCCCTCTACGGCTGCAATCTGCTGGTTGAGGCAGAGTTCAAGGCGGCCGAGATCTTCGAACGTGTGGCGCTTGGCCGCCTCTGCGGCCGCTCCGGCCTCCAACCGAAAGCGAATGAAGCACGCCTCGATATAGCGCTGGACCTCGATCGTCGCGACAAACGTGCCGCCCTGCGGCACGACCTTGATCAGGCCTTCCTCCGAGAGGCGGATGATCGCTTCGCGAACCGGTGTCTTGCTGACGTTGAGGATCGCGGCGACCTCCTTTTCCGGCAACGCGCGGCCAGGCAGCAACCTCACCTCGACGATCAGTTGCCGAAGCAGGCGATAGACCTTTGACGTCGTGTTGCCCGCACCCTCGATCAGGGACGGCCGAAGGAGCTCGTCAAGTGGAAGTGCCGGTATGGTGACAATCTCAGACATATCTATCCGCTAACTGATATCTTAGTTGCAAGATTGATGTCTTAGAGTGCGATTGTCAACCGTAAATAATTTTGTCGTCGAGCGAGGGGTCTGCGTCGGAAAATCACGCCTCTTCCGGTCCCGATCCCGCGTGGCGGTTCGCTGGCCTATCAATCGCAATTGACATCGTCTGTATCCTGGATACAATTTGCCTCGATCTTGGGAGGGATCGATGAGTCAAACCTTTGAATGGCGAAGCCAGTCGCGCCTGCTCGACGAAGTTGCCCAGGCGCTTCGCGAGCGCATCTATGCCGGCGTCTATGCGCCTGGAGCGACGTTGCGCCAGGAGCGGATCGCTGCCGAATTCGGCATCAGCCGTACGCCGCTTCGCGAGGCCTTGCGGGTGCTGGAGCGCGACGGGCTCGTTGTGAACAAACCGGGCAGCGGTGTCAGGGTGGCCACCGCCGACCTGCCGAAACTTCTCGATGCCTATGCTGTGCGCGAGGCGATGGACGGCGTGGCGGCGCGCAATGCCGCCGAGCGCGCCACAGCATCCGAAATCAAAGCACTCGCGAAACAGATCGATCAGCAGCAGAAGGTCGTCGAGCGCTGGGATCCCGGCGCCTACACCCAGTCCAACGTCGTCTTTCACGAGGCAATCGTCAGTGCTTCGCGCAATGCGTCGCTGGCGTCGCTCGGGCCGCTTCTGCGGATGACCTCTCAGGTCTTCGCTCCGGCCTTTTCGCTTTCCAGCGAACGCGCCAGCACTGCCGTTGCCGAGCATCGGCTCATTGTCGAGGCGATAGCGGCAAGGGACCCTGATCAGGCTGAGAAGCTGGCGCGCGCGCATATCCATGCGACGGCCATGAGATTGAAAACGCTCCTCCCGCAGGGCGAGACTGACAACGAGGCATGATGTGAAGACTTACGGCAATTTCATCGCGAACACGTGGCAGGACGCAATTGGCGGCGAGCACATCGCCGTCAGGGATCCCTCCAACGGTGAGATATTCGCGCGCATTGCCCGGGGAAACCGGGATGACATCGACCTGGCCGTGCGCTCGGCGCGCTCGGCACTTGGCGGCCAATGGGGGCAGTTGACGGCTACCGAACGCGGACGGGTGCTCAGCCGGATCTCGGCAGCGGTGCTGCGCAACATCGACCTTTTGACGGAGCTTGAAGCGCGGGATGTCGGCAAGCCCCTGACACAGGCGCGGGCTGATGTCGTCGCGCTCGCGCGCTATCTGGAATTCTATGGCGGCGCCGCCGACAAGGTGCATGGCGACACCATCCCCTATCAGAACGGCTTTACCGTGCTGACCATTTACGAGCCGCATGGGGTTACGGGTCATATCATCCCGTGGAACTATCCGATGCAGATCCTTGGTCGAAGCCTCGGCGCAGCCCTTGCCATGGGCAATGCGGCCGTGGTCAAGCCGGCCGAGGAGGCGTGCCTGACCATCCTGGAATTTGCACGCATCGCCGAAGAAGAGGGCCTGCCATCAGGAGCGCTGAACGTCGTCACCGGTTTGGGCGCGGAAGCGGGTGCCGCGCTTTCCGAACACCCTGATGTCAACCATATCTCGTTTACCGGTTCGGTGCGCACCGGTGAGATGGTGCAGACGGCGGCGGCGAAGAATGCGGTGCCGGTGACGCTCGAACTCGGCGGCAAGTCGGCGCAGATCGTCTTTGCCGATGCGGACCTCGACCGTGCCGTGCCATTCCTGGTCAACGCCGGGATCCAGAACGCCGGGCAGACCTGTTCGGCCTCGTCACGCATCCTCGTCGAGCGCGCCATCTACGAAGACGTCGTGGCGCAGATGAGCGAAAGATATCGCGCGCTCAGGGTCGGACCGGCCAGCGCCGATCTGTCGCTTGGCCCGGTGGTCTCGCATAGGCAAAAGGCGATCATCGAGGGCTTCCTTGCCGATGCCGCCAAGGATGGCCTGAAGATCGCGGCTGAGGGCGAGATCGTCGCCGACGCACCCGCTGACGGCGCCTATGTCGCACCGACATTGCTGCGCGACGTGCCGCACGAGCACCGCACGGTACAGGAAGAAATCTTCGGCCCGGTCCAGGTGATCATGCCGTTCGACAGCGAAGAGGAGGCCGTTCGCCTTGCAAACGGCACCGCCTATGGTCTCGTCTGCGGGGTCTGGACAAACGACGGTGGTAGGCAGCTGCGCATGGCGCGCGCCGTCCACGCCGGTCAGGTCTTCGTCAACAATTATGGCGCCGGCGGCGGCGTCGAGCTGCCCTTCGGCGGCGTCAAGAAATCGGGCCATGGCCGCGAGAAGGGTTTCGAAGCCCTCTACGGCTTCGCCAGCATGAAAACCATCTCGGTTTACCACGGCTAGTTCAGCGTCGGGAGGAACAAGTGTCACTAGAAGGTAAGATCGCTCTCATCACCGGTGCAGGCTCCGGTTTCGGCGAGGGCATTGCGAAGCGTTTCATCGACGGCGGTGCCAAGGTGGTCGTTGTCGACCGCGATGCCGCAGGGGCCGAGCGCGTGGCCAAGCAACTCGGCAGCAATGCGTTTGCCGTCGTCTGCGACATCTCCAAATCATCGGACGTCGACGCCGCCGTTGCCGCGAGCCTCGAGAAGTTCGGCCGCGTCGACATTCTCATCAACAATGCCGGCATCGGCCACAAGCCACAAAACGCCGAGCTGGTGGAGCCGGACGAGTTCGACAGGATCCTCGGCGTCAACGTGCGTGGCGTCTATCTCATGACGCGCGCGCTGCTGCCGCACATGAAACAGAACAAGACAGGCGTGATCGTCAATATCGCCTCGACTGGCGCCAACCGGCCGCGGCCGAACCTTGCCTGGTACAATGCGACGAAGGGCTGGGTGGTCTCCGCGACCAAGGCGCTGGCGATCGAACTTGCTCCGTTCAACATTCGCGTCGTTGCCCTCAATCCGGTTGCCGGCGAGACGCCGCTTTTGACGACCTTCATGGGCGAGGATACCGAGGAAATTCGCCAGAAGTTCCGCGATTCCATTCCGTTGGGCCGCTTGCTGAAGCCCGAGGATCTCGCCGAGGCCGCCGCCTTCGTCGCATCGCCGCAGGCGTCGATGATCACCGGCGTTGCACTTGACGTCGATGGCGGGCGTTCGATCTGATGACGACAGCGCCGCGCGTCTCTTAGGGCGCACGAAAGTCGCGGCACTTTGATTGACTGCATGTTTCCTTCAATCGGATGCGATTAATGGAAACATGCAGTGGGACCATAAACAACCAAACCGCAAAGCGGGGGAACCATGCTTAACTTGACGAAATGGGCACTTGCTTCGTGCTTCATCGCCGCATCGCTGACCACAGCCATGGCCAAGGACACGATTACCGTCGGCCAGGTGCTGGAACCGCCGGGCCTCGACCCGACCGCGGGCGCCGCCGCGCCGATCCGCTATATCACCTACGGCAACCTGTTCGAAGGCCTGGTGCGCGTGGTTGAAGATGGCACCGTCAAGCCGCTCCTGGCCGAGAGCTGGGCGATCTCCGACGACCAGAAAAGCTACACGTTCAAGCTTCGTCAGGGCGTCAAGTTCCACGACGGCACGCCATTCGACTGCTCGATCGTCAAATTCTCCTATGAGCGCGCCGTCGCAGCGGACTCCACCAATGCGCAGAAGGGCCTCTTCGAGCCGATCGAAAAGACCGAGTGCCCGGATCCGGCAACCGCAGTCGTGACCCTGAAGCGCCCGGCATCCAACTTCCTGTTCAACATGGCATGGGGTGACGCGGTCATGATCGCGCCGTCATCGGCCGCCGACAACAAGACCAAGCCTGTCGGTACTGGCCCCTACGCGTTCAAGGAATGGGCGAAGGGCGACAAGGTCGTGCTGAACAAGAACGCCGATTACTGGGGCGAACCGGCCAAGCTGACGGAAGTCACCTTCAAGTTCATCAGCGACCCGTCCGCAGCCGCAGCCGCCGTTCTTGCCGGCAACGTCGATGCGTTCCCGATGTTCCAGGCCGCCGAACTCGTCAGCCAGTTCCAAAGCGATCCCAACCTCCAGGTCGAGGTCGGCAGCACCTCCGGCAAGGTGGTTCTTGCGCTGAACAATGCGCGCAAGCCGTTTGACGACGTCAGGGTTCGTCAGGCGCTTGCCCATGCGATCGACCGGAAGACCCTGGTCGAAGGCACCTATTCGGGCTTCGGCGAGACGATCGGTTCGCATTATTCCCCGGTGGAGCCCGGCTATGTCGATCTGAACGAAACCTATCCCTATGACCCGGGCAAAGCGCAGCAACTGCTGCAGGAGGCCGGTGTCGAAGGTCTGGAAATGACCATCATGCTGCCGCCACCCGCCTATGCCCGGCGCGGCGGCGAGATCATCGCGGCCATGCTCAGCGAAGTCGGCGTCAAGGTGAACCTCGTTCCGATCGAGTTCGCGCAATGGCTCGACCAGGTGTTCAAGAACTCGGATTTCGACGCGACGATCATCGCACACGCCGAAGCCCGCGATCTCGATATTTACGCTCGCGACAAATACTATTTCAACTACCAGAACCCGGACTACAAGGCGCTCTACAAGTCCTTCACGCTCGCGTCGACGGAAGCTGAGCAGCTCGATCTCGTCGGCCAGCTTCAGCGTAAACTGGCGGCCGATGAACCGAACGTTTTCCTCTACGCTCTTCCGAAGATCGGCGTCTGGAACAAGAAGGTGAAGGGTCTGTGGAAGAACATGCCGGTGCCGGCGGACGATCAGACCCAGACCTACTGGGAGAATTGATCGCTTCTCATGAGGTGGAGCGGTATGCGGGCTGAAAACCGCACACACTTTTCCTCATCCCGCTCCAGCATCCGCCCCTCCACAAATGGGGGCGGATGCAGATCAGCCGTTGACCGTCCCCGGCGCCGGTCAACGCTCGCTCATTCCGGGAGGTTGATGTGATTTCCTTTGTTGGCGGTCGCCTTGTGTCGCTCATATTGACGACCCTGGTCGCCTCTATCATCGTCTTTCTGCTGATGCAGGTGCTGCCCGGCGACCCGGCAGTGCTGATGCTCGGCATGAACGCCGACCCGGATGCGATCGCGGCGCTGCACCGGCAGCTGGGCCTCGATCAGCCAATCTGGATCCGCTACCTCCAGTGGATCGGTGGCTTTGTCGTCGGCGATTTCGGCATGAGTCTCACCTATTCGGTGCCGATCCGTGAACTACTCGGGCCCCGCATCCTGGTGACATTGCCCCTGGCTCTCCTCTCCATGGCGATCTCGGTCGTGGTTGCGATCGCCATTGGCGTCTATGCCGCGGCCAATCGCGGCAAGGCCGGCGACACGGTCGTCATGGGCATCGCGCAAGTTGGCGTCGCCATCCCCAATTTCTGGCTCGCGCTTCTGTTCATTTTGCTATTCGCGCTGAAACTTGCATGGTTTCCGGCCTCGGGCTTTGCCGGCTGGCAGGACGGTATCTGGAGCGGCCTCCACTCGCTCATTCTTCCAGCCTTTGCGCTCGGCCTGCCACTCGCCGCCATTCTCGGACGCGTCACCCGCTCGGCCGTCATCGAAACGCTCGGGGAGGATTTCATCCGCACTGCCCGCGCCAAGGGCCTCTCGCGCGCTGGTGCGCTTTGGAGGCATGCGGTGCCGAACGCACTCATCCCCGTCGTCACCATCATCGGCCTGCAGTTTTCGTTTCTGCTTGCCGGCACGATCATCATCGAGAACGTCTTCAATCTGCCGGGTGTCGGCCGGTTGGTCTTTCAGGCGATCGCGCAGCGCGATCTGGTGACCGTGCAGACGCTCGTGACGCTGCTTGCCGCGTCCGTCATCACCATCAATTTTCTCGTGGATCTCGTTTACGGCTATCTGGATCCGCGCCTGTCGAGGGGAGGCCACTGATGAGCACCTCGGCAATCACTTCGGAACCAGGCCTGTTGGCCAAGCTTTTTGGTAGCCGAAGCCTGATGTTCGGCCTGACGGTCACCGCCATCCTCATTGCGATGGCCGTGGTTTCCACCGTCTGGACACCCTTCTCGCCGACGGCGATGAATTTCCGCGACAAGCTTCAGGGACCAAGCCTCGCCCATTGGTTCGGCACCGACAATTTCGGCCGCGATATCCTGTCGATGATCATGGCCGGGGCGCGCAACTCGATCGCGGTCTCGATCGTCGCGGTGCTCGTCGGCGCCGGCATCGGCGTGCCGCTCGGTGCATGGGCTGCGGCCCGCGGCGGCTGGGTCGATGGCCTGGTCATGCGCATGAGCGATCTTGCCTTTGCCTTTCCTGCACTGCTGACGGCGGTCATCATCACGGCCATCTTCGGCCCCGGCGCGACCAATGCCATGATCGCCATCGGCATCTTCAACATTCCGGTCTTTGCCCGCGTGACCCGTGGCGCTTCGATGGGGCTTTGGAAGCGCGAATATGTGCAGGCGGCCCGCTGCGCCGGTCGCGGCGACGTGGCGATCACCTTTCTGCACATCCTGCCCAACATCAACCACGTGCTCCTGGTCCAGGTGACGATCCAGTTCGCCTTAGCAATCGTTGCAGAAGCTGGGCTTTCCTATGTCGGTCTTGGCACCCAGCCACCGATGCCAAGCTGGGGCAAGATGCTGAACGATGCCCAGACCTTCATCTATCAGGCCCCATGGCTCGCCATCTTCCCGGGACTTGCGATCACGTTCGCCGTGCTCGGCCTCAACCTCCTCGGTGATGGCCTGCGCGACATTCTCGATCCGCGCGTGAGGCGACAAAGATGACGGCACCCTTGCTACGAATGGTCGGAATGTCGGTCGAGCTGTCAGCGGGCATGACCCAGGTCGATATCGTCTCCGACGTCGATCTTGAGCTCAATCGCGGCGAACGCCTCGGTATCGTCGGAGAATCCGGCAGCGGCAAATCCATGACGGCGCTCGCCGTGATGGGACTGCTGCCGCAGCGCATGCGGGTGCGCGGCGAGTTGATGTTCGATGGCCGCAACCTCGCAGATCTGCCCGAAGCCGAATTCTGCAGATATCGCGGCCGGCGCATTGCGATGATCTTTCAGGAGCCGATGACCGCCCTCAACCCGGTCAAGTCGATCGGCGCCCAGATCGCCGAAGGGCGACGCCTTCATTTTGGCGAAACCAGAGCCGATGCGGAAAAGAAGGCGCGATCCTTGCTGGACAGGGTTGGTCTGCCGGCGCCGCGCTTCAATCTGGACCTCTACCCGCATCAACTCTCCGGCGGCCAGCGGCAGCGCGTGATGATCGCCATGGCGATCGCCTGCGAACCGGACCTGTTGATCGCCGACGAACCGACGACCGCGCTCGATGTGACGGTGCAGGCACAGATTCTTGATCTGCTCGATGACCTGATCGAAGATACTGGTACGGCCCTGATGCTGATCACCCACGATCTCGGCGTGGTTTCCGAAATGACCGACCGTATCGCGGTCATGTATGCTGGGCGTGTCATCGAGACGGGGCGCACCGACGACGTGTTCGCGCGCATGGCGCATCCCTATGCGAGGGGCCTCTTCGCTGCGTCTCCTCATGGAGCTGCCCTTGCTCCGCGCCAGATCGGGGGAAGGCCAAGGCTGAACGCAATCCCGGGCATCGTTCCCGATCCTTTTGCGCGGCCGGACCATTGCTCCTTTGCTGAGCGTTGCGCCTTCGTTCAGCCCGACTGTCGGCGGGCGATACCGCCACTGGATCTGATCGATACCGACAGGAATGTGGAGCATCGCGCCGCCTGCTTTCATCCACGCGAAAGGATGGTGGCACCATGAGCGATGTCATTCTGAGGACCATCGATCTGGTGCGCGAGTACCAGTTGCCGCGCCCATCGATCTTTTCCAAGCAGACCAGCTTGCGCGTGCTGCACGGTGTCAGCGTCGAGCTTGGCGCCGGCAAGAGCCTCGGCATCGTTGGCGAAAGCGGCTCGGGAAAATCGACCCTTGCGCGCGCCGTCATGGGGCTTGAACGCCCGCAATCGGGGCAGGTTACCATTGCCGGCAAGGATATCTATTCGCTGGACCGATCAGAGTTGCGGGAGGCGCGCAAGGGATTTCAGGCGATCTTCCAGGATCCCTACGGCTCACTCGATCCGCGCCACACGGTGCGGACCATCATCTGCGAACCCATCGTTTCACTGGAACGCGGAACCAGCGCACTCGAGCGCAACCGGCGCGTTGAGGAGGTGCTGGAGGCGGTCGGCTTGCCCTTGGCGTCTGTCGACAAGTATCCGCACGAGTTTTCCGGTGGCCAGCGCCAGCGGATTGCCATTGCGCGCGCGCTCATCACCCGACCTGCGCTGATCGTTGCCGACGAACCGGTTTCGGCGCTCGACGTCTCGATCCAGGCGCAGGTGCTGAACCTGATGATGGATCTGCAGGAGAGGCTCGGGCTCTCCTATCTGTTCATCAGCCACGATCTGGGCGTGGTTCGCGCCATCACCGACCGGGTCGCCGTCATGCATCTCGGGCGGATCGTCGAGGAGGGACCGACCAACGAGGTGTTCGACAACCCGCGTCACCCCTACACGCAGGCGCTTGTCGCCGCCGTGCCGAAACCCTTTGCCGGACGCCGCAAGCGGATCCGGTCGAACGCCCCGCCGCAAACGCCTGTCCATACCGCCACGACCTCAGAGGGGTGCGCCTATGCCGCCGTCTGTCCGCGCAGGCAGGATATCTGTCTCGCCCAAACGCCCATGGCCAAGCCGGTGACGCCGGCCTGGTCCGCCCGCTGTCACTTTGCCTAGAACTCTTTGAAATTCTGCAATTCTCCGGAGTTGCTCTTGTTGCAGGAATTATTGCCCATGTCCGATCTTGCCGATTTCACCGCCGTCGATCTTGTCGAGGCTTACCGCCTGCGAAAGCTCTCTCCCGTCGAAGTCGTCGATGCTGTCATCGCGCGCATCGATGCATCTGAGCCGAAACTCAATGCGCTTTGGGCCTACGCTCCGGACGAGGCGCGCAAGGCGGCGCAGGCGTCCGAGGCACGTTGGGGCAAGGGTGAGCCTCTGGGCGCGATCGATGGCGTGCCGGTGACGATCAAGGAGAACATTGCGACGAAGGGAACGGCTGTGCCGCTTGGCTGCGCGGCCGTGCCGCTGGTACCGGCCTTGGCCGATGCGCCGCCGGCGGCACGCACCCGCGAGGCGGGTGGCGTTATTCTGGCCAAGACCACCATGCCAGATTACGGCATGCTGTCGTCCGGGCTTTCCAGTTTCCACAAACTGGCGCGCAATCCCTGGGACCTGTCGACCAATCCCGGCGGCTCGAGCGCCGGTGCGGGGGCGGCTGCGGCCGCCGGCTACGGCCCGCTCCATATCGGCACCGATATCGGCGGTTCGGTTCGCCTGCCGGCCGGTTGGTGCGGCGTTGTCGGTTTGAAACCGTCGGCGGGTCGGATTCCGATCAATCCGCCCTTCATCGGCCGTGTGGCCGGCCCGATGACCCGCACTGTCGCCGATACGGCGCTTTACATGTCCGTTTTGTCGAAGCCGGACGCCCGCGACACGATGTCCTTGCCCTATGCCGATATCCCCTGGCTCGATCTTGAACGGAAGGTAAGGGGCTTGAAGATCGGCCTCTGGCTTGATGCCGGCTTCGGCCAGACGGTCAGCGCGGAAACCGAGCAGGCGGTCAGCCAAGCGGCAAAGATCTTCGCGGACGCGGGCGCGATCATCGAACCTGTCGAGCCCTTCCTCACCCGCGAGATGATCGATGGCCTCGATCGCTTCTGGCGTGCGCGCGGTTGGGAAGACGTCTCGCGTCTTTCGCCGGAACAGCAGGCGCAGATACTGCCCTACATCTTCAACTGGATCGAGACGGCCAAGGATTTTTCCGGCCGCGACGTCTATACCGGCTTCGCCCAGATCGACGCCATGCGCAATGCCATCCATGCGGCGTTGACCGGTTTTGATTTCATCCTCTCGCCAACGGCACCGACCGCGTCCTATCCCGCCGAATGGGCCTCGCCGATCAATGACCCACAGAAGCCGTTCGAGCACATCGCCTTTACGGTCGCGGTGAACATGGGTGGACAGCCCGCGATTTCGGTCAATTGCGGCTATACTGCCAGCGGTTTGCCGATCGGGCTTCAGATCATCGGCCAGCAGTTTGACGATATCGGGGTCTTGCGCCTTGCACGAGCATTCGAGACCCTGCGTCCGCAACAGCGGCCATGGCCGAAGGTCACCGCATGAGCCGCCCTGCACCAACACAAACACTGAAACGACAGGAGTGCCGAAATGGCCGATCGTAAGCTTTTCATCCTTCCCGGCGACGGCATCGGCCCGGAAGCCATGGCGGAAGTCCGCAAAATCATCGCCTACATGAATGCCGAGCTTGGCGCCGGCTTCGTGACGGACGAAGGCCTCGTCGGCGGTTCTGCCTATGACGCCCACGGCCAGGCGATTTCGGAAGGGGACATGGTAAAGGCGCTTGCCGCCGACGCCGTGCTGTTTGGTGCCGTCGGCGGTCCGAAGTGGGATGCGGTGCCTTACGAGGTTCGTCCCGAAGCCGGTCTCTTACGCCTGCGCAAGGACCTGCAGCTGTTTGCCAACCTGCGCCCGGCCATCTGCTATCCCGCGCTTTCCGCCGCATCGTCGCTGAAGCCGGAACTGGTCGAAGGCCTCGACATCCTGATCGTGCGCGAGTTGACCGGCGGTGTCTATTTCGGCGAGCCGAAGGAAATCATCGATCTCGGCAATGGCCAGAAGCGCGGCATCGACACCCAGGTCTACGACACCTACGAGATCGAGCGCATCGCCGGCGTTGCCTTCGAACTGGCCCGCACCCGCAACAACCGTGTCTGCTCGATGGAAAAGCGCAACGTCATGAAGTCGGGCGTGTTGTGGAACCAGGTGGTGACCGAAACCCACAAGG